>NZ_JBLUNY010000010.1:0-41886 GCF_048065335.1 Isoptericola maris | reverse complement strand
GGGGGTTTGGGGGGGGGGTGGGGCGTGGGTGGGGGGTTTGCGCCCAAAACACCCCCCCCCCACAACGATCACTCGGGTCCGACGACGCCTACGCGGGCGGCGCGGACCACCTTGTCACCGATGCGGTAGCCCGGCTCGATCACCAGGTTGATCGTGGCGACCTCGACCTCGGCGTCCGCGTTGTGCATCAGCGCCTCGTGCAGCGTGGGGTCGAACTCCTCGCCCACGCGGCCGAACCGCTCGATGCCGAACTTCGTCAGCGACGCGTCGAGCTTCTCCGCGATGGCCGCCATCGGGCCCGACAGCTCGGCGTGCTGCTTGGCACGCTCGATGTCGTCGAGGACCGGCAGCAGCGCGACGAGCACGTCCTGCGTGCCCTGGGTCCGCGCGACCTCCTGGTCGCGCAGCGCCCGGTTGCGGTAGTTCGTGAAGCTCGCGCGCTCCCGCTGCAGGGCGTCGAGGTTCTCCGCCGCCTGAGCCTTGGCCCGCAGCAGCTCGGAGTCCTCGACCGCCTCGCCCGAGGGCTCGAAGTCGAGCGCCTCCAGCGGGTCGCCGGCGTCGGCCGCCGCACCCGCGCCGTCGGCCGCGTCCGACGGCGTGGCCTCCGGACGCTTCTCGCCCGAGGTGGGGTCGACCTTGCGCTTGTCCCGGAACTGGAAGGGGGTGTCCCCCGAGCGGCCCTCCTCGGGCTGCTCGGGGGTTCCCTGCGTCTCGTCGGGCGTCACTTGGCGTCCTTCTTGTCGTCCTCGTCGTCGACGATCTCGGCGTCGACGACGTCCTCGTCGGAGTTCTCGGACTCCGGCGTGGCGCCGTCCGCCGGCGCACCGTCCGCACCGGCGCCCGCGGCCTGCTCGGCCGAGTAGATCGCCTCACCGATCTTCTGCGAGGACGTCCCGAGCTTCTCGTAGGCGGTCTTGACGGCGTCGGCGTCCTCGCCCTCCAGGGCGGTCTTGACGGCGGCGATGTCCGCCTCGACCTCGGAGACGACGTCGGCGGGGAGCTTGTCGCGGTTGTCCGCGACCTGCTTCTCCATCGAGTAGGCGAAGGACTCCGCCTGGTTGCGGGTCTCGGCCTCCTCGCGACGCTTCTTGTCCTCCTCGGCGTGCTCCTCCGCCTCCTTGACCATCCGGTCGATGTCCTCCTGCGGGAGGGCCGACCCACCGGTGATCTTCATCGACTGCTCGGTACCCGTGCCGCGGTCACTGGCGGACACGTGCACGATGCCGTTCGCGTCGATGTCGAAGGTGACCTCGATCTGGGGGACGCCGCGCGGCGCCGGCGCGATGCCGGTCAGCTCGAACGTGCCCAGCGGCTTGTTGTCCCGGGTGAACTCGCGCTCGCCCTGGAAGACCTGGATCGCCACCGACGGCTGGTTGTCCTCGGCCGTGGAGAAGATCTCGCTCCGCTTGGTCGGGATCGCCGTGTTGCGCTCGATGAGCTTGGTCATCACGCCGCCCTTGGTCTCGATGCCGAGGGACAGCGGGGTGACGTCGATGAGCAGGATGTCCTTGCGCTCACCACCGATGACACCGGCCTGCAGGGCAGCGCCGACGGCGACGACCTCGTCCGGGTTGACGCCCTTGTTGGGCTCCTTGCCACCGGTGAGCTCACGCACGACGTCGGCCACGGCCGGCATGCGGGTGGAGCCGCCGACGAGGACCACGTGGTCGATCTCCGAGATGGAGACGCCCGCGTCCCGGATGACGGCGTGGAACGGCTCCTTGGTGCGGTCGATGAGGTCCTGCGTCATCTGCTGGAACTGCGCGCGGGTCAGCTTCTCGTCCAGGTGGACGGGCCCGTTCTCGCTCATCGAGAGGTACTGCATCGAGATGTTGGTGCTCGTCGCGGACGAGAGCTCCTTCTTGGCCTGCTCGGCCGCCTCGCGCAGACGCTGCAGGGCGATCTTGTCCTTGGACAGGTCGACGCCCGAGGAGTTCTTCACCTGCTTGATGAGGTGCTCGACGACGCGCTGGTCCCAGTCGTCACCACCGAGCCGGTTGTCACCGGAGGTGGCGCGGACCTGGATCGTGGAGAAGTCGTCCTCGTCCTTGCCCACCTCGAGCAGGGAGACGTCGAACGTGCCGCCACCGAGGTCGAAGACGAGGATGAGCTCGTCCTCCTTGCCCCGGTCGAGGCCGTAGGCGAGGGCCGCGGCGGTCGGCTCGTTGACGATGCGCTGCACGTTGAGGCCGGCGATCTGCCCGGCGTCCTTCGTCGCCTGGCGCTCGGCGTCGTTGAAGTACGCCGGGACGGTGATGACCGCGTCGGTGACGGGCTCGCCCAGGTACTCCTCGGCGTCGCGCTTCAGCTTGCCGAGCACGCGGGCGGAGATCTCCTGCGCGCTGTACTTCTTGTCGTCGATCTCCTGCGACCAGTCGGTGCCCATGTGGCGCTTGACCGACGCGATGGTGCGGTCGACGTTGGTGACGGCCTGCCGCTTGGCGACCTCACCCACGAGGACTTCGCCGTTCTTGGAGAACGCGACGACGGACGGGGTGGTGCGAGCGCCCTCGGCGTTCGCGATGACGGTGGGCTCGCCGCCCTCCAGGACGGCGACCACCGAGTTGGTGGTTCCGAGGTCGATGCCGACTGCACGAGCCATGGTGGTTGCTCTCCTTCGTGACGTGGATTGAGTCGTCTGCACTCAACTTAGGACGCGGTGCCGCGAGTGTCCAGCCAGCGGCGTCAAACTTGAGCCTGCCTGACTCAACCTTGCGCGCGGCGCGTATGTTCCCGCAGGCGGAACGGGCCGTTCGCTCTGAGCGAACGCGCAGACGTCGGCATCCTCGAACCCTCCGGCGGACGGTTCCGCCGAGGTCTACCAGGCGTCGGCGCTGCTGCAGATGATGGACCGGCTCGTGCCGGGCATCCAGCCCACCGCCCTCCCGAAGCCGCGGCGGGGATGAGCCGCGACCGCCCGCTCAGATCAGCTCGACGCCGTCGGCCTGCGGGCCCCGGTCGCTCTGCCGCACCTTGAACCGGACCCGGTCGCCCTCCTCGAGGACCTCGTCGCCCCGCACGACCGACACGTGCACGAACAGGTCGGCGCCCCCGGAGTCGGGCGAGATGAAACCGAAGCCGCGGTCCGCGTCGTAGCGCGCGACCGTGCCCTCGCCGCCGCGCACCGGCGCGCCCGATCCCGCGGGACGGTTCGACCGACCCCGGTCCGCGCCCCCGCGTGCACCCCCGGAACCCCGCACGAGCTGCACGTGGCGAGCGTTCGGCCCCTTGTCGCCGGCGACGACGTCGTACGTCACGCGGGCGCCTTCGACCAGCTCGGTCAGCCCGCCCGCGAGCGCCTTGGCGTGGACGAAGACGTCCTCACCGCCCGCGTCGGGGACGATGAACCCGAAGCCCTTGGTGCCGTCGTAGAAGGTCACTGTCCCGTCCGCGCCGTCAGAGGTCCCGGCGTCCGCGGCGGCCTGGGCCCCGAGCGGGAGCAGGTGGTCCGCCTGCGGCCCCTTCTCGCCGTCGACGACGAGGAACGCCACCCGCTGACCCTCCGAGATCACACCGCCGGTGACGATGGCCGAGCTGTGCACGAAGATCTCGCGCCCGTCGTCGGGCGTGACGAACCCGTACCCCTTGGCGGGCTCGTACCAGCTGACGGTGCCGAGCACGCCCACGGGGGCGTCGGCGGCCCGGTCTCCCGTGACTCGGACGCGGCGCGCCTGCGGGCCGCGGTCGCCCTCGCCCACCTCGAACTCGACGGACTGCCCCTCTCGGAGCAGCTTCGGACCGTCGTCGCCGACGATCTCGGACGCGTGCACGAACAGGTCATCGCCGTCGTTCCCGAGGTCGATGAAGCCGAACCCTCGGTCGGCGTCGAACCATCGAACTGTCCCCTGGGGCACCTAGAACTCCTCAACTCAACAGACATTGCTGTGGTCCAGTGTCCCCCGAGAGCGCCGCGGCCGGGTGCGCCCGGTCAGGCGAGAGGGTCCGCGACGAGGTCCCGCACGTGGTAGAACTCCTGGTCCCACAGCAGATAGACCAACCAGGTGGGCAGTCCGTACGACGCCTGCAGGTAGTCCTCCTGGGACGCGTGGATCTTCCAGCCTTCCTTCTTCTTGCCGACCTCGGCCGACATGGCGTACTCGGGGTCGGGTTGGTTCTCCACGACCAGCCGCCCCTGCTCGCCGCCGAACATCTCGAGCGCCTTCGTCGGGCTGATGGTGTAGACGAGGTGGTCGGGCCCCCGGTATGAGCCGCCCTCCTCGGCGAGCCGGGCGATCGCCAGCTCCGTGACGCGACCCATCTCCCTGTGGTCGAGGTGCCCCGTCGCGCCGGACGCCGGCCAGAATCCGACCACCACGTCCGGCCGGACGCGTCGCATGGTCGCGGCCAGCCGCTCGACGAGCTCCTCCTCGTCGACGTCGGGCACCCCGCCGTCCGGGTAGTCCCACACCTCGTGCTCGTCGACACCGAGGTTGAAGCTGTTCTTCAACGCCTCCGCCTCGCGGACGGCACCGAGGTCGCCCTGCCGCGCGACGACCGGCACCTGCTCCCCGGCCTCGCCCCGCGTCGCGGTGACCATCGCCGTGTAGGCACCGTCCAGGTCCTTCGCACGCCAGAACAGGCCGTTGACGGTCTGCTCGTCGTCCGGGTGGGCGAAGACGCCGAGCACGCGCTCGCCGTCCAGCTCGCCGACGACGGAGTCGACCTTGGTCGCGGTCGGCATGGCGAACAGGGAGCGGCCCGCCACGATCGCCCCGACGAGCAGGAGGACCACGACGGAGACGACGACGATCAGCGCGATGCGGCTCTTGCGCACGGGTGCTCCTTCAAGGCTACGGCCCCGTCGACGGCGACGGGTCGACGCATGCTACCGGCCGGCGCCGGGAGGTGAGCGGTAGCATCCCCAACTGTCCGGTGCCCCCGCTTTCTGCAGCCAGCCGAGGAGACCTCCCGTGTCCGACATCCTGGAGCACATGGCTGTCGCCGTGCAGGCCGCCCCCGACGACGCACCGTTGCGCGTCCAGTACGCACGGCTCCTCCTCCTGCACGACCGCCCCGCGGAGGCGCTCGAGAACGCCAGCACGGCCCTGCGCCTCGACCCCGCCGACGGTGATGCCCTGGCCCTCGTCACCGAGGCCGCGAGCGCTCTGACGAAGCGGACGCCGGCCACGCCGGAGCCGGCACCCGCTCCGGAACCCGCTCCGGAACCCGCTCCGGAAGCAGCGTCGTCGGAGGCTCACGGCTTCGACTGGGAGCGGGTGGAGGCGGAGCTGGGCGTCGACGTCCCGCGACCGTTCGTGGAGGACGCTCCTGCCGGCACGAGCGGCGAGCCGTCCCCCGTCCCCGTGCACGACGACGCCCCCTCGGCCGAGGGCCTGCTCGAGATGTCTCGCGAGACGATCACGCTGGACGACGTCGGTGGCCTGGAGCCTGTGAAGAAGCGCATCCGCGAGGCCTTCCTCGAGCCGATGCGCAACCAGTCGATAGCCCGGGCGTTCGGCAAGTCCCTGCGCGGCGGGCTGCTGCTGTACGGCCCTCCCGGGACGGGCAAGACGTTCATGGCCCGTGCGGTGGCCGGTGAGCTGGGCGCGCGCTTCCTCACGGTGACGCTCGCGGACATCCTCGACAAGTACATCGGGGAGAGCGAGCAGAACCTGCACGCGCTGTTCCAACGGGCTCGGGAGCTGGCACCCGCCGTCCTCTTCCTCGACGAGGTCGACGCGATCGGCGGGAAGCGCACACAGTACACGGGGTCGTCGGGGATGCGGACGGTCGTGAACCAGCTCCTGCAGGAGATGGACGGCATGGGGTCCGACAACGACGGCCTGTTCGTCCTCGGCGCGACGAACCACCCCTGGGACGTCGACAGCGCCCTGCTGCGCCCCGGCAGGTTCGATCGCATGGTCCTCGTGCTCCCGCCGGACGCACCGGCGCGCGAGTCGATCCTGCGCCACTACCTGGAGGGTCGACCGATCGCCGGGATCTCGTTGTCCACGATCGTGGACCAGACCGACGGGTTCTCCGGCGCCGACCTGGAGCACCTGTGCGCCTCGGCCGCCGAGAAGGCGATGATGGACTCGATCGCCTCGGGCGAGATCCGGCCGATCACGATGGACGACGTGCGGTCCGCCTTGGCCGAGGTGCGGCCGTCGACGACGGCGTGGCTGCACTCCGCGCGGAACGTCGTGTCGTTCGCCAACAACGACGGGCGCTACGACGAGCTGGGGGCGTACCTGCGGTCGCGCCGGATGCTGTGAGCACCGGTTCCATGCCCCGGCCCGTGCAGGACCCGGTCGGCGGGTACGTCACGCGCGCCGAGATGCTGGTCGACGCCGGCCGGCCCGAGCAGGCGCTCGAGGGCGTCGAGGCCGCACTGGCCGAGCACCCGGACGACCCCCGCCTGCACCTGACGTCGGGGTGGCTCCACCTGCGCCTGCAGCGCTCCGCGGACGCGCAGCGGATCCTCGAGCAGGTCGTGGCGAGCTCGCCGGACGACGCGCAGGGGCACGTGCTGCTGTCCGTCGCGCTGCAGAACCGCAGCCGGCTGGCCGAGGCGCGGGCCGCCGTCGAACGCGCGATCGAGCTGCAGCCCGACGACGCCGCGACCCTCGTGCAGCACGCCGACGTGCTCACCAGCGGTCGCGTGCGACGCCCGGAGCGTGAGCTGGCGATGGACCGGGTCGCCCGGGCTCTTGAGCTCGAGCCGGAGAACCCGAGCCGGCTGCTCGGCGCCGCATCGATCCACGCACGGCTCGGGGAACGCGATCGTGCGCGCGCGCTCGTTCACCAAGGACTGGCGGTGGCTCCGCAGCACGAGGGCCTGCTCTACGCCGACGCCCAGCTCTCGGAGGACGACGGGCAGCACTCCCGTGCGCTCGTCGGGGTCCTTGCGCAGAACCCTGAGCACGCCGAGGCGGGCTACGTGCTGTTCCTGCGCGTCTGGCAACGCCTGCTCGCACCGATGGACACCGCCATCGCCGTCCTGACGACCAGCGCCCTCGCCGTGGCGTGGCAGATGAGCGACTCGCAGCACGTCTCCCTGCGGTTCTGGGCGGTGGTGCTCGCCGTCGCGCTCGGCATCTCCGCACTGCGGACCTGGTCGGTGCTGCGCCACGTCCCCCGCGTGCTGGTGCGCCGCAGCCTGCTGGACGGCACCTGGTCCGGACGGCTCGGTGCGGCCGCGCTGATCGCGGGCTGGGCGGGTTCGGTCCTCACGCTGGCCGCCCTCCTCGGGCTGCGCGACGCCGTCGCCGTCCGGTGGTTCCTCGTCCTCCTCGCGCTCACCCTGCTGGTCGCGGGGACCGGGTCGGCCATGCTGCCGGGCACCATGCTGCGGCACGCTCGGAGCGCCGGATACCTCTCCACCTCGGAGCCGGGACGCGCCCGCGCCGACGCGCTGCGTGCCAGCTATCGCGCGGCCACGGCGCGCCGGGCCGTGATCGTCGGGCTCGTCGCCCTGCTCAACGCGGCGGTCGCGGCGGGGGCGGCCCGTCCGGACGCACTGCCCGTCGCCGCTCTCGGCGCCGTCGCGTGGCTGCTGCCGGGCGTCCTGGTCGTCTGGCGGCTGCGTGCGCGCCGCGCCGTCGGGCTCGTCGTCCTCTTCGTGACCACCGCGGCGCTCGGCGCGGGCGGGCTGGTCGCCGTCGCGCACGTACCCGTCCTGCCGAACGAGCACGACGCCGACGGTCGGTACGTCACGACGCCCGGCTCCGGTGGCTCGGAACCGGCGTGCAGCGGGTCGCGCTACACCCGGATCAGCTGCGTCCTGCGCGAGAACCGGGAGCGGATGGAGGAGTGGGAGGAGCGCGAGCCGGTCGACATCCCGACCTTCGACGTGGAGGTCCCCGAGATCCCGGAGATCGTCGTGCCCGACCTCCCGGAGCTCGACGTCCCGGACGGACCGACGAACTGAGGTCAGTCCCAGACCAGCGTCAGCACCCGCTGCCCGTCCGGCACGGGCGGCAGCTCGCAGAACTCGTCCCGGTCGTAGGAAAGTCCCTCCCAGACCGGTTCCGCCTGCAGCTCCTCCACACCGAGGCGCGCGTCCACGACGCCGGCGGGCAACGCCGTGCAGATCGCCACCGACTCCGCCGAGACGTCGTCGTAGCCGTCCTCGAACATCTCCTCGTGCAGCTGCACCCGCACCCACGCCACGGCGTCGTCGGCCTCGAGGTCCCGCAGCCGAGCGGCGATCTCGGCGAGGCCGGGCCGTCCGTAGCCGTGCTGGTTCGGCGCTATCGAGTCCTCGACGTCGTTGCCGTCGAAGAACTCGGCGACGGTGAGCAGCGGGATCCGGTTGCCGCCATCGGCGGCGCGCGCCAGGATCTCTTCACGAGTGATCACGAGGACGATGCTAGAGCGCCGGCACACCGCCGCTGCACCTGATCCTCGACGAGAGGCATGCATGAGCACCGTCCTGTTCTGCCCGGTGATGTTCAACCTGGCCGAGACCACGCGCATGATCCAGGTCGCCCGCGCCCTCGACCCGGCGCACTCGGCCGTCTTCATGGGCTACGAGCACGACTACGTCGACCTGGTCCGCGACGCCGGGTTCCCCTACCGGGCGTGCGAGCCCGCCTGGACGCGTGCCGAACGGGACCAGGCGCTCGCGTTCGACCAGGGACGGTCGGTGCGCAGCCCGTTCACCACCGATCTGGTCCGCGAGCGCGTGCGGGTCGAGCGCAGCGTCGTCCGGGAGACCGGCGCCCGCGCGATGGTGACCGGCTCGAACCTCACGTCGTTCCTCTCGGCCCGGGCCGAGGGCGTCCCGCTGTACTACCCGGTCCCGTTCGCGCTGACCGGGCCGCAGGTGGCGCAGACCCGCCGGATGGGGTTCGTGCGCGGCCGGAGCGGCCTGGCCCGGGCGGCGGACCGGGTCGCGACGTCGGCCTTCCGCTGGGTCTACACCTCCGCGCCGCTCGCCCCGCGGGCGTTCACGACCGTCGCCCGGGAGCACGGAGTCCCGGCGCCGCGCACCGTCGCCGAGCTGATCCGGGCCGACCACAACCTGCTCACCGAGACGGCCTGGGAGCTCGAGGGCGTCGACCTGCCGGACGACTTCGAGCGCGTCGGCCCGATCTTCGCCCACCTCGACGCGCCGCTGCCGGCTGTCGTCGAGGAGCTGGCCGCCGCCCCGGAGCCGTTGGTGTACCTCGGGCTCGGGTCGTCGGCGAGCCGTGCGCTGGTGCTGAGAACGGCGCGAGCGCTCGGCGACCTGCCGGTGAACGTCGTCGCGCCCGTGCGTCACTACCTGCGGGACGACGACGTCCTGCCGCCGAACGTGCACGTCACCGACCTGCTGCCCGCCCACCGGCTCGGCGGGCTGGTCGGCGCCGCCGTGCTGCACGGCGGGCAGGGCACGGTGCAGACCGCGTGCGCGACGGGCGTGCCGTTCGTCGGCATGGGCCTCCAGCCGGAGCAGACGTGGAACGTGCGCCGCTGCGAGGAGCGCGGCAACGCCGTCGTCGTCTCGCCGCGGCGGGTGGGCACGCAGGACTTCCGCACGGGGGTGCACCGCGCACTGTTCGACCCGGCCGTCCGCACTGCCGCCGCGGAGGTGCGAGAGGCCTATCAGGGCGAGGACGGCGCGACGGCGGCAGCCCGGGTCGTCGAGCGCAGCCTCGCCTGAGGCACGCGTGAGCAGCTCCCCGGCGAACCTCAGCGCACGCGCGCGATCGCGAACCCGTCCCAGCCCTTCGAGCCGACCGTCTGTAGCGCCGTCGCCTCCAGCCGCGGGTCGTTGCCGAGCGCGTGCAGGAACGCTCGCGAGCCCTGGACGCTCGGGTCGTCGCTGGACGGGTCGACGACGGCGCCGCGGCGCACCACGTTGTCACCCACGATCACGCTGCCGGAGCGTGTCAGCCGCAGCGCGAGCTCGAGGTAGGCCGCCATGTTCGCCTTGTCGGCGTCGAGGAACACGAGGTCGTAGGGCTCGGTGCCGGACTCGGCGAGACGGGCCAGCACGTCGAGCGCCGGACCGACCGCGATCTCGACCCGCTCGCCGACGTCGGCCCGCGCAAGGTTCTCCTGCGCCACCTCGGCGTGCCGGGGGTCGAGCTCGACGGTGGTGACGTGCCCGTGCGCCCCGACGGCCCGCGCGAGCCAGATGGTGCTGTAGCCGGCGAGCGTCCCCAGCTCGAGGACCCGCCGCGCGCCAGCCATCCGCGCCACGAGGGCGAGGAACGCCCCCTGGTTCGGGGCCACCTCGATCGGCGGCAGGCCACGCTCCCGCCCCAGCTCACGGGCGGCAACCAGCGCCTCGTCCTCTGCGACCAGCTCGCCCACCAGGTAGTCGTCGACGGTCGTCCACACATCGTCAGCAGCCATGTCCTGATCCTGGCACACGGCCCGGTCCGCCGTCCCGGACGTCCCCGGAAATTCGCTCGATCCCGTCGCTGCCTCCGCACTACCGTCCCCGTCATGGGAACTCTCTGCTGCGCGCCGTCGACGGCGCTGCTCTTCCGCGACCGCCGCGCCTGACGGCGCGTCCGCGGGTCCACCACGCCACGCGCCGTCGTCCGGGACGTCCTCGCACCCCGGCCGCGCGTCATCTCGTCATGCCCTGACGCTCGTCGGGGTGCTCCGCATCTCTCGCTCGGAGCGCACCCGTGTCTACCCGTTCCCGCCATGGCGGCCGCCATGAGCTCGGCCAGAACTTCCTCGTCCACCGCCCCACCATCGACCGCATCGTCGGTCTCGTCGCCGCCACCGACGGCCCGGTCCTCGAGATCGGGGCCGGCGACGGTGCCCTCACCGTCCCGCTGGCCCGGCTCGGCCGCGACCTGACCGCGATCGATCTCGACGAGCACCTCGTCCGGCGACTGCGACGCCGCCTGCCGGACGTGCACGTCGAGCACGCGGACGTGCTGCGCCACCCTCTCGACCGGCCGGTCGTGGTCAGCAACGTCCCGTTCCACGTCACCACCCCCGTGCTGCGGCGCCTCCTCTCCCGCGACAGCTGGGAGCACGCCGTCCTGCTCACCCAGTGGGAGGTGGCCCGCAAGCGGGCCGGTGTGGGCGGGACGACGATGATGACGGCGCAAGCCGGGCCGTGGTTCACGTTCACGCTGCACGGCCGGGTCCCGGCCCGCCACTTCCGGCCTGTCCCGGGGGCCGACGGCGGCCTGCTGGCCGTGGCCCGCCGCTCGGAACCGCTCGTCCCGGCCCGCGAGCGCAACGCCTACGAGGCGTTCGTCCGTCGGGTCTTCACGGGGCGAGGCCGCACCCTGGCCGACGTCGCCGCCGGCGCCACCAGGACGCCTCGCCGCGAGGCGCACGCGCTGCTGGCCGCCTGCGGCGTGGCAGCCAGGGCGCTGCCGCGCGACCTGGCTCCGGGGCACTGGGCTCACCTCTGGCGCTCGCTCCGAGCCCGGTAGGGCGTACCGCGGCGGCGCCGCGCGACTAAACTCGCACGATGCTCACCTCGTTGCGCCGCGCCGTCGCAGGCCTCTTCTGGCGGATCAGCCGGTGGACCCTCCGCAGCGAGCCGGTCCCTGACCGGGCGGGAATCCTCATCGGCGCTCCGCACACCTCGAACTGGGACTTCGTGCTGATGCTCGCCATCTCGTGGCGGCTCGGCATGGACATCCGCTGGCTGGGCAAGCACACGCTGTTCAGCGGCTGGAAGGGGCCGGTCATGCGGCGGCTGGGCGGCATCCCCGTCGACCGCCGCGACCCGTCGCGCGTGGTGGTCGACGTCCTGGACCACGTCTCCCGGGGCGAGGTCTTCCACCTGGTCGTCACGCCGGAGGGCACCCGTTCGGGCGACGGCTGGAAGTCCGGCTTCTACCGCATCGCCCAGGAGGCCGGGCTGCCGGTCACCCTCGGCTACGTGGACCGCACCACGATGACCACCGGGCTGGGGCCCACGCTGGAGCTGACCGGTGACGTCGGAGCCGACATGGACCGCATCCGCACCTTCTACGCCGACAAGGCCGGCTACAACCCTGAGCTGCGCACCGAACCGCGGCTGCGCTCGGAGTCCGAGGGCGGGTAGATAGGCTCGCCCTCATGCCGCTCCCGTTCTCCCTGCACGACGGCGTCACCCTGCGGCTGCTGCGGCCCGGCGACGGAGCTGCTCTCGCCGACGCCTACTCCCGCAACCGCGATCACCTGGCGCCGTGGGAGCCGGCGCGGACCGAGGCGTTCTTCACGGCCGAGCGCCAGACCGCGCAGGTCTTCGCCGGGCTCCGCGAGCACGAGGCCGGGCGGCAGTGGCCGCTCGTCCTGGAACGCAGCGGTGAGATCGTCGGCCGGGTCAACGTCAACGACGTCGTCGGGGGCGTGTTCCAGAACGGTCACCTGGGCTACTGGGTCGACGTCGGTCTGGCCGGCCGCGGGATCATGTCCGCGGCGGTGCACGCCACGGTCGCTCTCGCCCGCGACGACCTCGGGCTGCACCGCCTGCAGGCGGCGACGCTCCCTCACAACACGGCGTCCCAGCGCGTGCTGGAGCGTGCCGGGTTCGAGCGCATCGGCACGGCTCCGCAGTACCTGCGCATCGCGGGCGAGTGGCAGGATCACCTGCTGTTCCAGCGGATCCTGCCTGCGACCGGCACGAACCGCGCCTGACTTCCGCAGGAGGACCGCCAGGTCGGAGTCCTGCCGGCGCCGTCGCTAGCCGTGCGCCACGATGACGGGGCAGGACACGTCCCGGGTCAGCCGGTCGGCCACCGAGCGCAGGATCCGGCCCGTGATCGGCGTGTGCCTGCGCCCTCCGACCACGATCAGGTCGTGGCGGCCGAGGCGGGGGGTCAGGACGTCGATCGTCGTGCCGTGCGCTACCTCGACCGACCACTGCACGGTCGGGTACTTCTCCGCCCAGCGCCGCATCTCCTCGTGCAGACTGGCGATCGCCTCGTCTTCGTACTGGTGCACCCAGGCCCCCGCCGCGGCATACGGCCCGGCGACGAAGCTCTGTGCCAGCGCATGGATGGCCACGAGCGGTGCCGCGGCGTGCCGGGCCTCGTCGAAGGCCAGGTCGAGCACCCGGCCGAGGTGGTCGTCGAAGTCCACGGCGGCGACGACCCGCCACACCGGCCCGACGGCGTCGGCCGGGCACGCGGACCGCTGCGCGACGGGATCGATCGGCACCACCGCGACCGCTCCCCGCGCCATCGCCGAGACCGCTGCGGACACCGAGCCCAGCACCAGCCGGTCGACGGCGTGCAGGCCGCGCCTGCCCACGACGACCAGCTCGGCCGCGGCCGAGCGCTCGACGAGCACCCCGGCGGCCGCACCCTCGACGACCTCTACGTCGACGTCGGCGGCGTCCGGCACGAGCCCGGGTCGCTGCCGGCGCGCGTCCGCCAGGTGGTCCAGCGCCTTGTCGCCCACGTCCTGCGCCTCGGCGCGCCGAGCCGCGGGGCCGAGCCCGTAGCCGTCGACGTAGGGCACCGTGGTGACCTCGTAGGCGGTGAGCACCGTCAGCCCGGTCCGGCGACGCACCGCCTCGGCAGCCGCCCACTCCATGGCCTGCTCGCCCGCCGGCGATCCGTCGATCCCGACGACGACTCCGTACCGCATGGTGCTCATGGCGTCCTCCTCCGCTCCAGGACTCCAGTACGCCACAGCGGCACGGGTCCGCGGCAGGGGCACCCGCCCCCTCCGGGGAGGCCGAAGGTCCCGGGCCGGACAGCTCGGACGCCGCTACCGTGAACCCATGACCGACGACGCGGACGTCCTGCTCGAGGCGGTGCTGTCCGTCGGCCGCGGTCTCGAGCTGGAGGGGACCCTGCATCGCGTCGTCCAGGCGGCGGCGGACATGGTCGACGCCCGCTACGCCGCCCTCGGCATCGTCGGGGACGACGGCCAGATCGCCCAGTTCATCACCGTGGGGCTGAGCGAGGAGGAGATCCAGGCCATCGGCCCCTACCCGCGCGGAAAGGGTCTCCTCGGAGAGCTGATCCGGCACCCGGTCCCCGTGCGGCTGCCCGACCTGAGCGCGGATCCACGCTCGGTCGGGTTCCCGGCGAACCACCCGCCGATGCGGTCGTTCCTCGGGGTCCCCCTGCGGGTGCACGGCAACCCGTTCGGCAACCTCTACCTCACCGACAAGCGGGGCGAGGGCGAGTTCACCCCCGAGGACCAGCATCTCGTCGAGGCCCTGGCCTCTGCCGCGAGCGTCGCCGTCGAGAACTCCCGGCTCTACAGCGAGGCGACGTTGCGGGAGCGATGGGCGCACGGCAACGACGAGATCTCCCGCCGGGTGCTCGAGGGCGACCCGCCCGAGCTCGTGCTCGACGCCGTCGCCCAGGAGGCGCTGCAGGTCGCCGCTGCGGACGTCGCGGTGCTGGTCACCGTCAGCGGAGACGCGGACGGCCACCTCCGGGTGCGCTCGGCGCACGGTCCCGGCACCGAGGGCCTGGTGGGCACGCTCGTCCCCGTCGAGGGCACGTTCGCCGCGGAGGCCTACACCTCCGGCCGGCCGGTCGTCACTCCTGACGCCGCGTCCGACCGTCGGCAGACGCTCTCGTTCAACCCGCCGAGCGTCGTCGGGCCGCTCGCCGCGCTGCCGCTCGGCGGCCCTGGCAGGACGTCCGGCGTCCTGACCGTCGGGCGACGGCTCGGCACGCAGGCGTTCCCCCGGGTGGTCATCGACGCGCTGTCCGCGTTCGCGTCCCAGGCGGCGCTCGCCCTGGAGCTCGCCGAACGACGTCACGACGCCGAACGGCTCGCCGTCGTCCGCGACCGGGACCGCATCGCGCGGGACCTGCACGACCTGGCGATCCAGCGCCTGTACGCCACCGGCCTGTCGCTGGAGGGGGTCGGCCGACGGCTGCAGGACCGGCCCGACGCGGCGGCCGACGCCGACCGGGTCACCCGTGCCGTCACCGACCTGGACGAGACGATCAGCCTGATCCGCACCACGATCCGCGGCCTGCAGCCCTCCACGGGCGCGGTGCGGCGTGTCGGCCTGCGCGCCCGTCTCGTCGCCGAGGCCGACGCCGCCTCCCGCACCCTGGGCTTCACCCCGGCGCTGCACATGGCCGGACCGGTGGACACGTTGGTGCCGACGACCATGGCGGACCACCTCGTGGCGGTGCTGCGGGAGGCGCTGTCCAACGTCGCCCGCCACGCCGCGGCACGCCGTGTCGGCGTCGAGCTCGTCGCGGGCGACGACGTCGTCCTCACGGTGTCCGACGACGGCCGCGGGATCCCCGCTGACGCCCCGCGCAGCGGCCTGGCGAACCTCGAGCGCCGTGCCGCCGAGCTGGACGGGACGTTCAGCGTCGAACGGACCCGGCCGGGCACCACGCTGCGCTGGCGCGTCCCGCTGAACCGGTAGCTGCGCCGTCGGCGGCCGCTGTCTCAGGTGCTGCGCTCACGGGTGCTGCTCGAGGCGGGTCGAGAGCACGGCCGCCTGGACGCGGCGCTCCAGGCCGAGCTTCGCCAGAACGCTGGAGACGTAGTTCTTGACCGTCTTCTCGGCGAGGTACAGCTCGGCGCCGATCTGCCGGTTCGTGAGCCCTTGGCCGATCAGCGCCAGGACGCGGCGTTCCTGCGCGGTGAGGTCCCCGAGCGGGTCCGCCGCGGGATGGTCCTGCGCACGCATGCGCTCCATGACCAGCCGGGCCGCCCGCGGGTCGAGCGTCGACCCGCCCGCCGCGACCGTCCGGATCGCCGACAGCAGGTCGCTGCCGCGCACCTGCTTGAGGACGTAGCCGGCGGCCCCGGCCAGGATCGCGTCGAACAGCGCCTCGTCGTCGTCGAACGACGTGAGCATCAGGCAGGCCACGTCGGTGCCGGATCGCAGCTCCCGGCAGACGCTCACGCCGTCGCCGTCGGGCAGCCGGACGTCCAGCACGGCAACGTCCGGCCGCAGGGCCGGGATCCGGGCCAGCGCCTCGGCAGCCGACCCCGCCTCGCCGACGACCTCGAGGTCCGGCTCGGCCTCGAGGAGGTCGGCGACGCCGCGGCGCACCACCTCGTGGTCGTCCACGAGGAAGACCCGCACCGTCTGTTCGCTCATGGCGGTCACGCTACGCGTGCGAGGCGGTCAGCGCTGCTCGTGCGCCACGATGATCGGGCACTCGACGTCCCGGCCGAGACGGTCGGCGTCCGACCGGAAGATCCGCCCGAGGATCGGGGCGTGCGGACGGCCCCCGATCACCGCCAGGTCGTGCCGGCTCAGCCGGCGGGCCAGCACGTCGACGATCGACCCGCGTGCCGTCTCGACGGTCCACTGCACGTCCGGGTACTTCTGCTGCCAGGCGTCCAGCTCCTCGCGCAGACGAGCCGTCACGTCGCTCGCGTTCTCGTGCGCCCAGGCGGTCTCCATCGCGTACGGTCCGGCGATGAACTCCGAGCGCAGCGCGTGGACGAGCAGCAGCGGGACGCCGGCGTGCTGGGCCTCCTCGAACGCGACGTCGAGGACGCGACCCAGGTGCTCGTCGAAGTCGACGGCCGCCACAACCCGCCACACCGCTGCGATGACGTCGCCCGGGCAGTCCGAGTCGGCCGCGACGGGGTCGAACGGCACGATGGCCACCGGCCCCCTCGCCCTGGCCGACACGACCCCGGAGACGGACCCCAGGACGACCCGGTCGAAGGCGTTCAGGCCGCGCCGGCCGACGACGACGAGAGCGCTGGTCGCCGAGCGGTCGACGAGCGCGCCCGCTGCCGAACCGCTGACCGTCTCCCAGCTGATGTCGTCCGCCTCCGGCACCTGGCTCGCACACTCCTCGCGGGCCTTCGTCAGGTGCTCGGCAGCCCGTCCGACGACCGCGGCGGCCTCCTCTCGCATCGCGTCGGGACCGATGCCGTAGCCCGTGGCGCCCGGGACGGTCGCGACGTCGTACGCGCTCACCACCGTCAGAGGTGCCTTGCGGCGGACGGCCTCGGCCGCCGCCCAGTAGAGCGCCTGGTTGCTGTCCGTCGAGCCGTCGACGCCGACGACTACTCCGTGACGCTTGCTCATCACGTCCTCCTCGGTCGCTGTACTTCCATGGTGTGGCACCGACGACCTCGAGGCCAGGGACGGCCTCGAGGCGGTCGACGCGGACGATCCCGCGACGCGCTCAGCGCAGGACCGGGTAACGCTTGACCAGGTCTGTCGCTGCCCAGCGGCGCCCGAGACCGAACGTGTCGCCGGCGGCGACGGCGGCCAGGCCGATCAGGGCGACGGCCTCGATGAGGTGGTCGTCCAGGAACGGGTTGGTGTCGATCGGCAGGGCAGCCATCCACATCATGACCAGCAGCAGGGCACCCGAGACGGCGGCGACCCGCATCCCGATGCCGAGCGCGAGCGCCAGGCCGATGCCGAGCAGGCCGAGCATGAACAGCCAGTCGATGACGGCGACCCCGGCCAGCGCCCCGAAGAACCCGGCGAACGGGCCCTCGACGTGGCTCAGGAAGCCCTCCGTCGGCGAACCACCGGAGATCCAGGCGTTCTCGGCCGGTGTCGCCAGTCCCAGACCGAACGTCTTGTCCGCGAAGGCCCACAGGAACTGGAAGGCGATGAGCAGCCGGAGCACCGCGAACGTGATCGCAGCGACGGGCGAGAGCCCGGTGCGAGCCGGTGCGGTGGGGACGCCCTGCGTGTCCCGGACGGTGGTGGTCATGGTTCCTCCTTCGGCCGGGAGCCCGGCCCTCGCTGCCCGGTCATCTCCGGGCGACGAGACCAGCATCTCCACCGAGCACCGCGCCACGGCAGGGGGGAACGGCCCTCACCTGGGGGTACGTCGACCCTGATCGGCGGGCCAAAGGTCCCGATCAGGACACGCGGGGCGCCGAGAGAGCGTCGCCGCACCCCGCGCTCTCAGCTGCCGACGGGCGTCTTCGCTCCGTCAGTGCCGTCGTCGGCCGTCTGGTCCACGTCCTCCGCAACCCCGGCGTCCTCCGGCGCCGCGTCCTGGGGCGCCGCACCGTCCGTCGTCACGCCGTCCGTCGTCACGCCGGGGGCGGGGATGACCGCCACCACCTGGGGCGCCGTCAGCCGTGCCGCACGCCGACGACGGCGGCGCGGCACCAGCAGCACCGGCACGAGCACGAGGAGGGCGAGCAGGAGCAGCCCGGCGACGATCGCGGCCAGGCCGATCCACAGCGCGCGATCGGCCTGTTCGGAGGTCTCGTCCGCGAGCGCCGCCGCCCGGTCGAGCTCTCCGGCCGCGAGAGCGGTCCGCGCCTTCTGCGCCGTGGACTCGGCGTCGAGCAACGACTCGCCGAGCTCGGTGACCGGGCCGCTGTCCGCGGCGACGGCCCCGGACGCCTCGCTGACCTGCTCTATCGTGGTGGCGGCCTGCGGGAGCAGCGTCGCGAGCTCGGTGTAGTGGGCTTCGGTGCCGGCGTCCTCGTACGCGGCGCGCACCGTCTCCGGGACGTCGAGGCCGGTCGTCTCCGCAGCCTGCTGGACGGCGACCGCCTGCGGTGCGAGGGGGTCGAGCGCAGCCACCGCGTCCGCGGCCTCGTCGAACTTCCAGTCCGTCATGTCCCGCCGCAGGCCCAGCGGCACCTGCCACGCGCCGTCGGCCTCGTCGAGGTCCGCGTAGGCCGCACGGGCGTCGGTGCGCTGACCGAGCAGGGCCGCCCCGGCGCCGTCGACGACCCACTTCTCGTAGGCCTTCGTCCCGTCCACGCCACCCCGTTCGGCGACGAGGTCGAGGAACCGCTGCCAGTCCACCCGCCCGTGGTTCCTGCGGGTGTCACCCGGCTGTTCGTAGGCGCCCTCGCCGGCGTAGGCGGCCGAGACGACCGCGGTGAACTGCTCGTCGTCGAGGTCGCCCAACAGCCCGTGCACGGCGGTGTACGCGGCCGCGTAGGCGTACGTCTCGGTGTCGAGCTCGCGCGTGGACTCGGTCCAGTCGAGCAGCGGCAGGGCGCCGGCAGCCTGCCGCTTCGGGGCCTTGCGGGGCTTGCCCTCGCCGTCGACGGCGGCGATCACGCGGTACGCCGTGGTCTCGGTCAGCCCTTCGTAGAGCCAGCGGCCGTCGAACCGCTCGTCGTCGAACCAGGCGTGGCCCAGCTCGTGGAAGAGGGTGGCCTCGTCGAGCTCCTCGCCCAGGACGATCTCGTCCCCCGCGTCGTCGAACCACGCGTAGCCGAGCACCTGCGGGGAGACGTCCTCGCGGATGACCTCGATGCGGCCGGGCCACGGCGCGCCGAGGAACGATTCCAGGACGGGCATGCCGACGGCCACGCGGTCGGCCGCGAACTTCCGCCACGTCTTGTCCCCGGGGAAGCTCTGCAGGGTCAGGGTGGCGTCGCCGACCGTGACCTTTTTCTCGTCCGCTCTGGCGGGATCGCGCACCGACACGGCAGCCCACACCCCCCAGTCGTCGGTGGCCTCGTCCAGCGAGTACACGGTCTTCTTGCCCTGCTGCTCGGCGGTGAAGTCGGCGGTGGCGTCGAACGTCATCGCCTTCGGCACGACCACCTCGACACTGACCCTGCCCGGGTCGCCGGTGGCCTGCGCGGCGAAGGTGCCGTACCCGGGGCCGACGCGGGTCCACCGGTCGGAGCGGATCGGAGCACCACCGATCTCGTACGTCCACACGATGGTGCGGCTGCGTCCGTAGCGCAGCGGCGAGAACTTCGCGGTGGCCCACTGGACGTTCGGGTCCTCGGGCTCGGCCTTGAGGTCCACGGTGAGCGACGAGCCGCCGCTCGTGGCCCGCACGTTCTTGGCGCTGGTCGGCACGCCGATGCCGTAGGAGTCCCAGTAGTAGTACGTGTTGCCGCGGTCCGGCGTCACGTTGGTGATCGTCGTCGTGACCTTCGCCGTCACGGCGCCCTTGCCCTTGACGACGAACCGGGCGTGCGACTCCTCGGTGATCCCGTTGGCGGCGGCAGCGGGTGGGGCCACCGCCGGTGCGACGAGCAGGCCGCCCAGCCCGAGCGCGAGGGCGAGCACCGCCGTCGTCCCTCGGCGGAACATGCGCCCCGGTGTGATCGTTCGGGTCCGGTCCGCGCGTGCCACGTCTGCTCCGTCGTGTCGTTCGTCCGACGACCCGTCGGTCGTCGGGCCTGATCGTAGCGGTACCGGCAGGCGTCCGGTCGGCGTCCCGACAGGTAGACAGGGAGCGCTCCCCGCTCGCGCGACCATCACCCGTGGGGTAGACCGGAGGCATCGGTCTGGACATCGGGGGATGCCATGGAGAACGAGGCGGGCGCGACCACCATCGCGTTGTTGACGGCGTGCACTGATCCGGACCTCGGGATCCGATCACGGATCGTCCAGGAGCTCCTCGACGAGGCGAGCCGGGACCCCCGGCTGGCCCGTCAGGTGATGACCACGATGCTCACCGCGTCCGTGATGTCCCTGCGCGCCTACACGGACGTCGCCGAGCGGGACCCGCACGAGGTGCTGCAGGCGCTCGGCCTGTCCTGGTCCGCGCGGACGCTCGGTGTCTGACCCACCCGCCGAGGTGGTACCGCCGTCGCCGAGGTCGTAGCGCTGCCCGCTACCGCCGTCGTCCGCGGAGCTTGTCGATCTCGCGCCGCTCCCGCTTGGTGGGCCGGCCGGCGCCCCGTTCCCGGAGCCCGACGGCGGCACGTTCCTCGCGCGTCGGCACCGGCGGGCTCTGGTCCTCGTAGGCCTTGGCGGCGATCGGCGCGCCGACCCGCTTGGGGACCAGCTCGCGCACGACGACGATGCGCTCCCGCAAGGGATCGCGCCACGTGATGCGGTCGCCGACCGTCACGGACGTCGCCGGTTTGGCGACCGTGCCGTTGACCCGGACACGGCCGGCGCGCAGCGTGGAGGCGGAGACGGAGCGGCTCTTGAAGAGCCGCACCGCCCACAGCCAGATGTCGACCCGCATCCGCCTACTGTCCCACGACCGCGCCGGCCGGCGAGCCCGCTCCTACCTCGCGACGGCGGTGGTCGCGATCCGCTGGTCCACCGCCGTCACCGCGTGGACCTCGCCCGTCAGGGTGAGCGTCGCTCGGGGTGTCGCGGTCCCGGGGATGTCCCGGCGTGCGACCGCCTTCTCGTTGGTGATCGCGCCCCCGGTGGCCTCCTCCAGGTCGTCGAGACCTGCCCCGTCCGTCGCGGTGGCGTGCGAGCCGACCCACACCTGGACGTCGCCCGGCTCGACGACGCGCCGGTGGCTACGGTCGGTGAACGCGAACCGCGCGGCCGGCACGGCGAACGCGACGACCACCGACTCCTGCGGAGCGAGCTCGACCCGCTCGTAGGCCAGCAGCTGGACCACCGGTCGGGGCAGCGAGCCCACGACGTCGCGCCCGTACAGCTGGACGACGTCGGCACCCGCCACGTCGCCCGTGTTCGTCACGCGCACGGACACCGTGAACGAGCCGTGCGTCGGCGCCGAGGCGTCGACCTCCAGCTCCGAGTAGCCGAACTCCGTGTAGGACAGCCCGAACCCGAAGGGGCGCGCCGGCGTCGAGTCGGCCGACGTGACGTCGCTCGGACCGCCGAGGATCGGGTGCAGGTAGGTGTACGGCTGCGCCCCGGCCGATCGCGGCAGGGACACGGGCAGCCGCCCGGACGGGACGACGCCGCCGGCGACCACGCCCGAGATCGCCGTGCCACCCTCCTCGCCGGGGAAGAACGACTGGACCACCGCGGCCGGCCGCTGGTCGCCGTCGAGCGCCCAGTCGATCGCGTACGGACGCCCGGAGACGACGACCATGACGACCGGGGTCCCCGTGGCGACGAGCGCCTCGACGAGCTGACGCTGCGCGCCCGGCAGGTCGAGCGACTCGACGTCGTTCCCCTCGCCGACGGTGCCGCGGCCGAACAGACCGGCCTGGTCGCCGACGACGACGATCCCGACGTCCGCGGAGCGCACCGCCGCGACGGCCTCCCCGAACCCGGAGGTGTCCGTCCCGTCGACCTCGCAGCCGCGGGCGTGCACGAGCGTGGGCTGCTGCACGCCGGCGTCGGCGAAAGCACCGCCCAGCGCCTCGAACACGGTGGGGATCTCGAAGCCCAGCGGGTGCTCCGGGTGGTGCGCCAGCACGTGGTTGGCGAACGAGTAGCACCCCATGAGCGCGTCGGCCCGGTGGGCGTTGGGCCCGACGACCGCCACCCGGCGCGGTGCCTCCGACCAGCCGCTCAGCGGGAGCGTGCCGTCGTTGGACAGCAGGACCACGGACTCCTCGGCGAGCCGCCGCGCCACGGCGCGGTGCCGCGGGGAGTCCAGGTCGACGGTGCTGGGCGGCTCACCGGTGAAGGCGTCCAGGTCGAGCAGCCCGAGCTCTTCCTTCTGCGCCAGCGCCCGCAGCACGGCCCGGTCCACGAACGCCTCGTCGACCCGGCCGTCCCGCACCGCCTCGGCGAGCGGGGCGAGGTAGGCGTCACCGGTCGGGAGCTCGATGTCGAGACCGGCGGCGAGCGCTTGCCCGGCGGCGTCGCCACGATCAGCCGCCACGGCGTGCATGACCTGCAGGAACGCCACTCCGAAGTAGTCGGCCACCACGACGCCGTCGAAGCCCCACTCGTCCCGCAGGATCTCGGTGAGGTACTCGTGGGCGGCATGGTTGGGCACGCCGTCGAGGTCGTTGTACGACGCCATGACGGAGCGCGCACCGCCGTCACGCACAGCCATCTCGAACGGAGGCAGGTACGTGTCGGCGACCTCGCGCGGACCGGCAGAGACCGGGGCGTGGTTGCGCCCTGCCCGCGAGCCGGAGTACCCGACGAAGTGCTTGAGGGTGGCGTGCACCCCGGCGCCCTGGAGGCCCCGGACGTACGACGTCCCGACCGTGCCGACCACATACGGGTCCTCGGCGATGCACTCGTCGACACGGCCCCAACGCGGGTCCTGCACGACGTCGAGCACGGGTGCGAGGCCCTGGTGGATACCGAGCGTGCGCATCGAGTCGCCGATCACGGCGCCCATCTCCTCGACGAGCGCCGGGTCGAACGACGCGCCCCAGGCGAGCGGCGTCGGGAACGTGGCGGCCTGCCACGCGGCGAGGCCGGTGAGACACTCCTCGTGCACGAGCGCCGGGATGCCCAGCCTGGTCGAGGCCTTGAGCCGGCGCTGCTCGTCCCACAGCCAGCGGGCACGCTCCACCGGCTCGACCGGGCGGGTGCCGTACACCCGCGTGTAGTGGCCGATCCCGTGCCGGGTGACCTCGCCGAGCCGGTCGGACCCTGCCTGCCCTGCAGCCATCTCGCCCTGCATGGGCGCGACGACCTCCCCGCCCTGGTCGAGCCAGTACCCGACGATCTGGGCGAGCTTCTCCTCGAGGGTCATCTCCGCGTGCAGCGCGGCGACCCTGTCGGAGACCTGCGGGGCGGCAGGTGCCGGCCCGGTCTGGCCCTCGACCACGGTCTCGGTCGGCATGCGGTCCTCTCTCTGCGCGGTCATCCCTTCACCGCGCCCTGCAGTCCGTTGACGATGCGCTTCTGCATCGCCAGGAAGAACACGAGCGCCGGGATCATGGCGAGCGTGGTGAACGCGAACACACCGGCGGTGTCGGACGAGTGCTCGGAGGAGAAGTCGGCGACACCGAGCGGCAGGGTCTTCATGTCGCCCTGCAGCAGGAGCAACGGCAGCAGGTAGGCGTTCCACGACCCGACGAACGCGAGGACGCCGACGGTGACCATGCCCGGTCCGGACAGCGGGATGAGGATCCGCCAGAAGAACCCGATCCGGCTGGTGCCGTCGAGCTGCGCGGCCTCCTCCAGCTCCTGCGGCAGCGCCTGCAGGAACGGTCGCAGGATGACCACGGTCATCGGTAGCGCGAACGCCGCCTGCGGCAGCGCCACGCCCCACCAGGTGTTGCCGAGCCCGAAGTTCTGCGTGAGCAGGATGAACAGCGGGATCACCGCGACCGTGGCTGGGAAGAGGAGCCCGGCGACGAACAGCATGAACAGGGCCTCGCGCCCCTTGAACGCGTACCGCGCCAGCGGGTACGCCGCCATGACACCGAAGATCACGACGATCGCGGTGGTGATCACGGCGACGATCACCGAGTTGAGCGTGTACTGCCAGAACGACGGGTTGGTGACGACGCCCGCGTAGTTGCTGAAGATCCACGGGTCCGGCAGGGCTGCCGGGTTCTGCGTGAGCTGGCCGTTGCTGCGGAAACCGCCCAGCACGCCGTAGACGACGGGCCCGAGGGTCACGCAGACGACCACGAACGCGATCGCGTAGACGACCGGGTTGCCGCCCTGGAACTTGCCCGCGCTGCCCCGGCGGCGCTTGGCCGGCTGGGTCACGGCTGGAGTCTGAGTCGACGTGGTCATCACGCCACCCCCTTGGCGTCTCGGCGCAGGATCAGTCGCTGGTAGAGCACCGCCATGACCAGCGCGATCAGGAACAGGATCACGGAGGCGGCACCGGCGATCCCGAAGTTGTTGCTCCGGGTGCCCTCGTTGACGAGGAAGATCGCCATCGTGCTGGTGGCGTTCGCCGGACCGCCCTTGGTCAGGATCCAGACCATGTCGAAGAGCTGCAACGACCCGATCATGGACAGGAAGCCCCAGGTACGGATCGTGGGGCCGAGCAGCGGGACGGTGATCCGGCGCTGCACCTGCCACCAGGAGGCGCCGTCGAGCTGGGCGGCCTCGTAGAGCTCTTCGGGCACGCCCTGCAGACCCGCGAGGAAGAGGATCACGGCCAGGCCGAGGTACTTCCAGGTCAGGATCGCGACGACGGTCCACAACGCCAGGTCCATGTCGCCGAGCCAGCCCTGGGCCGGCGGCTCGAGGCCGACCGACTTCAGGAGCGTGTCGATCACGCCGTACTGCGGCTGGACGAGCTGGAACCAGATGACACCGGCCACGACCTCGGCGAGGACGTACGGCACGAAGATGATCGTGCGGAGCGCGCCCTGGCCCCACATCTTGCGGTTCAGCAGGAGTGCGATCGCGAGTCCCAGCGGGAGCTGGATGGCGATCGACAGCACGACGATGAGGAGGTTGTTCATCAGCGAACCGATGAACACGTCGTTGTTGAGGATCGAGACGTAGTTCGAGAGCCCGACGAAGTCCACCATGGGACCTCGGCCGTTCCACCGGAACGCCGACATCTGGACGGCCGTGATGACCGGCCAGACGATGAAGAGGATGAGCATCGCGAGAGCCGGCGCTACGAAGAACGCGATCTCGAGGTACTTGCGTCGTTCTGAGCGCTTCGCCCGCCCCCCCCCCCCCGCGGGCCGGGCTGCCGGGCCCCCGGTGCGGGGCGCCCGGGCCGCCGGACCGGAGGAGGTGGCAGGCGAGACGTCCGTCGCGACGGCCGCGTCGTCTGCCATCTCGGTCATCCCTGCGCTGCCGCGGCTTCTTCGATGGCGTCGACGACGTCCTGCGGGCCGGCCTCACCGGCGAACAGCAGGGCGATCTCGTCGTTCATCGCGTTACCGATGGACTGACCCAGACGGGTGTCCAGGTAGAGCTGGGCCTCACCGCCGCCGTCACGGACGGGGATGAGCTGCGCCAGCGTCTCGTTGGCCACCGAGTCGGTCGCCGCCGGGTTGGTCGGCAGACCCATGTCGAGCTCGGCGAAGCCCGTCTGAACCTCGTCGGAGACCAGGTACTCGGCGAAGTCGACCGCGACGTCCGGAGCGTCGTTGGAGACCGCCCAGGCGTCACCGCCACCCATCTGGTCGCTCGGGTCACCGGCCTGGCCGGGGAAGGTGGGGTAGGCGAACCAGCCGAGCCAGTCCGGCACGGTCTCGTCCTCGCGCAGACCACCGACGACACCGGGCTCCCAGTGACCGGCGAGCTCCATGCCGACGCGCTCGCTGGCCAGCAGGCCGGAGGCCGACGTCGGGCCCTCCTGCGCGCCCGTGGCCAGGAAGCCGGGGTTGAACGGCTCCTTGTCGAGGATGTCCTGGACGTTCTCACCGGCCTTGATGAAGCACTCGTCGGAGTAGTCACCGGACTCGATGGCGGCCTCGACGGTGTCGAAGGTGCACTCGCGGACGACGCCGTAGTACCAGTAGTGCGCGGCGGGCCACTTGTCCCCGGCGCCGACCGAGGCCGGGTCGATCCCGGCCGCCTTCAGCTGGTCGACGTAGCCGTAGAACTCGTCGATCGTCGGGCTGTCCGACACGTCGCTGATGCCGGCTTCCTCGAAGAGGTCCTTGTTGTACCAGAAGCCCACGATGCCCATCGAGAACGGCAGCGCGTAGACGCTGTCGTCCACGGTGTACTGACCGGTGAACGCGGAGATCTTCTCGACGCTCTCCGCGGCGTCCTCGGTGAGGTCGCGGAGCAGCCCGGCGTCGACGTCGTTCTGCAGCTCGCCGCCACCACGGCTCATGAAGACGTCCGGGATGCCCGAACCGGCCTGCATGGCAGCCTGGAGCTTGGTCAGCATGTCCTCGTGCTGCATGGCCTCGATCTGGACCGTGACGCCAGGGTTGGCCTCCTCGAAGTCCGCGGCGACCTGGTCGTAGTACTCCTTGCCCTCGCCGGTGTTCGAGTTGTGCCACCACTCGACGGTGGCCTCGCCACCCTCGGCGGTGTTCTCGGAGTCGGGCGACTCCTGGTCAGCCGTTCCCTGACCGGCACAGGCGCCTGCCAGGAGGGCGATGGTCGCCCCGAGCGCGACGGCGGTCGCGCCTCGCATCTTCCTCGTCATCGTGGAACCCCTTGGTCGTCGTCGACAGTGGTACTTCTGGTACTGCGGCTACGGGCGGGCCACGTGCACTCGGTGTCGCGGCTGCCCGTCCGATTCCTACCTTGGCAGGCGACCCGCAAATCCGTCAATCGTTTTCGATAACGGTTTCGACACGGCCGGACGGGGTGCGCCGCACGCCCTGGTTCCCGGATACTCTCGTCCTGTGAGCACCGCCGCCGACCCGCAACCCGCGGGAACCCAGTCCGGACCCATCGTGGGTCGCGTGACGATCTCCGACGTCGCGCGGGTCGCGGGCGTCTCCGTCGCCACGGTCTCGAAGGTCGTCAACCACCGCTACGGAGTTGCGCCGTCGACGGCGGAGCGGGTCCTCGGCGTCGTCGCCGAGCTCGGCTACGAGTCCTCGCTGGTCGCCCGCAGCCTGCGCCGGCAGTCGACCAACGTCGTCGGCGTCCTGGTGGCCGAGTTCGAGCCCTACTCCACCGAGCTGCTCAAGGGCATCTCCTCCGCCGTCGACGGCACCGGCTACGAGCTCCTCGCGTACTCCGGCGGCACCGACGGCGGCGCCATCACGGGGTGGGAGCGCCGCTCGCTCTCCCGGCTCGCCGGGACCCTCATCGACGCCGCCATCGTCGTCACCCCCACCATGGTGCTGTCCGAGGCCAACGGCATCCCGGTGGTCGCCATCGACCCGCACACCGGCCCCGAGGGCACGCACACCGTGGACTCGGACAACACCACCGGCGCGCGCGAGGCCGTCGAGCACCTGCTCGCCCTCGGCCACCGCCGCATCGCCCACCTCGGCGGCCGCCCCGACCTCGAGTCGGCACGCCTCCGCGAGCTCGGCTACCGCCAGGCGCTCGAGGCCGCCGGGCTCACCGTCGACCAGTCGCTGATCCGGGTGGGCGGCTACCGCCCCAACACCGCGGACACCCCGGCGCGCGAGCTGCTGGCGCCGTCCCGCGGCGAACGCCCCACCGCCGTCTTCGCCGCGAACGACCAGTCCGCCATCCACGTCATCGAGGTGGCGCACGACCTCGGCCTGCGCGTCCCCGAAGACCTGTCGGTGGTGGGCTTCGACAACGTTCCCGAGTCCCTGACCACCACGCCCGCGCTGACCACCGTGTCGCAGCCGCTGCACGAGATGGGCACCGAGGCGCTGCGCATGGTGCTCGACCTGCTCGAGGGCGCACCGCGCGAGCAGCACCTGCGCCTGCCGACGTCGCTCGTCGCCCGCGGCAGCACCGGCCCGGTCGGCGCCTGACCCGTCCGCCCCGGCCTCAGGCCGGACGTCCGCCGAGCCAGCGCTCCACCGCGTCGAGCCGCCGCGAGGTCTGCCGCGGCCAGTCCGCCTCCTGGACGCGGTGCGGCCCCGTCGCCAGGGACAGCAGGACACCCGCGGTGCGGGCGGAGAGCTCGTCCGCGTCGACGACGTCCCCGAACCCCTTCGCGTACTCCAGGGCCAGGCGGTGCAACCCGTCGGCGTCCCAGCCGCGCAGCAGGGAGAGCGTCTCGACGTGCGCGACGAGGCACGCGAGGTCGTCCGCCCGCCGGCCCGGCCCCGCCGAGTCGACGTCGAGCAGCCCCGTGATGCGCCCGTCCTGCCCGAGCATGATCTGCGACTCGTACAGGTCGCCGTGGGTCGGCTCCGTCGCCGGCTGACCGGCGATCCGGCCCGCGACGACGGCGGCGAGCTGCGCCGCGCGATCAGCCTCGGACGGCATCGCCGCCCCGATCACCGACGCATAGTGGGCCGCGTTCTCGCTCCACGAGGCCCGGTACGGCAGGTCCGTGACGCCGTCGGGCAGCTGTTCCAGGAGGTCGACGACGTCACCCGCCACCGGCACCGGACCGCCGTCGCGCACCGCGTGGCGCATCGACTCCCCCGGCAGCGGGGCGATGACGAGCAGCCCGTCGGTGTTGCGGCCCAACGGCTTCGGCACCGGGAGGCCGGCGCCCGCGAGCAGTGCGTGCCGCGCGTAGAGCTCGTCGCCCTTCTCCGGCCGGACGACCTTGAGGAAGACCCGGGCACCCGGCGTGCTGGCCTCGATGACGGCCCGGCGCGTCGGGCGGTAGGCGCGCACCCGCAGCGTCACCGGCCCGCGCGCGACCTCCGGCACACCCAGGTCCCCCAGGAGCGTGCTGACCGCCTCGACGTCGTAGGCCGTGGCCAGCGCCGGCAGGCCGGGGTCGCCCGGGAACCGCCACACCGCGACCGCGTGCTCGCCGTCGTCCAGCGTCAGCACACCCGGGACGTGCTGGTCGCCCGGCCGCCCCAGCGACGCCCCGAGCGTCTCGGTGCGCACCTGCGGCTCCGTGCCGCCGATCACCCAGCGCACGCGCGCCCGGTAGGCGACGGTCGTGGAGCGGCCCGGACGGTGGTCGACCTGGCGGACCGACCAGTCCACGAGCTCGCCACCCGCGGTGGACACGGCCGTCGCGAGCAGCTCCGTGGCGTCGTCGCCGGTGAGGAGCTCGAGGTTGCTGGTTCTCATCACCCCATCCTCACCACGATCGGCCCGGAGCGCGCGGGATCCGCCCAACGCGGTGGCAGCAGGTCGCGGACGGGCGCGCGCACGCTGCCCGCGATCACTACCGTAGGCGCCATGACGACCTCTCCTGTCGACGCCACGACCACGTCCGCCTGGGACGAGCTGCTGCAGCACCACCACGAGTTCCGGGGGGACCTGCGCGGCTGGTTCGCCGCCGATCCCGGCCGCGCCGAGCGCCACAGCCACACCGCCGGCGACCTGTTCGTCGACCTGTCCAAGAACCTCGCGACCGACGAGACCTACCAGCTGCTCGTCCGCCTCGCCGGGGAGGTCGACCTCCCCGCACGCATCGAGGCGATGTTCACCGGCGAGCACATCAACGTCACCGAGGACCGCGCCGTGCTGCACACCGCGCTGCGCCGGGCGCCGGGGACCCAGCCGCCGCTCGTCGTCGACGGGCAGGACGTCGACGCGGACGTCGCCCGCGAGCTCGACCGGCTCAGCGCCTTCGCGGACCAGGTGCGCTCCGGGAAGTGGACCGGGGTGACCGGCAAGCCCGTCGAGACGATCGTCAACATCGGCATCGGCGGATCCGACCTCGGTCCCGTCATGGTCTACGAGGCCCTGCGCCCGTACCTGCGCGACGGCCTGGAGGCCCGGTTCGTCTCGAACATCGACCCGACCGACGTCGCGCAGAAGACCGCCGGTCTCGACCCCGAGACGACGCTGTTCATCGTCGCCTCCAAGACCTTCGGCACGCTCGAGACCCTGACCAACGCCCGCCTCGCACGGGCCTGGCTCTGGGAGGCCCTCGTCGCGTCCGGCGCGATCGAGGACACCGACGAGGCGCGACAGGCCGCCGTCGGACAGCACTTCGTGGCCGTGTCCACGGCGCTCGACAAGGTCGCCGCGTTCGGCATCGACCCGGACAACGCCTTCGGGTTCTGGGACTGGGTGGGCGGCCGTTACTCGGTGGACTCCGCGATCGGCCTGTCCCTGGCGATCGCGTTCGGGCCGGACCGGTTCCGCGAGCTGCTCGCCGGCTTCCGCACGATGGACGAGCACTTCCGCACCACGCCCCTCGAGCGGAACGTCCCCGCCCTGATGGGGCTGCTCAACGTCTGGTACACGAACTTCCTCGACGCCCACACCCACGCCGTCCTGCCGTACGCCCAGCAGCTCCACCGGTTCCCGGCCTACCTGCAGCAGCTCACCATGGAGTCCAACGGCAAGTCGGTGCGCTGGGACGGCTCGCCCGTGACCACCCAGACCGGCGAGGTCTTCTGGGGGGAGCCCGGCACCAACGGCCAGCACGCGTTCTACCAGCTCATCCACCAGGGCACCCGCACCATCCCGGCGGACTTCATCGCGTTCGCGACGCCGGCCTACCCGCTGACCGACAGCGAGGGCGACGGGAAGGCCGTGCAGCCCGGCGCCGACGTGCACGAGCTGTTCCTCGCCAACTTCTTCGCGCAGACCAAGGCGCTGGCGTTCGGCAAGACGGCCGAGGAGGTCCGCGCCGAGGGCACCGACGAGGCGATCGTCCCGGCCCGCGTGTTCTCCGGCAACCGGCCGACGACGTCGATCATGGCGCCCGCCCTCACGCCGTCCGCGCTCGGCCAGCTCGTGGCGCTGTACGAGCACATCACGTTCGTCGAGGGTGTCGTGTGGGGCATCGACTCGTTCGACCAGTGGGGCGTGGAGCTCGGCAAGAAGCTCGCCCTGGAGATCGCGCCCGCCGTCTCCGGCGACGACGCCACGCTGGCCGAGCAGGACTCCTCGACCGCCGCGCTGATCCGGTACTACCGGGAGCGGCGGGCTTGAGAGCACGGACGCCACGACGGGCGGGAGCGCGGCCTCAGTAGGGTTTGGGCCATGCCTCCACTCGATCCGCGGGCGATCCTGGCCGACCGGCCGACGGCCCGCCCGTCGGTCGGCACGGTCGTCACGATCGCCGTGTCGTCGTTGTGCCTGGTCATCGCTCTGACGGTCATGCTGCACGACGGCGCCACGGGCGTCCCGGCGGCCGTCGTGCTCGCGCTCGTCCCGCTGCCGCTGCTGCTCGCGGGCATCCTGGCGCTCGACCGGCTGGAGCCGGAGCCGCCCGATGCCCTGATCGCCGCCTTCGGGTGGGGTGCGGGGGTCGCGGTGCTCCTGGCGATGCTCCTCAACACCGCCGGGCTGGACCTGGTGTGGGCACCGATGCTCGGCAACGAGCTCGGGAGGTACGCCATGGCGGCGGTCACCGCCCCCGTGGTCGAGGAGGTCCTCAAGGGCGCGGTGCTGGTGGGGCTGCTGTGGTTCCGCCGCAGCGAGCTCAACGGTCCGACGGACGGCATCATCTACGGATCGATGGTGGCGCTCGGCTTCGCCGTGGTGGAGAACATCAGCTACTACGCCTTCGCCCCACCGGGCACCCTGGCGCTGACGTTCACCGTGCGCGGACTCGTCTCCCCGCTCCTGCACCCGTTGTGCACGTCGCTCATGGGCATCGGCGTCGCGGCGGCGGCCCTGCGCCGTCCCGGCCGGAGCAGGACAATCCCGGTGCTCACCGGGCTGGCAGGTGCGGTCGCGCTGCACTCGGCGTGGAACGCGTCGTCGGCGTTCGGGCTGCCGGGCCTCGGTGCGGCCTACCTCGCCGGGCTCGGGGTGCTCGTCGCCCTGGCGGTCGTGCTGCACCGCGACCGGCAGCGCATCGTCGCCCTGATCCGCACCCACCTGCCGCAGTACCGCGAGACCGGCGTCGTCACGCCGTCCGACCTGTGGATGCTGTCCTCGCTGCACCGCAGACGCCGGGCCCGCGAACAGGTCCGGGCCGCCCTCGGGCGCGGGCCCGCTCGCGCGTTGGCGGACTACCAGCAGGCCGCGACGGAGCTCGCCATGCTGCACCGCCGACGCGCCCTCGGTCTGGTGCCCGACGACGCGTTCGTCGCGCGCCGCGACCCCCTCCTGCTCCTCATGCACCATGCCCGTGCGGTGTTCGCGCTGCCCGCCCTGCCGCGTCCTGCCTGGCGAGGCTGACCGTCCGCGCTGGTCAGGAGGAGGCTTTCGTCCTGCCTGTCGCTTCGCCGAGAACGCGGTGACGGTCAGGGCGAGTCAGCCGTTCAGCAGCGTGCACCGCATCATGGATGGGCCAGGCGCTAGCCCGCGGTGTGGTCGACCCCGCCTCCCGAGGCGCTCCGCCGGAGGCCGAGCGCGATCGTCGCGCCGACGGCCACGTGCTCGGCGACCAGGAACCCCACGGCCTCCCGTGTCGCCGCGCCCAGCGGGCCGGCCAAGGAGCCGAGCAGCACCACGCCGCACAGCACGAGCCACACCCGGTCACCGCCGCCGGGCAGCCGCCGCAGCAGCGCACGCACGCCCCAGCCGAGCAGCCCGGCCGTGAGCCCGGCCACGACGACGTCGACCAGCCCCACCTCGCGCAGGCCGCCACCGGTCCTCGCGACCAGCTCCGCGCCGCTCACGGTCGCCACCGTCCACACCACCGCAGCGACCGCCGCGGCCAGCGGCGGTACGCCCCACGCCGGGGTCCGACGGCGGAGCACCCCGCCGCGCCGCCCGGTCCCGTTCCCGTCCGGAATCATCCGTCCCGTCGTCTGATGGGTCATCGTCCCGTCTCCTCCCGCCGGCGCTGCCGGTCCGTCCTCGGATGCTGTCGGTACCCAGCGTGCGAGCCCCGGGGCGACCTGCGCCTCGGCCGGAGGGAGGTCGCTGCCGGGACCTCCGTCGTCGGGCACCCCGACCGGAGCCGGGGACGCCCCCGACCTTCGTCGGTGTCGGGACCCGGCGGGCAGCCGTAGCGTTCCTGCCATGCACGTCCCTCCCGCGACCCTCCCGCGACGCCTGCTCATCGGCGCCTGGCTGGCGATCGCCGCGCTGACCGCCGTGGTGGTCGTGACCTCGAACCTCGACGTCCGCACCGGGCTGCTCCTCGACGTCTCCGTCGCGCTGGCGGCGCTCGGGCTGACGGCCCTGCTGTTCACTCGGCACACGGTCGCCGCGGCACTCGGGCTCGCGGCACTGGCCGCGCTCTCCCCCGCCGCGACGCCTGCCGCCACGGCCGCGACGCTGCAGGTGGCCCGGAGCCGCCCGATCCGCACCGCCCTGCTCGTCGCCGTCGCCGGGACGCTGGGGCACGCCGTCCAGGCGCTGTGGCACCCCGTCCCCCTCCCGCTCGTCTGGTGGCTGCTGTGCGACGTCGCGGTGCACGCCGCGCTGCTCGGCTGGGGGGCGTTCTGGCAGGAGCGGGCGCTCGTGCTGTGGTCGCTGCGCGACCGCGCCCGGCGTGCCGAGGCCGAGCAGGAGCAGCGGGTGGCCGAGGCTCGCACGGCCGAGCGCACCCGGATCGCGCGCGAGATGCACGACACCCTGGCCCACCGGCTCTCCCTGCTCGCGGCGACCGCCGGGGCGCTGGAGTACCGGCCCGACGCCGACCCGGCAGCGCTCGCCGCGGCGGCCGGCCGCGTGCGTTCCGGCGTCAGCGACGCGCTCGAGGACCTCCGCCAGGTGATCCGCCTGCTGCGCGCGGACGGCCTCGACCACGCACCGGACCTCGACGACGTCGCGGGCCTCGTCGAGGAGGCGCGGGAGGCCGGGAGCGCCGTCTCCTACGACGCGCCGGCAGCCGGTTCCGCCGAGGTGCCACCGGCCGTGCGGACCACGCTCTTCCGCGTGGTCCAGGAAGGTCTCACCAACGCGCGCCGGCACGCCGCGGGCGCGGCCGTCCGGGTCGAGCTCGAGATCGGACCCGGTGAGGCCACGGTGCGCGTGGCCGACGACGGCGGACGGCCGGGCGCACCGGGCGACGGACCGGGCAGCGGCACAGGGATCGTCGGGCTGCACGAGCGGGTGACGCTCCTCGGCGGCCGGTTCGACGCGGGCCCGCGTGCCGGCGGAGGTTTCACGCTCGCGGCCTGGCTACCGTGGGACCGATGACCGATTCCCCGCAGCGCAGCGTGCGCGTCGTGCTCGTGGACGACGACGCGCTCGTGCGCGCCGGTCTGCGCCTCATGCTCGACGGCGCCGACGGCATCCGGGTGGTCGCCGAGGCGGCGGACGGCGGTGAGGTCCCCGGTGTGCTCGACGCCCACCCGGCGGACGTCGTCCTCATGGACCTGCGCATGCCCGGCGTCGGGGGGATCGACGCGACGCGCACCGTCCGGGCGCGGCCGTCACCGCCCGCCGTCGTCGTCCTGACCACCTTCGACACGGCCGAGGAGGTCGGCGGCGCCCTGCACGCCGGCGCCGCCGGCTACCTCCTCAAGGACATGCCGCCCGCCCGGATCGCGGCCGCGGTCAGGTCGGCCGCGGCGGGCGAGCCGGTGCTGGCGCCCGACGTCGCACGGCGGCTCATGGAGACCGTCGCCGGTACCGGCGGTGCCCGGGAACGGGCGCACGCGGCCCTGGGGGCACTGACGGCCCGCGAGCGCGACGTCGCCGCGGAGCTCGGCCGGGGCGCCTCCAACGCCGAGATCGCGACCCGCCTCCACCTCAGCGTGCCCACGGTCAAGGCGCACGTCTCCCAGCTCCTGGACAAGCTCGGCCTGGAGAACCGCACCCAGGTGGCGCTGCTCGTGCACGACGCGCAGGGCTGAGCGCCGCGGCGCCCCGTCGTCATCCTCAGCCGGGCACGACGGCGCAGCCCCGCGGGTCCAGCACCAAGCCCACCTTGTCGTCGGCCGCCGGCACGCTGCCGTCCGTGAGGGCGACCAGCCGCTCCTCGCCCGCACCCAGGTCCGCGTCCACGGTGACCTCGGTGCGACCGCGCCGGAACGTGGTCGCGACGACGACGCCGTGCCGCACCTCACCGCCCACCGACGCGCCACCGGAAGCGCCACCCGAGCCGCCGTCGACCACCCGCAGGCCCGCCGGACCGACCGCGAGGAGACCGTCGGCGTGCGGCAGGAACGTCTGGTACCCGAGGAACTCCGCGACCTCGCGCGTGGCGGGTGCCCGCCACAATGCCTCCGGCGCCGCGACCTGAGCGAGCCGGCCCGCCGACATCACCGCCACCCGGTCCGCCACCGTGAACGCCTCGTCGTGGTCGTGGGTGACGAACACCGCTGTCGTGCCCGTCGCGTGCAGGACAGCCCGGATCTCGACGGCCAGCCGCTCGCGCAGGCCCCGGTCGAGGGCCGAGAGCGGCTCGTCGAGGAGCAACAGCCGCGGCCGGGGGGCCAGGGCGCGCGCCAGCGCCACCCGCTGCTTCTCCCCGCCCGACAGCTCGGCCACCGGTCGCCCGCCGAACCCCGTGAGCCCCACCAGGGCCAGGAGCTCGGACACCCGCTCGGCCCGCTCCGCCCGCGGCCGGTCGGCCAGCCCGTAGGCCACGTTCCCCGCGACGTCGCGGTGCGGGAACAGCTGGCCCTCCTGGAACAGCAGCCCGAACCCCCGACGGTGCACGGGCACGCCCGCCAGGTCGGCACCGTCGAACGCCACGGAACCCGCCGCCACCGGCTCGAGGCCGGCCACCGCCCGCAGGAGCGAGGACTTGCCGCAGCCGCTGGGCCCCAGCAGCGCCAGCACCTCGCCGGCCGCGACGTCGAGCGAGACGCCGTCGACCGCCGTCGTGCCCGCGTGCCCGCGCCGCTGCCCGTAGCGGACGACGACGTCGCGCACGGCCAGGCCGGCACCGCGCTCCTGCGAGACCGTCATCAGAACTCCCCTCCGCCGCCGTCGCCACGCATCCGTTCCGCCACCATCATGACCGTCGCGGTAAGCAGCGCCAGCACCACCGACGCCGCGAGCGCCATCCCGTAGTTCTCCGCGCCGGGCTGCCCGACGAGCCGGTAGATCACCACCGGCAGCGTCGCGGCGTCCGGCCGGGCCAGGAACGACGTCGCGCCGAACTCCCCGAGCGACACCGCGAAGGCGAACCCCACGGCGAGCCCCAGCGACCGCGCCGCCAGGGCGAGGTCCACGCTGGCCAGCACCCGGCCCGGCGGCGCGCCGAGCACCGCCGCCGTCTCCCGCAACCGCGGGTCGATCGCCCGCAGCACCGGCAGCATCGTGCGGACCACGAGCGGGATGGCGACGACCGCCTGCGCGATCGGCACCAGCAGCCCCGACGTGCGCAGGTCGACGTCCAGACCCAGCGGCCGGTCGAGCGTCAGGAGGAACCCGAACCCGACCGTCACCGCCGACACCCCCAGCGGGAGCATGAACACCGCGTCGAGCCCCCCGACGGCGCGCCGCAGGCCGCGCGAACGCGGCCGGCGCGAGACGACCAGCACCACCAGCCCGCCGACCACCACGGCGATCAGCGTGGCGAGGGCCGCGATCCGCAACGAGTTCGCCGTCGCCTCCCACACGGTCACGGTCAGCGCGTTGCGCCCGCCCGTCGTCCCCAGCGCGACATAGTTCGCGAGCGACCAGGCGCCGTCGGGCCCCCGGAACGACCGCAGGACGAGACCCGCGAGCGGGAACGCGACCAGCCCGCAGACGACGACGGCGGTCGCCACCGCGGGCAGCACGTCCCGGACGGAGCGCAGGTCCAGCGGATGGGCGCCCGACCGCTCGCCCGTGAGCTGCAAGGCCCGCTCGCGGCGGGCACGCAGGCGGCCGCTGACCAGCAGCGCGGCCACGACCACCACGAGCTGCAGCACGCTGAGCACGGCCGCGGCACGCAGGTCCAGGAACTGCGTGGTGCGGATCCAGATCTCCGTCTCGATCGTGCCGTACCGCATGCCGCCGAGCACGAGGACGACGCCGAACGCCGTCGAGCAGAACAGGAAGACGACCGACGCCGCCGAGGCGATCGCCGGACCCAGCGCCGGCAGCGTCACCGTGCGGAAGGCGCGCCACGGCGTCGCACCGAGAGCCCGCGCAGCCTGCTCGGCACGGGGATCCAGCCGTTCCCACAGCCCGCCCACCGTGCGGACCACCACCGAGTAGTTGAAGAACACGAGCGCGACCACCACGCCCGCGAAGCTCTCCTCCCACCCGAGCCACCCCAGCGGCCCCGACGGCGTGAACAGGTGCCGGAACGCGACACCGACGACGACGGTCGGCAGCACGAACGGGACCGTCACCAGCCCACGCAGCAACGTCCGACCGGGGAACCGGCACCGGTACAGCAGGTAGGCGCCCGGGATGCCGAGCAGCACGCTCAGCACCGTCCCCACGGACGCCTGCGCGAGCGTCTGCCCCACCACCCGCCACGTGCGCGGCTGACCCAGGACCTCCGCGAAGCCGGAGAGGTCGAGCGTGCGCCCGCCCGCGCCGTCGTCCGCGAAGAAGCCCTGGACGACCAGCGCGACCACCGGCCAGGCGAAGAAGACGGCGAGGAACACCAGAGGGACACCGACCGCGGCCCCCCAGCCCAGCCACGCCTGCCGGGGTCGGAGCCGCAGGCTCACCCGGAGTTGCGTCGGGTGACCCTGCGGCTCCGCTCCGGGCGAGTGTCTTGCTCCGCTGCGCCCCTCACCCTCGCGTCGCCTCCGGCTCACCCGGGTTTGCGTCGGGTGACCCTGCGGCTCCGCTCCGGGCGAGTGTCTTGCTCCGCTGCGCCCCTCACCCTCGCGTCGCCTCCGGCTCACCCGATGACCGTGGCCGTCCACTGCTCGATCCACTCGTCACGGTGCGCCGCGATCTCCTCCGCGGCGACCTCGTGCGGCTCCTCGGCGAGCGGCGCGAACTGCTCCCACTCGGTGGGCAGCTCCACGGACTCGTCCGCGGGATACATGTACATGCTGCCCGGGACGTCCGCCTGCACCGGCCCCGACGTCAGGAAGTCGACCAGCGCCCGGGCGCCGTCCGGGTTGTCGGACCCCGCGAGGACGCCCGCATACTCGACCTGGCGGAAGCAGGTGTCCAGCAACGCCGCGGTGGTCGAGGCGCTGCCGTCCTCGGTGACCGTGGCCGCCGGCGACGTCGCGTACGACAGCACGATCGGTCGCTCGCCGCCCTCGCCCCCGCCCGAGAAGTCGACGTAGTACGCGTCCGACCAGCCGTCCGTGACGCGCAGACCGTTGTCCGCGAGCTCGGCCCAGTAGTCCTGCCATCCGTCCTCGCCGAACGCGCTGACGGTGGCCAGCAGGAACGCGAAGCCGGGCGACGACGTCGCCGGGTTGGTGACGACGGTCAGGTCGGCGTACTCCTCCTCGGTGAGGTCCTCGAAGGTGGCCGGCGGCTGGATGCCCGCGTCCTCGAACCAGGCCGTGTCGACGTTGAGGCAGACGTCGCCACGGTCGATCGGGGTCAGGGCCACCAGGCCCGGCTCCGCCTGCGCGGTCACCGACGGGTCGAGGTCCGTCGGCGTGTAGGGCTCGAACACCCCCGCCTCCACGGCGCGTGACGCGAACGTGTTGTCCACGCCGTACACCACGTCCCCGAGCGGGCTGTCCTGCGTCAGGACGAGCTGGTTGACCAGCGTGCCCGCGTCGCCGGCGGCCACGTGCTCGACCTGCAGCCCCGTCTTCGACTCGAAGGACTCCAGCAGCCCGTCGCTCAGGGCGAAGGAGTCGTGGGTGACCAGCGTGACGGTGCCCGAGAGCTCGCCGTCGGTCGACGACCCACCGGACTCCCCCGGGGCCTCGCTGCCCGAGCAGGCGGCCAGTGCGGGCAGCAGGCCGACAGCGGCGACCGTCGCCAGGGTGCGGCGGGTACGGATGATCATTCGTCCTCCTCAGACGGATCTGAAGGGGGGCCGTCGTCCATGTCCACGGACGACGGGATCGAGAAGCCCGACTTCCTCCACCGGTGCTAACCGGGTCAGGTTCGAGGGTCTGCGGAGATCCGCACTCTCAGCGCTCGGTGGCGCTCCCCTGTCGTTCCCTCCGAGCCTACACACCGTGCGCACGCTACGGTGGTGACGTCCGTCGGGCGGACCCCTCGCGAGCCTCGCCCGATGCCGCCGTCTGGTACTGGAGGATCCGTGGATCACCTTGAGCTCTCCCCGCAGTCCGAGCCCTCGCTGGGCCTCAAGATCGGGACGGTCGCGGCGACGTTCGCGGCCGGGTGGGTCGCGCAGAAGCTCATCAAGGTGATCTGGGAGAAGGCCACGGGGAACGACGCCCCGATCGACCTGGACGCGGACGACATCCCGATCGTGCAGGCGATCACGTTCGCGGCCGTCACCGGCGGCGTCGCCGTCCTCGCCCGGCGGCTCGCCCGGCAGGGCGTCACCAAGGCCGTGGACCGGCGGGCCAAGCAGGTCTCCGTGGTCTGAGGCCCGGACCGGCGCAGGCGCGCTCAGCCGCGGGTGCGCTGCCGCCGTCGGGCCAGCTGCGCCTCGTGCCCACGAGGCCGCTCCACGGTGTGGACGGCGGCCAGGGCCGCCTCGAGCCGCACCGCCGGGTCGCCGTCGGCGCCGGCCATCGCCTCGACGATCTGAGCGGCCGCAGCCTGCAACGGGATCTGGGCCCGTGCAGCCGCCTCGCCGAGCTTGTCGCCGGCCTCGGCCTCCGCGATGCCGTGCACCACCATGAACGCACCCTTGGCCTGCTCGACAGCAGAGGCCGACACCATGGCCCGTCCCACGGCGCGCTGGGACTCGCGGTCCAGCGCCTCACGGGTCACCGGGCTGACGTCCAGCACATAGCCTGCGACGTGCGTGATCTCGCCGTCGTCGGTGAGGTGCGCCTGCCCCGTCACCACGACCGTCCGCGCCTTCCCGTGCGGGTCGACGATCCGGTGGGCGCTGCTGAACGGCCGTCCCGACCGCATCGCCACCACGGCGGTCCGGGAGACCCGGCTGCGATCGTCGGGGTGCGTGCGAGACCTCAGCGCGTCCATGCTCGGCTCGATCTCGCCCGGCTCACGCCCGTGCATCCGGTACACCTCGTCGGACCACCAGGTGCGGCCGGAGTCGAGCTCGACCCGGTACCGGCCCACGACGAGCTGTACACCCGCTGCGAGAACTTCGGCCGCGCCGGCCAGGCCGGCACCCCCGACGGTGCGGTGCGACGACGAACCGCTCATGACATCTCCCCCGGGTTCCGGGCTCAGCACCCGGTCAGGACTCGTGTGCCGCCCACCGTACTCCCGAGGCCCAGAACTGCCACCTGAGGAGGCGTTCCGTCATCCGACGGGGGCCGCGTCGGACGCTTCCTCGTCCCCTGCCCCGGACGACTCGGCGGCTGCGGCAGCACGCTCGCTGCGGTGCGCCCGGACCGAGTAGACGACCGCACCAACCCAGACGGCAGCCACGACGGCGAGAATCACCGTCGTCGCGGCACTGCCCACCGACACCAGGTCGGTGCGGAGCAGCGTGCGCGTGTTCGTCAGCACGATGACCCCACCGACCGCGGAGCCCAGGACGCGCGGCGGCACCCACCGGACGATCCAGGCAGCGATCGGTGCGCCGATCAGCCCGCCGATCAGCAGCGCGATCGCCCAGGAGCCGTCGATCCCGGCCGTCCCGAGGCCGACGAGGAAGCCGAGGCTGGCCGCCACCGCGACGAAGAACTCGCTGGTGTCGATCGAACCGACGACCTTGCGGGGCTCGAGACGTCCGCTCGCGAGGATCGCGGGGGTACCGACGGGCCCCCAGCCGCCCCCGCCGGTGGCGTCCATGAACCCGGCCACCAGGCCGAGCGGCGTCAGGAAGCGGCGGCGCAGCGGCTGCCCGATCCGGTCGGTGCGCAGCCCGCGGAAGGTGAACCGGAACAGGACGTAGACCCCCAGGCCGAGCAGCAGCACCGACATGAGCGGGCCGGCGATCTCCGTGGAGAGCCAGGACAGGAACGTCGCGCCGGCGAACGCGCCGACCGCGCCGGGCAGGCCGATGCGCGCCACGACCCGCCAGTCGACGTTGCCGAAGCGCCAGTGCGATGCACCGGAGGCGAGCGTCGTCCCGATCTCGGCCAGGTGGACCGTGGCCGAGGCTGCGGCCGGGTTCGTGCCGATCATCAGCAGCAGGGTCGTGGAGGTGACCCCGTAGGCCATGCCCAGGCTGCCGTCGACGAGCTGCGCCCCGAGTCCGACGAGAGCGAGCAGTACGAGAGTGGGCACGAGAGCCTCCGACGTGGGAACGACGAGTTACTCGACATACCCTATCGGTCCCATCGGTTTAATGTCGAGGGGTGTCTCGGGAACGTCGCACCGAGCGTGACCCGGGCGGCTCCGACGGAGCCGTTCCGTCAGGGGTTCTCCCACGCCTCGTCGTCGTCCACCAGGAGACGGATCTCCGCCGGGATCGTCCCCGTAGCGAGATCCGCGAGAGTCACCTGGGACAGCACCGCCCGAACGTTCGCGCGCAGCGCCACCCAGACGTGCAGCAGCGATGCGGCAGACCCCGAGTAGTCCAGGTCGGACGGGCGCTGGTCGCGCACGTACACCAGGGGGCCGTCCACGGCCCGGACGACGTCGGCCACCGAGACCTCGGCTGCGGGCCGGGCCAGGACGTACCCGCCGCCGGCCCCGCGGCGGCTCGCCACGATGCCCTCACGGCGCAGGTCACGAAGGATCGCCTCGAGGAACCGGTGCGGCACCTGCTGGGCGGAGGCCAGAACCTCGGCTGACACGGGATGCTCGTCGGTCGCGGCCGCCAGCTCCACGGACGCGCGCACTGCGTAATCAGCCTTTGCCGAGATCCTCACCCGTGCCGCCTCTCAGCCTGCTCCGCCATCGGTCTCCTTGCCGGTCGATCAGCGACGGACACCGACGACCTGCCCGAACATGATAGGTCCCATCCAGTGGGAAGTTCCGTCGGGGGGATGCAGCGAGGCCCCCCGCACCGTGTGGTGTGGGGGGCCTGGCTGTGAAGGGTGTCCGGCGGCGTCCTACTCTCCCACCCCGTCTCCAGGGCAGTACCATCGGCGCTGAAGGGCTGAGCTTCCGGGTGTTCGGTATGGGACCGGGCGTTTCCCCTTCGCTGTGACCGCCGTAACGTTGTCGAGTTGTGTGGGTGGCCCCGTGCCTGGCCCTGGTGGGGCTGGGTGGGGTGGTGCCCGTTTCTCGGGAACCGCACAGTGGACGCGTGCATGCATGTGTGTTGT
>NZ_JBLUNY010000009.1:139218-160528 GCF_048065335.1 Isoptericola maris | reverse complement strand
TTTTCATGGCGAACATGAACGTCACGTACGACGAGCTGCGGTCTCAGGCTGGTCAGCTGCGCAGCGGTCAGCAGCAGTTGACCGAGGTGCTGCAGAACCTGCAGACGCAGGTGAGCAACCTGGTGTCGTCGGGCTTCGTGACCGACCAGGCGTCGGGGGCGTTCCAGACGTCCTACGAGGAGTTCACGACGGGCACGACGCAGGCCATTGAGGGTCTTGAGGGGATGGCGTCGTTCCTGGAGCAGGCGGCGCAGACGCTGTCGGACGCGGACGCGCAGCTGGCGCAGGGTATCCGCGGCTGACGTCGTCTCAGCGGTGCCCGGCCCTGCGGGGCTGGTGGTGTCGAGGGGTGGTCCGGTTCGTCCGGGCCGCCCCTCGACGTCTGCGGACGAGCAGCGAGCGGGCGGCGACGCCGGCCACAGCAGGGTTTCTGGTCACTGCCCGCTCGCGATGTGAGACGACCTGTTCACCTCTCGGGACAGATGTGAGAACCTGGCACTCCTGCCAGCATGCTGGAAGTGGCGACAGGTGAGGCGAGCCTCACCAGTGCTCGTAGACTTGAACGCCACGCAAGCATCGAACCGGAAGGCGTACCTCGCAGTGAGCAGCTCCCGACCTCTGCGCGTCGCGATCGTCGGCGCAGGCCCCGCGGGCATCTACGCCGCGGACATCCTGTCCAAGACCGACCTCGACGTCAGCATCGACCTCTTCGAGCGTCTGCCCGCCCCGTTCGGCCTCGTGCGCTACGGCGTCGCGCCCGACCACCCGCGCATCAAGGGCATCATCGGAGCCCTGCACAAGGTGCTGAGCAAGGGTGACGTGCGGCTGCTCGCCAACGTCAACTACGGCGTCGACCTCAAGCTCGAGGACCTGCGCGAGTTCTACGACGCGGTCATCTTCTCGACCGGTGCCATCCGCGACGCGGACCTCACGATCCCCGGCATCGACCTGGACGGATCCTACGGCGCCGCCGACTTCGTCTCCTGGTTCGACGGCCATCCCGACGTGCCGCGCACCTGGCCCCTGGAGGCCAAGGAGGTCGCGGTGCTGGGCGCCGGCAACGTCGCGCTCGACGTCGCGCGGATCCTGGCGAAGCACCCGAAGGACCTGCTGCCGACGGAGATCCCGGCCAACGTCCTCGACGGTCTCGAGGCGTCCCCGGTGACCGACGTGCACGTCTTCGCCCGCCGCGGACCCGCCCAGGTGAAGTTCTCCCCGCTGGAGCTGCGCGAGCTCGGGCACGTGCCCGACGTCGACATCGTCGTCTACCCGGAGGACTACGACTTCGACGAGGGCTCGATGGCCGCGATCGAGGCGACCAACCAGACCAAGCAGGTCGTGAAGACCCTCACCGACTGGACCCTCGTCGAGCCGTCGCAGCAGACCGCGTCGCGCCGCATCCACCTGCACTTCCTGCACGCACCGGCCGAGGTCCTCGGCGAGGACGGGAAGGTCGTCGGCCTGCGCACCGAGCGCACGGCACTGCAGGGCGACGGCACGGTGAAGGGCACGGGCGAGCTCCACGACTGGCCCGTCCAGGCGGTCTACCGTGCGGTCGGCTACTTCGGGTCGCCACTGCCGGAGATCCCCTTCGACCACCTCAAGGGCGTCATCTCCAACCGGGAGGGTCGGGTCGTCGACCTTGAGGGCGAGCACCTGCCCGGCGTGTACGCCACCGGCTGGATCAAGCGTGGTCCGGTCGGCCTCATCGGGCACACGAAGTCCGACGCCTCGGAGACGGTGCGGCACCTCGTCGAGGACGTCGCCGACGACGGCCGCACGGCTCCGCACGGCGACCCGCAGCAGGTCGTCGACTTCCTCGTCGAGCGCGGCGTCGACGTCGTCACCTGGGACGAGTTCTCCCTCCTGGACGCGCACGAGATCGCGCTGGGCGAGCCCCACGGGCGCGAGCGCATCAAGGTCGTCCCCCGCGAGGAGATGATCGACATCGCGAAGGGTCGCGCCTGACCCTGACGTACGACGAGGCCCGACGGCGGTGGGAACCGCCGTCGGGCCTCGTGCGTTGCACGGGTGTCGCCTGGAAGGAGAACGCACGTGGGTCATCGGCACTTCAACGGTCTCAAGACCGTGCTGCTCTTCGGGGTGCTGTGGGCGGTGCTGCTCGGCATCTGGGCCGTGTTCTTCCGCGGCAGCCAGAGCATGCTGTTCGTCTTCGCCGCGCTCGGCCTGATCAGCACCGCCGTCGGGTACTGGAACTCCGACAAGATCGCCATCAAGGCGATGCACGCATACCCCGTCACCGAGCTCGAGGCGCCGGAGATGTACCGGATCGTGCGCGAGCTGTCCACGGTCGCCCGGCAACCGATGCCGCGCCTGTACATCTCCCCGACGCAGGCGCCCAACGCCTTCGCCACCGGCCGCAACCCGAAGAACGCCGCCGTGTGCTGCACGGAGGGGATCCTGCGCATCCTCGACGAGCGCGAGCTGCGGGGCGTGCTCGGCCACGAGCTCATGCACGTCTACAACCGGGACATCCTCACCTCGTCGGTGGCCTCGGCGCTGGCCGGTGTCATCACCTCCCTCGCGTCGTTCCTGATGTTCTTCGGCGGGGGTGACCGGCGCGACGGCGGCAACATGCTGGCCGGCCTGGCGCTCGCCATCCTCGCGCCGTTCGCGGCGATGCTCATCCAGATGGCGATCTCGCGCACCCGCGAGTACGACGCGGACGAGGACGGCGCCAAGCTGACCGGTGACCCGCTGGCGCTGGCCTCCGCGCTGCGCAAGCTCGAGCAGGGGACCGCCGCGGCGCCGCTGCCCCAGACGCGGGACCTGGAGAACGTTTCCCACCTCATGCTGGCCAACCCGTTCCGCGGCGGCGGTATGGCGAAGCTCTTCTCGACCCACCCGCCGATGGGCGAGCGGGTCTCCCGCCTGGAGAAGATGGCCGGCGGGACCGGATTCGGTCCCGGCGGCATCTCCCGCTACTGAGCGACGCCCCCTGCCGGGGTCAGCGGGCGGGGTGGTGCCCGGCCAGCATGGCCTCGAGCGCCACGGCGACGCCGTCCTCGGCATGGTGGCCGACGACGGCGTCGGCCTCGGCGAGCACGTCCGGGTGGGCGTTGGCGACGGCGATGCCGCGCCCGGCCCAGCGCAGCATGGGCAGGTCGTTGGGCATGTCCCCGAAGGCCCACACGTGGGCGGGCTCGATGCCCAGCCGAGCGCACCAGCGGGCGAGCGCGGCGTCCTTGGTCACCTCCGGGGCGAGCAGCTCGGCGAGGCCCGCGGCCCCCGAGAACGCGAGGAGCGCCCGTGGCCCGACGGCGGAGCGGACGACGGCGAAGAACTCCTCCTGCTCGCGGTCGCCCGCCTCGTGGCCGACGTCGCCGGGCCGGGTGGACAGCGCCGCCCCCGGCCGGACGGCGAGCAGCTTGCCGACAGGCCCGTCGGCCGCTGCCGGGGTGCCGCCGTCGGGCAGCGTCTCCTCGACCGGCACGGACCGCGCCGTCGCGGGCAGGTCGGTCTCGTCCCGGGGGAACCAGGGGTCGAAGGCGGGGCCGCCGGGCCGCTCGAACCCGAGCGCGATCTCGGGGACGGCGGCACGGAGGTCCGTGACGAGCCCGCGCAGGGCGTCGTCGGCGAAGCCGCGGACCTCGAGCGCGGTGCCGGTCGCGAGGTCCCAGACGGCGGCGCCCCCGAGGCAGACGACGCGACCGTGACCACCCACGCAGTGGGCCAGGCCGGGCAGCCAGCGCGGCGGGCGGGCCGTGACGAACACGATCTCGATGTCCTGCGCCTCGACGGCTCGCAGGGCGGACCGGGTGCGGTCGGAGACGGTCCCGTCCGGGCTCAGGAGCGTGCCGTCCAGGTCGGTCGCCACCAGACGGGGGAGGCGGCCGGGGGTGCTCACCGGTAGTTGACGAACTGCAGCGCCACGTCGAGGTCCGCGCCCTTGAGCAGGGCGATGACGGCCTGCAGGTCGTCGCGCTTCTTGGAGCTGACGCGCACCTCGTCACCGGTGATCTGGGTCTTGACGCCCTTGGGGCCCTCGTCGCGGATCAGCTTGGTGATCTTCTTGGCGTCCTCGCTGCTCAGACCCTCCTTGAGCGTGGCGGGCAGGCGGTACTCCTTGCCGGAGGCCTGCGGCTCGCCCTCGCCCGTGTCGATGGCCTTGAGCGAGACGCCGCGTCGGATCAGCTTGGTCTGGAAGACGTCGAGAACGGCGTTCACCCGCTCCGCGGAGTTGGCGACGAGCACGATCGCGTCGCCGCTCCAGGAGATCGAGGCGCCGACGCCGCGGAAGTCGTAGCGCTGGTTGATCTCCTTGGCGGCCTGGTTGAGGGCGTTGTCGACCTCCTGGCGGTCGACCTTGGAGACGATGTCGAACGACGAGTCGGCCATGGCGGTGCTCCTTGCGTGCTGAGGGTCAGGGCTCGTGGACCACGGTAGCGGTCGCGGCGGCGGCCAGTCGTGTCGCCCGTGCCGACCGGGTCCCGTCGACCGTGAGGACGACGAGCGCGACCCACACGAGAGCGAACCCGACCCACCGTGACGGCGACATGTGCTCGCCGAACAGGAGCAGGCCGACGAGGAACTGGAGCGTCGGCGTCAGGTACTGGAGCATCCCGAGCACGGACAGCGGCAGGCGACGCGCAGCGGCCCCGAAGAGCAGCAGCGGCACCCCGGTGACGATGCCGGCGCTGACCAGCAGCAGGGCGTGCCCGACGCCCTGCTGCCCGAACGTGGAGACACCGGCGGCGGTCAGCCAGCCGAGGTAGGCCAGGGCGAACGGAGCGGCCACCGTGGTCTCCACCGCGAGGCTCGGCAGCGCACCGACCGTGCGCCCCGCGCGGTTCTTCGTCAGCGAGTAGCTGCCGAAGGAGAAGGCCAGCACCAGCGAGATCCACGGCAGACCGCCGACCCCCGTGGAGATGACGACGACGGCGGCCGCGCCGAAGCCGAGGGCGACCCACTGCGCGGGCCGCAACCGCTCGCGGAGCGCCAGCACGCCCAGCAGGACGGTCACCAGCGGGTTGATGTAGTAGCCCAGCGCGGCGTCCAGGACGTGTTCGCTGAGCACCGCGTAGACGTACGTCACCCAGTTGGTGACGATGAGGATCGCCGCGACCGTGAGCACGCCCAGGGTACGGGGGTTGCGGAACACCACCGTGTAGGTCCGCAGGGACCGGGTGACGGTGAGCAGCAGCACGCAGAACACGAGCGACCACACGATCCGGTGCGCGATGATCTCGACCGCGCCGGCGGGCTCGAGGAGCGGGAAGTAGAGGGGCATGGCGCCCCACAGGAGGAAGGCTCCCAGGCCCAGCGGCAGGCCCCAGCGGGGCGCGGGCGGGGCGGCGGTGGTGGTCACCAGCGCAGGATATGCCGCGGGGTGACAAGTGCCACGGTGGACGGATTTCCGCAGCGGCCACCTGGCCGCTATGGTTGTCTCCGCAAGGTCGTCCGCGGCCTTGCTCGGCAGGTTGCCCGAGCGGCCAAAGGGAGCTGACTGTAAATCAGCCGTCATCGACTTCGGGGGTTCGAATCCCTCACCTGCCACCGCACGGAGCGGTTCTCATCTCGGTGAGGTTGTTCCGGCACCCGGGGAGGGTGCAGGTGCGGCAGGGGAAGCCGGATTTCGTCCGGACCGCCCACGCCGTGTAATGTTCTCTCCGCGCCCCGATAGCTCAGTCGGTAGAGCATCTCCATGGTAAGGAGAAGGTCAAGGGTTCGATTCCCTTTCGGGGCTCTGTGACACGACGCGGGTCCGCCACCCGAGACAACGGGTGGACGGTCTCGCGCTGAGTCACGCGCGGCGGGGTAGCTCAGCTGGTCAGAGCGCACGACTCATAATCGTGAGGTCGCGGGTTCGAGCCCCGCCCTCGCTACCAACCACACGGCAACACACGGTTCGACGGCCGGCGTCGAACCACCCAGATCCTTGACGCACGTTGCGCCTTCCGGGGGCGCGAGAGGTGACACACCATGGCTTCCAAGAGCGCGGACGTCCGCCCGAAGATCACGCTCGCCTGCGTGGACTGCAAGGAGCGGAACTACATCACCAAGAAGAACCGTCGCAACAACCCGGACCGCCTGGAGATGGCGAAGTTCTGCCCGCGTTGCGGCAAGCACACCGCTCACCGCGAGACCCGCTGACGCGGTCTCGTCGCGAGACTCCACACCGACGTGGCGAACACCCAGCCCGACACCGCCTTCGCAGGCCGTGAGTACCCGGCCACCGAGCCGTACCAGGTAGGGCGCGAGAAGATCCGCGAGTTCGCCGACGCCGTCGGCGCCCAGCACCCCGCGCACCACGACACCGTGGCGGCGCGGGGTCTCGGCTATCCGGACCTCGTCGCGCCGCCCACCTTCGCGGTGGTGGCCGCCCAGCGCGCCGAGTCGCAGTACGTCGCGGACCCTGCTGCCGGGATCGACTTCGCACGCGTCGTGCACGCGGACGAGAAGTTCGAGCACCACCGCCCGATCGTCGCCGGCGACGAGCTGGTGACGGTCCTGCACGTCGACTCCGTCACGCAGCGGGCGAGCATCTCCATGGTCACCACCCGGTGCGAGATCTTCGCCACCGGGGCCGACGACGCCGCTCCGGGCGAGCACGTCGCCACGGTCACGTCCAGCCTGGTCGTCCGCGGGGAGGACTCCTGATGACCACGCAGCGCCCCGAGCTGGCCGAGCTGGCGGTGGGTGACGTCGTCGCCACCCGCACCCTCGAGCTCGACCGCGCCACCCTGGTCCGCTACGCCGGCGCCAGCGGCGACTTCAACGCGATCCACTGGGACGAGGGCTTCGCGACCGACGTCGGGCTCCCCGGGGTGATCGCCCACGGCATGTGCACGATGGGCTCCGTCATCGGCGTGGTCACCGACTGGGTCGGCGATCCGGGTGCGGTCGTCCGGTACGGCACACGATTCACCAAGCCGGTGCCCGTCCCCGCCCGCGGGAGCGCCGTCGTCGACGTCGTCGCGACGATCGGTGCGCTCGACCCCGAGGCCGGCACGGCACGGGTCGATCTCACCGTCACCCACGAGGACGTCAAGGTCCTCGGTCGGGCCCAGGCCGTCGTGCGACTCGCCTGACGACACCCTGCCAGGCTTCATCGGTCCCGCTCTGCTCTGCTCCGCACGCCCCCACGGCCCTCGCCGTGGGGGCGTGCTACGTTGACCGGGATCCCACGGGAGCCTCACGCAGGGGCTGAGATCGGGCTGACGCGGCCCGGACCGTCGAACCTGACCGGGTCATGCCGGCGTAGGAAGATGGAGTACCACATGTCGCACGACGCACCGTCGCGCGCGCTCGCCTTCGAGCGCGACATCGAGACCGGGATCGTCGTCCCGGTCACCGAGATCACCCTGGCCGACGCCCCTGACGGGTCGGCCAACCCACCGGTGCGGATCTACCGCACCGACGGCCCGGGCGGCGATCCCACGCAGGGGATCCCGGGCCTGCGCACGGCATGGATCGCCGGGCGCGACGACACCGAGGAGTACACGGGGCGGGAGCGCGACCTGGCCGACGACGGCCGGGGAGCCCGACGGCGGGGAGCCGCGTCCGCCGAGTGGCAGGGCGAGCGGCGCACGCCGCGTCGCGCGCTGCCCGGGCGCAAGGTCACGCAGATGCACTACGCCCGCCGGGGGGAGATCACCCCGGAGATGCGGTTCGTCGCGATCCGCGAAGGGGTCGACGTCGAGCTGGTGCGCTCGGAGGTCGCGGCGGGCCGCGCGATCATCCCCAACAACGTGAACCACCCCGAGTCCGAGCCGATGATCATCGGGCGCGCGTTCACCGTGAAGGTCAACGCCAACATCGGCAACTCCGCGGTGCACTCGACGATCGCGGAGGAGGTCGAGAAGCTGCAGTGGGCCACGAAGTGGGGTGCCGACACCGTCATGGACCTGTCCACCGGCGACGACATCCACACCACCCGGGAGTGGCTGCTGCGCAACGCGCCGGTCCCGATCGGCACGGTGCCGATCTACCAGGCCCTCGAGAAGGTCGACGGTGACGCGTCGCGCCTCACCTGGGAGATCTACCGCGACACGGTCATCGAGCAGTGCGAGCAGGGCGTCGACTACATGACGGTCCACGCCGGCGTGCTGCTGCGGTACGTCCCGCTGACGGCGAACCGGGTGACCGGCATCGTGTCGCGGGGTGGGTCGATCATGGCCGGCTGGTGCCTGGCGCATCACCAGGAGAACTTCCTGTACACGCACTACGACGAGCTCTGCGAGATCTTCGCGCGGTACGACGTGGCGTTCTCGCTCGGGGACGGGTTGCGTCCCGGGTCGATCGCGGACGCCAACGACGCCGCCCAGTTCGCCGAGCTCGACACCTTGGCCGAGCTGACCAAGAGAGCCTGGGAGCACGACGTCCAGGTGATGGTCGAGGGCCCGGGCCACGTCCCGCTGCACCTGGTGCGCGAGAACGTCGAACGGCAGCAGGAGCTCTGCGACGGCGCCCCCTTCTACACGCTGGGGCCGCTGGTGACGGACATCGCACCGGGTTACGACCACATCACCTCGGCCATCGGCGCCACGGAGATCGCCCGGTACGGCACGGCGATGCTCTGCTACGTCACGCCCAAGGAGCACCTGGGCCTGCCGAACCGCGACGACGTGCGCACTGGCGTCGTCACCTACAAGATCGCGGCGCACGCGGCCGACGTCGCCAAGGGGCACCCGGGTGCCACCGAGCGGGACGACGCGCTGAGCAAGGCGCGGTTCGAGTTCCGCTGGCGGGACCAGTTCAACCTCTCGCTGGACCCGGAGCTGGCCGAGGAGTACCACGACGAGACGTTGCCCGCCGAGGCGGCGAAGACGGCGCACTTCTGCTCGATGTGCGGGCCGAAGTTCTGCTCGATGCGCATCTCGCAGGACATCCGCGACGAGTTCGGCGACGCCGAGGCCCAGCGTGAGCGGGTCGCGGGGGCGGAGGCGGAGATGGCCGCGGGGATGGCGGCCAAGTCCGCAGAGTTCCGGGCCGCCGGGGGAGAGGTCTACCTGCCGACCCCGACGATGCCCACCCCCGCCGAGGTGGTACCCGACCCGGCGAGGTAGTACCGCTCTCCCCGAGGTAGTTGCCCGCCTGTCGAGGTAGCAGGCCGGTGGCCGAGGTAGTGCCTGACGGCGTCAGGTAGCGCCGGGCGGGAGCGTCGAAGCGGGGTGTCGGGTCCCGTGCACGGTCGTCAGTCCCGAAGTGGAGGGCGCCCTGCGCCCGTGAACGCGACCGTGCACGGGACCCGACACCCCGCGGCACCGCCAGCCCCACGTCCCACGCGGTCTCAGATAGTGGCTCGTCTGGACCTGGGACTTAGGTGAGACTAAGTTAGGCGAGCCTGACCAACTCATCCCCTTCGGCGAGGAGCCCCCGGACGTGCCCACCACTCCGCCCGACGCGACGCTGACCTGCACCGACGCTCTCCTGAACAGCAGCACGGCGAGCTCCTACGCCCGCTCGGTCGGCCAGGTCGTCGACGACGTCGCCGCCCGCCTCGCCGCCGTCGAGCAGCCCTGGAGCGGCGCGAGCCGCACCGAGCTGGCCGCCCTCGTGGAGGGCGTCGACCTCGACGCACCCATCGGCACCGACAGCGCCTTGCGTGAGACCGCGGACCTGTACGCCACCCACGCGGTGTGGTTCCACGACCCTGCGTACGCGGCGCACCTCAACTGCCCCGTGGCGATCCCGGCCGTCGGTGCCGAGGCGATGCTCGCCGCGATCAACACCTCGGTGGACACCTACGACCAGTCCACCGTGGCGACGCTCATGGAGCGCCGGCTCGTCGGGTGGACCACCGAGCGCATCGGCTTCACCGGCGGCGACGGCGTGTTCACCTCCGGGGGGACGCAGTCGAACCTCCACGCCCTCCTGGCCGCCCGGGAGAGTGCGCTGACCGGGCCGGACGGCACGCGCCTGCGGGGTGTCGCGCGGCACGGGCTGCAGGACCGGCTGCGCATCCTGACGACCTCCAGCAGCCACTTCTCGGTCGCGAAGTCCGCCATGATCCTGGGGCTGTCGGACGACGCGGTGGTCACGGTGGGTGCGGACGCCGACGGCCGCATGGACCCTGGTGCGCTCGCGGAGGCGCTCGCGACGACGGCGCGGGTCGGCGACGTCGTCATGGCGGTGGTCGCCACGGCGGGCACCACGGACCGTGGCTGCATCGACCCGATCGCGACGATCGCGGACCTGTGCGACGCGACCGACGCGTGGCTGCACGTCGACGCGGCCTACGGCGGCGGTCTGCTCGTCTCGGCGGCTCGTCGTCACTGCCTCGACGGCATCGAGCGCGCCCGCTCGGTGACGGTCGACTTCCACAAGACGTTCTTCCAGCCGGTGTCCGCCAGCGCGGTGCTGGTGCGCGATCCGGCCGACCTGGCGCGGACCGCCTGGCACGCCGACTACCTCAACCCGGTCCCGGAGGCGGGCGCGGCCGACGTCGAGATCAACCAGGTCGACAGGTCGCTGCAGACCACGCGCCGGTTCGACGCGCTCAAGCTGTGGGCGACGCTGCGGGCGGTGGGTGCCGACGGGATCGGCGAGATGGTCGACGCCGTCTGCGACCTGGCTGCCGCGGTGCACGCGGACCTGAGGGACGACCCGGAGCTCCACCTGGTGGGGCGCACCGACCTGTCCACGGTGCTGTTCCGCTACCAGCCCGCCGGGGTCACGGACGCCCAGGCGGACGCCCTGGTGGCGCGGGTGCGGCGGGTGCTGTTCGACTCGGGGCGTGCGAGCGTGGCCAGGACGGTCGTGGAGGGGCGTCCCTGCCTCAAGCTCACCCTGCTCAACCCGGAGGTCACGCTCGACGACGTCCGCCACGTGCTGGGACTGGTGCGCGGCGCGGCGCACGGCATCCTCGCCGGTCAGGCGCTCGCCGACGACCACGTGCCCCCGTGCCGGGACGTGCACCCGCACCTGGACCGCTACGACACCACGGAGGCGGCACGATGAGCACCTACGACGTGGTCGGCATCGGCATCGGCCCGTTCAACCTGGGGCTCGCCGCGCTCGCCGACCCGTTGGCGGACGTCGACGCGGTGTTCCTGGACCAGGCGGACGAGTTCCGCTGGCATCCCGGCATGATGCTCGAGGGCGCGACCATCCAGGTGCCCTTCCTCGCGGACCTGGTCACGATGGCGGACCCCACCTCGCCGTTCTCGTTCCTGGCGTTCCTCAAGGCGACGGGGCGGCTGTACCCGTTCTACGTCCGCGAGTCGTTCTACCCGCTCCGTGCCGAGTACGACCAGTACTGCCGCTGGGTGGCCGCGCGGCTCGACTCGTTGCGCTGGGGCCGCCGCGTCGTCGCCGTGGAGCACGACGCGAGCGCGGACGAGTACGTGGTGACGGCGGAGGTCGCCGGGGACGACGGCGGCATCCGCCGGGAGCGGTACCAGGCCCGCCACGTGGTGCTCGGCGTGGGCACGACGCCCCGGCTGCCGCCTCCGCTGGCCGGTCTGGCGGAGTCCGCCGGGCGCACGCCGGGTGCCGGACCGGTGATCCACACGGCCGACTACCTGCCGCACCGCGACGCTCTGCGGGCCAGCGGCGCGGTGACGGTCGTGGGGTCGGGGCAGTCCGCCGCGGAGGTGTACCGCGACCTGCTCGAGGACGCGGGCGCCTTCCGGCTCGACTGGGTGACCCGCTCGCCGCGGTTCTTCCCCATGGAGTACACCAAGCTGACCCTCGAGATGACCTCGCCGGAGTACACGGACCACTTCCACGGGCTCGCGCCGGAGCTGCGCGACCTGGTCGGCCGCGAGCAGCGCAACCTCTACAAGGGGATCAGCGGGGACCTGATCGACGACATCTACGACACGCTCTACCGCCGCACCGCGCTGGGCCGCGAGGTCCCGACCACCCTGCTCAGCGACACGGAGGTGGTCGCGGCCCGCACCGAGCCGGCCGACGACGGCGGCCCGGAGCACGTGCTGACGCTGCGGCACGCGCAGCTCGGCCGCACCGTGGAGCACCGCACGCGCGCGGTCGTCGCCGCCACAGGCTACGGCGCGGGCGTGCCGGAGCTCCTCGAGCCGGTCCGCGACCGGCTCCTGCTGGACGACCGCGGCCGCTTCGACGTCACGCGCGACTACGCGGTGAGCACCGACGGGCGCATCCACACCCTCAACGGCGAGGAGCACACGCACGGTGTCACCGCGCCGGACCTCGGGTTCGGTCCGTGGCGCAACTCGGTGGTCCTCGCGAAGATCACGGGTCGTGAGCCGTACCGGGTGGAGCGGCGCATCGCCTTCCAGCAGTTCGGTCTGCCCGGCGGGTTGCCCGACGGCGGCACCCCGGCCGCGTCGCCGGCACCGGCGGCGGAGGCGACCCGATGAGCGCGACGACTGCCACCGCCGTCGTGCCCGCGGCGGACCGCACGGTGTTCTCGGCCGCGACGCGGCTCGGGGAGGTGACGTTCACCGCCGTGTCGCCGGTCCGTGACGCCGCGACGGTGCAGGCGTGGCTGGCCCACCCGGCGTCGTCGGCGTGGGCGATGGCCGACCTGGACGTGGACGGGGTGCGTGGCTACCTGGCCGCGGTCGCCGCCGACGACGCGCAGGACGGCTGGATCGGCCGGCTCGACGATGAGCCGGTCGTGTACACCGAGACGTACGACCCGGCCCGCGTGCTGCTCACCCAGGTGCACGCCGCGGAGCCGGGCGACGTCGGCATGCACCTGCTGGTCGCGCCGCCGCCGGACGACCCGGCCCGCCGACGGCCGGGCCTGACGGACGCCGTGATGGGCGCCGTCGTGCGCTTCTGCCTCGCGGACGTGGCCGTGGGCGGGCGCGGGGGAGCGCGCGTCGTCGTCGAGCCCGACGTCACCAACGCGAAGATCGCCGCGAAGAACGCCGCCGCAGGCTTCCGGGTGCTGCGCGAGGTGCGGGTCAGCGACGCCGGCCACACGAAGACAGCCGCGCTGAGCGTGTGCACGCGGGCCGACTTCGCGGCGTCCCCGCTCGGGGACGGCGTCACGTTCGCCGGGCACCTGCGCAGCGACCTCGCCGACGTCGCCCACCGGCACCTGGCCGCCAAGGCGCTCGCGGAGCTCGCGCACGAGCGGTTGTTCACCCCGGCCCTGGACGGCCGGGACGGCCGTGGCGGCACCGGTGCGTACCGGCTCGACCTCGAGGACGCGAGCTACGCGTTCGCGGCCCGCACGTTCGCGCTCGAGCACTGGGTGGTGGACCCCGCATCGATCACCCGGACCGCCCCGGACGGGTCCGTGCTGCCGGTGGACGTGCTCGACCTGATCGCCGGGCTGCAGCCGCTGCTGCGGGTCCCGGACGCGCTGCTCGCCACGTACCTGGAGGAGCTGTCGAGCACGCTCGCCGCGGCGATCGCCAAGCGGGACCGGGAGCTGACCGGTGCCACGCCGGACGTCGCGCGCCTCGTCGCGGATCTCACGCTGCCGGCCGCCGACGGCGCGGCCGAGAACCGTCGGGCCGCGGAGGCCTACCAGGCCGTCGAGGGCGCGATGAGCGAGGGCCATCCGGGCTTCCTCGCGAACAACGGGCGCATCGGCTTCTCCCTGGAGGACTACGCGGCCTACGCGCCCGAGCGGGGCGGCCGGCTGCGGCTGCAGTGGGTCGCCGCGCGCCGTGAGCACACGCACCTGGCGCTCGGAGCGGGCCAGCGCGAGGACGCGCTGTACGGCGCGGAGCTCTCCGGCGCCGAGCGCACTGCCTTCGAGGACCGCCTCACCGCCCGCGGGCTGGACCCGGCCGAGTACCTCTACCTGCCCGTGCACCCGTGGCAGGCGCAGCACCGGCTGCCGATCACCTTCGCCGCCGACGTGGCGCGCGGCGACCTCGTGCCGCTCGGGCCGGGCGCCGACGAGTACACGCCGCAGCAGTCCATCCGCACGATGTTCAACCGCACCCGGCCGGAGCGCCACTACGTCAAGGTGGCGCTCGCGATCCAGAACATGGGGTTCCTGCGGGGCCTGAGCCCGGGCTACATGCGGGCGACGCCGGCGATCAACGACTGGGTCGCCGGGCTGGTGGCGCAGGACGCGACGCTCGCGGGCGCCGGGTTCGGCGTCCTGCGCGAGCTGGCGGCGATCGGGTACACCGGCGACGTCTACCACCGCACGCCGCAGCCGAACGCCCACCGCAAGATGCTCGCCGCGCTGTGGCGCGAGTCGCCGCTGCCCCGGACCGCTCCGGGCGAGCGGCTGGCCACGATGGCGAGCCTGCTGCACCGGGACGCGGCCGGGTCGGCGCTGGCCACCGCGCTGGTCCGGGCGTCCGGCATCGGCGCCGAGGCCTGGGTCCGCGCCTACCTGGACGCCTACCTGTACCCGCTGGTGCACTGCCTGCGCGCCCACGACCTGGCGTTCATGCCGCACGGGGAGAACCTCGTGCTCGTGCTGCGCGACGGCGTCGTGCGGGGTGCGTTCATGAAGGACATCGGCGAGGAGGTCGCCGTGCTCTCCGACCGCCTCTCGTCCGCGATGCCCGGCGACGTCGCCCGGATCGTCACGCCCGTGGACGACGCCGAGAAGGCGCTCGCCATCTTCACCGACGTGTTCGACGGCGTGCTGCGCCATCTCGCGGGCATCCTCGCGGTCGACGGCGTGCTCGCCGAGGACCGTTTCTGGGCGCTCGTGGGCGAGTGCATCGACCGGCACCACGCCGAGCACCCGGACCTCGAGTCCGGGGTGGACCTGCGGGCCGACCGGTTCGCGCACTCGTGCCTGAACCGGCTGCAGCTGCGTAACACGCTGCAGATGGTGGACCTGGCCGACCAGTCGAGCTCGCTGATCTATGCCGGCACGCTGGCGAACCCGGTGGCGCGCGGATGAGGTTCGAGACCTTCCGTGATGCCTGGGGCGTGCCGCACGTGCGGGCCGGCACGGAGCCGGACCTCGCCTACGGGCAGGGGTACGTGACGGCGCGCGACCGGGGCTGGCAGCTGGAGTCCGACCGCTGGCGCGCCGAGGGCCGCCTGGCCGCGCGGATCGGACCCGGCGGTCTGGCATGGGACCGGTTCGCCGTGCGGGTCCGGCTCGTCGACACCGCCCGGCGGGTCCACGCCGCGCTCGCGGCCCCGGAGCGGGCCTGGCTCGCGGCCTACACGGCGGGCGTGAACGCCGGCCTGGCCGAGGGCGGCCGCGACGTGCCCGAGCTCGACGTGCTGGCCGGTGCCGTCCCGGGGGAGCTGCCGCCGCACACCCCCTGGCCGGACTGGATGCCGATCGGGGTGTTCCTGACCAACCACGTCCTGTTCAGCGGCTGGCCGCACCTGCTGTGGCGCGAGCACGTCGCCCGGACGCTCGGCCCGGACCACGTGCTCCTGGGCGAGGCGGACGGCGACGGGTCCGGCGCGTCGGCCGGCTCCAACGCCTGGGCGCTCGCGGGCGGACGGACGGCGAGCGGCATCCCGCTGCTGGCCGGCGACCCGCACCGGCTGCTCGAGCTGCCGGGTGTGTACCAGCAGGTCCGCCTCGCCTGCGACGAGTACGACGTGGTGGGGCTGGCGTTCCCGGGCGTCCCCGGTATCCAGCACTTCGGGCAGGCGACGGTGCCCGACGGCGGCGCGCCGGACGGTCCGTCCCGCTCGGTGGCGTGGGGCATCACCAACGCGATGGCCCATCACGTCGAGCTGTTCACGGAGACGGCGGACACGTTGCACGGCTCCGCGGGAGACGGCGTGTCCGGTCGCGAGATCGTCCCGGTGCGTGGCGCCGAGGACGTCGAGGTCACCTGGACCGAGACGCCGCGCGGGCCGCTGGTCACCGACCGGCACAGCCTGCGCTGGCCCGCCCGCACCGAGGCGGACCTCGGCGTCGCGTCGTGGCGTCGACTGCTGCGTGCGCGGAGCGCCCGCGACGTGGCGGCAGCGTTCGCCGGCTGGGTCGACCCGGTCAACCGTGTGCTCACGGCCGACACGGGCGGCACGGTGCTCAGCCTCACCGCGGGCCGGGCCCCGGACCGCTCGCCGGCCGAGCGCGTCCTTCCGCACGCCGTCGGCCCCGGCTGGTCGGCTCCGCCGTGGCGGTCGATGCCGGCCCCCGTCGAGGTGCGCGACCTCGCCGTCGACGCGAACGACCGCCCGGTCCCCGCTGGTCGGGTGCCCGGCCTCGGGCACACGTACGCCCCGCACCGTGCCGGGCGGATCGCTGCGCTGCTCGCCACGGCTCCGGACGACGGCGAGCGGCCCGACGGCCAGTCGCGGGTCTTCGGCGACGTGTCCGACGGCGGTGCGGCGGCCCTGGTCGGTCTGCTCGACGGGGTGCGGGGGCCCGGCGTCGGCCCGGCCGCGGCACGCCTGCGCGACTGGGCGGGGGCCGGTGCACGGATGGAGGCCGGCTCGCGGGACGCGGCGTCGTTCGTGCGCTGGCGGGACGCGCTGGCCCGTCGGGTGGCCGCGCACCCCGCGCTGGCTCCGGTCCACGCGCCGACCGGGCTGCCGGCGTTGTTCGATCCCTGGTGCGACGTGACCGCGCGGGTGGCGGGCGCCCTGGAGCCGCTCCTGCGTGCGGGCGTGACGTGGGACCCGCCGCTGGACCCGGCCGCCGTGGCCGGGGCCGCGCTGGCGGAGGTGACCGGGCGGACCGGTGGACCTGTCCCGGCCGAGGCTGTGCCGAGCGTCCCGGCGACCTGGGGAGAGCTGCACCCGGTCGTGCCGCTGCACACCCTGGCCGAGGTGACGGGGCTCGACCCGGTCGCCGTCCCGCAGGTCCCGGACGCGCTGCGGGCACCCGTCGGCGGGGCCGCCGACACCGTGTGCTGCACCGGCTCCGTGCCGGGCGTCTCGACCGTGTCCTGGCGAGGTTCCGTGGCGCGCTGGGTATGGGACCTCGCGGACCGTCGGCGCAGCCGGTGGGGCGTGCCGTTCGGGGCGAGCGGCGACCCGAGGTCGCCGCACCTCGCGGACCAGCACCCCGAGTGGGCGGCGGCGGGCACGCACGAGATCGAGACGGACTGGGCGCGGCTGCGCCCCGAGACCTGGGAGACGCCATGACGGCACGGCTGCACGACGGGGCGCCCGGCGAGGAGGTCTGGTGCGCGGGGACGTCGGGGCTGCGCGTGACGATGCTCGACCCGGCCGCCGACGTCGAGGTGCTGCACGACTGGGTGACACGGCCGCACGCCGGGTTCTTCGGCCTGGGGCGGCTGACGCGCGAGGAGCTGCGCGAGACGTACGAGTTCGTGGGCTCGCTACCCACGCACCACGCCTACCTGGTGCGCGACGGTGAGGTCCCGGTGGCGCTCGCGCAGCTCTACCATCCCGAGGACGACCCGGTCGCGGCGGCGTACGACGTCCGGCCCGGCGACGTCGGTGCCCACTTCTTCCGCGGCAGCGAGGCGGTGGCCTGGGAGGTGCTCGGGCCGACGCTGGTCGGGTTCGCGTTCTCGCGGCCCGACGTCGAGCGGATCGTGGTGGAGCCCGACGTGCGCCACCGTGCGGCGATCGCGCGGACGGCGGCGATGGGGTTCGAGCTCGCCGGTGCGGTGCGCTTCGAGTCCCCGCACGGCCCGAAGGACGCGATGCTGGCGTTCCTGACCCGAGAGCGCGCGCTCGCCGAGGTAGTGCCGCGCTCGCCGAGGTAGTACTACTGCGGCGCGGGCCCCGTCGTCGTCCCCGTCGCCAGCCCCACCGGCAGCGTCACGGTGGTCGGTTCCTCGCCCGCGAGCAGGCCGATGACGGCGTGGCCCAGCGCGGCGCCCTTCTCCCGCAGCGGCTGGTGCACGCTCGTGAGCACGTCGGGCGACAGCCAGGGCAGGGCGATGCCGTCGAAGCCGGCGATCGAGACGTCCTCGGGCACGGACAGGCCGAGCTCGCGGGCGGCGATGACGGCCCCCGCCGCCAGCAGGTCCGAGTGGGCCACGATCGCCGTCGGACGTTCCCACGCCGGGACCCAGGTGGACAGGATCTCCGTCGCGGCGTCGCGCCCGTGCTCGACCAGCGACGCGGGCGTCTCCCAGGTGAGCACGGGGTCGACGGCGTCCCGCACGCCGGCGAGGCGGTTCGCGGTGGGCGTCCGGTCCACCCTCGTCAGCCGCTCGGCGTCGACCGGGCCGGAGCGTTCGCCGTGGCCGAAGGGCAGCGCGATCTCCGCGACGCGAGTGTGCCCGAGGTCGAGGAGGTGGCGGGCGGCCTCGGCCATCCCGACGCGGTCGTCGAGGGCGACCAGCGGCGCGCCGTCGACCGCGCGGCCCTCGCCGACGACGACGGGGACGTTGCGCCGTTGCAGCGCGGTGAGGATCGGGTCGTCCGTCAGCACGCCCCAGACGAGCACCGCGACGTCCATGGCCGCCGTCTCGAGCAGGGGGTCCACGCCGTCGTCGGAGGGGCTGACGCCGGGGATCAGCAGGACGCCGAGGCCCTGGGTGCCGAGCACGTCGACGAGGCCGTCCAGCACCTGCACGGCGACCGGGTCGCGGAAGGCGCGCCCGGGGTAGTCGCCGATGACGACACCGATGATGCCGGACCGCCCGCGGCGGAGCTGGCGTCCGAGCGGGTTGGGGCCGGTGTACCCGAGCTCCGCGGCCGCGACGAGCACCTTGTCGCGGGTCTCGCCGGTGATCGGCCCCGACCCGGAGAAGGCGAGCGAGGCCGTGGAGACGGAGACGCCGGCGTGCTCGGCGACCCGAGCGAGGGTCGGGCGGCTGCCCGGTGTGCGGCCCATGCGGCTCCTTCTGCCGTCGGTGCGAGCCGCCAGCCTATCGGTGCGCGAGGCACTCCGCTCGAAACGATTTGACCGAACGGTGTGTGCTGCTGGATCGTCATGCTGTGAACACCTCTGTCCCCGCCGCGGCCGCCGTCGAGCGCCGCCTCCGCTCCGCCACGTGGGCGGTCTTCGGCGTCTTCGCCACCGCCGGGTTCGGCATGGCCACCTGGGCGTCCCGGATCCCCGCCGTCCGCGACGGTCTCGGGTTCTCCGAGGGGCAGATGGGGCTGCTGCTGCTCACCGCCTCCATCGGGTCGATCTGCGCGCTCCCGCTGTCCGGGATGATCAGCTCGCGGCTCGGGGCGTCGCGCACCGTGCTGGTCTTCGCCATCGCCTCCGCGGTCGGGTTCGCCGTCGCCTGCTTCGGGGTCGACGCCGGGAACCACGTCTGGGTGCGGGTCGGCCTCTTCCTCGCTGGCGTCGGCGTCGGGGTGTGGGACGCGGCCATGAACCTCGAGGGCGCGGTGGTCGAGCAGCGGCTCCGCAAGGCGATCATGCCGCGGTTCCACGCCGCGTTCAGCGTCGGCACCGTCGCCGGTGCCGGCATCGGCGCGGTCGCGGCGTGGCTGCAGGTCCCGATCACGCCGCACCTGGTGAGCATCGTCGTCCTCGACTCCGTCGCCGTGGCCTTCTGCGTCCGGGCCTTCCTGCCCGCGCACGACGCCGGTCCCACAACCTCGCAGGACGGCGCCCAGGACACGATCGCCGACCCGTCGATCGCCGTCGAGCCCTCGCACGGGCACACCGTCAAGGACACGCTGGCGACCTGGCGCGAGCCGCGCACCCTGCTCGTCGGTCTCATCGTGCTCGGCGCGGCGCTCACCGAGGGCGCCGCGAACGACTGGGTCGGCCTGGCCACCGTCGACGGGTTCGGCGTCGGGGACGGCCTCGGAGCGTTCGCGCTGGCGATCTTCCTCGTCGCGATGACCGTCACCCGGATGGTGGGCACCGCGCTCATCGACCGGTTCGGTCGGGTGTGGGTCCTGCGGGGCAGCGGGGCGTCCGCCATCGTGGGCGTGCTGATCTTCGCCCTCGTGCCGAACCTGCCGACGGCGCTGGTCGGCGTCGCGCTCTGGGGCGCCGGCGCCGGCCTCGGGTTCCCGATGGGCATGTCCGCGGCGTCCGACGACCCGCGCCGCGCCGCCCTGCGCGTCGCTGTCGTCTCGACCGTCGGCTACTCGGCGTTCTTCCTCGGCCCGGCGCTCATCGGGTTCCTCGCCGAGCACACCGGCTACCGGCTCGCGCTGCTCGTGCTGGCCGCGCCCGTGCTCCTCGGGATCCTCGTGGCCGGCGCGGCGAAGCCTCCGCAGGACGAGGTGCCCGCGGTCGAGGCGTCTACCCTGGAGAGGTGAGCCAGACCGCGCCGAGCACCTCCACCGAGCCGACCTCCGCCGTCGGGCAGGATGCCGCCCCGACCCTCGCCGACCTGACGACGCTGCGCGTCGGCGGGCCGGTCGACCACTACGTCGAGGCCACCACGGAGGCCGAGCTGATCGACGCGGTGCGGGGGGCGGACGACGCCGGGGTGCCGCTGCTCGTCGTGGGCGGCGGGTCCAACCTGCTCGTCTCGGACGAGGGGTTCGACGGCGTGGTGGTGCGTGACGTGCGCCAGGGCCTGGAGGCGGACCTGGAGGACTCCTGCGGCACGGACGGTGCCTGCGGCGGGGCCAGCCTGAGCATCCCGGCGGGGCAGGACTGGGACGCGTTCGTGGCCGAGGCCGTGGCGAACGAGTGGGTCGGCGTCGAGGCGCTGTCCGGGATCCCGGGGACGGTCGGCGCGGCGCCCGTGCAGAACATCGGCGCGTACGGGCAGGAGATCTCGGGCGTGGTCGCGGCGGTGCGGACCTGGGACCGTGCCACGGGGCAGCGCAAGTCCCTGTCGCTGTCGGAGCTCGAGTTCGGGTACCGGTCGAGCCTGCTCAAGCGGACGATGCGGGTCGCCCCGACGGGCGGAGCCGACCTCTGGTACCCGACGCCGCGGTACGTGGTGCTCCAGGTCGACCTGCAGATGCGCCTCGGTTCGCTCTCGGCGCCCGTCGGCTACGGCGAGCTGGCGCGCCGCCTCGGTGTCGAGGTGGGGCAGCGGGCGCCGTCCGCCGAGGTGCGCGAGGCGGTCCTCGAGCTGCGGGGCGGCAAGGGGATGCTGCTCGACGGCGTGGGCCCGGACGCGCAGCCCGGTGACCATGACCGCTGGTCGGCCGGCTCGTTCTTCACCAACCCGGTGGTGCCGGTCGACGCGGCCGGGGTGCTGCCGGCCGACGCGCCGCGGTTCCCGGTCCGGTCGGCGACGCCGACCACGACGACGGGTCCGGCGCTGGGAGAGATCGACCCGTCGCTGGTCAAGACGTCCGCGGCCTGGTTGATCGAGCACGCCGGGTTCGCCAAGGGTTTCGGGCTCGCGGGGGAGCACTCGCCGGCGCGGTTGTCGACGCGGCACACGCTGGCCCTGACGAACCGGGGCGGCGCGACGGCGCACGACCTCGTGGCGCTGGCCCGCGCGGTCCGCGACGGGGTGCGGGACGAGTTCGGCATCGAGCTGGAGCCGGAGCCCGTGCTGGTCGGCCTGGCCCTCTGACGCCCCGCCCACCTCCCGCTGTGGGTGCACGACACGCCGGTGCGCAGAGCGACCCGCCGGCGCGTCGTGCACCCACAGCGGGAGGG
>NZ_JBLUNY010000009.1:88489-139208 GCF_048065335.1 Isoptericola maris | reverse complement strand
GGGGGGGCCCCCCCCCGGGGGGGGGGGGGCCCCCCGGGGGGGGGGGGGCCCCCCCCACCGCGGGAGGGAGGGCGGGCGCGGGAGGGGGTCAGTAGACGACGACCGGGGTGCCCTTCGACATGCCCCAGGTGTCCCAGAGCCAGTTCATCGCGGAGTTCGACACGCGGACGCAGCCGTGCGACGCCGGCCACGGCGGGATCGATCCCGACCCGTGCACGGCGAACGACCCGTGGAAGTACTTCGGCCGGTACATCGAACCCAGCTCCAGCGTCGACTCGTGCAGATAGTTGCGCTCCATGTACACCGCGAACGATCCCCGCGGGGTGCTCGCCGTGTACGTGCGGCCCCTGGCCTCGTACGTCTCGCCGTTGCCGGACGACGCGTTGAGCACGCGGGTGACGCGGCCGTCCTCGACCGTCATGAGGAGCTGTCGGGACAGGTCGATCTCCACGACCTTGCCCGACGACGACTGCGGTGACGGCCGGGCGCCCGAGTCGAGCGCCTTCTGCGTCTGGGGCCCGACGACGCCGTCCCGCCCGAGGCCGGCGGCCTTCTGCAGGGCCCACACCGCCTGCTGGGTCGCGGGCCCGAACCGCCCGTCGACCTCCGGCAGGAAGTAGCCGAGGTCGACCAGGCGCTGCTGCAGGGCGGTCACCTGCTTGCCGGACGCCCCGTAGGCGGGCCAGTCGGGCGCCTCGTCCTTCGCCTCGGCCCCCTTCTTGCCGGAGCCCTTGCCCTTCTTGTCCTGAGAGCCGCGCTCCTTCGCCTCGGCCTGCTTCGCCTCGTCCACCGCCGAGTCGTCGGCGTCGTCCGCCTCGGCGTCGCCCGCGTCCGATGACGGCGACGCGGCCGCCGAGGGGCGCTCGGTCGGGAGGCCCTCCGGAGACGGCAGGTCCGTGACGGCGTCGGCCGAACCGGGCGAGGCCTGCGGGGCAGCCGTCGGCGTGGTCGCAGCCGTGCTCGACTTTGCCGACGTGGGCTCCTGCCCCTCGGTCCCGGTGAGTGTCGCGCAGCCGGGTACCAGCAACAGTGCGAGTCCGATACCGGCTGCCGTGAGCCGTCGTCGCCTCGTCGTCGTGGTCCTCGTCATCGTGCACACCTTCCCGGAACGGCCGCGTCGGGCCGGGCTCGCGACCGCGGAGTACCACCGTGCCGCGTCGGCGACCGCTTGGCGAGCCACGGCGCCGTCCGACCGGTGATCGACACCGTCTCGTGACCTGGACGTCGTCACCGTGAGGTGATCTCACCGTCCATGACGACGGCAGGCGTCGATCGGGACAGACGGCACCGCGGCATCGATACGCGGGAGCCTCGCCGGGGTCAGCGTGCGCGCAGCACCTCCAGGCGGTGCCGGTACTCGCTCTCGTCGATCTCGCCGCGCGCGTAGCGCTCGCCGAGCACCGACTCGGGGGACCCGGCACGGCCCCACGGGCCCCAGCCGTGCCGGGCGCGCCGGGCGACGAGGAACACCACCGCCGCGAGCAGCAGGAACCACAGGATCGGCAAGACGATCCACCAGCCCGGCCCACCGCCGCCCGACCAGGCGGGGTGGGCGGCGACGGATGCCACGGTGGTCAGCATGTCGGTCTCCTTCGGGTCGTGGCCGCGCGTGGTGCGGGCCTGGTCCCACGGTCGCGGTCGAGGCGCTCGCCGTCGTCCCCCGTGGGTGCCGATCCTCGTCGTCCCGGGGTGCCGCCCGGCCGGTCAGCCCGACCAGCCGGGCCGCACCACGCCGGCCTCGTAGGCGGTGACCACGAGCTGGGCCCGGTCGCGCGCCGCGAGCTTGGTCATCACGCGCGACACGTGGGTCTTGACGGTCGACTCGGAGAGGTGCAGGTGGCGGGCGATCTCCTCGTTGGACGCCCCGCCGGCCACCTCGACGAGGACCTGGTGCTCGCGGTCCGTGAGGTCGGCCAGCCCGGGCGGCGGCACCACCTCCCGGGTGGCGGCGGCGACCCGGGCCAGCAGCCGTCGCGTCACGCCGGGGGAGAGGAGGGCGTCGCCGGCGGCGGCCACGCGCACCGCCCGGACCAGGTCCGCCGGCTCGGTGTCCTTGACGAGGAACCCGGTCGCGCCGCCCCGGATGGCCTCGGCCACGTAGTCGTCGAGCTCGAAGGTCGTCACCACGACGACGTGCACGTGGCTCGCCCGCCGGTCGGCGACGATCCGCCGGGTGGCCGCCAGGCCGTCGAGCCCCGGCATGCGGACGTCCATGAGCACGACGTCGGGGAGCAGCTCGAGGGCGAGGCGGACGGCGTCGTGCCCGGTGGAGGCCTCGCCGACCACCGTCATGCCGTCCTCGGCCGTCAGGAGGGCGCGGAACCCGCCGCGCACCAACGCCTGGTCGTCGGCCAGCAGCACCCGGATCATGTGTCCTCCTGCGTCCCGGAGCCCGCGTCGTGCGGCGGGCTCGCCCACGGGATCGTCGCATCGACCGCGAACCCGTCGCGGGTCGGGCCCGCGTACAGGGTCCCGCCGGCGCCCTCGACCCGCTCGCGCATCCCGCGCAACCCGTACCCCGGGTGTCCGGACGGGCCTGGGGTCGGTCCGTCGCCCGGGCGGCCTCCGTCGCTCACCCGTACGCGGAGCGACCCACCCTGGCGGTCGAGGCGGACGACGACGGCGCGCGCGTCCTGCGCGTGCCGGCCCACGTTGGTCAGGGCCTCCTGGACCACGCGGTAGGCGATCCCGGCGACGTGCGGCGGGACCTCGGGCAAGGGCTCCGCGTCGAACCGCACGGTGGTCCCGAGCGCACGCAGGGGCTCGGCGAGCGCCGGGAGCGTCGCCAGGTCCCAGGCGGGTGCGGGGACGTGGTCGCCGGCGACGACGGCGCCGTCCTCCAGCCGGACCACGCCCAGGACGGCGCGCACCTCGTCGAGCGCGTCACGGCTGGTGGCGCGGATCGACGTGAGCGCGGAGCGGGCCTGCTCCGGGTCGCGTTCCAGCAGGTGCAGCCCCACGCCGGACTGCACGGTGATCGCGGACAGCGAGTGGGCCAGCACGTCGTGCAGCTCGCGGGCGATGCGGAGCCGTTCGGTGGCCACGGCGGTGCGCTCCCGCTCGAGGCGGGCGGCCCGGTGCGCCGCCACCCGGGCGAACCGTTCGCGGACCGCACCCGCCACGAGCAGCGCGACGGCCGTCCACGCGATCCCACCGAGGATGCCGGCGGGCCGGGGGACGTCGGTGCGCAGGGCGGCCGCCGCCAGGATCGCGCCCCAGCCCACCACCGCCCCGGACCAGGCGACGACGCGTGCTCGCCGTGCCGGGCCGGTCAGGGCGACCGTGACGAGCACCCCGAGCAACCCGCCGATCGCGGGACCCCACGCGTAGCCGAGCGCGAGGTAGCTGCCGACGGCGGTCGCGGCGAGCAGGACCGCCACCACGGGGCGCCGCACGAGCGCAGCCACGACGACGGGGGACGCCAGCGCCAGGCCGAGCCCCAGCACGTCCAGCGGTCGTTCGCCGGGACGCCAGTGCGAGGCGCCCAGCGTGCCGACCGTGACGACGACGGCCAGTGCCGTCGCGAGGAACAGGCGCGGCCGCCGCCGGTCGAGCGGACCTCGCGCGTCCTCGCCGGTGTGGGACCGGTCCATGCCTGGCACCGTACGCCGAGCGGTTCCCGGGCGCGTCCCGCTGAGGTGCCGTCCGCCGTCGTCCCCGGGTACCGCTCGCCCGACGGTCCGGATGAGAGGACTCTCATCCGGCTCTCACCGCCCACCCGCTCGAGTGCGATCGGATGGCCGTATGACCGTCGAGACCTCTGCCTCCCGGACCTCGCCCGCAGACCACCGCGTCTGGCGGGACCTGCTGACCGGTCCGTCGGCGGGCGCGGTCCTCGCGGCCGCGCTGGGGGCCGACGGCGCGAGCCTCGACACCTGGCACGTGCGCGAGGTGCAGGCACGCCCGGGCGCGGAGCTGACGGTGGCCTACGACGTCGTCGCGCGTCGCCGGGACGACGGCGCGGACACCAGCGCGCACGAGCACCTCTTCGCCACGAGCGCGGCGGGCCTGGACGCCGGCGCCGACAGCACGGCCCTGGACGACGGCGTGGTGCGGCTCGACGACGGCACGCACCTCCTGCACGTCTGGCGCCACCCGCACGACCCGGCGCTGCCCGGGATGCCGGTCGGCACCACACCGGCGCGACTGACGGCGCGGCTGCGCGAGGCCGGCATCGCCGCCGACGTCCTGTCGCTGGAGACCGTGACCTACCGGCCGATGCGGCGGGCCGTGCTGCGAGCCCGCACCACGATCGGGACGCTGTACGTCAAGGTGGTCCGGCCCGCGCGGGCGGCCGCCCTCGTGCAGCGGCACGAGCTGTTCACCGCCCAGGACCGGCTCGCCGCACCGCGGGTGCTGACCTGGGGCGACGACGGTGTCGTGGTGCTCGCGGAGCTCGTCGGCCGACCGCTGGCCGACCACCTGGCGGCCACGCCCGCGCACCGGCAGCCCGACGCTTTCGACCCCGCCGACCTCCTGCGCCTGGCCGCCGCGCTGCCCGCCGAGGGCGTCCGGCTGCCGCGCCGTGCGCCCTGGGCGGAGCGGCTCGACCAGTACACCGCGGCGCTCGCGGACGGGCACGGCATCGACCCCGCGCGGCTGGACCGGCTGGCGGCCGGGGTGCGTGACGCCGTCCGGGGCCGGGACCTGGGCCCGGTCGTGACCACGCACGGCGACCTCCACGCCGCGAACATCGTGCTCGGGGACGCCGGGCCGGGCGCCGCGCCGCGGCCGGCGGGCGTCCTCGACGTCGACACCCTGGGTCCCGGCCACCTGGTCGACGACCTGGCATGCGCCGTCGCCCACCTCGCCGTGCTGCCGGGCCTCGCGCCCGGGACGTACGACGGCGTCGACGGGCTGGTCGAGCGCTGCCTGGCGGGGTTCGGTGCCGCGGTGGACCCGGTGGTGCTGCGGGCCCGGGCGGCCGCCGTCGTGGTCTCGCTCGCCGTCGGGGCGCCGGACGCTGCGACCGCGTCCGGCTGGATCGACGTCGCCGAGCGGTTCGTGGCGGCGGTCGAAGGTTTCTGAGAGTCCTCTCACCTCGACCTCCTCGACGTCTCACCCGGAGCCGCGAGTCTTGAGTCATCAGGCAGCCGGAGGGCTGCACCGACGGACCGAGGGTCCTCGCCACGAAGGAGCTGGAACTCATGAAGGCACGCAACGTCTGGATCGTCAGCGGAGCGCTCGGAGCGGTCGCGCTGGGTACCACGATGGCCGCTGCGCAGGGGACGTTCGACGCGCCGTCGGACAAGGTGGTCTCGTCGGCCGTCACTGTCGGTGACGACACGACCGGTGCTGTGACCGACCCGGGGGCCAGCACCGCGACGGACACCCAGTCGGCCTCGCCGTCGCCGGCCGCCGTGCAGAACAGCACGTCGATCACCACGGTCACCGCGGGTTCGGTGGCCAGCGCCACCACGGCCCCGACGACGGACACCCCCGGCTCGCCGGTCAGCCCGGTCTCGGCGACGAGCCCCGTCAGCCCGGTGTCCCCCCAGAGCGCCCAGTCGGCCGACTCTGCCCAGTCGGCCCAGAGCGCCCAGAGCGCCCAGTCGGCGCCGTCCGCCCCCTCGGCGGACTGAAGCCCGACCGGCCGGCAGTCATCCAGAAAGGTGGGTCGGGGTTCCTCGCGCCGTCGTCAGACGGGAAGCGCAGGTCGCGCAGCGACCGTGAGCGCGACGGCGCGAGGAACCCCGACCCACCCTTCGTCGTCGACCGGCGAACGAGACGGAGCCGTCACGCCAACCGGTACCCCATCCCGCGGACCGTGACGAACCGTTCCGCGCCCAGCTTGTTGCGCAGGTAGCGCACGTACACGTCCACCACGTTGGACCCGGGGTCGAAGTCGTAGCCCCACACCCGTGAGAGCAGCTGTTCGCGGCTGAGCACCTGCCCGGGGTTGCGCAGGAACGCCTCGGCGAGGGCGAACTCGCGAGCGGAGAGGTCCACCTCGACGTCACCGGCACGAGCCCGCCGGGTGCGCAGGTCGAGGCTGAGGTCGCCGTGGCTCAGGACGGTCACGTCGCCGCCGGGCTCGGTGCGCAACCGCAGCCGGATGCGCGCCAGGAGCTCCTCGAACCGGAACGGCTTGGGCATGTAGTCGTCGGCGCCGCCCTCGAGGCCTGCCACGGTGTCGGAGACCGAGGTCCGTGCCGTCAGGATGATCACGGGCATAGCGACCTTCGCCTCGCGGAGCCGGCGCAGCACGGTGAACCCGTCCTGGTCGGGCAGCCCGAGGTCCAGCACGAGCAGGTCGAAGTCGCCGGAGGCGGCGAGGTCGAACGCCTCGCGGGCCGTGCCCACCGTGGTGCTGGCGTAGCCGGCGGCGCGCAGTCCCTTGGCGATGAACGAGGCGATGCGGGACTCGTCCTCGGCGACGAGGATCTGGCTCACGGGTCGGTCCTTCCGTCTGGTCGGGTGTCGGTCGGCGTGGCCGCGGGACGGGCGATCACCGGCAGGTCGATGGTGAACGTGGCGCCGTGACCGGGGACGGAGTCCACGGAGACGGTCCCCTCGTGACCCTCGGCGATCGCGGCGACGATCGCGAGGCCGAGCCCGGACCCGTCCCGCCGGTCTCCGCCGTGGTCGCCGCGAGCGAACCGGTCGAAGATCGCGGTGGCGTCCTCGCTCGAGATCCCGACGCCCTCGTCGCGCACCCACAGGTGGACCCGCGAGCCGTCGTCGCTGATGCGCGAGCCGATCGCGACCACGCTGCCGTCGTCCGAGAACTTCACGGCGTTCGCCGCGAGCTGCAGCCAGGCCTGGGTCAGTCGCTGGGCGTCGGCGAGGGCGAACGCGTCGGTGCGGTCGTCCACGAGCCAGGTCCGCTCGCCGAGGGGACGGATCTTGTCGAGCACGTCGTCGGTGAGGCGCCCGAGGTCCACGAGGGCGGGACGGACGAAGTCCGGCTGCCCGACGGTGGCGAGGGTCACGAGGTCGTCGACGAGGCGGCGCATCCGGTCCAGCTCGTCGAGCGCCAGGTCGCGGGTGTCGGCCGCGTCGGCCGGGTCGTGCGGGTCCATCAGCTCGAGGTGGCCCTGCACGATCGTCAGTGGTGTGCGGAGCTCGTGCCCGACGTCGTCGAGCAGCCGTCGCTGTGCCTCGAAGGACTCCTCCAGCCGACCGAGCATGCCGTTGAAGGCTCGGGTGAGCTGGGTGAGGTCGTCGTTGCCGGTCTCGGGGATGCGCGCCGACAGGTCGGTGTCGCCGATCTGCTGGGCCGTCCGGGCGAGGAGGCGGATCGGCCGGAGCAGCCGTCCGGCGAGCAGCCAGCCCACGACGCCGGTGACCACCAGCGCGACGAGGGCCACGAGCGCGTAGCCGCGGAAGACGGCGTGGGTCACGGCGTGCTCCGCGGCCCGGTCGTAGGCGAGCACGAGCGCGGCCGGGGCGCCCGCGGAGTCCGCCTGCGCGCCGGGGAGCGACGCCACGGGGACCACGAGTGCGCGGTAGTCGGTCGACGCGGTCTGCACCGACCGGAGCACGGCCTGCTCGGCGTCGACCAGCGGGGTCACCGCCTCGACGAAGGCCGCGTCGTCCTCCAGGTGGACCGTCACCGCCTGCTGCGTGACCAGCGGGCTCTTCCCGGCACGCAGACCGATCACACCTTCGTTGCGGCTCGGCACGGTGAGCTGGATCGCCGTGACGACGACATCCTCCGGGGAGGAGAACGGCTCACCGGTCACGGGGCTGACGCCGGACTCCGCGAGCGCCCGCAGCTCGTCGACGTCCTGCACGAGGTCGGCATCGATCCGGGTGTCGACCTGCCGGAAGGCGAGGAGGTAGGCGGTCCCGCCCGCCAGGGTGACGGCGAGCACGGTGAGGGCGAGCAGGGCGGCCAGGATGCGGGTGCGAACGGTGAGGCCACGGGCCGGGTCGGTGACGAGGGCCATCAGTCGTCGTCCTCGTCATCGTCGTCGTCGTCCTCGTCGTCGTCATCGTCGTCGACCGCCGGCGGCACCGGGGCGACCTCGCCGTCCTCCCGGGCCGGGCGCTCCGACGGCGTCGGACGATCGGAGGGCGTCGGGCCGGCGGGGAGCGACGGCTCGGGCGAGGGGGTGATGACGACGACGCTCCCGACGTCGCGGTCCTCGGGCTCGCCGGACACGGCGGCGGCCACCGCGACCCCGGCCGCGACCAGGAGGAGCCCGACGAGCGCCCAGGTGAGCAGACGGAGCGTCGGGCGAGTCATGCGCGGATCATCCCGCGGCCGGATGAGACGGAGATGAGAGCCAGTCGTCCACCCCGGCGAGCAGACGCTTGCGCGTCGTCTCGGAGGCCCGTGAGCCCCGGACGGAAGCCCGGGCGAGGTCGGCGAGCTCGGGGTCGCTGAAGCCGTGCACGGTGCGGGCGGTCTCGTACTGCTGCACCAGGCGTGAGCCGAACAGCAGCGGGTCGTCCGCCCCGAGCGCCACCTGGGCACCGGCGTCGACCAGCGTGCGCAGAGGGACGTCGTCGTCCCGTTCGTACACGCCCAGGCTCACGTTGGAGGCCGGGCAGACCTCGAGGGCCACCCCGGACTCGACGAGCGATCCCAGCAGGGCCGGATCCTCCACCGCGCGCACCCCGTGACCGAGCCGGTCCGGTGTCAGCGCCCCCACGACCTCGCGCAGGTGCGCCGGGCCGAGCAGCTCGCCGCCGTGCGGCACCGACGCCAGCCCGGCCCGCCGGGCGATGCGGAACGCGGCGGCGAACTCCGAGGTGTCGCCCCGGCGCTCGTCGTTGCTCAGCCCGAACCCGACGATCTCGCCCGGCCCGTCGCCGGCGTACCGGGCCGCCAGCCGGGCCAGCGTCCGCGCGTCCAGCGGGTGCCGCATGCGAGAGGCGGCGACGACGACGGCGACCTCCACCCCGTGCGCGGCGCTCGCGGCACGCGCCTCGTCCAGGACGATCTCGACGGCCGGGGTGATGCCCCCGACGAACGGGGCGTACGAGGTGGGGTCCACCTGGATCTCGAGCCGACCGGACCCCTCGGCGGCGTCGTCGGCCGCGGCCTCGGCGACGAGCCGGCGCATGTCGGCCTCGGAACGGACGCAGTGGCGGGCGGCGTCGTAGAGCCGCTGGAAACGGAACCAGCCGCGCTCGTCGGCGGGGACGCGCAGGGCGACGCCGTCGGTGAGCGCGGACGGCAGCCGGATGCCGTGCTCGGCGGACATCTCACGCAGGGAGGAGACCCTGAGCGACCCCGTGAAGTGCAGGTGGAGGTGGGCCTTGGGGAGCTTCGCCAGGTCGCGCACCCTGACAGTCTGGCACTACGTGAGCCAGCCGCGCCGTCGGGCCACCGTGACCGCCGCGGTGCGGTCGTCCACGCCGAGCTTGGCGAACGCGCGCAGGAGGTGCGTCTTGACGGTCGTCTCGGCGATGAACAGCTCGCGGCCGATCGCGGCGTTCGACAACCCGCGCTCCACCAGTCGCAGCACCTCGGCTTCGCGCGGGGTCGGGCGCTCCTCCGCCGTGCGCACGGAGGTCATCAGCCGTGTCACGACCGACGGCGCCAGCACCGTCTCGCCGCGGGCCGCGGCATGGACGCCGGCCACCAGCGTGGCCCGGGGTGCGTCCTTGAGCAGGTATCCCGTCGCTCCGGCCTCGACCGCACGCAGGATGTCGGCGTCGGTGTCGTACGTGGTGAGCACGACGACGCGGGGTCCGCCCGCGACGTCCCGGGCGATCTGCTCCGTCGCGCCCACGCCGTCGAGCACGGGCATCCGCAGGTCCATGAGGACGACGTCGGGGGAGAGCTCGCGGGCCAGGGCCACCGCGCGTTCGCCGTCGGCCGCCTCGCCGACGATGTGCACGTCCGGCTCGCCCGCCAGCATGCCGACGATGCCGGAGCGGACGACGGGGTGGTCGTCGACGACGAGCACACGGATCGTCACGACGTACTCACCGGTAGCCGGACCTGTACCCGGGTGCCTCGCGGGGCGGCGGGGCCGACCTCGAGCACCCCGCCGACCGCCGTGGCCCGTTCGCGCATCCCCGACAGTCCGAACCCCTCGGCGAACTGAGCGGGCAGGCCGCGGCCGTCGTCGGACACCTCGAGCTCGACAGCCGCGTCGGAACGGGTCAGGCGCACGGCGACCGCCGACGCTCCTGCGTGTCGGCGGACGTTCGTCAGCGCCTCCTGCGCCGCACGCAGGAGCACGACGTCGGACGCCGCCCCGGCGGGGTCGAGGCCGTCGGCCGCGTCGGTCTCGCCCTCGACGTCGAACCGCACGACCGTGCCCGTCTCGGTGGTGAACCGTTCCGCGAGGCGTCGGAGCGCTTCGGCGAGCGTGGTGTCCTGCAGCGGGACCGGTGCGAACGCCGCGACGAGCCCTCGTGCCTCGGCCAGGTTGTCCCGGGCGGTCGCCTCGACGACGGCGAGCCGGTCGCGTGCCGCCTGCTCCTCGCCGCGGTCGAGCGCGGCGGAGGCGGCCTGCACCTGGGTCACGACGCTGGTGAACCCCTGGGCGAGGGTGTCGTGGATCTCGCGTGCCATCCGTTCGCGCTCGGCCGCCACCCCTGCCGCGTGGTGGGTCTGCGCGAGCTGGTGCTGCGTGGACCGGAGCTCGTGCAGGAGCTGGGCCCGATCCTCGGAGCGTCGCATCCACGTCGCGGTCCAGAGCCCCAACGTCAGCGCGAAGGCGAGCGCGATCGCCATGTGCGGCGCCGCTGCGAGGAGCCCCCGGGTGGAGAGTCCCGCCTCGAACGCGAGCCCGAACGTCGTCGCGACGGCCAGGACCACCGACGCGAGGACGGCCCGGCGAGGAGGTTCGAGCAGCATCCAGAGCTGGGTGAAGGCCCCGAACAGCAGGAAGGTCGCCAGGCCGCCCTGGGAGACCGCGACGGTGGTCGCGACGACGAGCACCGAGACGTAGGCGGCTGCGCGTCGTTGGTCCCGCGACCGCGCCGCCGGCGCGCCCCATGCCGCGTAGGCGACGAGGATCGCTGCCATCGCCCCGTACGCGACCCACAGCTCGCGGCCGGACTGCCCGCTGACGGGCAGGGCGACGGCCGTGAGCAGGACGATCGCGACGAACGCGACGTCCCACCAGACCACCTGCCGGTCCCAGTCGTCGCCGAGGTCGCCGGGAGGTCCGGCGTCGCGGTCGTCGCCCACCGGGTCAGCCGTCGTCACGCCGCCGCCAGCGGAACGTGCGGACGCCGATCACGAGGCAGAGGATCAGCCATGCGCCCAGTACAGCAGCGACGGCCCCGAGCTGCCAGGACCCGCCGGTCTCGAGGACCACCATGTCCTCGGGCAGGAACACCGAGCGCATCCCCTGGGCGAGCCACTTGAGCGGGAAGACCGACGCCGCGGTCTGCATCCAGCCCGGCAGGGCGAAGAACGCGAAGAAGACGCCGGAGACGAACTGCAGGATCAGTACGACAGGGGTCACCACGGCCGACGCCGACCGCCCGGACCGGGGGACGCTGGAGAACGCGACGCCGCAGACCGCACCGGTCGCGGTGCCGAGGACGTAGACCCAGGCGAACGTCGCCCAGCGGGAGACGTCGTCGGGCATCGGGACGTCGTACAACCATGCCGCGACGGCGAGCAGCACGGCCGTCTGGACCACCGACGTCGCGAGCGTCAGCAGGACCTTGCCGCCGAAGTACGACGTCACGGGCAGCGGGGTGCCCCGCAGCCGGCGCAGCGTCCCGTCGTCGCGCTCCACCGCGATGGAGACGGCGAGCGACTGGAAGCTCGTGAGCATGATCCCCGTCGCGACCATGCCCGGCAGGAAGTACTGGGCGTAGTCCACGGAGGCGACCGGACCGCCCTGCTCCTCCGCGCCGAAGACCGTGGCGAAGATCGCGAGCATGACGATCGGGTAGGCGAAGACGAAGATCACGGCGTCGCGCTCGCGCCAGAACTGACGGAGCTCCAGGCCGGCGCGGGTCAGCGCCAGGCTCGGCACGGAGGGCAGGGGTGCTGTCGAGGGCGGCCTCGCCGTGGTGGTCGTCGCGCGGCGTGCTGTCGTGCTGCTCATCGGTGGGCCTCCGTCCCGACGAGCCCGAGGTAGACGTCCTCGAGGCTGGGGCGGGTGACGCGCAGGTCGGCGACCTCGCCGTCGGGGCCCGACGCCGTCGCGACGAGGTGCGCGACGAGCGCGGACGGTGTCGTGGTGCGGCGGTCGTGGGTGACCCCGTCGGCGGACCACGTGACGACCGGGACGCGGGCCTCGGGCCCGCCGAGCGTGTCGGGCGTGCCGGTGGCGACGACCCGCCCGTCACGGACGACGACGGCCCGGTCGGCGAGGTACGCGGCCTCGTCGAGGTCGTGGGTCGTCAGCAGGATCGTGGTGCCGCCGTCACGCAGCGCCCGCACGATCTCCCAGAAGGAGCGGCGCGCCTGCGGGTCGAATCCCGTCGTCGGCTCGTCGAGGAAGAGCAGATCCGGCTGGCCCACGATGCCGCAGGCGACGTCGAGGCGGCGCCGCTGCCCGCCCGAGAGGCCGCGGACGCGGGTGTCGCTCTTCGCGGTCAGCCCGACCGTGTCGAGGACGGTGCCGGGGTCCGCGGGCGCCGGGTAGTAGCGGGAGGTGTACCGCAGGGTCTCGGCCACGGTCAGCTCGGCCTGGTCGCGCGAGTCCTGGGTCACGACGCCGAGCCGTGCCCGCCAGGCCCGGCCCGCCGACGCCGGGTCCTCGCCGAGGACGCGGACCTCGCCGGCGTCGCGGGTCCGGAAACCTTCGAGGATCTCGATCGTCGTCGTCTTGCCCGCGCCGTTCGGCCCGAGCACAGCGACGATCTCGCCCTGGTCGATGTCGAGGTCGAGCCCGTCCACGGCGCGTCTGTCGCCGTAGCGCTTGCGCAGGCCGCGGACGTGCACGGCTCGGCTGCTCCTGCTCGGTGCGGCGGGTCTGGGGGAGTGTGTCGTCGCGGTGGTCATGGACCCAGCCTCCCGACCGCGCGGTCCGGGCGGGACGTCCGTACGGTGGGACGTGGCGTCCACCGGTCGGTGGACACGACGTGGTTCGACCCACGGCGTCGCGTCGCGTACAGTTGTCCCTCGGTGGTTGACGGCCGCCATGCTGGACCGCGCCCTCACGGGGCTCGACCGGTGCGACGTCGTCGGGCACGAAGGGTAGTGGCGCAATTGGTAGCGCAGCGGTCTCCAAAACCGCAGGTTGCAGGTTCGAGTCCTGTCTACCCTGCCAGCGTGATCCCCCGCGGGGCCGCGCGCAGCGGGGCCATGCGACATGTGTGACCCGAACGCCAGGAGTCTGTGCCGTGGGTACGTCGCCGGCAGGCGGCGTGGCTGCGGTGTGATCGCGAAACGGGGTAGGTCGAAGTGAGCGAGTTGCCGGCTGAGGCCGCTGGGACGCACGGTGCCGGAACGGGCAAGGAGCGTCGTGGCGTCTTCGCCCGCATCGCGCTGTTCGTCCGGCAGGTCGTGGGTGAGCTCCGCAAGGTCGTCACCCCGACCCGGTCGGAGCTGATCAACTACACGATCGTCGTGATCGTGTTCGTCACGGTGGCGATGCTCTTCATCACCGGGCTCGACCTCGTCGTCGGCCAGGGTGCCGGCTGGCTCTTCGGGAACTGATCCCGTCCAGCCCACGATCGCCCGGGCCGCAACCCACATCCGAAGTCAGAAAGCAGGTTCGTTCGTGTCCCAGGACCCTCTGGAGCAGGCGGAGAACGTCGACCCCACGCAGCCCGACGCCACCGGCGTCGAGGCCGACAACGACGCGCCCGTGGCCGACGAGGAGGCTGCGGCCACTTCTGACGACGCGGACGTCACCGCGGAGATCGAGGACCCCGCCGACGAGCTCCGTCGCATGCTGCGCGCGCAGCTCGGTGACTGGTACGTCATCCACTCCTACGCGGGCTACGAGAACCGTGTGAAGGCGAACCTTGAGAACCGCACCCAGAGCCTCAACATGGAGGACTACATCTTCCAGGTGGAGGTCCCCATGGAGGAGGTGACCGAGATCAAGAACGCGCAGAAGAAGACCGTCCGCCGCGTCCGGATCCCCGGTTACGTCCTGGTGCGCATGGACCTCACCGACGAGTCGTGGGGCGCCGTGCGTCACACGCCGGGAGTCACCGGCTTCGTGGGCCACACCCACCAGCCCGTCCCGCTGTCGCTGGACGAGGTCTTCGGGATGCTCGCCCCGACGATGCTCGAGGACTCGCCCGCCAAGCCGTCCGCCGGCGGCGCCGGCGGGGCGACCGGAGGCGCGTCCGCGCAGCCCTCCATCGAGGTCGACTTCGAGGTCGGCGAGTCGGTGACCGTCACGGACGGTCCGTTCGACACGCTGCCCGCCACGATCTCCGAGATCAACGCCGAGGCCCAGAAGCTCAAGGTCCTCGTCTCCATCTTCGGCCGGGAGACCCCGGTCGAGCTGTCGTTCAACCAGGTCGCCAAGATCTGACCGGAGCGCCGGACCTCCGGCCCTCCGCACGAACGACGTCATGCAACCGGGTCATCGCCCACGGCGTCGGCCCATGACACAGAGAGGGGAAGCACCATGCCTCCCAAGAAGAAGGTCGCCGGTCTCATCAAGCTCCAGATCCAGGCCGGGGCCGCGAACCCCGCCCCGCCGATCGGGCCCGCACTGGGTCAGCACGGCGTGAACATCATGGAGTTCTGCAAGGCCTACAACGCGGCCACCGAGTCGCAGCGCGGCAACGTGGTGCCGGTGGAGATCACGGTCTACGAGGACCGCTCCTTCACGTTCATCACGAAGACCCCGCCGGCCGCGGAGCTCATCAAGAAGGCCGCCGGTGTGACCAAGGGCTCGGCGACGCCGCACACGGACAAGGTCGCTCAGCTCACCCAGGACCAGGTCCGGGAGATCGCCGAGACCAAGATGCCGGACATCAACGCGAACGACATCGAGTCCGCGAAGAAGATCATCGCGGGCACCGCTCGTTCGATGGGCATCACCGTCGCGGACTGACGACCGCCGGAGTCCCACCAGGGACGACAAGTCCCGACGACAGTCGTCGGGCACGTGGGAGGGTCTGCGCAGACCCGACGAACCACGACTGCAGCAAGGAGACATGCAGATGGCACAGCGCAGCAAGGCGTACCGCGCCGCCGCGGCGAAGATCGACCGCGAGAACCTCTACACGCCCCTCGAGGCCGTGAAGCTGGCGAAGGAGTCCGCCTCCTCGAAGGCGGACGCGACCCTCGAGGTGGCCTTCCGCCTCGGCGTCGACCCGCGCAAGGCGGACCAGCTGGTCCGCGGCACGGTCAACCTGCCGCACGGCACGGGCAAGACCGCTCGCGTGGTCGTGTTCGCGAACGGCCCGAAGGCCGAGGAGGCCATGGCGGCCGGCGCCGACGAGGTCGGCGGCGACGACCTCATCGCCAAGGTCGCCGGCGGCTACACCGACTTCGACGCGGCCGTGGCCACGCCGGACCTCATGGGCAAGGTCGGTCGTCTCGGCAAGGTCCTCGGTCCCCGCGGCCTCATGCCGAACCCGAAGACCGGCACCGTGACCATGGACGTCACCAAGGCCGTGAACGACATCAAGGGCGGCAAGATCGAGTTCCGCGTCGACAAGCACGCGAACCTCCACTTCATCATCGGCAAGGCCTCGTTCTCCGAGGAGCAGCTGGTGGAGAACTACGGCGCCGCCCTGGACGAGGTCCTGCGGCTCAAGCCGTCGTCCTCGAAGGGCCGCTACATCACGAAGGCGACGCTGGCGACGACGTTCGGCCCGGGCATCCCGCTCGACCAGTCGCGCACCACGCGCCTGATGGAGAGCTGACACCGCTCTCCGCGCCACGACGGCCCGGTGCCCTTCTCGCGAGGGTGCCGGGCCGTCGTCGTGCCCGGCACGGACGATCCGTGGGTCGATGTATCAGACGGAGCCCTGCCGCCTCCCTCCCCACGACAGAGCTGATCGTGCGGAGGGTGAAATGTCATGGGCGGACCCGGAGGACGCCGCGCGTCCCCACGCCCCGCCCTAGGCTCGTGGGCAGCCGCCGGAGCGTCCGGCGGCCAGGACCACGAGGACGCCCGACGAGAGATGACCAGCCCACCCGAGACGGAGAGCCTCGGTGACCGAGCGGCGGCAGCGCTGCTGGGGTACCGCGAGGGTCACGTAGACGCCATGAGCGAGTTCGTCCGCGAGGCGACCCCGCTGCTGTGGCGCACGGTGCGCGCCCAGGGCGTGCCTCGCGAGGCGGCCGACGACGTCGTCCAGCAGACGTGGGCGGCGCTCGTCGGCCACGTGGAGTCGATCGCCGAGCCCAAGGCCACCCTCAAGTGGCTGCTGGTGACGGCTCGCCGCGCCGCCTGGGAGGTCGTCCGCAAGGCACGTGCCGACGAGCAGCGGCGCACGGACCTGCCCGACGACGACACCGAGACCTCCGCGACCCTGCCTGACCCGACCCCGGGTCCGGAGGCAGAGGTCCTGCGGAACGAGCGCGACCGGCTGCTGTGGGGTGCGCTGCGCGAGCTGCCGGCACGGTGCCAGGAGCTGCTGCGCCTCGTCTCCCTCGCCGACCGTCCGGACTACCGGTCCATCTCCGCCGCGATCGGCATGCCGGTCGGGAGCATCGGCGCCACCCGGGGACGGTGCCTCGCCAAGCTACGCACCCTCCTCACCGAGCACGGGGAGACCTCATGGACATGACCTACTTCGACGACGTCCCCGGAGCGGAGGACCCGCTGGACGCCTCGGACGTCGCCCTGCTCGCCCGGCTCGCTGAGCTGGACGAGCGCCTCGACCCGGTGCCGGACGGGCTCGTCGAGCGGTCGCTGTTCGCCATCACCCTCGCAGGCCTCGAGTCGGAGGTCATGGAGCTCATGGTCCTCGAGGCGCCCGCGGGCACGGTACGCAGCGACGCGCCGCCGCTCGAGACCCGCACCATCACCTTCACGCACGAACGGCTCACCGTGATGATCGCGCTGTCTCCGGGCAACACTCCGCGGACGGTGCGTGTCGACGGCTGGATCGCGCCCGCGGACACGCTGACGATCGTCCTGCGCCGTCCCGACGGCGACCACCGCAGCACCGCGGACGACGACGGACGGTTCGTCCTCGAGGACGTGCCGCGCGGACTGGCCAGCCTGCTCGTCGAGCAGGACGACGTCCCCATCACGACACCCGTCATCGAGCTGTAGAGCGCCCATTCCTGTCTGACCTGCGGGCGCTTCCGTGCCCGCCCCTGAGGAGGAGCACGTGAGCGAGAGCCCTGTCGGTCCGAGCATGCGAGGACCGGGTCCTGTCGTCCGGTACCTCGACCCCAACTCGGTGCGGCGCCGTCCAGGCCGGCACGACGTGGGGCCCACCTGGTATCTGGCCGACCGACTCCTGGTCCACGGTGATCTACCACAGAGCATCCGTGCGCGTCTTCGACAGGTTGATGACGCCGGGGGATCGAGCGACGTCCTCGAGGTGGCCGCGCCGGAGTCCGAGGAATCGGCCACTCTGGTCGAGCGGGAGGCGCGCAGGCAGGGTTGTCGAGTCGGTCTCGAGGTGCGGTTCAGGCAGGATGTCGAGCCGACCGCGAGGTCATCACGAGCGGACCTGCTGGACCGCGTCGACCCTGAGTTCGGGTTCGTCCTCCGCCTGCTGACCGACCGGCCGGACCGGCAGCCCGACGCGTGGGAGGTGCTCGAGGCCGACGCCGACGACACCACGACAGGATGGCGGTTGAGCCTGGACCACGTCATGCTCGCGGTCCCGTTCACGTCGCACCCGTTCACCTCGCATCCGTTCACCTCGCATCCGTTCACGTCGCATCCGTTCACGTCGCATCCGTTCACGTCGCACCCGTTCACGTCGCATCCGTTCACCTCGCACCCGTTCACGTCGCATCCGTTCACGTCGCACGGTCTGCCCGAGTACGGAGTTCCGGGGTCGGGCGGCCGCGCACCCGTCCAGTGGCTCGGCAGCCGCCCCGTACGGCAGGAACGCCCGGACGGCGACGACGCGAGGACGCCGTCGGGTGCGGTCCGGCCCGTCGTCGCGATCGTCGACACGGGTGTCGGGACGCACGAATGGTTCGGGACCTACACGGGAGACGCGTCGAGGGACGACGGCAACGGCGTCGTGATCCGTGACGCTCGCCTGCCGGACGGGCCCATCGGGACGTTCCCCCTCGCGGCGTCGCCCGAGGAGGACGCAGAGATCGGCGGGACCAGCACCGCTCCGTTGACCGGTCCGCTCGATCCTGTCGCAGGCCACGGGACCTTCATCGCCGGCATCGTGCACCAGGTCTGTGCCGATGCCCGGATCCTGCCTGTCCGCGCCGTCGGCGGGGCCGGTGTGGCCGTCGAGTCGGAGGTCATCGAGTCCCTCCGTCGGCTGAACCGCTACCACCAGCGCGGGCTCGCCGGGCACGCGGGGTTCGTGCCGATCGACGTCGTCGTGCTGGCGATGGGCTACTACCACGAACGACCGGAGGACCTGCAGTGGGACCATCCGTTGTCGCAGGTGCTCGCCACGCTCCGGGAGTCGGGTGTCGCCGTCGTCGTGGCGTCGGGCAACGACGGTGAGACGCGACCGTCGTACCCGGCAGCCTTCGCACCGGAGGTCGATCGACGAAGCGACCCGGTACGCATCACCTGCCCCCGTGACACGTCGGCCGATCGACCGCCGATCCTCAGTGTCGGAGCCCGGAACCCGGACGGAACGACAGCCTTGTTCAGCAACGACGGGCCGTGGGTGACGTGCGTGCGGCCGGGCGCGGCTCTCGTCAGCACCGTTCCGACGACGCTGGACGGCCCTCTGACGCCGTCGGTGCGGATGAAGGAGAAGTACGCCGACAGTCACCGCGCGACGATCGATCCCGAAGGTTTTCAAGGCGGCTTCGCGACGTGGAGCGGGACGTCGTTCGCGGCACCGGTCCTCGCCGGAGAGATCGCCAGGGAGCTGCTCGCGGTCCGGGTTCCTCGTCACGATGCTGGTGACGCTACTGTCGAGGGGAGAGTCAGGGACATCTGGGATGCGGTGACCGCCGCGACCGGCCTCGAGCTCGGTGGCGCGGCCGAGCCTGGGTGAGCAGACATGGGGTGACCGATGGACGACGGGCTGGCCGCCGTGATGGCTCAGGTGGCCGATGCCCGCGCCCGGGCCCGCGTGAATCGCCACTTCGGACGTGCCGCACAGATGTACCGCACAGCTCTGCGCCGGCTCGACGCGCTGGGTGATGGGGTGCCTCGGGCGGAGGCCTCCGCGGTGCGTGCGCGCGCACTCGTCGGGCTGGCCGCCTGCAGCACAGAGCTCGGCGCCGGGCAGGAATCGGTGCTGGACGTCCTCGACGAGGCTGCGCGGTGGGCGCGGGACGCGAACGACGATGCACTGGTGGCCACTGTTCGTGGGAACAGGGGGTTGCAGCTCCTTCGTACGGGCGATCTCCGGAGCGCCAGGCACGAGCTCGATGCGGCACTCGAGCACATGAGTGACGAGGAGGAGATGGTCCCAGCCCTCCTCAACCGTGGGTCGCTCCATCTCGAGCGGGGTGATGTCGAGGCGGCAGCTCGCGACTTCGAGAGGTGTCGCGATCTCGCTCGCGGTGACGCGGAGGTGGTGTTCCGTCCGATGGCGGAACACAACCTGGGCTATGCGTACTACCTGCGTGGCGACCTGCCGGCCGCACTGCGAGCGATGGACTCGGCCGCGTCGGCGGCACCTCCTGAGCATGCCGGCGTCGGACTGGTCGACAAGGCGACGGTGCTGCTGGAGGCAGGGCTGCTGACGGACGCTGAGGCGGCGCTCACCGAGGCCTCGCAGCTGCTCGCGGCGAGTCATGGGTCTCGTGACCTCTTGGACGCGCAGATCACTCGGGCCCGCTGCTTGGTCGCGCTCGACCGGAACGAGGAGGCGGGTCGCCTGGCGCAGCGGGCGAGTGCTCGTGCACGGCGGGCAGGACTCGTGCTCGTCGAGCTCCGGGCGGAGCTCATCGTTCTCGATGCGAAGCACGGACGTCACCAGGAGGGAAGCGGCAGGTCGCGGGAGCTGGAGCGTCTCGCCCAGGCTGCCACGGGGCTCCGAGAGCGAGCGGAGTCGACAGCAGGAGCCGAACGTGTCGCCGTCGACGCAAGCCTCGTCGCGGCCGAGGCGTTCGCCCGGGCGGGAAGGGCGACCGAGGCCCAGGGGGAGCTACAACGTGTTCCGTCGAGCAGAGACCTGCCGCTCGGCGCGCGGGTGCGTCGCGAGGTGGTCCAGGCTCTTGTGGCGTTCGGGGGAGGGGACCGGCGAGCGGGCCTTCGTGCGGTGCGGCGGGGACACTCCCTCCTCGCGACCCAGCGGCAGAGGCTGGGGGCTGTCGAGGCGGTGACAGCCGCGGCCGCACACGGCATACGTCTCCAGCACGTCGATGTGGACGCAGCGCTCGCCACCGGGCGGGCGGCCTCCGTCTTCGACGCACTGGAGCGAGGCCGTGCCACCTTTGCCGGAGCAGGCCGTGTGCATCCACCCGACGACGAGGAGACGGCCGCGCTCGTCGCCGGCGCCAGGCGGCTCTTCGACCGGGCCCGACAGCTCCGCGCGACCCCAGGCGCCGCCGACGAGCAGAGTCGTCTGCACCGGGAGGCGCGCAGGCTCCAGAACCGCGCGCGAGAACGGTCGTGGTACGTCAGCGGCAACGCGGAGGTTCCACAACCCGCCACCGCACGTGGGATGCAGGCAGACCTCAGCGCAGCCGGCGACGACAGAGTGATCCTCAACTTCACGTTGCGTCGTGGCCGCGTGCTCGTCCTCCGCGTGGACCAGGAGGGTTCACGTCTGGTGGATCTCCTTGCCGTCGACGAGCTGAGAGAACATGCACACCGGATGCGGGCCGACCTTCGGATCGTCGCGAACTCGCTCATCCCGGCTCCGTTGCGCGGGACGGCCCTGCGGTCCCTGACGCGTGAGCTCACCTGGGTGGACGACGTCCTGCTCCGGAAGCTGGACGTCACCGGCCCGGTGTTCGTCGCTGCCCGCGACCGCCTGGTTTCTCTTCCCTGGGCGGCGCTGCCGTCTCGGCGAGGTCTGTCGACCGTGGTGAACTCGTGGGTCGACCGCGGCACCGGGAGCTGGCGACCAGGACGGGGGGTCGCGGTCGCGGGTCCCGATCTCAGCGGTGCACCCACCGAGGCGCGTGCGGTGGCGGATGTCTGGCGAGGTACGACCAGATGTCTGACCGGTGAGGACGCGCGATGCGAGGCGGTGGCAGACGCCATCGGGGGCGCCGCCGTCGTCCACATCGCGGCGCACGGTACGCACGAGCCCGAGAACCCGATGTTCTCTCGCCTCGCGCTGGCCGACGGGCCGCTGTTCGCGCACGAGCTGGACGGGCGGGACCTGTCGCAATCGGTTGTCGTCCTCTCGGCGTGCGACGTCGGGTCCATGAGCATGCGCCACGGGGGAGAACCGCTGGGACTGACGAGTGTGCTGCTGAGAATGGGTGCGCGTGCGGTGGTCGCGGCCGTCGCGCCCCTGCGAGACGACGTCGCCGTGCGTGTCATGCCGGCGCTGCACCGGGAGCTGAAGGCAGGGACACGGCCGGGCGTGGCCTTGGCGAACGCCATCGTGGACGAGCCGGAGCCCGTTCCCCTGGTCTGCTTCGGAAGGTCGGGCGAGTGGTAGCACTGCCACGTTCGAGAACTCGGTGAGGCCCGCTGTGACGCGTGCCTCCCGCCTCGGGTGCCGCACCGCCGCCGTCGTCGTGTAAGGTGTTCGAGTAACCCAAGACCGCCGGTCGTCCGGCGCTGCCCACGCAGGTGGACGCGCCAGACCGAAGTCCCGCGAAGAGCGGGGGCCTGCGCAGGTGACACAGACGACGATCCCACAGTTCCGCTGTGTGTTTCCGAGCCCCGTGCGCCTGCGCCGGGGCTCTTTCTCTTTCCCGGGGTGACCGGTGGCTCCACCACCGGAAGGATTGCCATGGCGAGGCCGGACAAGGCAGCCGCCGTCGCGCAGATCGCGGACCAGCTCCGTGAGACGAACGCGGCCGTGCTGACCGAGTACCGCGGGCTCACCGTCACGCAGCTCCAGGAGCTGCGGCGGTCGCTGCGCGGCAACGCAACCTACGCCGTGGTGAAGAACACGCTGACGACGATCGCGGCCAAGGAGGCGGGTGTCGAGGGTCTCGACGCCGACCTCAAGGGCCCCTCTGCGATCGCGTTCGTGACCGGGGACCCGGTCGAGGCCGCCAAGGGCCTGCGTGACTTCGCCAAGGCGAACCCTGCACTGGTCATCAAGGGCGGTGTCCTCGACGGGAACCCGCTGACCGCTGCGGAGATCACGAAGCTCGCGGACCTCGAGTCCCGCGAGGTTCTGCTGGCCAAGGTGGCTGGTGGGCTGAAGGCCACGCTGACGCGTGCGGCGTACGCCTTCTCCGCCAAGCCGGCCCAGGTCGCCCGAGTCATCGATGCCCTGCGTCAGAAGCAGGACTCGGAGGGCGTCGCCGCCTGACCTGGCGGCCGCCCAGACACACAACCCCTGCTTCTGGCGGGCCGTCCGGCCCGCGAAGCGCTGATTGAAAGGAACGCCACATCATGGCGAAGCTCAGCACCGACGAGCTCCTGTCCGCCTTCGAGGAGCTCACCCTCATCGAGCTCTCCGAGTTCGTGAAGGCCTTCGAGGAGAAGTTCGACGTCACCGCCGCCGCTCCGGTCGCCGTGGCTGCCGCGGGCGCCCCCGCCGGTGGCGGCGAGGCCGAGGCTGCCGAGGAGCAGACCGAGTTCGACGTCGTCCTCGAGTCGGCCGGCGACAAGAAGATCCAGGTCATCAAGGAGGTGCGCGCGCTCACGTCCCTCGGTCTCAAGGAGGCCAAGGACCTGGTCGACGGCGCGCCGAAGCCGGTCGTCGAGGGCGTCGACAAGGACGCCGCGGAGAAGGCCAAGGAGGCGCTCGAGGGCGCCGGCGCCACCGTCACCCTCAAGTGAGCCTCGCGGCCTGAGCCGCACTCACGGGTGATGCCGCGACCTCGGTCGCGGTGAGTCTCCGGCACGAAGGCCCGTTCCCCTCGGGGAGCGGGCCTTCGTCGTGCCCGCGTGGGGAACCTGTGTGGAACCGGGGGAGTGTGAGCAACGGCTCCGCCGTCCAGGTGGTCCTGGGCCCTGGCGGGCGGTAATGTGAGTGGCTACCGTTTCTTGGGCGGCATATGGCGGCCACCGAGACAACGTCCTCACAATCAGCGAAGCCGAGGGCGTCTGCTCGCGTGCCCCCGCGGGTGGACACGGTCCCCGGTTTCGGCTACGCTAGCGCTTTGCGCTCGCCTGTGCCCTGACGCCCCTCCCCGCCGACGATGTCCCGCCTTCTTGAGCCCACCGTGGTCACGCCCCGGTGGCTCGTCGTGGCGGCCCTTCGCCCGCGGCTCGGCGCCCGTCGCAGCACGAGCGTACAGCGTGCCATCGAACTGCAGGGAAGGACCCCTCTTGGCTGCCTCGCGCACCCCTTCTGCTCCGTCCGCCGACGCCATCGCGAACCGCACCGCCTCCCGCCGCGTCTCCTTCGCCCGGATCCACGAGCCGCTCCAGGCGCCCGACCTCCTCGGGCTCCAGGTCGAGAGCTTCGACTGGCTCCTGGGGAACGAGGCCTGGCAGGCCCGGGTCGCGGCCGCGGTCGAGGCCGGTCGGCACGACGTCCCGGACGCTTCCGGTCTCGAGGAGATCTTCGAGGAGATCTCCCCGATCGAGGACTTCGGCCAGTCCATGTCGCTCTCCTTCTCCAACCACCGCTTCGAGCCCCCGAAGTACACGGTGGACGAGTGCAAGGAGAAGGACTTCACGTACGCGGCCCCGCTGTTCGTCACGGCCGAGTTCGTCAACTACACCACCGGTGAGATCAAGAGCCAGACGGTGTTCATGGGCGACTTCCCGCTCATGACCGACCGCGGCACGTTCGTCATCAACGGCACCGAGCGCGTCGTCGTCTCGCAGCTCGTGCGTTCCCCGGGCGTCTACTTCGAGCGGACGCCGGACAAGACGAGCGACAAGGACGTCTACTCCGCCAAGATCATCCCGTCGCGCGGTGCGTGGCTCGAGTTCGAGATCGACAAGCGCGACGCCGTCGGCGTGCGCGTGGACCGCAAGCGCAAGCAGCCGGTGACCGTGCTGCTCAAGGCGCTCGGCCTGACGGAGTCGGAGATCCGCGAGGAGTTCGCCGAGTTCCCGACGATCCTCGACACCCTCGAGAAGGACCACGTCCACACGCAGGACGAGGCCCTCGTCGACCTGTACCGCAAGATCCGTCCGGGCGAGCCCCCGACGGTCGAGGCCGGTCGCGCGCTCGTCGAGAACTTCTACTTCAACCCGAAGCGCTACGACCTCGCGAAGGTCGGCCGCTACAAGATGAACAAGAAGGTCGGCGTCTCCGCCGAGCTGAGCGAGAGCACGCTGTCGGTGACCGACGTCGTCGCAACGATCAAGTACCTCGCCGCGCTGCACGCCGACAAGGCCACGCTCGACGGCACCCGTGACGGCGAGCCCTACGAGGTCCGCGTCGAGACCGACGACATCGACCACTTCGGCAACCGCCGCATCCGCGCCGTGGGCGAGCTCATCCAGAACCAGGTCCGCACGGGTCTGTCCCGGATGGAGCGCGTCGTGCGCGAGCGGATGACGACGCAGGACGTCGAGGCGATCACGCCGCAGACCCTGATCAACATCCGTCCCGTGGTGGCCTCGATCCGCGAGTTCTTCGGCACCTCGCAGCTGTCGCAGTTCATGGACCAGAACAACCCGCTCGCGGGCCTGACGCACAAGCGTCGACTCTCCGCGCTCGGCCCGGGCGGCCTCTCTCGCGACCGCGCAGGCATGGAGGTCCGTGACGTCCACCCGTCGCACTACGGCCGCATGTGCCCGATCGAGACGCCGGAGGGCCCGAACATCGGCCTGATCGGTTCGCTCGCGTCCTTCGGCCGCATCAACCCGTTCGGCTTCATCGAGACGCCGTACCGCAAGGTCGTGGCCGGCAAGGTCACCGACGAGGTCGTCTACCTCACGGCCGACGACGAGGACCGTCACGTCATCGCGCAGGCGAACACCACGCTGAACGAGGACGGCTCCTTCGCGCTCGACCGCGTCCTGGTCCGTACCAAGGGCGGCGAGACGGACGACATCCTGGCGGCCGACGTCGACTACATGGACGTCTCGCCGCGCCAGATGGTGTCGGTCGCGACCGCGCTCATCCCGTTCCTCGAGCACGACGACGCGAACCGCGCGCTCATGGGCGCCAACATGCAGCGTCAGGCCGTGCCGCTGGTGCGCTCGGAGGCGCCGCTGGTCGGTACCGGCATGGAGCGCCGTGCCGCCGTCGACGCCGGTGACGTCATCGTCGCGGCGAAGCCCGGTGTGGTCACGCAGGTCTCCGCCGACCTCATCACGGTCGAGAACGACGACGCGACGACGACCACGTACCGCGCGGCGAAGTTCCGCCGCTCGAACCAGGGCACGAGCTACAACCAGCGCGTGCTGGTCGACGCCGGCCAGCGGGTCGAGGTGGGCTCCGTGCTCGCCGACGGTCCCGCGACCGACGAGGGCGACCTCGCGCTGGGTCGCAACCTGCTCGTCGCGTTCATGTCCTGGGAAGGTCACAACTACGAGGACGCGATCATCCTGTCGCAGCGCCTCGTGGAGGACGACGTCCTGTCCTCGATCCACATCGAGGAGCACGAGGTCGACGCGCGCGACACCAAGCTCGGCCCCGAGGAGATCACGCGGGACATCCCGAACGTCTCCGAGGACGTCCTGGCGGACCTCGACGAGCGCGGCATCATCCGCATCGGTGCCGAGGTCGGGGCCGGCGACGTGCTCGTCGGCAAGGTCACGCCGAAGGGTGAGACCGAGCTGACCCCGGAGGAGCGCCTGCTGCGCGCGATCTTCGGCGAGAAGGCCCGCGAGGTCCGTGACACGTCCCTCAAGGTTCCCCACGGCGAGTCCGGCACCGTGATCGGCGTGCGCGAGTTCAACCGGGAGGACGGCGACGAGCTGCCCGCCGGCGTGAACCAGCTGGTGCGCGTCTACATCGCCAACCGCCGCAAGATCACCGTCGGTGACAAGCTCGCCGGCCGTCACGGCAACAAGGGCGTCATCTCCAAGATCCTCCCGCAGGAGGACATGCCCTTCCTGCCCGACGGCACGCCCGTGGACATCGTGCTCAACCCGCTCGGTGTGCCCGGTCGTATGAACGTCGGCCAGGTGCTCGAGACCCACCTGGGCTGGGTCGCCAGCCGAGGCTGGGACGTCGAGCTCGCCGAGGGCGACGACCTGCAGTGGCGCGAGAAGCTCCCGGAGCACGCCAAGCGTTCCGAGCCGGGTGTCCCGGTGGCCACGCCGGTGTTCGACGGTCTGGAGGAGGACGCGCTGCGCGGCCTCATCTCGACGACGCTGCCGAACCGCGACGGCGACCGCATGGTCGGTCTCGACGGCAAGGCGGCGCTGTTCGACGGCCGTTCCGGCGAGCCGTTCCCGGACCCGGTCGCGGTGGGCTACATGTACATCCTCAAGCTCCACCACCTCGTCGACGACAAGATCCACGCGCGCTCGACCGGCCCGTACTCGATGATCACGCAGCAGCCGCTGGGTGGTAAGGCGCAGTTCGGCGGTCAGCGGTTCGGCGAGATGGAGGTGTGGGCGCTCGAGGCGTACGGAGCGGCCTACACGCTCCAGGAGCTGCTCACCATCAAGTCCGACGACATCCCGGGCCGCGTCAAGGTCTACGAGGCGATCGTCAAGGGCGAGAACATCCCCGACTCGGGCATCCCGGAGTCCTTCAAGGTCCTCCTCAAAGAGATGCAGTCGCTCTGCCTGAACGTCGAGGTGCTCTCGAGCGACGGCGTGCAGATCGAGATGAAGGAGTCCGACGACGAGGTGTACCGCGCCGCGGAAGAGCTCGGCATCGACCTCTCCCGCCGGCCCAACTCCGCCACCACGGTCGACGAGATCTGATCCAGCGACCAGCTGAACCACGGAACATCCGAAAAGCTTTGAGGAAGTAGGACATCTTGCTCGACGTCAACGTCTTCGACGAGCTGCGTATCGGCCTGGCCAGGGCCGACGACATCCGTGCCTGGTCGCACGGCGAGGTGAAGAAGCCCGAGACCATCAACTACCGCACCCTGAAGCCGGAGAAGGACGGGCTCTTCTGCGAGAAGATCTTCGGCCCCACCCGGGACTGGGAGTGCTACTGCGGCAAGTACAAGCGGGTGCGCTTCAAGGGCATCATCTGCGAGCGCTGCGGTGTCGAGGTCACGCGGTCCAAGGTGCGCCGTGAGCGCATGGGTCACATCGAGCTCGCGGCCCCCGTCACGCACATCTGGTTCTTCAAGGGTGTGCCCTCCCGCCTGGGCTACCTGCTCGACCTGGCGCCCAAGGACCTGGAGAAGGTCATCTACTTCGCGGCCTACATGATCACGTGGGTCGACGACGAGGCGCGCCAGGAAGACCTCCCGAACCTCCAGAACGAGATCGACCTGGAGAAGAAGGAGATCACCGACCGGCGCGACAACGACATCAACACCCGCGCCCAGAAGCTCGAGGCCGACCTGGCCGAGCTCGAGGCCGAGGGGGCCAAGGCTGACGCGCGCCGCAAGGTGCGTGACTCCGCCGAGCGCGAGATGGCGCAGCTGCGCAAGCGCTCGGACGCGGAGCTCGACCGCCTGGAGCAGGTCTGGGACCGGTTCAAGAACCTCAAGGTCGCCGACCTCGAGGGTGACGAGATGCTGTACCGGCAGCTCGTCGACCGTTACGGCACCTACTTCGAGGGCTCGATGGGCGCCGCGGCGATCCAGAAGCGTCTCGAGAGCTTCGACCTGGACGCCGAGGCCGAGACGCTGCGCGAGATCATCCGCAGCGGCAAGGGGCAGCGCAAGACCCGGGCGCTGAAGCGCCTCAAGGTCGTCAACGCGTTCCTCACGACGACGAACTCGCCGTCGGCCATGGTGCTCGACGCCGTGCCGGTCATCCCGCCGGACCTGCGCCCGATGGTGCAGCTCGACGGTGGGCGCTTCGCGACGTCGGACCTCAACGACCTGTACCGCCGTGTCATCAACCGGAACAACCGCCTCAAGCGGCTGCTCGACCTCGGCGCGCCCGAGATCATCGTCAACAACGAGAAGCGGATGCTGCAGGAGGCCGTCGACTCGCTGTTCGACAACGGCCGCCGCGGTCGCCCGGTCACGGGCCCCGGCAACCGTCCGCTGAAGTCGATCTCCGACATGCTCAAGGGCAAGCAGGGCCGGTTCCGTCAGAACCTGCTCGGCAAGCGTGTCGACTACTCGGGCCGTTCGGTCATCGTGGTCGGCCCGCAGCTCAAGCTGCACCAGTGCGGCCTGCCGAAGCAGATGGCGCTCGAGCTGTTCAAGCCGTTCGTCATGAAGCGGCTCGTGGAGCTCAACCACGCGCAGAACATCAAGTCCGCCAAGCGGATGGTCGAGCGGACGCGTTCCGTGGTGTGGGACGTGCTCGAGGAGGTCATCACCGAGCACCCCGTGCTGCTCAACCGTGCGCCCACCCTGCACCGTCTGGGCATCCAGGCGTTCGAGCCGCAGCTCGTCGAGGGCAAGGCGATCCACCTGCACCCGCTCGTGTGCGGCGCGTTCAACGCCGACTTCGACGGTGACCAGATGGCCGTCCACCTGCCGCTGAGCGCGGAGGCGCAGGCCGAGGCCCGCATCCTCATGCTCTCGAGCAACAACATCCTGAAGCCCTCGGACGGCCGTCCGGTGACCATGCCCTCCCAGGACATGATCATCGGTCTGCACCACCTGACGGCGGACCGCCCGGGTGCCGAGGGCGAGGGTCGCGTGTTCGCGTCGCAGGCCGAGGCGATCATGGCGTTCGACCGTGGTCAGCTCGACATCAACGCGACGATCAAGGTGCGCATGTCGGACCTGGTGGCGCCGAGCCGCGGCTTCGTGGCCCCCGAGGGCTGGGAGCCGGGTCAGCCGCTGCTGTTCGAGACCACGCTCGGTCGCACGCTCTTCAACGAGGCACTTCCCGTCGACTACCCGTTCCAGAACGAGATCGTCGGCAAGAAGGAGCTCTCCGCGATCGTCAACGACCTGGCGGAGCGCTACCCGAAGGTCGACGTCGCGACGTCGCTCGACGCGCTCAAGGACGCCGGCTACCGGTGGGCGACCCGCTCGGGCGTGACGATCTCGATCACCGACGTCGCGATGCCGGTGGAGAAGAACGAGATCCTCGACGAGCACGAGGCACGCGCGCTCAAGGTCCAGGGCCAGTACGAGAAGGGCCTGATCACCGACGACGAGCGCCGTCAGGAGCTCATCGAGATCTGGACCCAGGCGACCGACAAGATCGCTTCCGTCATGCGCGACCACCTCGAGAACGACGAGCGGAACACGCTGTACCGCATGGTCTCCTCGGGTGCCCGTGGTAACTGGATGCAGGTCCGTCAGATCGCCGGCATGCGCGGTCTCGTGGCGAACCCGAAGGGCGAGATCATCCCGCGCCCGATCAAGTCCAACTACCGCGAGGGCCTGTCCGTCCTCGAGTACTTCATCGCCTCCCACGGTGCCCGCAAGGGCCTCGCGGACACGGCGCTGCGGACGGCGGACTCCGGCTACCTGACGCGTCGGCTCGTCGACGTGTCGCAGGACGTCATCATCCGTGAGGACGACTGCGGCACCGAGCGCGGTCTGCCGCTGCCGGTGGCCGAGCGGATCGGCGACCAGCTGGTGCCGGACGCTCGCGTGGAGACGTCGATCTACTCGCGGACGTTCGCCACGGACGTCGTGGCGGAGGACGGCACGGTCATCGCCGAGGCCGGTTCCGACGCGGGCGACATCATCATCGACAAGGTGATCGCGGCCGGCATCGAGGAGGTCCGGGTCCGCTCGGTCCTGACCTGCGAGTCGCGCGTGGGCACCTGCGCCAAGTGCTACGGCCGCTCCCTGGCCACGGGCAAGCTCGTGGACATCGGCGAGGCCGTCGGCATCATCGCGGCGCAGTCGATCGGTGAGCCGGGCACGCAGCTGACGATGCGTACCTTCCACACCGGTGGTGTCGCCTCCGCGGAGGACATCACGCAGGGTCTTCCCCGCGTGACCGAGCTCTTCGAGGCCCGCACCCCCAAGGGTGAGGCGCCGATCGCGGAGTACACCGGTCGGGTCGCGATCGAGGACACCGAGCGCACGCGTCACCTCGTGCTCACGCCGGACGACGGCGGCGAGGAGATCCGCTACCCCGTCACCAAGCGTGCGCGCCTGCTGATCGCGGACGGCGACCACGTCGCTGTCGGCACCCAGCTGGTGCAGGGTGCGGTCGACCCGAAGAAGGTCCTGCGCATCCTCGGCCCGCGTGCCGCCCAGAAGCAGCTCGTCGACGCGGTGCAGGACACGTACCGCTCGCAGGGTGTGGACATCCACGACAAGCACATCGAGGTCATCGTGCGGCAGATGCTGCGTCGCGTGACCGTGCTGGACGCCGGGGACGCCGCGCTGCTGCCGGGTGAGCTCGCGGAGCGCACCCGCTTCGAGGACGCGAACCGCAAGGCCGTGGCGGAGGGTGGCCAGCCGGCCGCCGGCCGTCCGGAGCTGATGGGTATCACGAAGGCCTCGCTCGCCACCGACTCGTGGCTCTCGGCCGCCTCCTTCCAGGAGACGACCCGGGTCCTCACCGAGGCGGCGATGAGCGGTCGTCGGGACCCGCTGCTGGGCCTCAAGGAGAACGTCATCATCGGTAAGCTCATCCCCGCCGGTACGGGTCTGCCCCGCTACCGGAACATCGAGGTCGAGCCGACCGAGCAGGCGAAGGCGGAGCTCTACCCGAGCTTCGGCTACGACGAGATCGACTTCCCGACCCTCGGCATGGGCTCGGGCGAGGCGATCCCGCTGGAGGACCTGGACTTCGGCGACTTCCGCTGATTCCTGTTCGGCGCGGGGACGACGACGGCGAAGGCGGCTCGGGTGCATCGGCGCGGGTCAGGGGCGGTTGTCGGGGCGGGCGACGGACGTCACACCCGGAGGGTTGTCTCGTCCTTTGACCATGCTTGCTTCCGGCGGTAGCCTAGGAAGCCGTGCCCGTGCCGTCGCACCGTGCATCCCGCTGGTCGTCCGAGAAGTGCTCCAGAGCATCTCTCGGGAGAGTCGCCGGAGGCGCCGCCGATGCGTGCACGAGCATCCCGGATGACTGCTCGGACCGTTCGCGAGAACGGGGGAGCGGACCCGGGCCATCGAGCCGGTGGTAAGTGGCGTTGCGGTCCGTGAGGATCGCGGGTGCCGCCTGCGATCGGCACGCACAAGCCAGACAGACCACCGTCGAGGGCCGACAGGCCCTCGTGAGCTCGAGAGACGACGGAGACGTAGTGCCTACGATCCAGCAGCTCGTCCGCAAGGGCCGGACCTCGAAGGCCGGGAAGTCGAAGACCCCGGCCCTCAAGGGTTCCCCTCAGCGGCGCGGCGTGTGCACCCGTGTGTACACCACCACCCCCAAGAAGCCGAACTCCGCGCTCCGCAAGGTCGCGCGTGTGAAGCTTTCCTCCGGTATCGAGGTCACGGCCTACATCCCGGGTGTCGGCCACAACCTCCAGGAGCACTCGATCGTGCTCGTGCGCGGCGGCCGTGTGAAGGACCTTCCCGGTGTCCGCTACAAGATCGTGCGCGGCGCGCTCGACACCCAGGGTGTCAAGGGCCGTCAGCAGGCGCGTTCCCGGTACGGCGCGAAGAAGGAGAAGGCCTGATGCCTCGTAAGGGTCCGGCCCCCAAGCGGCCGCTCATCGTCGACCCCGTCTACGGGTCGCCCGTCGTGACGCAGCTGATCAACAAGGTCCTGCTCGACGGTAAGAAGTCCACCGCCGAGTCGATCGTCTACGGCGCCCTCGAGGGTGTTCGTGACAAGACCGACCAGGACCCGGTCGTCGTCCTCAAGCGTGCGCTCGAGAACGTCCGTCCGGCCCTCGAGGTCCGCTCCCGCCGAGTCGGCGGCGCGACCTACCAGGTCCCGGTCGACGTCCGGCCGTCGCGGTCGACGACGCTCGCTCTGCGCTGGCTCACCGACTTCTCGCGCGCTCGTCGCGAGAAGACGATGACCGAGCGTCTGATGAACGAGATCCTCGACGCCTCGAACGGCCTCGGTGCCGCGGTCAAGCGCCGCGAGGACATGCACAAGATGGCCGAGTCCAACAAGGCCTTCGCGCACTACCGCTGGTGATGCGCTCGGACGACCTCGGGAGCATCCCGGGGTCGTCCGCGGATCTGGAGCCGGCAGACGCCGGGTCTCCGCACCGGTTCCCGACGTCCCACTGACCCGAGGGGTAAGACACCGTGGCACTCGACGTGCTGACCGACCTGAAGAAGGTCCGCAACATCGGCATCATGGCCCACATCGATGCCGGAAAGACCACCACCACCGAGCGCATCCTGTACTACACGGGTGTCAACTACAAGATCGGTGAGACGCACGACGGTGCGTCGACGATGGACTGGATGGAGCAGGAGCAGGAGCGCGGCATCACGATCACGTCCGCCGCGACGACCTGCTACTGGGGCGACAATCAGATCAACATCATCGACACCCCGGGGCACGTGGACTTCACCGTCGAGGTGGAGCGTTCGCTCCGCGTCCTCGACGGTGCCGTCGCCGTGTTCGACGGCAAGGAGGGCGTCGAGCCCCAGTCGGAGACCGTGTGGCGTCAGGCCGACAAGTACGACGTGCCGCGCATCTGCTTCGTCAACAAGATGGACAAGCTCGGTGCCGACTTCTACTTCACCGTGAAGACGATCGTCGAGCGCCTCAAGGCGAAGCCGCTGGTCATCCAGCTGCCGATCGGTGCGGAGAACGACTTCACCGGCGTCGTCGACCTGCTCCAGATGAAGGCGCTGGTCTGGCACGGAGAGACCAAGCTCGGCGAGACCTATGAGGTCGAGGAGATCCCCGCCGACCTCCAGGCCAAGGCCGAGGAGTACCGCGCCGAGCTCATCGAGGCCGTCGCGGAGACGGACGAGGAGCTGCTCGAGAAGTACCTCGGTGGCGAAGAGCTGACGATCGACGAGATCAAGGGCGGCATCCGCAAGCTCGTCGTCAACTCGGAGGCCTTCCCGGTCCTCTGCGGCTCGGCGTTCAAGAACAAGGGCGTGCAGCCCATGCTCGACGCCGTCATCGACTACCTTCCGTCGCCGCTCGACGTCCCGCCCGTCCAGGGTCACGACGCCAAGGACGAGGAGAAGATCATCGAGCGTCACTCGGACGCCTCGGAGCCCTTCTCCGCGCTGGCGTTCAAGGTCGCCTCGCACCCGTTCTTCGGCAAGCTCACCTACGTCCGGGTCTACTCGGGCAAGGTCGAGCAGGGCGCCCAGGTCTACAACACGACCAAGGGCAAGAAGGAGCGCATCGGGAAGCTCTTCCAGATGCACTCCAACAAGGAGAACCCGGTCCCCGAGGCCCAGGCCGGCCACATCTACGCGTTCATCGGGCTCAAGGACACCACCACCGGTGACACCCTGAGCGCCTCGGACTCCCAGGTCATCCTCGAGTCGATGACCTTCCCGGAGCCCGTGATCGACGTGGCCATCGAGCCGAAGACCAAGGCGGACCAGGAAAAGCTCTCCACGGCGATCCAGAAGCTCGCCGAGGAGGACCCGACGTTCCGCGTCAAGCTGGACGAGGAGACCGGCCAGACCGTCATCGGCGGTATGGGCGAGCTCCACCTCGACATCCTCGTCGACCGCATGAAGCGGGAGTTCAAGGTCGAGGCCAACGTCGGCAAGCCGCAGGTCGCGTACCGCGAGACGATCCGTCGCAAGGCGGAGAAGATCGACTACACGCACAAGAAGCAGACCGGTGGTTCGGGTCAGTTCGCGAAGGTCCAGGTGACCTTCGAGCCGCTGGAGACCACGGAGAACGAGCTCTACGAGTTCGCCAACGCGGTCACCGGCGGTCGGATCCCGCGTGAGTACATCCCGTCGGTGGACGCGGGTATCCAGTCGGCCATGCAGCAGGGTGTGCTGGCCGGGTTCCCGGTGGTCGGTGTCAAGGCCACGCTCCTCGACGGTGCGTACCACGACGTCGACTCCTCGGAGATGGCGTTCAAGATCGCTGGATCCATGGTGTTCAAGGAGGGTGTCCGGCGCGCCGACCCGGTGCTGCTGGAGCCCATCATGGCCGTCGAGGTGCGCACGCCCGAGGAGTACATGGGCGAGGTCATCGGCGACATCAACTCACGCCGTGGGATGATCCAGTCCATGGAGGACGCGACGGGCGTCAAGGTCGTGCGCGCCCAGGTACCGTTGAGTGAGATGTTCGGGTACATCGGGGACCTGCGTTCCAAGACGCAGGGCCGCGCCGTGTACTCGATGCAGTTCGACAGCTATGGCGAGGTTCCCAAGGCCGTGGCTGAGGAGATCATCAAGAAGACCCGGGGCGAGTGAGTCCCCACAGGTCGAACACCTGCACAACCATCAACCTGTAGGAAACCGCAACGCCCCGAGGGTTTAGGCTTGATCGGCCGACACTCGCAACGTTCGGAACATCTACCCAAGTCCCAGGAGGACCCCAGTGGCTAAGGCCAAGTTCGAGCGGACCAAGCCGCACGTCAACATCGGCACCATCGGTCACGTCGACCACGGTAAGACGACGCTGACGGCCGCGATCTCGAAGACGCTCGCCGAGACGTACCCCGACCTCCCGTCGAACCAGCTGAAGAACTTCGACGAGATCGATGCCGCGCCCGAGGAGAAGCAGCGCGGTATCACGATCAACATCTCGCACATCGAGTACGAGACGCCGAACCGTCACTACGCTCACGTCGATGCGCCGGGTCACGCCGACTACATCAAGAACATGATCACCGGTGCGGCGCAGATGGACGGTGCCATCCTCGTGGTCGCCGCGACGGACGGCCCGATGGCCCAGACGCGCGAGCACGTCCTCCTGGCCCGCCAGGTGGGCGTCCCCTACCTGCTCGTGGCGCTCAACAAGTCCGACATGGTCGAGGACGAGGAGCTCCTCGAGCTCGTCGAGATGGAGGTCCGCGAGCTGCTGTCGTCGCAGGAGTTCGACGGCGACAACGCTCCGGTCGTCCGCGTCTCCGGCCTCAAGGCGCTCGAGGGTGACCCCGAGTGGACCAAGAAGGTCCTGGAGCTCATGGAGGCCGTGGACGAGAACGTCCCCGAGCCGCAGCGTGAGCTCGACAAGCCGTTCCTCATGCCCATCGAGGACGTCTTCACGATCACCGGTCGTGGCACCGTCGTCACCGGCAAGGTGGCGCGTGGCACGCTCGACATCAACTCCGAGGTCGAGATCGTCGGCATCCGCTCCCCGCAGAAGACGACGGTCACCGGTATCGAGACCTTCCACAAGCAGATGGACCAGGCGCAGGCCGGCGACAACACCGGTCTCCTCCTGCGTGGCCTCAAGCGCGAGGACGTCGAGCGTGGCCAGGTCGTCGTGAAGCCGGGTTCGATCACCCCGCACACGAACTTCGAGGCGCAGGTCTACATCCTGGGCAAGGACGAGGGCGGCCGCCACAACCCGTTCTACTCGAACTACCGTCCGCAGTTCTACTTCCGGACCACGGACGTCACCGGCGTCATCACGCTGCCCGAGGGCACCGAGATGGTCATGCCCGGCGACAACACCGACATGTCGGTCGAGCTGATCCAGCCGATCGCCATGGAGGAGGGCCTCGGCTTCGCCATCCGTGAGGGTGGTCGCACGGTCGGTTCCGGCCGTGTCACCAAGATCGTCAAGTGATCACCTGATCACTCGGTGATCGTGGGGAGCTGAGCTCCACCGGTCCGTCCGAGGCCCGGGCCCCCGCGGGGGCCCGGGCCTCGGGTGCGTCCGGCGTCACACCCCGGAGGAGTTGGTCTCCCGGCTCCCCGTATGGCAAGATGGTCAAGTTGCCTGTCACGGGCGCGTTCTTTCTCGTGTCGAACAGTGTGTAGCACCGCGGTGCACGTCACGGCCTCAGGCCGGTGGCGGCGCCTGGAGCGGTCCCCCTCCTCGGAGGGGATCGTGGGGATGCCTGCTGTCGATACGCGGAACGCCCCACGGACACACGTCTCGACAGGCTGGACATACGTCGTGGTCCGCGCAGCGGTCCACAATCAACGGCCCCAACGCCGGACAGGTGTGTGCCCGAGCGTCTCGCGCTATGCGACACGCCCGAGCGCGGGGGTCGGACATTAGCGGTTCGAGAGAGAGAGTCAGACGACGCCATGGCGGGACAGAAGATCCGCATCCGGCTCAAGTCCTACGACCACGAGGTCATCGACAGCTCGGCGCGCAAGATCGTCGACACGGTGACACGCGCTGGTGCGACGGTCGTGGGTCCGGTGCCGCTGCCGACGGAGAAGAACGTCTTCACCGTCATCCGGTCGCCTCACAAGTACAAGGACAGCCGTGAGCACTTCGAGATGCGCACGCACAAGCGCCTGATCGACATCATCGATCCCACGCCGAAGGCGGTCGACTCGCTCATGCGCATCGATCTGCCGGCTGACGTGAACATCGAGATCAAGCTCTGAGGCTGGAGATCATGACCAACCAGCAGAAGAACATGACCGCGGTGCTCGGCACCAAGCTCGGCATGACGCAGACGTGGGACGACGCGGGCAAGCTCGTGCCGGTCACCGTCGTCGCCGTCCCCACCAACGTGGTGACGCAGGTCCGCGACGCGGAGGCCGACGGCTATGCAGCCGTCCAGCTCGCCGCCGGCCAGATCGACCCGCGCAAGGTCACCAAGCCGCTCAAGGGCCACTTCGAGAAGGCCGGCGTCACGCCGCGCCGTCACCTCGTCGAGGTCCGTACCGACAACGCCGGTGAGTACACGACCGGTCAGGAGATCACCGCCGAGGCCTTCGAGGCCGGGACCGTGGTCGACGTCGTCGGAACCACCAAGGGCAAGGGCACCGCCGGCGTCATGAAGCGTCACGGCTTCGCCGGCGTGGGCGCCTCGCACGGTGCGCACCGCAACCACCGCAAGCCGGGTTCGATCGGCGGCGCCTCCACGCCCTCGCGCGTGTTCAAGGGCATGCGGATGGCCGGTCGCATGGGCCACGCCCGCAAGACCGTCCAGAACCTGACCGTCCACGCGGTCGACGCGGAGAAGGGTCTGCTGCTCGTCAAGGGCGCGGTCCCCGGCCCCAAGGGCGGCATCGTCCTCGTCCGTACCGCCGCGAAGGGAGCCTGAGACAGATGGCTAACCTGAACGTCGACGTGCTCGACGCCACCGGCAAGAAGTCCGGCACCGCCGAGCTCCCCGCCGAGGTCTTCGACGTCGCCACGAACGTCCCGCTGATCCACCAGGTGGTCGTCGCCCAGCGCGCTGCGTCGCGTCAGGGCACCGCGTCCACCAAGACCCGCGGCGAGGTTCGCGGCGGTGGCCGCAAGCCGTACAAGCAGAAGGGCACCGGCCGCGCCCGTCAGGGTTCGACCCGCGCCCCGCAGTTCGCCGGCGGTGGCACCGTCCACGGCCCGCAGCCGCGCAAGTACGACCAGCGCACGCCGAAGAAGATGAAGGCGGCCGCCCTGCGCGGTGCTCTCTCGGATCGCGCTCGCGCGGGCCGCGTGCACGTGGTGTCGGGCTTCGGTGTCGACGGTGTCCCGTCGACCAAGACCGCGCTCGGCACGATCGCCAAGCTGACGGACCGTAAGCACGTGCTGGTCGTCACGGAGCGCTCGGACGAGCTGACCATCAAGTCGCTCCGCAACGTCGAGCAGGTCCACCTGCTGACCGCGGACCAGCTGAACACCTACGACGTGCTCGTCTCCGACGACGTCGTCTTCACGCAGGGCGCGCTCGACGCGTTCCTGGCGGGCCCGACCACGGGCAAGTCGGTGAAGGCGGTCGCGACGGAGGGCGAGGCCGAGGTCGAGGCTGCATCCGAGAAGGAGGCCACCAAGTGACCGCCGTGACGAAGGACCCGCGCGACATCTTGATCGCGCCGGTCGTCTCCGAGAAGTCCTACAACCTCCTCGACGAGGGCAAGTACACCTTCGTCGTGGACCCGGACGCCAACAAGACCGAGATCAAGATCGCGGTCGAGCAGGTCTTCGGTGTCAAGGTCGCCTCGGTGAACACGATCAACCGCAAGGGCAAGACGCGTCGTACGCGTTACGGCCTGGGCAAGCGCAAGGACACGAAGCGTGCGATCGTCACCCTCCGCGAGGGTTCGATCGACATCTTCGGTGGTCCGGTCGGCTGAGCCGGACGAGAGCAGATCGAGGACAACTTCCATGGGAATCCGTAAGCACAAGCCGACGACGCCCGGCCGCCGTGGCTCGAGCGTTGCCGACTTCGTCGAGATCACGCGCTCTGAGCCGGAGAAGTCGCTGGTTCGTCCGCTGTCGAAGACCGGCGGTCGCAACAACTCCGGTCGGATCACGACCCGCCACAAGGGTGGTGGCCACAAGCGCGCCTACCGCGTGATCGACTTCCGTCGTCACGACAAGGACGGCGTGCCGGCCAAGGTCGCGCACATCGAGTACGACCCGAACCGCACGGCGCGCATCGCGCTGCTGCACTACGCGGACGGCACCAAGCGCTACATCGTGGCGCCGAACAAGCTGTCGCAGGGTGACACCGTCGAGGCCGGTCCCGGCGCCGACATCAAGCCCGGCAACAACCTGCCGCTGCGCAACATCCCGACCGGTACCGTGCTGCACGCCGTCGAGCTCCGCCCCGGCGGCGGCGCGAAGATCGCCCGCTCCGCGGGTGCGTCCGTGCAGCTCGTCGCGAAGGAAGGGCCGTACGGCCAGCTGCGCATGCCGTCCGGCGAGATCCGCAACGTCGACCTGCGCTGCCGCGCGACGGTCGGCGAGGTCGGCAACGCCGAGCAGTCGAACATCAACTGGGGCAAGGCCGGACGTAACCGCTGGAAGGGCATCCGCCCGACCGTCCGCGGTGTCGTCATGAACCCGGTCGACCACCCCCACGGTGGTGGTGAGGGCAAGACCTCCGGTGGTCGCCACCCGGTCAGCCCCTGGGGTCAGCCCGAGGGCCGGACCCGCCGTCCGAACAAGTCGAGCGACAAGATGATCGTCCGCCGTCGCCGCACCGGCAAGAAGCGCTGATAGGAGCCTGACAGATGCCTCGTAGCCTGAAGAAGGGCCCCTTCGTCGACGACCACCTGCAGAAGAAGGTGGACGTCCAGAACGAGAAGGGGACCAAGAACGTCATCAAGACCTGGTCCCGTCGGTCGGTCATCACGCCCGACTTCCTCGGTCACACCTTCGCCGTGCACGACGGTCGCAAGCACACCCCGGTCTTCGTGACCGAGGCGATGGTCGGCCACAAGCTCGGCGAGTTCGCTCCCACGCGGACCTTCCGCGGCCACGTGAAGGACGACAAGAAGGGCCGCCGCCGCTGAGCGGGGCGACCCTGACGGTCTGAGAAAAGGAAGCAGGACAGCAATGGAAGCCAAGGCGCAGGCGCGGTTCGTCCGTGTCACGCCCCAGAAGGCCCGGCGCGTCGTGGACCTCATCCGTGGCAAGCAGGCCGTCGAGGCCGTCGCGGTGCTGAAGTTCGCGCCGCAGGCCGCGAGCGAGCCGGTCCGCAAGGTCGTCGAGTCCGCTGTGGCGAATGCCAGGGTCAAGGCCGACCGCGCGAGCGAGCGCTTCGACGAGACCGAGTACGTGGTCTCCGAGGTGTACGTGGACGAGGGCCCGACTCTCAAGCGGTTCCGACCGCGGGCCCAGGGGCGTGCGAGCCAGATCCTCAAGCGCACCAGCCACATCACCGTGGTCGTCGCACCGCGTGAGCAGAAGGAAGGGGCCCGATAGTGGGGCAGAAGATTCACCCGCACGGGTACCGCCTCGGCATCACCACCGACCACCGGTCGCGCTGGTTCGCCGACAGCACCAAGCCTGGGCAGCGGTACCGCGACTACGTCCGTGAGGACGTCGAGATCCGGAAGCTCATGAGCACCGGTCTCGAACGGGCCGGCATCTCCAAGGTCGAGATCGAGCGCACCCGTGACCGTGTTCGCGTGGACATCCACACGGCACGTCCGGGCATCGTCATCGGCCGTCGTGGTGCTGAGGCCGACCGCATCCGCGGTGAGCTCGAGAAGCTCACCGGCAAGCAGGTGCAGCTCAACATTCTCGAGGTCAAGAACGCGGAGATCGACGCTCAGCTCGTCGCGCAGGGCATCGCCGAGCAGCTGGCGAGCCGTGTCTCTTTCCGCCGCGCCATGCGCAAGGGCATCCAGTCCGCGCAGCGCGCCGGTGCGAAGGGCATCCGCGTCCAGGTCGCCGGCCGCCTCGGCGGCGCCGAGATGAGCCGGTCGGAGTTCTACCGCGAGGGCCGCGTGCCCCTGCACACCCTCCGCGCGAACATCGACTACGGCTTCTTCGAGGCCCGCACGACCTTCGGCCGCATCGGCGTGAAGGTCTGGGTCTACAAGGGCGACATGACCGAGAAGGAGTTCGCCGCGCAGCAGGCCGCCGCCGGTCCGCGCCAGGGCCGTGGTGGCCGTGGCGGACCCGAGCGTCGTGGTGGCCCGCGCCGCAACGACCGCAACGAGCGTCCGTCGCAGCCGAAGCAGCAGCCCGCTGCCGAGGCCCCCGCTGCGTCCGACGCGCCGGCCCCGGCCGAGCAGGCCGCGGCCCCAGAGTCCGGAACGGAGGCCTGAGTCATGCTGATCCCGCGCAGGCTCAAGCACCGCAAGCAGCACCACCCGAAGCGCTCCGGCATGGCCAAGGGTGGCACCACGATCTCGTTCGGCGACTACGGCATCCAGGCTCTCGAGCCCGCCTACGTCACGAACCGCCAGATCGAGGCTGCTCGTATCGCGATGACCCGCCACATCAAGCGTGGCGGCAAGGTCTGGATCAACATCTACCCGGACCGCCCGCTCACGAAGAAGCCTGCCGAGACCCGCATGGGTTCCGGTAAGGGTTCGCCCGAGTGGTGGGTCGCCAACGTCAAGCCCGGCCGCATCGTCTTCGAGCTGGCCGGAGTCCCTGAGGAGCTTGCTCGCGAGGCCCTTCGCCGCGCGATGCACAAGCTCCCGATGAAGTGCCGTTTCGTGGTGCGCGAAGGTGGTGCGAACTGATGGCAATCGGTACCCAGGGGCTTGCCCCGGCCGACCTCGACGGCTTCGACGACGAGGCTCTCGTCGCGAAGCTCAAGGAGCAGAAGCAGGAGCTCTTCAACCTGCGCTTTCAGGCCGCCACCGGCCAGCTCGAGTCGCACGGCCGCCTCAAGGCGGTCAAGCGTGACATCGCGCGGATCTACACGGTCCTGCGCGAGCGCGAGCTCGGCATCCGTACGGCCCCGAGCGTGAGTGAGTGAGGCACTGATGAGCGAGAACACCGAGACGGTGACCACCGAGGAGCGGGCAACCCGCAAGGTGCGTCGCGGATACGTCGTCAGCGACAAGATGGACAAGACCATCGTCGTCGAGGTCGAGGACCGCGTGAAGCACCCGCTCTACGGCAAGGTCATGCGCCGTACCAACAAGGTCAAGGTGCACGACGAGCAGAACTCCGCCGGCATCGGCGACCTGGTCGTCATCATGGAGACCCGCCCGCTGTCCGCGACCAAGCGGTGGCGACTGGTGGAGATCCTCGAGAAGGCCAAGTAAGACAGTCCTTCCCGGTGGGGGCGCGGTGTGACACACGTATGCGTCGGGTCCCCACCACAGCAACTATCCGTTCGGCAAGGCTCGCCTGGGACAGCCCGGGCCGAGAACCAGCTCGACGACAGGAGATCAATCGATGATCCAGCAGGAGTCGCGACTGCGGGTCGCCGACAACACGGGTGCCAAGGAGATTCTCTGCATCCGCGTTCTCGGTGGATCCGGACGTCGCTACGCCGGTATCGGCGACACCATCGTCGCCACCGTCAAGGACGCGATCCCGGGCGGCAACGTGAAGAAGGGCGACGTGGTCAAGGCCGTCATCGTCCGGACCGTCAAGGAGCGCCGTCGTCCCGACGGTTCCTACATCAAGTTCGACGAGAACGCCGCCGTCATCCTCAAGACCGACGGCGAGCCGCGTGGAACGCGCATCTTCGGCCCCGTCGGCCGTGAGCTGCGTGACAAGCGGTTCATGAAGATCATCTCGTTGGCCCCGGAGGTGCTCTGACCATGGCGAAGATCAAGAAGGGCGACCAGGTGATCGTGATCGCCGGTCGTGACAAGGGCCTGACGGGCCGCGTGCTCGAGGTGCTCACCGACAGCGACCGTGTCATCGTCGAGGGCATCCAGCGCGTGACCAAGCACGTGAAGGCCGGCCAGACGTCGCGTGGCACCCGCACGGGTGGCATCGAGACCGTCGAGGCGCCGATCCACGTCTCCAACGTGATGCTGGTCGACCCCGAGGACAAGAAGCCGACGCGCGTCGGGTTCCGTCTCGAGGAGGTCGAGCAGGACGGTCGCACGCGTACCGTGCGCGTCCGCTACGCCAAGCGTTCCGGGAAGGACATCTGATATGGCTGCGACGACTCACGACGAGGTCATCGAGGCCCCGGCACTGCCTCGTCTCAAGCAGAAGTACCGCGAGGAGATCCTCGCCGCGCTCCAGGAGGAGTTCGGTCACTCGAACCTCCACCAGGTCGCCGGTCTGACGAAGATCGTCGTCAACATGGGCGTCGGAGACGCGGCGAAGGATTCGAAGCTCATCGAGGGCGCGATCCGCGACCTGACCGCGATCACCGGTCAGAAGCCGCAGATCAACCGAGCGAAGAAGTCCATCGCGCAGTTCAAGCTGCGTGAGGGCATGCCGATCGGTGCGCACGTCACGCTGCGCGGCGACCGCATGTGGGAGTTCCTCGACCGGCTGCTGTCGGTCGCGCTGCCGCGTATCCGCGACTTCCGCGGCCTGAGCCCGAAGCAGTTCGACGGGCACGGCAACTACACGTTCGGTCTCACGGAGCAGTCGATGTTCCACGAGATCGACCAGGACAAGATCGACCGGGTCCGCGGTATGGACATCACGGTCGTGACCACGGCGACGACCGACGACGAGGGCCGCTCCCTGCTGCGCCGTCTCGGTTTCCCCTTCAAGGAGAGCTGACATGGCGAAGAAGGCCCTGATCAACAAGGCGAACGCCAAGCCGAAGTTCGCCGTGCGCGCCTACACCCGGTGCCAGCGGTGCGGTCGTCCGCACTCGGTCTACCGCAAGTTCGGCCTGTGCCGGATCTGCCTGCGGGAGATGGCCCACCGCGGTGAGCTCCCCGGCGTCACCAAGAGCAGCTGGTAAAACAACTACGCCGCAGGTCCGTGCGGTGCTCCGCTGAGCACCGCACGGATACCCCGGCGAGGAAGGGCTGGAGCCCGATATGACTATGACCGACCCGATCGCAGACATGCTGACGCGTCTGCGTAACGCGAACTCGGCGCACCACGACACGGTCACGATGCCGTTCTCGAAGCTGAAGTCGCGGATCGCGGAGATCCTGCAGGCCGAGGGTTACGTCACCGGCTGGACCGTCGAGGACGCGAAGGTGGGCAAGAACCTCACCATCAACCTCAAGTACGGCCCGACCCGCGAGCGCGCCCTCACCGGCGTGCGGCGCGTGTCCAAGCCTGGTCTGCGTGTCTACGCGAAGTCCACCAATCTGCCCAAGGTCCTCGGCGGCCTCGGCGTGGCCATCCTGTCCACCTCCTCCGGCCTCCTGACTGACCGTCAGGCGCAGGACAAGGGTGTGGGCGGCGAAGTCCTCGCCTACGTCTGGTAATCGGAAAGGAGAGACGCCAATGTCTCGAATCGGCAAGCTCCCCGTTCCGGTCCCGGCCGGCGTGGATGTCACCATCAGCGGCGCACTCGTGACTGTGAAGGGCCCCAAGGGGTCCCTCGAGCACTCGGTGCCCGCCCCCATCACGGTCGAGCAGGAGGACGGCGCCCTCAAGGTCGCTCGTCCCGACGAAGAGCGTGAGTCCCGTGCCCTGCACGGCCTCACCCGCACCCTGCTGGCCAACATGATCACCGGCGTGACCAACGGCTACGAGAAGAAGCTCGAGATCGTCGGCACCGGTTACCGCGTGACCGCCAAGGGCAGTGACCTCGAGTTCGCCCTCGGCTTCTCGCACCCGGTGAAGGTCACCGCCCCGGAGGGCATCACCTTCGCGGTCGAGAGCCCGACGAAGTTCTCGGTGTCCGGCATCGACAAGCAGCAGGTGGGCGAGGTCTCGGCGAACATCCGTAAGATCCGCAAGCCCGAGCCGTACAAGGGCAAGGGTGTGCGCTACGCCGACGAGGTCGTCCGTCGCAAGGTCGGAAAGGCTGGTAAGTGATGGCTCTCAAGGTTCTGGGCAAGGGCAAGAGCGTCGCTCGTCAGCGCCGTCACCTTCGCCTGCGCAAGAAGGTCAAGGGCACCACGGAGCGTCCGCGCCTCGTCGTGACCCGCTCCTCGCGCCACATGGTGGTGCAGGTCGTCGACGACACGGTCGGCAAGACCGTGGCGTCCGCCTCGACGCTCGAGGCCGACCTGCGCGCCTCCGGCGACGACAAGACCGCCAAGGCCCGCAAGGTCGGCGAGCTCGTCGCCGAGCGTGCCAAGGCCGCCGGGATCGACGCCGTGGTCTTCGACCGCGGCGGCAACAAGTACCACGGTCGGGTGGCTGCGGTCGCCGACGGCGCCCGCGAAGGCGGTCTGGCGCTGTGATGACGACCACTTTCGCACGGAAGATGAGGATCCTCTGATGGCTGCAGGGCAGCGCAACACCGGCGCCCCCCAGGGCGCCAACGAGTCCAAGAACGACGGTCGCCGCTCCAAGCGCGACGACCGCCGCAACAACCCCCGCGACGACAAGAACGCCTTCGTCGAGCGCGTGGTCACGATCAACCGCGTCTCCAAGGTCGTCAAGGGTGGTCGTCGCTTCAGCTTCACCGCCCTGGTCGTCGTGGGTGACGCCGACGGGACCGTCGGCGTCGGCTACGGCAAGGCCAAGGAGGTGCCCTCGGCGATCGCCAAGGGTGTCGAGGAGGCGAAGAAGAACTTCTTCCGCGTCCCGCGCATCCAGGGCACCATCCCGCACCCCATCCAGGGTGAGGAGGCTGCCGGCGTCGTGTTCCTGCGCCCGGCCTCCCCGGGTACCGGTGTGATCGCCGGTGGTCCGGTGCGTGCCGTGCTGGAGTGCGCCGGTATCCACGACGTGCTGAGCAAGTCGCTCGGTTCCTCGAACGCGATCAACATCGTCCACGCCACCGTCGCGGCCCTCAAGGGCCTCGAGGAGCCGGCCGCCGTGGCCGCGCGCCGTGGTCTGCCGCTCGAGGACGTGGCTCCGGCCCCGCTCCTGCGTGCCCAGGCCGCCGGTCTCGCCGCGAAGGGCGAGAAGAAGGCCGACGAGAAGGTGGGTGCGTGATGGCTCGCCTGAAGGTCACCCAGGTCAAGTCCGCCATCGGCGGCAAGCAGAACCAGCGTGACACGCTGCGGACCCTCGGCCTCAAGCGGATCGGCGACACCGCCGTGAAGGAGGACCGCCCGGAGATCCGTGGCATGGTCACCACGGTGGCGCACCTCGTCACCGTCGAGGAGGTCGAGTGATCATGGCCGACAGCACCGAGAAGAACGCGGCGGCCCAGCCGCTGAAGGTCCACCACCTGCGTCCGGCTGCCGGCGCCAAGAAGGCCAAGACCCGTGTGGGTCGTGGTGAGGCGTCGAAGGGCAAGACGGCGGGCCGCGGTACCAAGGGTACGAAGGCTCGCTACCAGGTTCCCGCGGGCTTCGAGGGCGGGCAGGTTCCCCTGCACATGCGCCTGCCGAAGCTCCGTGGCTTCAAGAACCCGTTCCGCGTCGAGTACCAGGTCGTGAACCTGGACAAGCTTGCCGCGCTGTACCCCGAGGGTGGCTCCGTCACCGTCGAGGGCCTCGTCGCCAAGGGCGCGGTCCGTTCGGGTCAGCCGGTGAAGGTGCTCGGCACGGGCGAGGTCACCGTGAAGCTGGAGATCGCGGTCGACGCGGTCTCGGCGTCCGCCAAGGAGAAGATCCTTGCGGCCGGTGGCTCCGTCTCGGAGGACTGAGAACTGACGGAAGGGCCGGTGGCGCACGCGCGCTGCCGGCCCTCCGTGCTGTCCCGGCACGGGTGACGACCGGTCCGGGACGACCTCTCGAAGCGACCGAGATCGGACGATCTGCTACTTTCGTCCGACGCACGTGGCACAGGTCACTTCCTGAGGCACGTAGAATCCGTCACGGTCCGTTCTGCTCGCGACGTTCGCTGCGCGAGCGGTGATCGTCGGGAATCCCGGCCGGACCACGACCGAGTCGGTGCGCCGACGCCGCGGCTACGGCCGCGACGGGGCGCGCCACACCTCGCCGGACTCCGGCGACACGACACCCCGCCGCGGCGGGTCAGGAGGATAGGTGCTCAGCGCATTCGGCCGGGCTTTCCGGACACCGGACCTGCGGCGCAAGCTGCTGTTCACGATCGCCATCATGGCGCTCTTCCGCGTGGGGTCGTTCATCCCGACCCCGGGCGTCGACTACGGCAACGTCCAGCAGTGCGTGGCGACGCTCGAGGGCGAGACCTCGCTGCTCGGCCTCGTCAACACCTTCAGTGGTGGCGCGCTCCTGCAGCTGTCGGTCTTCGCGCTCGGGATCATGCCGTACATCACGGCGAGCATCATCACGCAGCTGCTGCGAGTCGTCATCCCGCGCTTCGAGGCCCTCCACAAGGAGGGGCAGTCGGGCCAGGCGAAGCTGACCCAGTACACGCGCTACCTCACCATCGCCCTGGCGATCCTGCAGTCGACCACGATCATCACGACGGCGCGCACCGGGCTGCTGTTCCCGGGCTGCGGCCTCGACGTCGTCGTCGACGACAGCTTCATGACGGCGGCGCTCATGGTGGTGACGATGACTGCCGGCACCGGCCTCGTGATGTGGATGGGCGAGCTCATCACCGAGAAGGGGATCGGCAACGGCATGTCGCTGCTGATCTTCACCTCGATCATCGCGAGCTTCCCGACGGCGCTGTGGTCGATCGCCGGCGGTGCGAACGGCGCGCTGAACTTCATCATCATGATCCTGGTGATCGTCCTGGTGATCGGCATCGTCGTCTTCGTCGAGCAGTCGCAGCGCCGGATCCCGGTGCAGTACGCCAAGCGCATGGTGGGTCGCCGCATGTACGGCGGGACCAGCACCTACATCCCGATCAAGATCAACATGGCCGGCGTCATCCCCGTGATCTTCGCCGCCTCGATCCTGGCGATCCCCGCGCTGCTCGCCCAGTTCGGCGACCAGACCGCCGACTGGGTCGTCTGGATCTCCAACAACATCGCTCAGCAGAACCAGGCGCTGTACATCGCGCTGTACGTCCTGATGATCATCTTCTTCGCGTTCTTCTACACGTCGATCACGTTCAACCCGGACGAGGTCGCGGACAACATGAAGAAGTACGGGGGCTTCATCCCCGGTATCCGCGCCGGCCGGCCCACGGCCGAGTACCTCGACTTCGTGATCACCCGGATCACGTCGGCGGGCGCGCTCTATCTCGCCATCGTCGCGCTCATCCCGACGCTGGTGCTGGTCCTCCTGGGCGTCACGACGAACATCCCGTTCGGTGGCACGTCGATCCTCATCATCGTCGGCGTCGGCCTCGAGTTCGTGAAGCAGGTCAACTCCCAGCTCCAGCAGCGACACTACGAAGGGTTCCTCCGTTGACCGAGACGAACACCCCGACCACCCGCCGCGAGCTCCACGGCGCCCCCAGCGCCGAAGGACCTGTCACGCGTCTGGTGATCATGGGCCCACAGGGGGCCGGCAAAGGCACCCAGGCGGCCCGCCTCGCGGAGATCTTCACGATCCCCGCGATCTCCACCGGAGACATCTTCCGTGCCAACATCGCGGGCGGCACGGAGCTGGGCAAGCTCGCGCAGGAGTACTCGGCCAAAGGTGAGCTGGTCCCCGACGAGATCACGGACTCGATGGTCCGCGACCGCCTCGCGGAGGACGACGTCCGGGGCGGTTTCCTCCTGGACGGCTACCCGCGCAACGCCCACCAGGTGGAGGCGCTGGACGGGATCCTGGCCGACCTCGGCTGGGAGCTCGACGGCGTCATCGAGCTGACCGCGGAGCGGGACGAGCTGCTGGAGCGCATCGCGAAGCGCGCGGAGACCGAAGGTCGCGAGGACGACACCCCCGCGGCGATCGAGCGTCGGCTGGACATCTACGACGCCGAGACGGCGCCGCTCACGGCGGCCTACGCAGAGCGGGGCATCCTCGCCCAGGTCGACGGTCTCGGGGACATCTCCGAGGTCACGGACCGCATCGTCGCCGCGCTCGCCCAGCAGCTCGGCTGAGCCGGCGTGTTCCGTCCCCGGCCGCGGATCGAGCTCAAGAGCCTCGACCAGGTGCGTCTCATGCGGCGTGCCGGGCTGGTCGTGGCGGACGCGCTCGCCGCGGTGCGTGCGGCGGCGCGCCCGGGCACGACGACGGCTGACCTGGACGCCGTGGCCGCCGCGGTGATCGCCGAGGCCGGCGCCGAGCCGTCCTTCCTCGGGTACCACGGTTTCCCGGCGTCGATCTGCACGTCGGTGAACGAGGAGGTCGTCCACGGCATCCCCGGCCGGCGCGTGCTCGCGGCCGGCGACCTGGTCTCCGTGGACTGCGGTGCGACCGTGGAGGGGTGGCACGGCGACTCCGCGCTCTCCTTCCTCCTGGGGGAGTCGGGTGCGGTGGACGTCGACGATCCGTCCGGCGGCGGTGACGTGGCCGGGCAAGGGCTCGTCCGGGCCACGCGTACCGCGATGTGGGCCGGCATCGCGGCGCTCGCCGAAGGCCGTCGTGTCGGGGACGTCGGGGTGGCGGTCGAGGCGTCGGTCGAGCTGTCCGCCGAGCTGCTGGGCACCGGGTACGGCCTCGTCGAGGAGTACACGGGCCACGGCATCGGCACGGCGATGCACCAGCCGCCGGACGTCCTCAACTTCGCGGCCTCGGACCGCGGCCCGCGGCTGCGTCCTGGCATGTGCCTGGCGGTCGAGCCGATGGTCACGCTCGGCGGCGCGGGGACCCGCGTGCTCGAGGACGACTGGACGGTGGTCACGACCGACGGGTCACGGGCAGCGCACTGGGAGCACACGGTCGCCGTCCTGGACGGGGGAGTGGCGGTGCTGACCGCTGCCGACCTGGGCGCTTCGGGCCTCGAGCCCTTCGGCGTCGGCCCGGTCCCGCTGTGACCGAGGTCAAGGTTGCTGTTCGGGCCGGATGGAGTAGGATTGCCTGTCGGGTGTAGTCCGTCGTGCGCGCTGTCCCGAGCTCGGGACAGCGGCCTGCCGAACGGAAGCACGCGATCCACGTTCCTGACGTCCTGTCCTGGTGCCGCCACGACAGGTCGGAGGCGCGTGGCAGCAGTCCGTCGAGAGACACAGACGAGAGTTAGCGGAGGACATGGCAAAGAAGGACGGTGTCATCGAGATCGAGGGCAGCGTGGTCGAGGCCTTGCCGAACGCGATGTTCCGCGTGGAGCTGGCCAACGGGCACAAGGTTCTCGCACACATCTCGGGCAAGATGCGGCAGCACTACATCCGGATCCTCCCCGAGGACCGGGTCGTCGTGGAGCTCAGCCCGTACGACCTGTCCCGTGGCCGGATCGTCTACCGCTACAAGTAGTCGTCATCCCCCCACCCGATCTACATCGCCGCCTGTGCGGCCGGCCCCGCACGGGTCGGCCAGGGAGGCGGCGGAGGAACACTGATGAAGGTCAAGCCGAGCGTCAAGAAGATCTGCGACAAGTGCAAGGTGATTCGCCGGCACGGTCGCGTCATGGTGATCTGCGAGAACCAGCGCCACAAGCAGCGCCAGGGCTGATCGCAGCAGCATGACTTCGTGGTCGTCCTGATCCAGGACGACCACGCACAGCGCACCAGCACGAACTCGACCGCCCTCCGAGGCGGCGGGGGAACCTCCGGTCCAGGGGCCGGGGCCCGCGGTCATCGCGGGAGGCGGGTGCGGGAGACCTCTGGAGAGCAGTACAGGAGCCGAGAGGCACATGGCACGTCTTGTCGGCGTAGACCTCCCCCGCGAGAAGCGGATCGTGGTCGCGCTCACCTACATCTACGGCGTCGGTCGTACCCGCGCCGAGCAGACCGTCGCAGCGACGGGGATCTCCCCGGACGCGCGCGTGAAGGAGCTCGGCGACGCCGAGCTCGTCGCGCTGCGCGACTACCTCGAGGGGAACTACCAGCTCGAGGGTGACCTCCGTCGCGAGGTCGCTGCCGACATCCGCCGCAAGGTGGAGATCGGTACTTACCAGGGTCTGCGTCACCGTCGCGGACTGCCGGTGCGCGGTCAGCGCACCAAGACCAACGCGCGTACCCGCAAGGGCAAGAAGCGCACCGTCGCGGGCAAGAAGAAGGCCCGCTGACGCCAGCAGTCCGTGGAGCGCGTCAGCCCGCCTGACGTCCGCCCCGGTCCGACGACCTCAGACCAGGAGTATTTGCAGATATGCCTCCCAAGACTCGCGCAAGCGCCGCGCGCAAGCCCCGCCGCAAGGACAAGAAGAACGTCCCGCTCGGCCAGGCGCACATCAAGAGCACCTTCAACAACACCATCGTGTCGATCACGGACCCCTCGGGTGCCGTCATCTCGTGGGCGTCCGCCGGCCACGTCGGCTTCAAGGGCTCCCGCAAGTCGACCCCGTACGCCGCACAGCTGGCCGCCGAGTCGGCCGCCCGCCGCGCGCAGGAGCACGGCGTCAAGAAGGTCGACGTCTTCGTCAAGGGCCCGGGTTCCGGTCGTGAGACCGCCATCCGCTCCCTGCAGGCGACCGGCCTCGAGGTCGGCTCGATCCAGGACGTGACGCCCCAGGCGCACAACGGCTGCCGCCCCCCGAAGCGTCGCCGCGTCTGATCGTCTGGACTGGCGGGGGGGGGGGGGGGGGCCCCCCCCGCCCGCCCCCCCCCCCCCCGCGCGGGGGGGGGGGGCCCCCCC
>NZ_JBLUNY010000009.1:0-88479 GCF_048065335.1 Isoptericola maris | reverse complement strand
GGGCCGCCCCCCCGGCCGGCGGGGGGGTGTTGTTGCGGGGGCGGGCGGGGGGGGGGGGGGGGGGCCCGCCCCCCCCCCGGCACTCTGCCCGGGCGGGTGGACCGAGTCCCGCCCGGGACCGCGCGAAACCGCGGAGCCGTGATGCGTCATATAGCGGACGCACACTGAAAGGACCAACACAGTGCTCATCGCACAGCGCCCGACACTGACCGAAGAGGTCATCTCGGAGTACCGTTCGCGCTTCTCCATCGAGCCGCTCGAGCCTGGCTTCGGCTACACGCTCGGCAACTCCCTGCGCCGCACGCTGCTGTCGTCCATCCCGGGCGCGGCGGTCACCTCCATCCGCATCGACGGTGTGCTCCACGAGTTCACCACCGTGCCGGGTGCGAAGGAGGACGTCACCGAGATCATCCTCAACATCAAGAACCTCGTCGTCTCCTCGGAGAACGACGAGCCGGTCGTGATGTACCTGCGCAAGCAGGGCGCCGGTGCGGCGACCGCGGCGGACATCGTGCCGCCCGCGGGCGTCGAGGTGCACAACCCCGACCTGCACATCGCCACGCTCAACGACGAGGGCAAGCTCGAGATCGAGCTCACCGTCGAGCGTGGACGTGGCTACGTGTCCGCCGCGCAGAACAAGGCCATGGACGCCGAGATCGGTCGCATCCCCGTCGACTCGATCTACTCGCCCGTCCTCAAGGTCACCTACAAGGTCGAGGCCACCCGTGTCGAGCAGCGCACGGACTTCGACAAGCTGATCGTCGACGTCGAGACCAAGCAGGCCATCGCACCGCGTGACGCGCTCGCGTCGGCCGGCAAGACGCTCGTCGAGCTGTTCGGCCTCGCCCGGGAGCTCAACGTCGAGGCCGAGGGCATCGAGATCGGCCCGTCGCCGACGGACACCGCGCTGGCCGCGGACCTGGCACTGCCGATCGAGGAGCTCAACCTCACCATCCGGTCGTACAACTGCCTCAAGCGTGAGGGCATCCACCAGGTCGGTGAGCTCGTCGCACGCAGCGAGGCCGACCTGCTGGACATCCGTAACTTCGGTGCGAAGTCGATCAACGAGGTCAAGGAGAAGCTGGCCGAGCTCGGTCTGGCGCTCAAGGACTCGCCGCTCGACTTCGACGGCTCCGGCGCGCAGTACTTCAGCGGCGGGGACGACGAGGCCTCGTACACCGACGAGCAGACGTACTGACGCACCGCGCCCGCAGCAGCCCCGCTCGACATGACGGGGCCGCGCGGCGCGGAACCACCCTCAAGGAGAACCAGAAATGCCTACCCCCACCAAGGGTCCGCGGCTCGGTGGCAGCCCGGCTCACGAGCGCCTGATCCTCGCGAACCTGGCGACGGCGCTCTTCGAGCACGGCCGCATCACCACCACCGAGACGAAGGCCAAGCGCCTGCGTCCGACGGCCGAGCGTCTCATCACGCTCGCCAAGCGTGGCGACCTGCACGCCCGCCGTCGGGTGCTGACGGTCGTGCGCGACAAGTCCGTCGTGCACACGCTGTTCACCGAGATCGCCCCGGCCATGGCCGAGCGCAACGGTGGCTACACCCGCATCACGAAGGTCGGCAACCGCAAGGGCGACAACGCCCCCATGGCGGTCATCGAGCTCGTGACGGAGCCGGTCAGCCCGAAGCAGGCCGTCGTCGCCGAGGCCACGAAGGCCGCTGAGAAGTCGGCCAAGGACGAGAAGAGCGCCGAGGCGCCGGTCGAGTCGACCGAGACCGACGCTCCGGCGGAGGAGAAGAAGGAGGACTGAGTCCTCCCTCCCCGTGATCGTCAAGGGCCCCGCACCACTGAGGTGGTGCGGGGCCCTTGACGTCCCTACCGTGGTGGCATGCTCCCGGTGGTCCTGCTGCACGGTTCTCGGACCTCGTGCACCATGTGGCGCCGCCAGGTCGGGGTGCTGCGGGACGCCGGTATCCCGGTGAGCGCACCCGACCTGCCCGGCCACGGCGCGCGGCGCGGCGAGCGGTTCCGGCTTGACGAGGCGGTGGGGGCGGTGCGTGACGCGGTCGCCGAGGTCGGCGGCAGGGCACTGGTGGTGGGCCTGTCCCTCGGGGGCTATGTCGCGATCGAGCACCGCGCCCGGTTCCCGGAACAGTCCGCGGGTCTCGTGGCGGCCTCGTGCTGCACGAGCCCGGACGTGCCTCTGCGGGGAGGCTGGTTGCGGCTCGCGCGGTGGATCGAGCGCTGGCCGGACTCCGGTGCCCGGCTCAACGAGGCGTTCGTCCGTGGGCTGCTCGACGCCGAGTCAGGTCAGGACCTGGCGGCGGGCGGCTTCGCGCTGGAGGTCATGGCGGATGTGCTCGCCGAGGTGGGCCGCATCGACACCCGTGCGGCCCTGCGGGCCGCGGGCAGCCCGGTCCGGCTCGTCAACGGGCAGTGGGACCACTTCCGCGGGCAGGAGCGGTCGATGCTCGCCGCGGCCCGTGCCGGGGGAGCCGACGCACGTCTCGTCGTGGTGCCGCACGCGCGCCACCTCGTGAGCCTCGACCAGCCGGTGGGCTTCAGCCGCGCGGTCCTGGAGGCGCACGCCGAGACGGACGCCGCGGAACGGGCGCGCTCCGCCGTCGGGCAGCCCGAGTTCAGTCGGCGAGCAGGTCCCACGCCCGCGCCCCGCCCACCAGCGCCGCGGAGTTCGGCACGACGACCACGTCGTCCCCGAGCCGTTCCAGGGCCGACGGCGTGATCCGGCGGGCGTTGCCGCCGCCCAGGTAGAGCCGGTCCCACCAGAAGACGGGCCGGAGACCCTCGACGACCGTCACGACCCGGCGGGACCACAGACCGTCACCGAGCCGTCGCCGCTCCGGCTCGCCGACGTAGGCGTCGTAGGTGGTGCTGCGGCGCACCGGTGCCCGTGACCACTCGAGGTGCGGGGCGAGCCGGCCGCCGTCGAACAGCGCCGAACCGAGGCCCGTGCCGAGGGTGAGCACCAGCTCCACGCCCGACGACGAGATCACCCCGGCGCCGTGCACCTCGGCGTCGTTGAGCACCAGCGCCGGCAGCCCCAGCCTGGCACTCAGCGCGGCTCGCACGTCGAAGCTGCTCCAGGCCGTCACGAGCTCGGGCACGACCCGGGAGCGTGGCCCCGAGCGCGTCACGTAGTGCGGCGTGTGCACGACGACGCCGTGCCGGACCATGCCGGGCATGCCGAGGGTCAGCCGGTCGGCGGGCGGCAGGTCCGCCGCGATCTCGGCCACCGTGTCGACGAGCAGCGTGGGTGGGAGCGGGTACGGCGTCGGGACGCGGACTGGCGCGGCGTGGGCGGTGCCGGCGGCGTCGAGGACGTTCGCCTTGATGTCGCCGCCACCGCAGTCCACCGCGAGGGTCATGAGTTCGGCCACCGCCCCATCATCCGGTCAGAATGGTCGGGTGAGCACCTCGACACCCGCGCCCGCCCCCGGATCCTCGGCCGCTTCCCCGGACCCGGTGCCCGACGGCGGCACGGTCCGGGTGCGTCTCGACCTCGCCTACGCCGGGACGCACTTCGCCGGCTGGGCGACCCAGCCACGGCTGCGCACGGTGCAGGGTGTCCTCGAGGACGCCCTGGCCACGATCGTGCGGGCCGAACCGCTGGGCCTGCCGCGCCCCCGGTTGACGGTCGCCGGGCGGACCGACGCGGGCGTGCACGCCCGGGGCCAGGTGGCGCACGTCGACCTCCCGCTCGAGCGGTGGGAGGCGATGCCCGGCCGGTCCGACCGGTCACCCGGCCGGGCCATGGTCGACCGGCTGTCCGGCGTGCTGCCGCCTGACGTCGTCGTGCATCGTGCGAGCAGGGCGCCCGCCGGGTTCGACGCCCGGTTCTCGGCGGCCGGGCGGACGTACCGGTACCGCCTCGCCGACAGCCATGCGCTGCGGGACCCGTTGGCGCGGGAGTGGGTGCTGTGGCACCGCCGCGAGCTCGACGTCGCGGCGATGCACGATGCCGTCCAGCCGCTCGTCGGCCTGCACGACTTCGCGGCCTACTGCCGGCCGCGGGAGGGCGCGACGACCATCCGGGAGCTGACGCGCTTCGACTGGACGCGTCCGACGACCGGTCCTGACGCGGGGCTCGTCGTCGCGGTCGTCGAGGCCGACGCCTTCTGCCACTCGATGGTGCGCGCGCTCGTGGGGATGTCCCTGGCCGTGGGGGAGGGGCGCCGCCGCGAGGACGCCCCGGAGCAGGTGCTGGGCGGCAGGACGCGCTCGGCGGCCGCCGCGGTGGCACCGGCGAGAGGGCTCACGCTCGAGCGCGTGGACTACCCGCCCGACGAGGAGCTGGGCGCGCGTGCGGTACGCATCCGGGCGCGCCGGTCGCCGGACGAGGTGCGGTAGGCGCGACGCTCCGTCTCACGGCTCGGTGCTGGTGGTCGCCGTGGGCCTGCGCTGTGCTGCGGGCGCCGGCCTCGTGCCTCGGCCGTCACCCTGCGCGACGCTCCGGCTCACGGCTCGGTGCTGGTGGTCGCCGTGGGCCTGCGCTGTGCTGCGGGCGCCGGCCTCGTGCCTCGGCCGTCACCCTGCGCGACGCTCCGGCTCACGGCTCGGTGCTGGTGGTCGCCGTGGGCCTGCGCTGTGCTGCGGGCGCCGGCCTCGTGCCTCGGCCGTCACCCTGCGCGACGCTCCGGCTCACGGCTCGGTGCTGGTGGTCGCCGTGGGCCTGCGCTGTGCTGCGGGCGCCGGCCTCGTGCCTCGGCCGTCACCCTGCGCGACGCTCCGGCTCACGGCTCGTCGACCCAGTGGACGGCGGCCTCTTCCGCGGTGGCCCCTGCGCCGTCGATCCCGGCGTCCGTCCCGTAGACGTCGTTGTCGCGCGTGCCGTCGGCGTTGGGGTCGGCGTCGTCGTCCTCGACGAGACGGCCCGCCCTGGAGGAGTCGGGCCGGTCCAGCGGGTCGCGCTCCCAGACGTCGGGCTCCTCCTCGGCGAGCCGCCGGTCGAGCGGCTCGCCGCGGCTCTCCTCCCAGGACGTCTCGCCCCAGTGGTTCGCGCGGGGGCGGTCCAGGGGCGAGTACCCCTCGTCGAGGGCGTCCTGGGTACCGCGGTCGAGGAGGGTGTCCTCCGTGGGAAGCTGGTTACCGTCGCCCTCGGTCCCGAGCTCGGGATCCGGTCGTGTTCCTGGAGTGTCTTCGGTCATGTCTCCACGGTGCACCGGGACGGCCGAGCGCGCAGCCCGGTTCCCGCTCCGCAGCGGCACGGCGTCGGCACGGCAGCGCCCCGCGGGCCGTGACGCACATCGCTTTGACCGCCACGACGGCGTGCCGCTAGACTGACCAGTCGTTGTGCTATGCCCCGGTGTCCCGTGCCGTCGACGTTCCCACCGTCCGACGGCACAAGGCCAGGACGCCGCCCTGGGGCCCCGCGTACAACATCTGACTCATCGGGCGCCGCTTCTCGCCCGACGACACCGACCACGAAAAAGGTTACGAACCGTGCGTACGTACACCCCGAAGCCCGGCGACATCCAGCGCGACTGGTACGTCGTCGACGCGACCGACGTCGTCCTGGGCCGCCTGGCCAGCCAGGTCGCCACGCTCCTGCGCGGGAAGCACAAGCCGACCTTCGCGCCGCACGTCGACGGCGGTGACTTCGTCATCGTGATCAACGCGGACAAGGTCGCCCTCTCCGGCAACAAGCGCGAGGACAAGCTCGCCTACCGCCACTCCGGCTACCCGGGCGGCCTCCGTTCCGTCAAGTACGGCGACCTCCTCGAGAACAACCCCGAGGAAGCCGTGGAGAAGGCCGTGCGCGGCATGCTCCCCAAGAACTCGCTCGGACGGGACCAGCTCATGAAGCTGAAGGTCTACCGCGGTGCGGAGCACCCGCACGCGGCCCAGACGCCCCAGCCGTTCGAGATCACCCAGCTTTCGCAGCAGGCCTGAGCCGCTGCCCGATGCCGAGCGAAGGAAACACTGTGGCTGACACCACCGTCGACACCGAGCTGGACGAGAACACGCCCAGCAACTACACCACCGAGACCGCTGCCCCCGTGGCCAACGGCGGTCAGTCCATCACTGCCCCGGGCCAGGCCCTGGGTCGCCGCAAGGAGGCCGTGGCGCGCGTGCGCCTCGTCCCCGGCACCGGCCAGTGGAAGATCAACGGCCGTACCCTCGAGGACTACTTCCCGAACAAGGTGCACCAGCAGCTGGTCAACGACCCGCTGAAGCTGGTCGAGGTCGAGGGGCGTTTCGACGTCATCGCCCGCATCACCGGTGGTGGCCCCTCCGGCCAGGCCGGCGCGCTGCGCCTGGGCATCTCGCGTGCGCTCACCGAGATCGACCGTGACGCGAACCGTGCGGCCCTGAAGAAGGCCGGCTTCCTCACCCGCGACCCCCGTGCCGTGGAGAGCAAGAAGGCCGGTCTCAAGAAGGCCCGCAAGGCTCCGCAGTACTCGAAGCGCTGATCCGTCGCTTCCCCGCACGGCCCCGTCGGTACTCCGGCGGGGCCGTCCGCGTGTCCGGACGCACTACGATCGTCCGAGCGCCCACCCGAGAGGACCACAACTGATGGCACGACTCTTCGGCACCGACGGTGTCCGTGGCCTGGCCAACCGCGACGTGACGGTCGAGCTCGCGCTCGATCTCGGCAGCGCCGCAGCCCACGTGCTGGGATCCCGCACCAGGCCGGGTCACCGGCCCAAGGCGGTCGTCGGGCGTGACCCGCGGGCTTCCGGCGAGTTCCTGTCCGCCGCGGTCTCAGCAGGGCTGGCGGCCTCCGGCGTCGACGTGGTCGACCTCGGCGTGGTGCCGACGCCCGCGCTCGCGTACCTCGTCAGCGCGATGCACGCCGACCTCGGCGTGATGGTCTCCGCCTCGCACAACGCGATGCCGGACAACGGGATCAAGTTCTTCGCGCGTGGTGGTCTGAAGCTCGACGACAGTGTCGAGGACGAGATCGAGGCGGTGCTCGGCAACGGGTGGGAGCGCCCGATCGGCGCCGACGTCGGGCGGATGCGCGTCGACACCGGCATCGCGGCCGAGCAGTACGTCGAGCATCTGACCGCCAGCATCGGCACGTCGCCGGACCGTCGGCCGCTCGAAGGTCTGCGGATCGCGGTGGACGCCGCCAACGGCGCCGCCAGCCAGGTCGGGCCGGACGCGCTGCGTGCCGCGGGTGCCGACGTCGTCGTCATCAACGCGAGCCCCGACGGGCGCAACATCAACGAGAAGGCGGGCTCGACCCACCCCGAGCAGCTGCAGGCGGTCGTCGTGGCCGCCGAGGCGGACTTCGGGGTGGCGTTCGACGGGGACGCGGACCGCTGCCTCGCCGTCGACCACGGCGGCGTCCTCGTGGACGGCGACCAGATCCTCGGCATCCTCGCCAAGGCGCTGAAGGACGAGGGCCGGCTGCCCGGGGAGACGCTCGTCGTCACCGTCATGAGCAATCTCGGGCTGCTGCTGGCGATGCGGGACGCCGGGGTGCGGACCGTCCAGACCGGCGTCGGCGACCGCTACGTCCTCGAGGAGATGCGGGCCCACGGGTACGGTCTCGGTGGCGAGCAGTCCGGCCACATCATCCTCGCCGAGCATGCGACGACGGGCGACGGCGTCCTGACGGCGCTGCACCTGGCCGCACGGATCAAGGCGACCGGCAAGCGGCTGGCGGACCTCGCGACGGAGATCCCGCGGCTGCCGCAGACGCTCGTCAACGTCAAGGGCGTCGACAAGGCGCGGACCGACGCGGACGAGGACCTGCGGGACGCCGTCGAGAACGCCGAGGCCCTCCTGGGTGAGACGGGCCGCGTCCTGCTGCGTCCCTCCGGCACCGAACCTGTCGTGCGGGTCATGGTGGAGGCTGCGACCCAGACGCAGGCCGACGGTGTCGCGGAGACGCTCGCCGCCGTCGTGCGGGAACGCCTCAGCCTGTGAACGTCTGGTCGGGCGAGGTCGGGCCGGCCCTGGCGGACGCCGTCGCGGACCTGCTCGACGTCGCGTTCGGCCGCGAGGATGCGCCCGGCGTGCTCCCGATCGTCCAGGCCGGGGACCCGGTGCTCCGGTCGCCCGCGGCGCCGTACGTCGGGCAGCTCGGCGACCAGCTCCCGCGACTGCTGGAGGCGATGCGGCGCACCATGCGCGCGGCGCCCGGCGTCGGCCTCGCCGCACCCCAGGTCGGCATCGGCCTGGCCCTGGCCGTCTGCGAGGACGCCGGGATACCCGGGGACGAGCGGGAGCGCACGCCGCTGCCGTACCGCGTGCTCGTCAACCCCCGCTACGAGGCGATGGCCGACGACGACCCTGCGGGCTCTCGCGTCGCCTTCTACGAGGGCTGCCTGTCCGTGGACGGCTGGCAGGCCGTCGTCGCGCGGCCCCGCCGGGTCCGCCTCACTGGCCAGGACGAGACCGGCGCCGACCTCGACGAGGTGCTCGTCGGCTGGCCGGCGCGGATCGTCCAGCACGAGACGGACCACCTGCGCGGCGAGCTCTACCTCGACCGTGCGCAGACCCGGTCGCTGACGTCGAACGCCAACCTCGCGCGGTTCTGGTCCGCCTCGCCGCACCCGGCGGCGGCCGCCGCGGCCCTCGGTTTCACCCTCTCCTGACGCGTCGCGGCCAGGGGCTGGACAGATGCTGTGAAACCCGCGTGAACGTTCGTCGCTCAGGCCCGAACGGGGGACATCCCTGATGTCCCGCGCCTCGGACGAGCCCTACGCTGGTGTCCGTCGCACCGGATGGTGCTGACGCCGCCGCCGGCCAGGCCGGCTGACGAACGAGGGGCCTCGTGCCGGGAATGACCATGCTGCTGGACCAGGTGGAGGCCTGGATCCTCGAGATCGCCGCGTCCGTCTGGATCTATCCCGCCATGTTCGCGTCGGCCTTCATCGACGGGTTCTTCCCGCCTGTCCCCAGCGAGTCCGTGCTCGTCACCCTCGTGATCTCCGCCCAGGCCACCGGGGTGCCGTGGCTGTGGCTCATCATCCCCGTCGCGGCCGTCGGAGCGTGGCTGGGTGACCAGGTCGCCTATCTCTTCGGGCGGCGCTACGGCACCGAACGGCTCCTCGCGATGCGTAGCGCGCGGGGGCGCAAGACGGTGTCCTGGGCGCGCCGGGCGCTGGCCCGCCGCGGCGCCGTCTTCATCATCGCCGCCCGCTACATCCCGGTGGGCCGGGTGGCGGTCAACATGACAGCCGGAGCGCTCGGCTACCCGCAACGGCGCTTCATGACGTTCTCCGGCGTCGCTGCGGTGCTGTGGGCGGGCTACTCGACGCTGATCGGGTTCGCGGCGGCCGAGGTGCTGGGCCACGACCCGCTGCTGGCGATGGCGGTGGGTGTCGTCGGCGGCGGGTTGCTGGGGCTGGTCGTCGACCGCGTGGTGCAGGCGTTCACCCCGCGCGAGGAGGTCCTGGAGGAGATGCGCAGCCAGGTCCCGGTGGCGGTACCCGGCGCCGAGGAGCCCTCAGCGCTTGTCGAGGAGCCCTCAGAGCTTGCGTAGCCGCACCCGCTGGACCGAGTGGTCCGACCCCTTGGTCATCACGAGCGTGGCCCGGCCGCGGGTGGGCAGCACGTTCTGCTCGAGGTTCGGGGCGTTGATCGACTCCCAGATGCTCAGCGCGCGCTCGGTGGCCTCGGCGTCGGACAGGTCGGCGTAGCGGCGGAAGTAGGACTCCGGGCGGCTGAACGCCGTCCGGCGCAGCTTGAGGAACCGGTCCACGTACCACTGGCGGATGTTCCGGGTCCGGGCGTCGACGTAGATCGAGAAGTCGAAGAAGTCGCTCACCGCCACCGTCGGCTCCGTCGCCGAGAGGGAGCGCGCCGGCTGGAGCACGTTGAGGCCCTCGACGATGAGGACGTCCGGGCGGTGCACCACGGCCTCCTCGCCCGGGACGATGTCGTAGACCACGTGCGAGTACACCGGGGCGTACACCTCCGCGTGGCCGGCCTTGACGCGCGACAGGAAGCGGATGAGGGCGCGGCGGTCGTACGACTCGGGGAACCCCTTGCGGTCGAGCAGGCCCCGTCGCTCCAGCTCGGCGTTGGGGTAGAGGAACCCGTCGGTGGTGATGAGCTCGACGTTCGGGGTCTCCGGCCAACGGGCCATCATCTCCCGCAGCACACGCGCCGTCGTCGACTTGCCGACCGCGACCGACCCGGCGACACCGATGACGTACGGCGTGCGGGGCGGCTCCTCGCCGAGGAACGTCGACGTGGCGCGGTGCAGGCCGGCCGTCGCGGTGACGTACAGGTTGAGCAGGCGCGACAACGGGCGGTAGACGGCGTCGACCTCCGCGAGGTCGATGGGGTCGCCGAGGCCCCGCAGGCGCGCCACGTCCTCGTCGGTCAGGGGCAGCGGCGTCTGTTCCGACAGCCCGCTCCATGCCGCCCGGTCGAAGTCGACGTAGGGGGAGGCCGGGGCCAGCCGGGGAAGATGCTCCGACAGCGGAGGGAGCGACGTCGGATCACCGTTGCCGGCAGGGGACGTCGCGGACGAGGAGGTCACTGGTCGATTCTGCCCGAGGCACCCACCGGCGACGCAAACGCGGTGGGCCGTGCACGGGCGGACCCGATGCACTGGGTAGACTCCCGCGCATGTGTGGCATCGTCGGATACGCAGGGCTCGGGCCCGCGGAAACTCTCGCAGGGCAGGCCTCGACCGTCGAGGACGGGGCGTCGGACCGCCCGCTGGAGGTGGTGCTCGAAGGCCTGCGGCGCCTCGAGTACCGCGGGTACGACTCCGCGGGCGTGGCGCTCGTCGGACCGGGCTCGCAGACCGTCGTCTCGGCCAAGAGGGCCGGCAAGCTGGCCAACCTCCTGGCAGAGCTCGCCGAACGTCCGCTCCCCGCCGCCACCGCCGCCGTCGGGCACACCCGGTGGGCGACGCACGGCGGGCCGACCGACGGCAACGCCCACCCGCACCTGGCCGACGGCGGGAAGCTCGCCGTCATCCACAACGGCATCATCGAGAACTTCGCCGAGCTGCACGAGCTCCTCTCCGCCGAGGGTGCGACCTTCCTCTCGCAGACGGACACCGAGGTCGCCGCGCAGCTCCTGGCTCGCGAGTACCGCGCCGCCGGCGACCTGACCGCCGCGATGGCCGCCACCGCCCGCCGCCTGCGCGGCACGTTCACGCTGCTGGCCGTGCACGCCGACGTGCCCGACACCGTCGTCGGCGCGCGGCACGACTCGCCGCTGGTGGTCGGCCTCGGGGAGGGGGAGAACTTCCTCGGGTCCGACGTCGCGGCGTTCGTCGCGCAGACCAAGGAGGCCCTGGAGCTCGGCCAGGACCAGGTCGTGACCATCACGCCGACGGCGGTCCAGGTGACCGACTTCGACGGTGCGCCGGCCGAGGGCAAGCGGTTCACCGTGGACTGGGACGCCGCCGCCGCCGAGAAGGGCGGCTTCGAGTCCTTCATGGACAAGGAGATCCACGACCAGCCGCACGCGGTGGCCGACACGCTCCTGGGCCGGACCGACTCCGCCGGGCGGATCGTCCTGGACGACCTGCGGATCGACGAGTCCCTGCTGCGCGCCGTCGACAAGATCATCGTCGTGGCCTGCGGCACGGCCGCCTATGCCGGGCACGTGGCGAAGTACGCCATCGAGCACTGGTGCCGGATCCCGGTGGAGGTCGAGCTGGCGCACGAGTTCCGCTACCGCGACCCGATCGTGGACGCCGGGACCCTCGTCGTCGCGATCTCGCAGTCCGGCGAGACGATGGACACGCTGATGGCGGTGCGCCACGCCCGTGAGCAGGGTGCCAAGGTGATCGCCGTCGTCAACACCAACGGCTCGACGATCCCGCGCGAGTCGGACGCGGTGCTCTACACGCACGCCGGGCCCGAGATCGCCGTCGCCTCCACCAAGGCCTTCCTCGCGCAGATCACGGCGGCCTACGTGCTCGGCCTGTACCTGGCCCAGCTGCGCGGGAACAAGTTCCCCGACGAGATCGCCGCCACCTTCGACGAGCTGCGGGACATGTCCCGCAAGGTGCAGACCGTCATCGAGCGCGGCGAGTACGTGCGGGCGACGGCGCGGTCCATGGCCGACGCGGACAAGGTGCTGTTCCTCGGTCGCCACGTCGGCTACCCGGTGGCGATGGAGGGTGCGCTGAAGCTCAAGGAGCTCGCGTACATCCATGCCGAGGGGTTCGCCGCCGGAGAGCTCAAGCACGGTCCCATCGCGCTCATCGACGCGGGCCAGCCCGTCTTCGTCGTCGTCCCGTCGCCGCGGGGCCGCGACCAGCTGCACTCCAAGGTGGTCTCCAACATCCAGGAGATCCGGGCGCGCGGCGCCCGCACGCTCGTCATCGCGGAGGACGGCGACGACGAGGTGCGCAAGTACGCCGACGAGGTCTTCTGGATCCCGAAGGCCCCGACGCTGCTGCAGCCGCTGCTCGCCGTCGTCCCGCTGCAGATCTTCGCGATGGCGCTCGCGACCGCCAAGGGGCTCGACGTCGACCAGCCGCGCAACCTGGCCAAGTCCGTCACCGTCGAGTGACCCGGAGGCGTCGCGGAGGGTGGAGGCCGACGGAGGAGGCATCCGCCTGGAGCTGAGCTGCAGGGGCACTCGACCAGGAATCGAGTGACCCGGAGGCGTCGCGGAGGGTGGAGGCCGACGAAGGAGGCATCGTGCCACGTCGAGAGGGCATGATCGACCTCATGGATGACGAGCAGGACGGACCGGCGTCCGGTCCGACGACGTTGGCCGGCCTGGCCGACGAGGTCGAGATCATCTCGCGGGTCTACGAGCGCCGGTTCGGTGTGCCACGCACGGACGACTGGCTCGTGCTCAAGCTGCACGAGGAGGTCGGCGAGCTGACCCAGGCCTATCTGGCGGCGTCGGGCCGCTCCCGCGACCGTGGCGACGGCACGGATGTCGGCGGGGCGTTCCGGGCCGAGCTCGCTGACGTCCTCGCGCAGCTGTTGCTGGTCGCCCGGAGGTTCGACGTCGATCTCGAGTCCGAGCTCGAGCGCAAGTGGTTCCGGTTCCGCCACCTCGTGGAGCCCCAGGACGAGGACGGGGTGCGCCGATGATCATCGGGGTGGGGATCGACGTCGTCGACGTCGCACGGTTCATGGCGACGCTGGAGCGCACGCCGCGCCTGCGCGAGAAGCTCTTCACCGAGGCGGAGCGGGACCTTCCGGCGTCGTCCCTGGCGGCGCGGTTCGCCGCGAAGGAGGCGATCGCCAAGGCGCTGGGCGCGCCCGGCACCCTGCAGTGGCACGACGCCACGGTGCACCGCGTCGTCGGCGGGCCTCCGGAGGTCGAGCTGCGGGGCACGGTGCAGGCGCGGGCCGACGAGCTGGGCGTGCGGCACTGGCACCTGTCGATCTCGCACGACGCGGGGATCTCGTCGGCCATGGTGGTCGCCGAGGGCTGACCGGAGCCGTCCCTTTTGCCGACGTCGGTAGTCCGTGTCGAGATCGGCAGTGCGGACGACCGATCTCGACACGGACTACCGACGTCGGCAAAATGGCACCCGGGGTGCGCGGCGGGGAGTGCCGGACGCGTCAGTCCTGCAGCGCGGGGATGACCTGGCGCTGGAACAGCTCGATCTGGTCCCGGTCGCCCGCCGCGTTCGCGAAGTACGTGATCGCGTAGGTCATGCCCAGCGCCTTCATCTCCGTGAGTTTCTCCACGATCTGCTCCGGGGTGCCGACCATGAGCCCGTGGCGCCACAGCGAGCTCTCGCGGTGCCCCGGCTCGCCCGGGGCGTACTTGGCGAAGTGGGCGTCGATCCAGGCGAGCTTGTCGTCGATCTCGGCCTGGTTCTCGCCGATGACCACGTTGTAGTTCGCCGAGCGGGTGATCTCGGCGAAGTCCCGGCCGACGTCGCGGCAGTGCTGCTCCAGGACCTGCGACTTGTGCTGGAACTCCTCGGGTGTGCCGGAGAAGTTCGTGTACTGCGCGTGCTGGGCGGCGATGCGCAGCGTCTTCTTCTCCCCGCCACCGGCGATCCACAGGGGGATGGAAGGGACAAGGTCGGCCCCGCCTGAGCCGTTCGAGGTGCCCACGGGCAGCTGCTGCAAGGGCTGCGGGTAGCACAGCGCGCCGTCGGCCTGGAAGTGCTGGCCCTCGAACGTGCCCGAGGAGCCGGTGCGCCACATGCGCTCCATGATCTGCACGCCCTCGTCCAGGGCGCGCAACCGGTCGCCGGCGCGGGGGAACCCGTAGCCGTAGGCGCGCCACTCGTGCTCGTACCAGCCCGCGCCGATCCCCATCTCGGTGCGCCCGCCCGAGATGGTGTCCACGGTGGACGCGACCTTCGCCAGGTACGCCGGGTTGCGGTAGGCCATGCAGGTGCACATCTGGCCGAGACGCACGCGCTGGGACGCCGCGGCGAACGCGGCCATGAGCGACCACGCCTCGTGCGTCGCCTCGTCGCTCGGCACGGGGACGGTGTGGAAGTGGTCGTAGACCCACACCGACTCCCACGCGAACTCGCCGCCCGGCACGGCCTCACCAGCGGCCGCGTTGTCCGCGTAGTGAAGCAGGGAGAGCATCGTCTCCCAGTGCTGCGCGGGCGGGATGTCGGTGAGGGACATGCGCCAGCCTTGCGGGATGAAGAGTCCGAATCGCATGGCCCCGAGCCTATGCGGTCCGGCCGTGCCGCGTATGTTCGAACCATGATCGAGGCATGGAGCACGGCAGACGTCCGCGCCGCTGAGGCGCCCCTGCTGGAGGCCGGGGTGCCGCTCATGGAGCGGGCCGCCTTCGCGCTCGCGATGCAGGTGCTGGCCGACCTGCGTGCCCGACGGCGGCACGCGCGTGGCGCTCGGGTCGCGCTGCTCGTGGGGGCCGGGAACAACGGGGGCGACGCGTTGCACGCCGGTGCCGTGCTGGCCCGCCGGGGCGTGGGGGTCACGGCGGTGCTGGTCTCCGAGCGGACGCACGCGGGGGGCCTGGTCGCCCTGCGCTCGGCAGGGGGTCACGTCGTCGAGCTGTTCGCCGACCCGTCCCGGACCGCCGCCGTGGCCGCCGGCGCGGTGAGCGGCGACGTCGTGCTCGACGGCCTGGTCGGGATCGGCGCCCGCGGGGCGCTCCGTGGAGCGGCCGCGGATCTCGTCACCGCGGTCACCGACGCCCTGGGCGGCGCACCGGCACCGTGGATCGTCGCCGTCGACCTCCCGTCGGGCATCGGGGCCGACGACGGCACGGTCGACGGCCCGGTGCTCCCGGCCGGTCGCACGGTCACCTTCGGGGCTGCGAAGCCCGGCCTGCTGCTGCCGCCCGCGGCCCGGACGGTCGGAGAGCTCACCGTCGTCGACATCGGCCTGACCTTCGAGGGGACGCGGAGCGCTCCGGCACTGCGTCAGCTCGACGCCCGCGACGTCGGCGGAGCGTGGCCGGTGCCCGGGCCGGCGGACCACAAGTACACCCGCGGCGTCGTCGGCCTGGTCGCCGGGACGCCGACCTACCCGGGCGCCGCCGTGCTCGCGGCGTCGGCGGCGGTGCGCGCGGGCGCCGGGATGGTGCGCTACCGCGGGCCCGAGGCCGTGGGCCACGCCGTGCTGGCGGTGCGCCCCGAGGTCGTGGTCGCGCACGGGCGGGTGCAGTCGTGGGTGGTGGGTCCCGGCCTGCCGACGGACGACGAGGGGCAGCGCGACCGGAGCCGTGGCGGGCTCGCCGAGGCCCGCGGAGACACCGGGGCGCACGGGGCCGTGCCCGCCGTGGTCGACGCCGGCGGGCTGGACCTGCTGGAGCCCCCGTGCCCCCCGTGGTTCGTGCTGACGCCGCACGCGGGCGAGCTGGCGACGCTGCTGCAGCGGTACGGGGAGCGCGCCGACCGGCGCGACGTCGAGGCGGCACCGCTGCGATGGGCGCGCCGGGCGCACGAGCTCACCGGCGCGACGGTGCTGCTCAAGGGCGGCGTGACCGTCGTCGTCGGGCCGGGCGGTGCCTTCGCCCAGGCCGACGCGCCCGCGTGGCTGTCCACGGCCGGCGCCGGGGACGTCCTGGCCGGGTTGCTGGGCGCGATGCTCGCGGCGCGCTCGGCCGACGTGGTCGAGCGGCCGGCGCTCGCGGCCGATATCGCGGCCGCCGCCGCACTCGTGCACGGGCACGCGGCCCGGCGGGCGAACCCGGGCGGCCCCGTCGCGGCGCTCGACGTCGCCGAGGCGCTGCCGGCCACCGTCGCGGAGCTGGTCGCGCAGGCGTAGCGTTACGGTGGCCTCGCCATGGGAGCCTTCGCAGAGTTCGCGCCGCGCCGGCACGGGACGCCGGCCGCGGTGACGGTCCGTGCCGCCACCGTGGACGATCTCGCGGCGGTCGAACGGGTCCAGGACGGGGCGGGGCAGGCGCTGCTCCTCGACGGGATCCGTGCGGCGATCCTCGACAGCCGCCGGTACGTGGTCGTCGCGGTGGCGGACGGCGCGACGGATGGCGAGATCGCCGGGTGGGCCAAGACCCACCTGCACCCGCGGTCCGACGGCGAAGCACCCGCTGGGCACTACCTCGGCGGGGTGACGGTGGTCCCGTCCTGGCGGCGGCGCCGGGTCGCGACGGCGCTCACGAGGCGCGGATCGCCTGGATCGCCGAGCGAGCGGACCGGGCGTTCTACGTGGTCAACGCCCGTAACGCGGCCTCTGTCGCCCTGCACGAGCGCTGGGGGTTCCGGGAGGTCGCTCGGGCGGCGGCCTTCCACGGCGTCACCTTCGCCGGCGGGGCCGGGGTGCTCCTGGCAGCCGACGTCAGCGGGTGGTGAACGCGGTGCTACCGCGGCAGGTGGGTCTCGATCGCCTCGATGATCGCCGGGTCGTCGGGGACCGTCGTGGGGGAGTAGCGCCGCACCTCGCCGCCGGGCAGCACGAGGAACTTCTCGAAGTTCCACCGGATGCGTCCGTCGTGCCCGCCCGCGTCCGGCGTCCTGGTCAGCTCCGCGTACAGCGGGTGGGCGTTCTTGCCGTTGACCTTGACCTTCGAGACCACCGGGAAGGTCACGCCGTACGTCGTGGAGCAGAACTCCGCGATCTTCTCGTCCGTGGACAGCTCCTGGAGGAACTGGTTGCTCGGGAACCCGACCACGGTGAAACCGCGGTCCGCGTACTTGCGCTGCAGGGCCTCCAACGTGTCGTACTGGGGCGTCAGGCCGCAGCGCGAGGCGACGTTGACCACCATGACCACCTCGTCGCGGTGCTCCGCGAGGGTGGCGGACGTGCCGTCCATGCGATCGAAGGGGATGTCGTAGAGGCTCATGCGCCCATCCTCGCCTGCCGGCGCCGGCGTCACCAGGCCCGGGCCGCCCGCGCGCGAGAATGACCACATGTCTCACGCGCCCTCGTCCCGGCCGGCCTCCCCGCCGCCGCGACCCGGACCTCGCCGGCACGTCCCGCCGCTGCCGGTGCGGGACGGGCTCAACCCGACGCGCCTGGTCCTGCCGCACGACGCCGCCACGACCGCGCGCCACCGCACGGCGCTCGGCTACCTCCTCGCCAGGTTTCCCGACGACGCCGTCCGCCTGCGCGAGAAGGTCGCGGCCGGCGAGGTCGTCACGGGCGACGGCACGGCCGTCACCGCGAGCACGCCCTACGTGCCGCGCGGCTTCCTCTACCTGTACCGCGACCCGCCGTCGGTGGAGCCGGAGGTGCCCGGCCTGGCCGACATCGAGGTGCTGCACCGCGACGAGAACCTGCTCGTGGTGGACAAGCCGCACCTCGTGGCGACGATGCCGCGCGGCCGCTGGGTCACCCGGACGGTGCTGACCCACCTGCGCCGCACGCTCGACCTGCCCGACCTCGTGCCCGCGCACCGCCTCGACCGGCCCACGGCCGGTGTGCTCGTGCTCACCCTGCGTCCGGAGGTACGCGGCCCTTACCAGCTCGTCTTCCAGGAGCGCCGCGTGGCCAAGGTCTACGAGGCCGTCGCGCCGCTGCCGCCGGCCGCAACCACCGGCGACGACGGCGGTACCGGCTTCCCGCGGACGGTGCGGTCGCGCATCGTCAAGCGCCGCGGGGTGGTGCGGGCCGAGGAGGTGCCCGGCGAGCCGAACGCCGAGTCCTGGATCGACCTGGTCGCCCGCGACGACGAGCGCGGGCTCGGGCTGTACCGGCTCGAGCCGCACACCGGCAGGACCCACCAGCTCCGGCTGCACATGGCCTCGCTCGGCCTGCCGCTGCTGCACGACCCGTTCTGGCCCGTGCTGCGCGCGGACGCGCCCGACGACCCGGCGCGTCCCCTGCAGCTCCTGGCGCGGTCGCTGACGTTCGACGACCCCCTCACCGGCGAGCGCCGCGAGCGCGTCTCGCGGCGCGCGCGCGCCGGGGGGCCCCCCGACGGGCGGCCGGCCCCGCGGCGCCCCCCCCCCCCCCCCCGGCGCCGCGGGGGGCGCGGGCGCGCGCCCCCCCCCTCGCCGGGTGGCCCCCGGACGGGCGTCCGGACCGACGGCGGGTCACGCGTCCCGGGTGATCCGCCCGGCCGCACCCGGGGCCATCCGGTGCAGGAGGCGGAACGGTCCGGCGATGCCGATGTCGATGTCGTCGCGGCCGCGTTCCAGGGCGCGGACCGTCCCGCGGGCGGCGTCGGCGGAGGACATCGCCCCCTGGGCGCGGCCGGCCGTCATCGGCGTGTCGACCAGGGGCAGCGTGATGATCGTCGACCGCACGGTGGGCGCCTCGTGGTGCAGCTGGCGGCGCAACGAGAGCGCGAAGGCGACGAGGCCGGCCTTCGCCGCGCAGTACGCCGGGGCGCTGCGCTTGGGGGCGAACCCGAGCGTGCTCGTGACGAACGCGACGCGGGCCGGGCTGCCGTGCCGCAGCAGGGGCAGCGCTTCGACCGTGAAGGCGATCGGCGCGACGAGGTCGGCGACGACCTCGTCCTGGAGCTTCTGGACGGTGGTGCGCGGTGCGTAGGTGATCAGGTCGACCTCGGTCTGCACCGCGGCGCTCTGTACGAGCAGGTCCAGACCGCCGAGCTGGTCGCACGCCTGGGCGACGGCGGCGTGCCGGTCGTCCGGGACGGTCAGGTCGGCCCGGACTGCGGTGTGCCCGGCGCGCCGTGCGGCGTCGAGCCGGCCAGGGTCCCGGCCGACGACCATGACGCGCGCCCCGCGGGCGGCGAGCCGGTCGGCCAGGGCGCGGCCGTAGCCGCTGGTGCCTCCGGTGATCAGGGCCCGGGTGCCTCCGAGGTCGGTGCGGTTCATGCGCCCGACCCCGTTTCTGTAGCGACTGCTTCATTCATGACCGGATCATAACCGTAGCGACTGCTACATTGGCAAGCGTGATCCGACCTCGTGACGAGACGCGCCGCGACGAGCTCCTCGCTGCGGCCTTCGACCACGCCGCCACCCACGGGCTTGCCACCCTGTCGCTGCGGCCCCTCGCCCGGGCGATCGGCACCTCCGACCGCATGCTGGTCCACTACTTCGGCACCAAGGACGAGCTGATCGCCCAGATGCTCGACCGCGGCAAACCCTCGATCGACGGGCAGCTCGCTGCCTCCCCGGACCTGACCCCCGGTGCGCTGGCGCACCACCTGTGGGCCCAGATGACCGGCGACGGGCAGCAGGCGCCCCGGGTGCGCCTCATGCTCGAGGCGATGGCCCTCGCCCTGCACCAGCCCACGAAGTACGCGCACGTCGCCGCCACCGCGCACCGCGGCTGGATCGAACCAGTCACCGACGCGCTGGCCCGTGCGCTCGACGTCGGGCACAGCGACGCGGCCGCCCGCGCGACCCTGCTCGTCTCAGGCCTCAAAGGCCTCGCGCTCGACGTCTTCGTGACCGGCGACCGAGCGCGCGCGGACGCCGCCGCCACCCTTCTCATCGACGCCGCGACGCGCGGGCAGTGAGAGAATCACTGACCGTGAACCTCCCCGCACTCGACGACGGCACACCGGCCCAGGCGACCGTCGACCTCGACGCGATCAGCGGCAACGTGCGCGCCCTGCGCGGCCACGCGCCGTCGTCGGACCTCATGGCCGTCGTCAAGGCGGACGGGTACGGGCACGGCCTGGTGCCCGCGGCCCGCGCGGCGCTCGCGGGAGGAGCGACCTGGCTGGGAGTGGCGACGGTCGCGGAAGCGCTGGCGCTCCGAGCGGCGGTCGGCCCTGGCGAAGCGCGCGTGCTGGTCTGGCTGCTGACCCCGGGCGCGGCGTTCGCCGACCTGCTCCGGGCGGACGTCGACGTGACGGTCGCGGCACCCTGGGCGCTCGACGAGGTGGTCGCCGGGGCGCGTGCTGCCGGGGTGCCGGCACGCGTGCACCTCAAGGTGGACACCGGCCTGTCCCGCGGGGGCGTGGCGGCCGGGGACCTGCCCGACGTGGCGCGCCGTGCGGCGGCCTTCGAGGCCTCTGGCGAGCTGCGCGTCGTCGGGGTCTTCTCGCACCTGGCGTGCGCCGACGAGCCGGGGCACCCCTCGATCGCGCGGCAGGCCGCCGCGTTCGAGGCGGCGCTGGAGGTGACCGGCGCGGCCGGCCTGCGGCCCGAGGTGCGCCACCTGGCCAACTCGGCGGCGACGATCACCCTGCCCGAGCTGCACTACGACCTGGTGCGGACGGGCATCTCCGTGTACGGGTTCGCACCCAGCCCTGCGCTCGGCGTGCCGGGCGACTACGGGCTCCGGCCGGCGATGACGTTCCGGTCCCGGCTGGCGAACGTCAAGCAGGTCGCCGCGGGGGAGGGCGTCTCGTACGGACACCTGTACACCACGTCGCAGGACACCACCGTCGGACTCGTGCCGGTCGGCTACGGCGACGGCGTGCCGCGGCATGCCTCGGGCGGGTCCGCCGGGCCGGGCGGGCCCGTCGCCGTCGGGCAAGGGCCGGGCGCTCGCGTGCTCCGGGTGGCCGGGCGTGTGTGCATGGACCAGTTCGTGCTGGACCTGGGCCCCGGAGCCGGCGAGCACGCCGGGGACGTGGTGACGCTGTTCGGCTCGTCGGACGGCGTGGCGCACGCCGACGTCCCCAACGCGCAGGACTGGGCGGACGCCGCGGGCACCATCAGCTACGAGATCGTCACCCGCCTGGGCGCGCGCGTGCCACGGGTGTACGTGTCAGAAGGAGACGTGCTCCAGTGAGCGACGCCGTCGTGCAGACCGAGACCGACCTGCCGGACGCCGCGACCACCCGCGCGCTCGGCGCGGCGCTGGCCGCCGTGCTGCGCGCGGGGGACCTGGTGATCCTCACCGGTGACCTCGGCGCGGGCAAGACCACGCTGACCCAAGGGCTCGGCGCGGCACTGGGCGTGCGCGGGCAGGTCGCCTCGCCCACGTTCATCGTGGCGCGCGAGCACCCGCCCCTGCCGGGGTCGACGGGGCCTGACGGCGGCCCCGGCCCCGCCCTGGTGCACGTGGACGCCTACCGCCTCGGCGGACTGTCCGAGCTCGACGCGCTCGACCTGGACTCGTCGCTCGAGGAGTCGGTGACCGTCGTCGAGTGGGGCCGCGGGCTGGCGGAGGCGCTCACCGACGAGCGGCTCGAGATCGAACTCGCGCGGCCCCGGGGCGGGGTCGGCGCCGATCTGGACACCGACCCGGACGCGGACCCGGGGGCCGGCACGCGGCACGCGGTGCTCCGTGGTGTCGGCGCGCGCTGGGCGGACGTCGACCTCGCCCGTATTGCCGACGTCGGCAATCCGTAGCCAGATCGGCAGTCCGCACCGCCGATCTCGACCCGTATTGCCGACGTCGGCAATACGTAGCGGGGGTGCGCCGTAGGCTGGGGCCGTGGCAGTTCTCGCTCTCGACACCTCCGCGGCCGTGGCCGTCGCACTCGTGGACGACGACGGCGCTCGCCTCGCCGCGCGCACCGCCACGGAGCGCCGCCGGCACGCCGAGTCGCTCGCCCCGCTGATCGCCGAGGTCCTGGCCGAGGCGGACCTGGAGCGCACCGACCTGACCGCCGTCGTCGGCGGCACCGGGCCGGCTCCCTTCACCGGCCTGCGCGTCGGTCTGGTGACCGCCCGCACGCTGGCGCTCAGCCTCGACATCGACGTGCTCGGCGTGCCCAGCATCGACGCCCTCGCGGTGCAGGCCGTGGCGGACCTCGGCCTGCGGCCGGGGGACGAGGTCCTCGCCGCGACCGACGCCCGCCGCAAGGAGGTCTACTGGGCGCGCTACCGCGTCGTCGCGCATGAGGGCCCGCACGGGGTCCCCGTCCTGGAGACGCTGCACGGCCCGGAGGTCCGGAAGGCGGCCGAGGTGGCCGCGGCGCAGCTCGACGCCCCGGCCGAGGCAGGTGCTCATCTGGCGGTCGTCGGCGAGGGCGCGGCGCTCTACTCCGAGGACCTGCCGCCCGACGACGACGCCCCGCTGGTCCCGGACGCGACAGTGCTGGCGCGGGTCGCCCTCGCGCGGCGGGCAGCCGGCGAGGAGCTGCCGACCGAGCCGCTGTACCTGCGCCGCCCCGACGTGCAGGAGCCGGCCGGGGCCAAGCGTGCGCTGCCCGCCAAGGGTGGTGCGGCGTGACGGAGAACCCGCTGGAGGTGCGGCTGCGACCCCTGGAGAGCGCCGACTTCGACCGCGTGCTGGAGCTGGAGCGCGAGCTCTTCGGCGCGGGAGCGTGGACCTACGGGATGCTCGCCGACGAGCTGGCCGGCCTCGGCCGGTGGTACGTCGTGGCCGAGCCCGCCGACGCGGCCGAGCGGTACGGCGTCGGGCGGCGACCCGTGGTCGGGTACGCGGGCCTGTGGTTCGACGGCGAGGTGGCCCAGGTGATGACCCTGGGGACCGCCCGGAAGTACCAGAGCCGGGGGGTGGGCCGGCTGCTGCTGGAGGCCCTCGTCGACCGGTCCCGCGTGCTGCGTGCGCGGGCGGTGTTCCTGGAGGTCGCGGTGGACAACGCCCACGCGATCGCCCTCTACGAGCAGTTCGGGTTCGAGCGTCTCGGCGTGCGCAAGCGCTACTACCAGCCCGAGAACACGGACGCGTACACGATGCGGATGGACCTCGCCGTGCCGGAGGCGGGCACGACGGCGCCCGGGGACGCCGCGTGAGCGAGTGGGCGGGCGGTCCCCGCCACGAGGTGCTGGTGGACGCCGCCACGCTCGCCGCGGACCTGCAGCTCGGCGGTCTGGAGGACCCGGCCGGGGGTGCCCCCGTCCTGCTCGACGTGCGCTGGGAGCTCGGGCGGGCCGACGGCCGCGAGCAGTACGAGGCGGGCCACCTGCCGGGCGCGGTGTTCGTCGACCTGGAGACCGGCCTGGCGGCGCCGCCGTCGGCCGCCGAGGGGCGCCACCCGCTGCCGTCGGCGACCGCCTTCCAGGAGGCGGCGCGGAGCTGGGGGATCAGCACGGGCTCGCGGGTCGTCGTGTACGACGCCGTGGGCGGCACGTCTGCCGCGCGTGCCTGGTGGCTGCTGCGCTGGTTCGGGCATCCGCGGGTGCGGATCCTCGACGGCGGGCTGGCGGCCTGGGTGCGGGCCGGCCACCCGCTCGAGGCGGGATCCGTCGAGCGCGAGCGGGGCGACGTCGTCGTGCACCCCGGCGGGATGCCCGTGCTGGACGCCGGCGACGCCGCGGAGCTCGCGGCGGACGGTGTGCTGCTCGACGCGCGGGCGGGCGAGCGGTTTCGCGGCGAGGTCGAGCCGGTGGACCCGCGTGCGGGTCACGTCCCGGGAGCCGTCTCGGCCCCCACGGTCGAGAACCTGGCCGAGGACGGGACGTTCCGGCCGGGGTCCGAGCTGGCGGAGCGGTTCGCGGCGCTGGGCGCGACGGCGGACCGGCCGGTGGGTGTCTACTGCGGGTCCGGCGTGACGGCGGCGCACGAGGTCGCCGCGCTGGCCTCGGTGGGTGTCAGCGCCGCGCTGTACCCCGGGTCGTGGTCCCAGTGGTCGAACGACCCGGCCCGCCCCGTCGCCACCGACCCCTGAGCGTTGTGGGCGCGATTTCTGGCCCGATATGCCCTTTTGAGGCAGAAATTTCGCCCAGAAATCGCGCCCACAACGCACGGGAGGTGGGTCAGAGGATCTCGGCGACCTGCTCGAAAGCGAGGCGCGGGTTCCGCGGGTACGGCGACCCCTCGCCGTCGGCCACACCGACGTTGACCACCATGAACGACTTCCAGCCGGAGTCGGCGAAGAACTCGGCGTCGACACCGGCGAAGTCCATGCCGTTCATCGGGCCGGCCGCGAGGCCCACGGAACGCAGCGCGACGATGAGGTAGCCCGCCTGGATCAGGGCGTTGGTGCGGGCCATCTGCTCACGGGCATCGACGGCGGGCGCGAGCTGCTCGCGGATGCCGGGGTACACGGGGAAGAGCTCGTCGAGGTGCTCGTGGAACGCGGGGTCGGAGGCCAGGACGAGGGACACGGGCGCCGCGTCGACCTTCGCCTTGTTGCCGTCGGCCATGTGCGTGACCAGACGCTGCTTGGCCTCACCGGAGCGGACCACCAGCAGGCGCAGCGGCAGGGAGTTCATCGCCGTCGGGCCCAGCTTGGCGAGATCCCAGGCCGCCTCGAGCTGAGCGTCGGGCACCTCGGCGTCGGTCCACTGCGAGGTGGTGCGGGCGTCGCGGAAGAGCAGGTCTGCCGCGGCCTCGTCGATGGCGAGCGGCGCGGTCTCCAGAACGGTGTCGGTCATGCCCGGCCCAACATTTCCATGCGTTCGCATGATTCCTGGAACGGCGGTGACGTCCGACACGTCGCTGGACCGACCGGCCCGAGCCCGCCGAGCCCGCCCCGCGCGCGATGCGATCATGGGTGCCATGACTGACCAGACCGGTGGCGAGCCCCTGGTGCTCGGGATCGAGACCTCCTGCGACGAGACGGGGGTCGCGCTGGTGCGCGGGGACACGCTGCTGTTCGACGCCGTCGCCAGCTCGATGGACGAGCACGCCCGCTACGGCGGCATCATCCCGGAGGTCGCCAGCCGCGCCCACCTCGAGGCGATGGTCCCGACGATCCGCCGCGCGCTCGCCGAGGCCGACGTCGACCTGTCCGAGGTCGACGCCGTCGCCGTGACCGCCGGCCCCGGCCTGGTCGGCCCGCTGACCATCGGCGCGAGCGCCGCCAAGGCGCTGTCCATCGGACTCGCCAAGCCGTTGTACGGCGTCAACCACGTCATCGGCCACGCCGCGGTCAACCAGCTCGTCGACGGCCCGTTCACCGGGCGCTCGATGGCGCTGGTCGTCTCCGGCGGACACAGCTCGCTGCTCCTCGTCGACGACATCGCCACCGACGTCACCGAGCTCGGGTCCACGCTCGACGACGCGGCCGGGGAGGCCTTCGACAAGGTCGGCCGCCTGCTCGGCCTGCCCTACCCGGGCGGCCCGCACATCGACCGGCTCGCCCGCGAGGGCGACCCCGAGGCGATCCGGTTCCCGCGCGGGCTCACCGCGCGCAAGGACCAGGCGAAGCACGCCTACGACTTCAGCTTCTCCGGGCTCAAGACGGCGGTGGCCCGGTGGGTCGAGACCTGCCAGGACGAGGGGCGCGAGGTGCCGGTGGCCGACGTCGCGGCCTCCTTCGCGGCGGCCGTCGTCGACGTGCTCACCGCCAAGACGATCGCGGCCTGCCGTGCGCACGACGTGGACACCCTGGTGATCGGCGGCGGTTTCTCCGCGAACAGCCAGCTGCGCGAGATGGCGGCGGAGCGGTGTGCGGCCGCCGGGATCGACCTGCGCATCCCGCCGATCCGCTACTGCACCGACAACGGGGCGATGATCGCGGCGCTGGGCTCCGCCGTCGTGCGGGCCGGGGTGGCGCCGTCGGACCTCGACATCGGCGTCGACTCGTCCATGCCGCTGACCGCCATCACGGTCTGAGCGCGTGCGCGCGCTGTACGTGGAGACCGTCGTCCGCACGACGACGGACCGGCTCTGGGAGCTGACCCAGGACCCGGAGCAGCACGTGCGCTGGGACCTGCGGTTCAGCCGGATCGTCCCCGTCGGCGAACTGCCCGGCGGCGGCACGCGGTTCCGCTACGAGCGGGCGGTCGGCCCGCACACGATCCGCGGCACCGGCACCTCCCTGGGCGAACGCCAAGGCCCGGACGGCACCTGCACGTCCGCGCTGCGCTTCGACACCGACGACCGCACCTCGCCGCTGCGGGACGGGCGCGGCTACTGGCGGTACGTCCCGGTCGACGGCGGTACCCGGTTCGTCACCGGCTACGACTACACGCCGGGCTTCGGCCGCGCCGCGGACCGGGTGCTGCGCCCCGTCGTGCTGTGGATGACGGCGTGGAGCTTCGACCGCCTGCGGATCTGGGCCGAGACGGGCACGCCGCCCGAGCGGTGGCCCCTCGTCTCCGTCCTGGCGTTCTGGCGGCGGGACCGGCCCCGGGCGTCCCGCTGCGTCACCCGGCGCCCGGGCCGCGACCCGATGCACGACGCCCCGGCCGCGCTCGACACCCTGGAGGCACCGTGACCGAGACGCCGTCCGAGAGCATCTTCCGCCGCGCGCTGGGCACGGAGTTCGACCGGCTGCACCCCCAACTCCGGCGTCGCTTCGGGGTGTCGACCGACGGCGGGTACGCCTGCGTGGGCCGGGGCGTGATGCGCCGGATCCGTCGCGGTCCGTGGTGGACGGTGCCGTTCCTGCAGATCGGCCGCCTGCGCAACATCCTCGTCGCGGACGTCGGCGACGAGGTGCCCTTCACCGTCGAGAACTACCCCTACCGCGACCCCCACGGTCGCGAGACCGTCACGTTCGTCCGGGAGTACTGGGTCCCGGGCAAGCGGCGCCCGAGCCGCTTCGACGCGACGATGGTCCTGGACCCCGGCCGGGGCGTCATCGTGGACTACCTCGGCACGCACCAGCACCTCGCCGTCGACCTGGACCTGCGGGTCGAGCCGGACGGGTCGCTGCTCCTGCGCTCCGGCGCGCAGCGCTTCTACGAGGGTCCGCTCGGCTTCCGCTTCCCGATGCTCTTCTCCGGCCGGGCGACGCTGCGCGAGAGCTACGACGACGATGCCGGCGTCTTCCGCATCGACCTCGAGGTCCGCAACCGGTTGTTCGGGTTCCTCTTCGGCTACGACGGGACGTTCACCTGCGAGTACCCGGAGGCGACGACGGCGCCCGCGCGGCTGCGGCCCGTCCGGCACGAGCAGAGGCTCTGACGCCGGGTGGTGATGCGCCCGCGCAGGTCACGGGCTTTCACGAGGGGTGGGGTGCCTGCTCCAGCAAGGCCTGCACCTGATCGACCACCAGGTCGGGGTGGGAGACGAACGGGTGGTGCCCGGTCGGCAGCTCGACGGAGCGCGTCGCTCGACCCGCGTGGATGCGTTGCAGCTCGACCGAGGTGCTGCGATCGTTCCCGCAGACGATGTACGTCGAGTCGACTCCGCGCCAGCCGGCAGCACTGGTTGGCGTCACGAACGCGCCGGCCGCCTGCGGGGCCACCCGCTCCCACGCCTGACGCTGGGTCGCGTCGTCCGCGTCCTGCAGGAACCGGGCTCCGAACGAGGGAGCGTCGTAGCCGGAGACGCTCAGCGTGCCGTCACCGTTGTCGCCGATCGACACCGGGTCGTCCTCACCGCTCATGATGGCGGCCTGCGACTGCCCGACCTCGGGCAGGTAGGACGAGACGTAGAGCAGGTGCGAGACCGCGGGGTGCCGGCCGGCTTCGGCGATGACGGTGCCCCCGTAGGAGTGACCGACGACGATCGCGGAGTCCATGTCGTCGAGCTCACGGCGCAGCGCCGCCGCGTCGGCGACGAGGCCGCCCGCGACCTGCTCGGGTGCGGTCTCTGCGCACGACGGCAGCGCGAGGGCTCGGCTCTGGATCCCAGTACGTTCCCGGAGCAGGTCCGCTGCTCGCCGCCACCACCATTCCCCGTCGCGGACCAGAGCGCCATGAACGAATACCAGCTCCACCGGAACACCTGAGCTCTTCATCTCAGTGACCCTACGGATCCACGCACGATGAAGGGGCCGAATCTGCTGACGGCGCATTTCCAAGCGCCCAGGCGGCCGTCAGCCGAGGGGCAGCGGTCGCCCCGCCCGCAGCTCGCCGACCAGCGACCGCACCACGGCCTCGAGCCCGGCCTGCCCGCCGCCGTGCGCGGCGGCGACGGCGCGCTGGCGCTGGTAGGAGGCGCCCGCCCGCAGGATCTCGTGGATGCCGTCCAGCTCGGCGGAGCAGCCGAGCCGGGCGGCGACCGGAGCGAGCTCGTCGAGCAGCCGCGGCAGCGCGTCGGTGATCAGCTCTTCGTTGCCGTCGGCGTCCAGGATGATGATCGCGTCCATGCCGTACCGCGCGGCACGCCACTTGTTCTCGTGGACGAACCAGCGGGGCATGACGGGCAGCGGCCGGCCCTCGTCGAGCAGCGTGGAGAAGTGCTCGACGAGGCAGTGCACGAGCGCCCCGAGCGCCGCCAGCTCGAGCACGTTGGACGTGCCGTCGCAGACCCGCACCTCGACGGTGCCGAAGTGGGGCGCGGGCCGCACGTCCCAGCGGACCTCGGTGAAGTCGTCGATGACCCCGGTCTTGAGCATGTCGTCCACGTACTGCTCGAGCTGGCTCCACTCGGAAAACTGGTACGGCAGGCCGGCGGTGGGCAGCTGTTGGAAGATCAGCGCGCGCATGGAGGCGTACCCGGTGTCGTCGGCGCCCCAGTAGGGCGACGAGGCCGACAGCGCCTGCAGGTGGGCGACGTAGACCATCAGTGACCGCACGATCGGCAGGACCTTGGCGCGGTCCTCGATCCCGACGTGCACGTGCACGCCGTAGACGACCTGCTGGCGTCCCCACACCTGGGTGCGGTCGACGACGGTGGCGTACCGCTGCTTGTCGGTGACCTGCTGCTGCGACCAGTGCGCGAACGGGTGGGTGCCGGCGCCCATGATCTCGACCCGCATCGGTTCGACGACGTCCCGGATCGCGGCGATCCCGGCTTCCAGGTCGACGATGGCGGCCCCGACCGTGTCGCACACGTCCGAGACGACCTCGAGGGTGTTGCGCAGGAACTCCGGCTTGACGAAGCGTGCCCGCTCGTCGGGGCCGAGCGCCGCCATCACGGCGGGCGCGACCTGGCGCAGGTTGCCGGAGTCGGCGTCGACGAGCGCCAGCTCCCACTCGAGGCCGACGCTCGAGCGGCGGGACGGCGCGAAGTCCAGCGACATGGGGCCATGCTTCCATGCCACGGGGGTGGCTGCCGGGGTCCTACCAACCGGTGGCGAGCGGCTCGACGACGAGCACGTGCTGGCGCCCGGCCACGCGCGTCAGGACGAGGGTGGCGGCCGCGTCACCCTTGAGTGCGAGTTGCGAGCGGAGCTGCTCGGGGGTGACGGCGGTGCCGCGCTTCTTGACGGTCAGCCGCCCGACGCCGCGCTCGCGCAGGTACGCCTTGAGCTTCTTGAGGTTGAACGGCATGACGTCCAGCACCCGGTAGCCGGTGGCGAGGGGAGCGGTGCCCGACGGCGGCGCGGGGCCGAGGGCATCGGTGGTGACGTACGCGATGGTGCGGTCGACGAGCCGGCCGCCGAGCTCGGCCGCCGCGTGCGCGACGAGCCCGGCGCGGACGACGGCGCCGTCCGGCTCGTACAGGTAGGCACCGACCGCCCCGACGTCGGGCACCAGGTCGGCGTCCTGCGGTCCGGTGCGCAGGGTGCGTTCCACCGTGCCCGAACCGTCGGTCGCGCCGGGTGTGCCGCCGTCGGCCGCTGCTGCGGTGCCGGTGCGCAGGACGTGCGCCGAGCGGCCGGGACCGTCGGGTGCGAGGGGGCCGAACCAGAGCCCGGCCTCGACGACGTCGCCGTCGACGGAGACCCACTGGGTCTCGGCGTCGTCCGGGAGGCCGTGGTGCGGGATGCCGGGGCCGACCTTGATGCCGAGCGCCGGCACCTGGGCGCGCAGGGCCCACACGGCATCGAGCGGCGGTGCGTAGGCGGCGGGGTCGAAGATGCGCCGCCCGCCCCGGGTGCGGCGGGCGGGGTCGGCGTACACGCCGTCGACACCCTCGCCGGCGAGGTCGAGACCGAGCCCGTCGGCGTGCCGGACCGTCGCCTCGGGGAAGGCGCGCAGGTTGACCGTGGCCAGGGCGGCGGTGACCTCGTCCACGTCGGTGGCCAGGACGTCGAGGCCCACGCCGGCGAAGGCGAGGGCGTCCGCGCCGATGCCGCAGGTGAGGTCGGCGACCTTGGTGACACCCGCGGCGAGGTAGCGGCGGGCGTGCTGCGCAGCGACGAGGAGGCGGGTGGCCTGCTCGAGGCCGGCGGAGGTGAGGAGCATGCCGTCCGCGAAGGACCCGAGCTTGCCGCGGGCGCGGGCGCGGAGCCGCGACTGGGTGAGGGCCGCAGCGGCGAGGTCGGGGTCGACACCCTCGGAGCGCAGCCGGGTGGCCAGCACCATCGCCTGGTGCTCGTCGTACGGTGGCAGGGCGTTGAGCAGCGCCCAGCCCTCGGGGCTGAGCAGCTTGGTGAGGGAGGCCGCGTCCATGGGGTCATCGTCTCAGGAGCGGGGGCGGCCGTGCGCCGGTGCGCCGTGGGAGGAATCTTGGCACTCGACTTGTCAGAGTGCTAACGGCTGCCTAGATTTGGTCCCAGCGCTCACGCTGAGCCGGCACCCGCGACGACGGCCAGCGACAGGGTGCGTCCCAGTCCAGCTAGTCATCGCGAACAAGGAGGTCCGACGTGTCGGTCCCCATCAAGCCGCTCGAGGACCGGATCGTCGTCAAGGCCGTCGAGGCCGAGACCACGACCGCTTCCGGCCTGGTCATCCCGGACACCGCCAAGGAGAAGCCCCAGGAGGGCGAGGTCCTGGCGGTCGGCGACGGCCGTTTCGACGACCAGGGCAACCGCGTCCCGGTCGACGTGAAGGTCGGCGACAAGGTCATCTACAGCAAGTACGGCGGCACCGAGGTCAAGTACGCGGGCGAGGAGTACCTGGTGCTCTCCGCGCGCGACATCCTCGCCGTCGTCGTGAGCTGATCCCCAGCTCTCGACGCTGACGTACGAGGCCCCGCATCATCCGTGATGCGGGGCCTCGTCGTGTTCGTGGGGGGGAGTCTCAGCCGGCCTTGCGGTCGCGGCCGGCCAGCGCGGCGGTGCGCTCGTCCTCGCTGAGCCCGCCCCAGACGCCGTACGGCTCGCGGACCCGCAGCGACTGCTCGCGGCACTGCATCATCACCGGGCACGAGTGGCAGATGGCCTTCGCGGCCTCCGCACGTCGCCGCCGGGTCGACCCGCGCTCACCCTCGGGGTGGAAGAACAGGGTGTCGTCCGCGTCGCGGCACGCGCCCTGGTACTGCCACTCCCACAACTCCATGACTGGCCCAGGCAGTCTCGAGATCTCCGTCATGGCGAACAACCTACAAGTTGTGCAGAAGTTGTTCAAGGGGCTGGAGCAAGTTGGGCACGCTGGGTGTTCGATGTGGGGCTGACCAGGTCGTGAACCGGTTTCGTGAAACGAGTGACTCGTTTCGGTCGGGGATCCTCGCCGGGATCGTGACGCGCCGCAGGCCGCGGTGGCGGTCACGCGCAGCACTGGCAGAATCGAGGCATGACCACCTCGCGACCGGCCCAGGACTCGGGCGGGTCACGCCCGTCAGGCCCCGGGCTGGCTGTCGCAGCCGTCGCACGCCGTCTCGGCGTGGCCCCGGCGACGCTGCGGACCTGGGACAGGCGGTACGGGCTCGGCCCCTCCGACCGTACGGCCGGCTCGCACCGGCGGTACACCCCCGACGACGTCGCCCGGCTGCTCGTCATGCGCCGCCTCACGCTCGAGGGCGTCGCGCCCGTCGACGCTGCCCAGGCGGCGCTCGAGGCCGACGTCGAGGAGCTCGACGAGGCGCAGAGGTCCGGCCCGCCGGTGCCCCCGGAGAGCAGCTCCGAACCGGAGGCGCCCCCCGTGCGCGAGGACGGCGAGAGCGCCGGACGACCCGGCCGGGCGCACCTGCGCGCGCTCCCCGGCGGGGGGCAGGGCGCGCACGCCGCGCCGGGCCACGGCGCGGGTCAGAACGCGTCGGGCAAGGTGTCCGCCGTCGTCGACGCGGCGCTCGCCTACGACCAGGGCCGCTGCGACGACCTGCTGCGGATCCCCGCCCAGGGCGATCCCGCCGTCTGGTGGGCGAACCTCCTCGAGCCGGCCTGGAGCCGGGTCGCCGAGCGAACCGTGCTCGCCGGTCCGGGGGCCGTGCCGGAGGTCGTGCTCGCCACCGCCGCCCTGCACGCCCTGCGGTCCTTCACCGAGGCCTTCGAGCAGGCGGTGGTGCAGAACGGCGGGCCGCCGGCCAACCACCCGAGCCGGATGCGCAACATCGTCCTCATCTTCGCGGCGCCCGACGAGGCCGTGCCGCTCTCCGCGCACGCGCTGGCAGCCGCCCTGACCGCCAAGGGGAAGACGGCACGGATCGTCACCGGCCCCGCGAGCACCCGGCGCTCCCTCGAGCTGGTGACGATGGTGCGCCCCGCCGCCCTGGTCCTGGCGACGACCCAGCGGCGGCCGGACATCGACGTCGTCCACGCGGTGCACGAGGGGTTCCCCGACCTGCCGATCTTCGTCGGGCTCCGCCGCGACGACGTCGCGACCGAGATCCCCCTCGCCGCGCAGGTGCAGCGCGTGCGGTCCTTCACGGGCCTGCTGCACGAGGTGCTCGCCGTGGTCTCCACCTGAGCGCGGACACCCGGAGCCGGCGGCCCGTCCTGCGTGACGGACCGCACCTCCGCGGGCCTCGGGGTGCGCCGTAGACTCGTGACATGACGGAGACGACGACCTCGCCAGCGCACGACCCGTTCGGATTCCTCGGCCTCACCTACGACGACGTCCTGCTGCTGCCGGGGTACTCGGACCTCGCTCCCACGGACATCGACACGACGTCCCGCCTGACGCGGGAGATCTCGCTGAAGGTCCCGCTCGTCTCGGCCGCGATGGACACCGTCACCGAGTCGCGCATGGCGATCGCGATGGCGCGTCAGGGCGGCCTCGGCGTCCTGCACCGGAACCTGTCGATCGCCGACCAGGCGTACCAGGTGGACCTGGTCAAGCGCACCCAGACGGGCATCATCTCCAACCCCGTGACCATCGGGCCCGACGCCACGCTCGAGCAGCTCGACGAGCGGGCGGGGCAGTACCGCGTCTCCGGCTTCCCGGTGCTGGACGGCGCCGGCCGGCTCGTCGGGATCGTGACCAACCGCGACCTGCGCTTCACCCCCGTGGCCGAGTGGGCCACCACCACGGTCTCCGAGGTGATGACGCCGCAGCCGCTGATCACCGGCCGTGCCGGGATCTCCCGGGACGACGCCACGGCGCTGCTGCGCAAGCACAAGCTCGAGCGGCTGCCGCTCGTCGACGACGACGGCCGCCTCGCCGGGCTGATCACCGTCAAGGACTTCGTGAAGTCGGAGCAGTTCCCGGACGCGTCCAAGGACGGGCAGGGCCGGCTCATGGTCGGCGCGGCCATCGGCTACTTCGGTGACGCCTGGGAGCGTGCGACCACCCTCATCGACGCCGGGGTCGACGTGCTCGTCGCGGACACCGCCCACGGCAACGTGCGGATGCTGATCGACATGGTCCGTCGCCTCAAGACCGACCCCGCCACCAAGGACGTCCAGGTCATCGGCGGCAACGTCGCGACCAAGGAGGGCGCGCAGTCGTTCGTCGACGCGGGCGCGGACGCCATCAAGGTTGGCGTGGGCCCGGGCTCCATCTGCACCACCCGCGTCGTGACCGGCGTCGGCGTCCCGCAGATCACCGCCGTGCACGAGGCGTCGCTGGCGGCGCGCGCGGCCGGCGTCCCGGTCATCGCCGACGGCGGCATGCGCCACTCCGGCGAGATCGGCAAGGCCATCGTCGCCGGGGCGGAGGCCGTGATGCTCGGGTCTATGCTCGCGGGCACCGAGGAGGCGCCGGGCGACCAGATCCTCGTCAACGGCAAGCAGTTCAAGGCCTACCGCGGGATGGGTTCGATGGGGGCCATGTCCTCGCGCGGGAAGAAGTCCTACTCCAAGGACCGGTACTTCCAGGCCGAGATCGCCAGCGACGACATGATCGTCCCCGAGGGCGTCGAGGGCCAGGTGCCCTACAAGGGGACGCTCGCCACGGTGGCGCACCAGCTCGTGGGCGGCCTGCACCAGACGATGTTCTACGTCGGTGCCCGCACCGTGCCGGAGCTGCAGGCCAACGGGCGGTTCGTGCGGATCACGTCGGCCTCCCTCAAGGAGTCCCACCCGCACGACATCGTGATGACCGTCGAGGCACCCAACTACAAGGTCTCCTGACCTGTCTCAGCCGGCCGCGGGAGGCTCGACCGGCCACGCCGTCGAGGCTCCCGGGCCGTCGAGGCCCTTCGTGCGTCGCCACTCGTTGAAGCTCGTCGCCCACCGGCGGTGGGCGTCCTGCTGGGCCGAGTGCAGGGCGTCCAGGGCGACCGCCCGGAGCTCCGGGTAGCGGTGCAGCTGGGCGTCGAGCACGTCGAGGGTCGCCAGGACGTCGACGTCCGCGCTGTGCAGCTCGCCCTCCCCGGTGATGCCGTACAGCTCGACCAGGTCGCCGAGGCGCCGCTTGCCGCGGCGGTAGCGGTCCTGCCACCGGTCGATGACCAACGGGTCCAGGACGGGGGACACGGGCCGGCCGAGCAGCTCGGGGAGCGTGGTGAGCCCGTGGCGCGCCAGCTCGGCGTCCAGGAGCGTCAGGTCGAACGCCGCGTTGTACGCCACGACGGGTACCCCGGCGCGGGTGTGCTCGGCGAGGACCGCTGCGATCTCGGCGAGGGCCTGGCGGGGCGGCACCCCGTGGGCGCGGGCGTGCTCCGTGGTCACGCCGTGGATGGCCGCGGCCTCGGCGGGGATCTCGACCCCGGGGTCGATCATCCAGGTGCGCACGTCCGTCGTGGTCGCCGTGCGCAGCACGACCGCAGCGGTGACGATGCGGTCGGTGTGCACGTCCACCCCGGTGGTCTCGGTGTCGAAACCGAGCAGCGGGCCACCGGTCCAGGCGGTGTCGTCCATTCCGGACTCCTTCCCTCGTGTCCTCGCCGCTGACGATGCCACCAGCCACCGACAGCCACCGGCAACCGTCCGGAGCCCGCCCGCGGTGCCCGGTACGCTTGCGGGGTGAGCAACGAGATCGAGATCGGACGTGGCAAGCGCGGTCGCCGCGCGTACTCCTTCGACGACGTCGCGGTGGTGCCCTCGCGCCGGACGCGCGACCCGAAGGACGTCTCCACGGAGTGGCAGATCGACGCCTACCACTTCGACCTGCCGATCATGGCCGCGCCGATGGACTCGGTGATGAGCCCGGACACCGCGGTCGCGCTGGGCCGCTTCGGTGGGCTCGGCGTCCTCGACCTCGAGGGCCTGTGGACGCGGTACGAGTCGCCGGAGACGCTCCTCGCCGAGATCTGCGAGCTGCCCGCCGACCAGGCGACGCGCCGCATGCAGGAGATCTACGCCGAGCCGATCAAGCCGGAGCTCATCACGCAGCGCCTCAAGGAGGTCCGCGCGGCGGGTGTGACGGTCGCCGGCGCGCTGTCCCCCCAGCGCACCCAGGAGCACTACCAGACGGTCGTGGACGCCGGGGTCGACCTGTTCGTCATCCGCGGCACCACCGTCTCCGCGGAGCACGTCTCCGGCAACGCCGAGCCCTTGAACCTCAAGCGGTTCATCTACGAGCTCGACGTGCCCGTCGTCGTCGGCGGTGCCTCGACCTACACCGCGGCGCTGCACCTGATGCGCACCGGTGCTGCGGGCGTGCTCGTCGGCTTCGGCGGCGGGGCGGCCCACACCACCCGCGTCAGCCTGGGCATCCACGCGCCGATGGCGACCGCGGTGTCCGACGTCGCGGCCGCACGACGCGACTACCTCGACGAGTCCGGCGGCCGGTACGTGCACGTCATCGCCGACGGCGGGGTGGGCCACTCGGGCGACATCGTCAAGGCCGTGGCGTGCGGCGCCGACGCGGTCATGCTCGGCGCGGCGCTCGCGAGGGCGTCCGAGGCGCCCGGCCGGGGCTGGCACTGGGGCCCCGAGGCGCACCACTCGCAGCTCCCGCGCGGCGAGCGGGTCTCGGTGGGCTCGGGCGGCACCCTCGAGGAGATCCTCTTCGGCCCGGGCCGCCAGGCGGACGGCACCACGAACCTGGTCGGTGCCCTGCGCCGGGCGATGGCCACGACCGGGTACTCGGACCTCAAGGAGTTCCAGCGGGTCGAGGTCGTCATGTCGCCCTACCAGCCGCGGTGAGCGATCCCGTCGGGGCGGGGACGCGCCTGCGGGAGATCAGGGACGACGACGTCGAGCAGGTGGTCGCGCTGTGGCGCGACTGCGACCTGACGCGACCGTGGAACGACCCTCACCGCGACATCGCCGACGCGCGGCGCAACCCCACGTCCACGGTGCTCGTCGCGCTCGACGCGACCTCCGCCGTCGTCGGCTCGGTGCTGGCCGGGTACGAGGGGCACCGCGGGTGGCTCTACTACGTGGCCGTGCGTCCCGAGCTCCAGGGCACGGGTCTGGGCCGACGGCTCGTCACGGCCGCGGAGGAGTGGCTGCGGGACGCCGGTGCGAGCAGGGTGCGCCTGATGGTGCGCACCTCGAACGCCGCCGTCCAGGGGTTCTACGCGACGCTCGGCTATGCGGACGTCGAGTGCACCGTGCTCGGGCGCACGCTCGACGTCTCCCGCTGAGAGCGAACGACACGGACATCTGACGCATCGTTCACGGGGCCGTCACCTGCGCCGCATAGAGTGTCGGCCATGGCAACCGCGCACGAGAGCGACGGCGCTCTGGGCGATCTCATCGATCCAGAGCTGCCCTCGTCCACCTACGTCCTCGAACCCGAGGTCGTGTCCCCGCTGGTCAAGAGGATCGTCACCTCCCACGACGCCGGCACCCACCGCAGCACGTTGCCGTACACCGGCGCCCCGCTCGCTGCGGTCCCGCTCTCCGGTCCCGACGACGTCGCCCGCGCCGTCGAGCGGGCACGGGCCGCCCAGCACGACTGGGCCGCGCGGCCGCTCGCCGAGCGCGCCCGGGTGCTCGACCGGCTCGGCACGCTGGTGCTCGACCGGCAGTCGGAGATCCTCGACCTGATCCAGATGGAGTCCGGCAAGTCGCGGCGCAACGCCTTCGAGGAGGTCGCCGACGTCGCGCAGACCTGCCGCCACTACGTGGTGCGGGGGGCGCGCTACCTCGCCGACCGTCGTGTGCCGGGTGCGCTGCCCGTGCTGACGGGCGCGCGGGTGCACCGGCGTCCCGTCGGCGTCGTGGGTGTCATCGCCCCCTGGAACTATCCCCTCACGCTGGCGCTCTCCGAGGCGATCCCCGCGCTGCTGGCGGGCAACGCCGTCGTGCTCAAGCCGGACCCGCAGACGACGCTCTCCGCGCTGTGGGCCGCCGAGCTCTTCGCCGAGGCGGGCCTCCCGGACGACCTGCTGGAGGTCGTGGCCGGTGGGGGCGAGGTCGGGTCCGCGCTCGTGGACCACGTCGACCACATCGCGTTCACCGGCTCCACCGCGACGGGGCGCAAGGTCGCCGCGCGGGCGGGGGAGCGGCTCATCGGCGCGACGCTCGAGCTGGGCGGCAAGAACCCGCTCTACGTCGCGGCGGACGCCGACCTCGACGCCGCCGTGCCGGGCGTGGTGCGGGCCTGCTTCTCCAACGCCGGTCAGCTCTGCATGTCGATCGAGCGGCTCGTGCTGCACGAGCGCATCGCCGACGAGTTCCTCGAGCGGTTCGTCCCGGCGGTGCGCGAGCTCGCCCTCGGTGCCGGCCTCGACTACACGGCCGACGTCGGCTCGCTGGTCTCCGGCGCACAGCTCGCCAAGGTCGTCGCGCACGTCGACGACGCCCTGGCCAAGGGAGCGCGTGCCCTGGCCGGCGGGGTGCACCGCGCCGACGTCGGCCCGTACTTCTACGCTCCGACCGTGCTCGACGACGTCCCTCACGACGCCGTCTGCCTGCACGAGGAGACGTTCGGCCCGGTCGTGGCGGTCTCGCGCGTCGCCAGCGACGACGAGGCCGTCCGGGTCATGAACGACACCGAGTTCGGCCTCAACGCCTCCCTCTGGTCGCGGGACGTCGCCCGGGCACGGCGCATCGCCGCGCGGGTCGAGGCGGGCACCGTCGTCATCAACGACGGCTACCTGCAGGCCTGGGGGTCGGCGGGCGCGCCGATGGGCGGGATGAAGGCCTCCGGCCTCGGACGACGGCACGGCCGGGAGGCCATCGAGGCGGTCACCGAGGTGCAGAGCGTCGTGGCGCAGCGCGGCCTGAGCGCGGGGCTGTCGATGGACACCCTGTACGCGCTCGGCGGGGACGTGCCCAGCAAGGTCCTCACCGAGGCGATACGGGTGATGCGACGGTTGCGCCGGCCCTGATCAGCGCAGCCGGGCGAGCTCGGCGCGCAGGTTCCGCTCGGCGGCGTCGGCCCAACGGTGCCGTGCGGCGGGGGTCCGGTACAGCCCCGGCCCCGTGTGCAGGGTGAGCAGCTGTTCGAGCACCGCGCCGCGGCCGGCGCGGAAGTCCGCGTCGCCGACGTCGCCGTACTCGGCGCGTACCTGGGCCACGTAGCGTGCGTAGCGGCCGGGGTCGCCCCCGAGGACCGCGAGGTCGACGTCGCTGACCAGGCGGCCTGCGGGGTCGTCGGCGTCCGGGTCGTGCCCGGCGGTCATCCGCACGAGCCGCCCGACCTCGGCGACGTCCCGGTCCGGCAGCGCGCCGTGCTGCGCGAGCGGTCCCAGGTGGCTGCCGGCGAGCGCGGCGGAGCGCTCCTCGTCGTCCGGGGTGGCGCCGTCGTGCACCGCGTCGTGGAACCAGAGCGCGACGGCGGCGAGCCACGCCTCCCGGCCGGGGGCACCGGACTGGCTGGCCAAGAGGTCGAGGGCGTCGAGGACGTCGGCCAGGTGGAGGCGGCCGTGGTAGACCCGGTGCGGCTCACGCCACCGGTCCACGAGGTCCTCACCGACGACGGCGATACCGGCGGCGGGCGCCGACCGGTCACCGACGTCGGGCCAGAGCGCCTCCCACCGGGCTCGCAGCGCCGGCCGCCTGGCCCGCCGTCGTTCGTGGCCGGGGACCCGCAGGTGCGAGGCGGCGAGGCGTCGGGCCAGCTCGCCGCCGTCCACCGGGGTCGCGCCGGCGGCGACGAGGTCGTCGTGGCGATCCTCCGGCACGTCGTAGTGGTCGAGGTCGAAGGCGCGGTCGGGGATGCCGGCTGCCCGCGCGAACGTCCGCAGCTCGTGCAGCGACTCGTCGGAGACGAGGTGCGACCAGAGGCGGCCGTGCGCGGGCCAGGCCGGCGGGTCGAGCAGGACGGTCACGGCGTATCCTCGCCGGTCGGTGCCGTGTCGAGAGCGCGGCGGACCTCCCCGACGAGCGCGGCCATCGCGGCCTCGGCAGCCGGTGCGTCGCCGTCGGCGACCGCGTGCGCGACGGCCTGGTGCTGGTCGAGCGCCTCCGGCACGGGTGCGGCGGGCATCAGGCCGAGGTGGGTGCGGCCGGCGAGCACCTCGGCGACGACGGCGGCCAGCGCGCCGAACATCTCGTTGCCGCTCGCGCGCAGGAGCAGCTCGTGCATCCGGACGTCGAGCGCGAGGAACTCGGTGAGGTCGCCCCGGGCGCCGAGCACCCGCATCCGGGCGGCGAGGTCCACGAGCTCGGCGCGCTCGGCCGGGGACGCGTGCCGCGCCGCACCCGAGGCGGCCAGGGGCTCGACGGCGTGGCGCAGCTCGGTGAGCGTGCGGAGCTGCTCGTCGCGGCCAGGTCCGGCCAGGCGCCAGCGGATCACCCGCGGGTCGAGCACGTTCCACTCCGCGATGGGGAGCACGACGAGCCCGACCCGTCGGCGGGAGCGCACGAGCCCCAGCCCTTCGAGCATCCGCATGACTTCCCTGGCCACGGTGCGAGAGACCTGGTGCTGTGTTCCGATCGACTCGAGGGTGAGCGGGGCCCCGGGGGCGATGCCGCCGCTGGTGATGGCCCGGCCGACGGCGTCGAGGACGGCGCTGTGCAGGGCGGGGGGCGGCATGGGGTGAGCCTACCGACGTCGATGCCGGGCGCAATTGGTAGCACCAATCGCTTGCAATGGTGCTACCAATCGTGCATCCTCGTGGAACTGACCCGCCGACACGGAAGTCGAACCGATGGACACCGACGTCACACCCGCCGCACAGAGTCCCGAGCAGCACCCCCGCGACGCGGCGGCCGACGCCGTCACGCACGTCGTCGTCATGGGGGTCTCCGGCTCGGGCAAGACCACGATCGCCCAGCTGCTGGCCGACCGGATCGGCGTCGAGTACGCCGAGGCCGACCAGTTCCACTCCGAGGCGAACATCGCCAAGATGAGTGCGGGCACCCCGCTCACCGATGCCGACCGGGCACCTTGGCTGGCCGCGATCCGCGACTGGCTCAGCGACGAGGCCGATGCCGGACGGACCGCCGTCGTCACGTGCTCCGCCCTCAAGCGCTCCTACCGCGACGTGCTGCGCGCCGCCCGCGGCCGCGTGTGGTTCCTGCACCTGCACGGGTCGCCCGAGCTGCTCGCCGAACGGATGACCGGGCGGTCGGGCCACTTCATGCCGACCTCGCTGCTCCCGTCGCAGCTCGCCACGCTCGAACCCCTCGACGACGACGAGGACGGGCTGACCGCCGACGTCGCCGCACCGCCCGAGGAGATCGTGGACGACGTCGTCGCACGATGCTCCGGCCCGACCACCCGGAAGGACCACCCATGACGCCCGACGACTGGACCCAGACCCTCACGGCCGGGCCGCTGCTCGCCATCGCGGCGGTCGCCGTCGCGCTCCTGCTCCTCCTCATCATCAAGGTCCACCTGCACGCGTTCGTCGCCCTGATCCTCGTCAGTCTCCTGACCGCCGTCGCCGCGGGTCTGCCGAGCGGCGGCATCGTCGACGTGCTGCTCGACGGGTTCGGCTCGACGCTGGCCGCGGTCGCGCTGCTCGTCGGGCTCGGGGCGATGCTCGGCCGGCTCGTCGAGACCAGCGGGGGCGCCAAGGTCCTCACCGACGTGCTCGTCTCCCGGTTCGGGGAGCGCCGCGCACCGCTCGCGCTCGGTATCGCCTCGCTGCTGTTCGGGTTCCCGATCTTCTTCGACGCCGGCCTCGTCGTCATGCTCCCCATCGTGTTCGCGGTCGCTCGGCGGCTCGGCGGGTCCGTGCTGCTGTACGGGCTGCCGGTCGCCGGTGCGTTCTCCGTGATGCACATCTACGTGCCCCCGCACCCCGGTCCGGTGGCCGCGTCCGAGTTCCTCGGGGCGGACGTCGCGATGGTGCTGCTCGTCGGCCTCGTGGCCGCGCTGCCGACCTGGTACGTCACCGCCTACCTGTTCGGCCGGTGGTCCGGACGACGCTTCGAGCTGCCCGTGCCCGAGATCCTCGGCCGCGCCGATGACGCCCAGATCGCGAACCCACCGCGCTTCGGCGCCGTCGTCGGCATCCTGCTGCTGCCCCTGGTGCTCATCTTCGCCAACACCGGGCTGGAGACCGCGGTGTCGGCCGGCTGGGTCGCCGAGGGCTCGACGGCCGTGGCGGTCGCCGGCCTGGTCGGCGCCACCCCGGTCGCGCTGCTCGTCACGGTCCTGGTGGCCGCGTGGGTGCTCGGCCGCCGCCGGGGGGTCGAGGGCACCGCCCTGGAGAAGACGCTGGACTCCGCGCTCGGGCCGGTCGCTTCCGTCATCCTCATCACCGGGGCCGGTGGCATGTTCGGCGGCGTGCTGCGCGCCTCCGGCATCGGCGACGCCCTGGCCGAGGTGCTGGGCGACATGGGCCTGCCGGTCATCGTCGCCGGATTCGTCATCGCCGCGGTGCTGCGCGTGGCCCAGGGCTCCGCGACCGTCGCGCTGACCACCGCTGCGGGACTCATCGCGCCCGCCGTGGCCGCGGGCGGTTACGGCTCCGTCGAGCTGGCCGCGATCGTGGTCGCCGTGGCCGCGGGGTCCGTCGTGCTCAGCCACGTCAACGACTCGGGCTTCTGGCTGGTCGGCCGGTTCTTCGACATGGACGTGCGCACCACGCTGCGCACCTGGACCGTCATGGAGACGGGCATCGGCGTGATGGGCTTCGCGATCGCCGGGGTGATCTTCGCCGTCGCCTGAGCGCAGGTGGCGCACGTCCGGCTCCGGTCGAAGCGCCGTGCGGTCGACCGCCGGGCGTGAGCGGCTCAGCCGGAGGTGACCGCCGCTGTCGGCTCGCGGCCGTCGACCGCCTCGACGCACTGACGGGCGATCGCCAGCTCCTCCATGGTCGGGATCACCATGACCAGCGTGGACGTCCAGTCCGGCGAGACGATGCGCTCGCCACCGCGCGCGGCGTTGCGGTCCGCGTCGACGGCGATCCCGAAGCCTTCGAGGCCCTCGCAGACGGCGGCCCGCACCACCGGGTCGTTCTCCCCGACGCCCGCGGTGAACGCGATGACGTCCACACGGCCCAGCAGGGCCGCGTAGGCGCCCACGTACTTGCGCAGGCGGTGGACGTAGACGTCGAAGGCGAGCGCCGCGTCCTCGTCGCCGTCGTCGATGAGCCGACGCAGCTCGCGGAAGTCGTTGACGCCGGCGAGCCCGAGCATGCCGGAGCGCTTGTTGAGCAGCGTGTCGAGCTCGTCGACGTCCATCCCGGCGTTGCGCGCGAGGTGGAACACGACGGCCGGGTCGATGTCGCCCGACCGCGTCCCCATGACGAGACCCTCGAGCGGCGTCAGCCCCATGGACGTGTCGACGGGGACGCCACCCCGCACGGCCGACGCCGAGGCCCCGTTGCCGAGGTGCAGCACGATCGTGTTGAGGTCCTGCACGCGCCGGCCCAGCACGCGGGCCACCTTGCCGGTGACGTACTGGTGGCTGGTGCCGTGGAACCCGTAGCGGCGCACGTCGTACGCCGCGGCGACGTCGCGGTCGATGGCGTAGGTGTAGGCCTCGGCGGGCAGCGCCTGGAAGAACGCCGTGTCGAACACGGCGACGTGCGGCACGTCGCCGAGCAGCTCGCGTGCTACCCGGATGCCCTGGACGTTGGCGGGGTTGTGCAGCGGGGCGAGCGGCACGAGCGCCTCGATGCGGTCCACCACGTCGTCGTCCACGACGGCCGGTCCGGAGAACTCCGCCCCGCCGTGCACCACGCGGTGCCCGACGGCGTAGATGCCGGCGTCGGCGAGCCGTGGCCCGATCTCGTCGAACAGGTCGAGGGCCAACCGCAGCGCCTCGCCGTGGTCGGGCACCTCGAGCTCACGGCGGGTGCGGTTGCCCGCGAACGTGTGCGTCACGATGCCCGTCGCGCCACCGGCCTCGCCGATGCGCTCGACCGTGCCCGCGGCGATCGCCTCGCCGCCGACCGGGTTGACGAGCTGGTACTTCAGCGACGACGAGCCGGAGTTCAGCACGAGCACCGAGCCGTGCGCACCGTACGCGCTGAACGGGTTGGGTCGGTCCGGCTCGGGGATGATGCTCATGCTCGGGCTCCGTTCGAGGGGGTGCCGACGGACTGCGCCTGGATCGCGGTGATCGCCACGGTGTTGACGATGTCCGGGACCAGGGCGCCACGGGAGAGGTCGTTGACCGGCTTGTTCAGTCCTTGCAGGACGGGGCCGACGGCGACCGCCCCGGCCGAGCGCTGCACCGCCTTGTACGTGTTGTTGCCCGTGTTGAGGTCCGGGAAGATGAAGACGCTCGCCCGCCCGGCCACCGACGACTCGGGCAGCTTGGAGGCCGCGACCGAGACGTCCACCGCGGCGTCGTACTGGATCGGGCCCTCGACGCTCAGCTCGGGGTGGCGCTCGCGCACCAGGTCCGTGGCGGACCGCACCTTGTCGACGTCAGCGCCGGTGCCGGAGGTGCCGGTCGAGTAGGACAGCATGGCGACCTGCGGCTGCACGCCGAACTGCTCGGCCGTGGCCGCCGACGACGCCGCGATGTCGGCGAGCTGCTCCGCCGTCGGGTCCGGGTTGACCGCGCAGTCGCCGTAGACGAGCACCCGGTCGGGCAGGCACATGAGGAACACCGAGGACACCACGGACACGCCCGGCTTCGTCTTGATGATCTCGAACGACGGACGGATCGTGTGCGCGGTGGTGTGCGCGGCCCCGGAGACCATGCCGTCGGCCAGCCCGAGGTGGACCATCATCGTGCCGAAGTAGGAGACGTCGGTGACGATCTCCCGCGCACGCTCGACGGTCATGCCCTTGTGCGCTCGCAGCCGGGTGTACTCGGCGGCGAACCGCTCCACGTGCTCGGCGTCGGTGGGGGAGAGCACCTCGGCGGCGTCGATGTCGAGGCCCAGCTCGGTGGCCCTGGCGCGGATCGTCGTCTCGTCGCCGAGGATCACCAGGTCGGCGATGCCGCGGGCGAGCACCGTGGAGGCGGCACGCAGGATGCGGTCGTCGCCGCCCTCGGGCAGCACCACGCGCCGGCGGTCGCCGCGGGCCCGTTCGACCAGCTCGTGCTCGAACATGAGCGGGGTGACCACGGGGGTGCGCTCGACGGCGAGGCGGGCGAGCAGCTCGGCGCCGTCCACCCGCTGCTCGAACATGGCCCGGGCGACGTCGTGCTTGCGCTGCGCCGTCGCCGTCATCGCGCCGCGGGTCCGCGCCGCGACACCGGCCACCTCGTAGGTGTCCATCGTGGTGGCGATGATCGGCACGTGCGGCTCCAGGGCGGCCGCAAGCTGCCCGGACCGGCCCGACGGGCGGTACCCGCCGGTGAGGATCAGCCCCGCGAGCGACGGGAAGCGCTGCGCCGCCTGCACCGACAGCAGCCCGAGCAGCACGTCCGTGCGGTCCCCGGGCGTGATGACCACGGTGCCGTCCGCGAGGTGGCCGAGCATGTGCTCGAACGTCATGGCGCCCACGATCACGTCGAGGGCCTCGCGGGCCAGGAGGTCACGGTCGCCGAGCAGCAGCGTGCCGTCGACGGCGTCGGCGAGCTGGGCCACGGTCGGCGCGCCGAGGAACGGCTCCTCCGGGATGACCCAGGTCGGCAGGTCCTCGCCGCTGATCCCTTCGCGCACCGCGGTGGGCGCGTCCGTCACGGCGTCCTCGGCCCGGTTGACGACCACGGCGATCGGCTGGGCGTGGCTCGCCCGCAGCTCCGCCACGCTGAGCCGGGTCAGGGTCGCGACGTCGTCGATCCCGCGCGAGCGGCCGGAGACGACGAGCAGCACGGGGGCGTCCAGGTTGGCGGCCACCCGCGCGTTGAACGCCAGCTCGGTCGCTCCCGAGACGTCCGTGTAGTCGGTGCCGAGCACCACGACGGCGTCGCACCGGTCGGCGACGGCGTGGTACCGCGCCACGATTCTGGCCAGGGACCCGTCCGGGTCGGCGTGGACGTCGTCGTAGGTGACCCCGACGGCGTCCGCGTAGTCCAGGTCGATGCCGTCATGGGCGAGCATCATCTCCAGGACGTGGTCACGTACGCCCGTGCCGCCGTCGGCTGCCGGCCGCTCCGGGACCCGGGAGACCGCTCGGAAGACGCCCACGCGCTGGACCTGGCGGACCAGGAGGTCGAGCACCCCGAGCGCGACCGTCGACTTGCCGGTGTCCCCCTCGGGGGACGCGATGTAGATGCTGCGTGTGCTCACTGCCTGCCTGTTCGCTCGCGTCGGACGTCACGCCCATTCCATCGCATGCACGACGACGGCGCACCGGTTGCGGGGCGTCGGCTTGGTCACTCCCGGACGTGCTTCACTCGTTGTCACCGCCGGTGGCCGTGCCGGCGTCGTACATCGGACCGCCCTCCTCCGTGGCCGTCTGCCCGGCGTCGGGCCACACCCAGTCGCGCACCTCGGGGATGTCCTCGCCGTGCTCGCGGGTGTGCTGCCGGGCGGCGAGGCGCGCGTCGACCATCCGCTGGCGCAGGCCGGCGACCGTGGAGCCCAGCCCGGGGACCCGGTCGATGACGTCGAGCACCAGGTGGTACCGGTCGATGTCGTTGAGCATCGCCATGTCGAACGGCGTGGTGGTGGTGCCCTCCTCCTTGTAACCGCGCACGTGGATGTTGCCGTGGTTGTTGCGGCGGTAGGTCAGGCGGTGGATGAGCCACGGATAGCCGTGATAGTTGAAGATCACGGGCCGGTCGGGCGTGAACAGCCCGTCGAAGTCCTTGTCCGCCAGACCGTGCGGGTGCTCCCGCTCGTCCTGCAGCCGCATGAGGTCCACGACGTTGACGACGCGGACCTTGAGGTCCGGCAGCTCGCGGCGCAGGATGTCGGCGGCCGCCAGGACCTCGAGCGTGGGGATGTCGCCCGCGCAGCCGAGCACCACGTCCGGGTCCTCGCCCGGGACCTCCGTGCCGGCCCACTCCCAGATGCCCAGCCCGCGCGTGCAGTGGGCGATCGCGGCGTCCATGGACAGGAACTGGGGTCCGGGCTGCTTGCCGGCGACCACCACGTTGACGTACTGGCGGCTGCGCAGGCAGTGGTCGTAGGTGCTCAGCAGGGTGTTCGCGTCCGGCGGCAGGTAGACCCGCACGATCTCGGCCTTCTTGTTGACCACGTGGTCGATGAAGCCCGGGTCCTGGTGGGAGAAGCCGTTGTGGTCCTGGCGCCACGTGTGGCTGGACAGCAGGTAGTTGAGCGACGCGATCGGCCGGCGCCACGGGATGTGGTTGGTGACCTTGAGCCACTTGGCGTGCTGGTTGAACATCGAGTCGACGATGTGTATGAACGCCTCGTAGCTGGTGAACAGGCCGTGCCGGCCCGTCAGGAGGTAGCCCTCCAGCCATCCCTGGCACTGGTGCTCGCTCAGCATCTCCATGACGCGGCCGACGCGCGCGAGGTGCTGGTCGACGTCGGGCCCGTGGTACTCCGCGTTCCACTGCTTGTCGGTGACGTCGTAGACGGCCTGGAGACGGTTCGAGGCCACCTCGTCCGGTCCGAAGATGCGGAAGTTCTCCGGGTTGCGGCGGATCACCTCGGTGAGCCAGCTGCCGAGCACCCGGGTCGACTCAGCCAGGGCGGCCCCCGGCTCGGGGACGTCGACGGCGAAGTCGCGGAAGTCGGGCAGCCGCAGGTCCTTGAGCAGCAGCCCGCCGTTCGCGTGCGGGTTGGCGCCCATGCGCAGCTCGCCCTGCGGAGCCTCCGCCGCGATCTCGGGCCGCAGCGCGCCGTCGTCGTCGAAGAGCTCGTGCGGCCGGTAGGACTCCAGCCAGTCGCGGAGCACCTCGAGGTGCTCCGGCGTGTCGCGGGCGCTAGCGAGCGGCACCTGGTGCGCACGCCAGGAGCCCTCGGTCTTGTTCCCGTCGATCTCGGGCGGGCAGGTCCAGCCCTTCGGTGTGCGGAAGACGATCATCGGCCACGCGGGGCGCTGCTCCTCGCCCGGCGACGCGTCCCGGGCGTCCGCCTTGATCCGCGCGATGTGGTCCATCACCTCGTCGAGGAGCTGGGCGAACCGGCGGTGCACCGCCGCGTGGTCCTCGCCGTCGAACCCGCCCGTGAAGAAGTACGGCGTGTGCCCGTAGCCGACCATGAGGGCGTGCAGCTCGTCGTCGCTGATGCGGTCCAGCACCGTCGGGTTGGCGATCTTGTAGCCGTTGAGGTGCAGGATCGGCAGCACGACGCCGTCCTGCGCCGGGTTGACGAACTTGTTGGAGTGCCAGCTGGTGGCCAGCGGGCCGGTCTCCGCCTCGCCGTCGCCCACGACCGCCGCCACCAGCAGGTCCGGGTTGTCGAACGCGGCGCCGTAGGCGTGCGACAGCGCGTACCCGAGCTCGCCGCCCTCGTGGATCGAGCCGGGCGTCTCGGGCGCCACGTGCGAGGGGATCCCCCCGGGGAACGAGAACTGCTTGAACAGCCGGCGCATCCCCTCGTCGTCCTGGGTCACGTCGGTGTAGATCTCCGAGTAGGTGCCCTCGAGGTAGGTGTTCGCCACGAGCCCGGGACCGCCGTGACCGGGGCCGGCGACGTAGACCGTGGACTGCTGACGCTCGCGGATGACGCGGTTGAGGTGGGCGTAGAGGAAGTTGAGGCCCGGAGTCGTGCCCCAGTGCCCGAGGAGCCGCGGCTTGACGTGGTCGCGGTCCAGGGGCCGGCGCATCAGGGGGTTGTCGAGCAGGTAGATCTGGCCGATCGACAGGTAGTTGGCGGCACGCCACCACTGGTCGAGACGTTCGACGTCCGTGTCCGAGAGCTCCGCGACTCCGGTGGCGGGCCAGGTGGTGGGATCGGCGGTCGAGGTGCTCATCTGACGCTCCTACGGGCAGAGGGACGATCATGCTCGTGCTCATTCCATCGCACGGCGGTCCCCGGCGCAGCGTGAGACACGAGCGGCCCGCCGCGCGGCACGGTGACCTTCGCCACGCGATTCCAGGAGAGGCCGCGGGCACCGATACCGTGGCCCCGTGCCGAACCCGCCTGTGCGCCGATCCTTCTGGGCGGTCGCCCGCCAGCCGCGGATGATCGTGATCCTGCTGATCTTCCTCGCCGCTGCGGCCGTGTGCGGCCGGCTGGGCGTCTGGCAGATCGACCGCGCGTACGAGCGGGCCAACCTCGCCGCCGCGCAGGAGGCGGCAGAGGCGGCCGCGGCGGCACCCGTCGATCTCGGCGAGGTGCTCGTACCGCAGTCCTCGTTCCCCGGCGAGCTGGTCGGGCGCGAGGTCGAGGTCACCGGGACGTACGAGCCGGCGGGCCAGATGCTCGTCACCGGGCGGTCCCTGGACGGCGTCGACGGCTATCTGGTCCTCACCCCGCTGCGCGTGTCGGACGACGGCACGGGCGGCGCGTCGTGGGCGGCCCTGTCCGGGGAGCCCGTGCTCCCCGTGGTGCGCGGCTGGGTCGACTCCCCGACGCCCGGGGACGCGGCCCTCGAGGTCCCGGCGGGGGAGGTGTCGCTGCACGGCTGGCTGCAGGCCTCCGAGTCGACGGTGCGTACCGGCACCGTCCCCGAGAACCCCGGTGGCCCGCCGCTGACCCAGGACATCGCCTCCAGCGCGCTGGCGAACACGTGGGACGGACCGATCTACACCGCCTACGTGGTGCACACCGGCTCGTCCCCGGAGCAGGTGCCCGCCGACGCCGGGGGTCCCGCGCCACTGCCGCGCCCCGTGCTCGAGGGTGGCACCGACGTGAACCTGCAGAACTTCTTCTACGCCCTGCAGTGGTGGGTGTTCGGGCTGTTCGCGGTCGCGCTGTGGGTGCGGTTGGTGCGCGACGAGATGGCGGGCGGCACGCGTGGCTCGCGACGTCGGCCGCGTGGCGACGGCGAGGACGACCCCGTGGGTACCGGGATCGCGGGCCTGCCGGCCGGGTAGCCGACGTCGGATCCGATCGGCGGACGGTGACCTGGTCGGCAGTCCGAGCTGCCGATCAGGTCACTTCGTGCCGTCTTGATCCTGCAGCCGCTCGACGAGCCGCGCACGCAGCTCCCGCGCGGCCCGTTCCGGGTCGGCCGCCGCCGTGATCGCGCGCACGACCACGACCCTCCGCGCACCGGCGTCCAGCACGGCGTCCAGCCGTTCGCGGTCGATGCCGCCGATCGCGAACCAGGGGGTGGCCGGGTCCGACGCCGCGACCTCGCGCAGCAGGTCGAGCCCGACAGCCTCCCGTCCCGGCTTGGTGGGCGTGGCCCACAGCGGCCCCACGCAGAAGTAGTCGACGCCGGGGTCCGCGTCGGCGGCCGCGGCCTGCCGCGCGGAGTGGGTGGAGCGTCCGAGCACGGGGCCGGTCCCGAGCAGGCTGCGCACCGCCGACGTCGGCAGGTCGCCCTGGCCCATGTGCACCACGGGCGCCCCGGCCAGCGAGGCGACGTCGGCCCGGTCGTTGACAGCCCACAGCGCACCGTGGGCGGTGGCGACGCCCGCCACGAGCTCCTGCAGCTCGAGCTCGCGCGCGGCGTCCAGAGACTTGTCGCGGAGCTGGACCACGTCGACACCGCCGCGCAGGGCCGCGTGCAGGAAGTCCTCCAGGTCGGCGGTCGAGGACCGGGCGTCGGTGCACAGGTACAGGCGGGCGTCGGCGAGCCGGGTGCGGGCGTCGGCGGACGGCGTGGAGGGGGACACGGCCGCCAGCGTAACCACGCGGCAGTACAGTGGCCGCAGCACGGGAGCCCCGTCGGGGCTGAGAGGGCGAGGTCCGCCGACCGTCGAACCTGATCTGGGTCATGCCAGCGAAGGGAGCACGCATGAGAACGCCTGGGACGCTGCCGGACGTCGTGGTCGTCGGCGGTGGCATCGTCGGTACGGCGGTCGCCTGGCGCGCCGTCGAGGCCGGTCTGACGGTCGTCCTGCTCGACCCGAGCCCGGGGGACGGCGCCACGCACGCCGCCGCCGGGATGCTCGCACCGGTCAGCGAGTCGTGGTTCGGCGAGTCCGCCCTCGCCCGTCTGGGCCTGGCCGGCCTCGCCGCATGGCCCCGCTTCGCGGCTGACCTCCTGCGCGCGACGGGCCTCGGCTCGGGGCTGCGCGAGACGGGCACGCTGGTGGCGGCCTACGACGCCGACGACGTCGCGCACCTGCGGCGCTGGCTCGCCCTGCACGCCGAGCTCGGCGTGCAGCCGGACGAGCTCACCGGTGCCCAGGCACGGCGCCGCGAACCGCTCCTCGGGCACCACGTCGCCGGAGCCGCCTGGGTGCCGGGCGACCACGTCGCCGACCCGCGCGCGACCAGGGCCGCGCTCGACGTCGCCCTGCACGCCCACCCCCGTGCCGCCGTCGTCCAGCGTGCCGCCGTGCGCCTCGAACGCGACCGGGGCGCCGTCGTCGGTGTCCTCGACGAGGCGGGCACGCTGCACCGGGCCGGGGCGGTGGTCCTGGCCGCCGGGTGGCGGTCCGGCGAGCTGGTCGACGTGCCCGTCCGGCCGGTGCGGGGCCAGACGCTCCGGCTCGACGCTCCGCCCGGGTCCGCCCCCGGGCACGTCGTGCGCGGCCGGGTGCAGGGCCGCCCGGTCTACGTGGTGCCGCGGGAGCCCGGGACGGGATCAGGTCCGGGGACGACGGCGGAGCACCGGGAGGTCGTCGTCGGCGCCACCAGCGAGGAGGGCCCGGACGACCACCGCCCGTCGGCCGGGGGAGTGTTCGCGCTGCTGCGGGACGCCCGGGCGCTGGTGCCGGCCCTCGACGAGGCCGCCTTCGTCGAGGCGACGCTGCGGGCGCGACCCGCCACCCCCGACAACCTGCCGCTCGTGGGGCCGACGGCCACGCCGGGCCTGCACCTGGCGACGGGCCACCATCGTGGCGGGGTGCTCCTCGCACCGCTGACGGCCGAGGCCGTCGTCGCCGGTCTGACCGGTGCCGCCCTGCCGGACGCCCTGCGCGTCGCCGACCCCGACCGTTTCGCCCCCGTCCTCGAAGGAGCCTGAGATGGCCGAGACCCTGCCAGCCCCGCACGCTGTCGTGAACGGCGAGCCCTACCCGCTGGACGCGCCGGTGCCCGTGACCGACCTCGTCGCACGCCTGGTGCCGGGCTCCGTCGTCGACGGCGTGCCGCAGGGCGTCGCCGTCGCGCTCGACGACGCCGTCGTGCCGCGTGGCGCGTGGGAGTCCACCACCGTGGGTCCCGGGGCGCGCGTCGAGGTCGTCACCGCGGTGCAGGGCGGGTGAGCGGCGTGCTGACGATCGCCGGCGTCGAGCTCGGCTCCCGCCTCGTGATGGGCACGGGCGGCGCACCGAGCCTGCTGGCCCTGGAGGACGCGCTGGTCGCGTCCGGGACCGAGCTCACCACGGTCGCGATGCGGAGGGTGGCACGGCCGACGCCGGGCGCGGCAGCCGGTGACACCTCGATGTGGGGGCTGCTGGACCGGCTGGGGATCCGCGCGCTGCCGAACACCGCCGGCTGCTTCTCGGTGCGGGAGGCCGTGCTGACCGCGCAGCTCGCCCGGGAGGCGTGCGGCACCGACTGGGTCAAGCTGGAGGTGATCGCGGACGACGTCACGCTCCTGCCCGAGCCCCTTGGTCTCGTGGAGGCCGCCGAGGAGCTGGTGCGCGACGGCTTCACCGTGCTGCCCTACTGCGGGGACGACCCGATCGTGGCGCGGCGCCTGGAGGACGTCGGGTGCGCCGCCGTCATGCCGCTGGGTGCGCCCATCGGGTCGGGTCTCGGCATCCTCAACCCGCGCAACATCGAGGCGATCGCGGCGGCCGCCTCCGTGCCGGTGATCCTCGACGCGGGGATCGGGACGGCATCGGACGCCGCGCTCGCGATGGAGCTCGGCTGCGACGGGGTGCTGCTCGCCACCGCCGTCACGCGGGCCGTGGATCCGGTGCAGATGGCCCGGGCCATGCGGCTGGCCGTCGAGGCGGGGCACCTGGCGGTCGGTGCCGGTCGGATCCCGCGGCGCGAGCGCGCGCTGGCGTCGTCGTCGCCGGAGGGGCGGCTCGACCTGGCCCTCTGACGTCGCCCTGTTCGGCAGTTCCTGCCCTGTTCGGCACCTTGAACTGCCGAACAGGGCTGGAACTGCCGAACGCGGCCGGTCAGTACACGGGGACGGACGGGTCCACGTCGCGGGACCACGCGAGGATGCCGCCGGCAATCACGCGCGCCGGCAGCCCTGCGTCGCGGAGCACCGCAGCGGCCCGCGAGGCGCGACCGCCCACCTTGCACAGCACGTGCACCGGGCGTCCCTGGGCACGGGCGGCCACGTGGACGACGGCGTCGTCCCGGGCCGGGCCGAGCAGCTCGCCCAGGTTGACGTGGTCCGCCCCGGCGACGGACGCGATCTCCACCTCCCACGGTTCACGCACGTCCACGATGTACGGATCGGCGCCGTCGCCGGCTGCCGCGGCCGCCCGCAGGGCAGCCACCGCTGCGGGGGTGACGGGATCCTGGTCGGGGACCTCGGCCGGGGTCAGCCCGCAGAACGTGGCGTACGCGGCGTCGTCGGGCAGGGTGGTCACCGGTTCCCGCGACGGGTCCGGGCGGACGTCCAGGTGGCGCCAGGTGAGGTCGAACGAGTCGTAGACCGCGAGCCGCCCGAGCAGCGTGCGGCCGGCGCCGGTGATCAGCTTGATCGCCTCGGTCGCCATGATCGACCCGATCGTGCCGCACATCGCACCGAGCACCCCGCCGGTGGCGCAGTCAGGGGCCAGCGCGGCCGGCGGCGGCTCGGGGAAGACGTCACGGTACGTCACGCCCTCCGGCGCGCCGCCGTCCCCGGGCGGCGCCGCCCAGAACGTCGCGACCTGGCCCTGGTAGCGGTAGATGCCGCCCCAGACGACGGGGACGCCCGCGATCTCCGCCGCGTCCGACACCAGGTAGCGCGTCGCGAAGTTGTCCGCCCCGTCCAGCACGAGGTCGTAGCCCCGCAGCAGGTCGACCGCGTTCGCGGAGGTCAGACGCTCGCGGTGCTCGATGACGGTGACGTGCGGGGCGACGTCGGCCACGGCCTCGCGGGCGGAAGCCGTCTTGGACCGCCCCACGTCGCCGGTGCCGTGCAGGACCTGGCGCTGCAGGTTCGAGGTCTCCACGACGTCGTCGTCCACCACGCCCAGCGTGCCGACGCCTCCCGCCGCAAGGTAGAGCAGCGCTGGGCTGCCGAGGCCACCGGCACCGATCACCAGCACCCGAGCCGCCGCGAGCCGCCGTTGGCCCTCGACACCGATCCCGGGCAGGGACAGGTGCCGGGCGAACCGGCTGATCTGCTCGGCGGTCAGCTCGGGACCGGGCGCGACGAGCGGCGGGAGGGACGGGGCGGTCGGGTCGGTGCTGCTCACGCCTCGACCCTACGAGGTCGTCCCGTCGTGCTGCCACGAGTGCCAGAGCCGTGCGTAGTCGCCATCGGCCGCCACCAGCTCGTCGTGCGGCCCGATCTCGGCGATCCGGCCCGCGTCGACGACGGCGACGCGGTCGGCGTCGTGCGCGGTGTGCAGCCGGTGCGCGATCGCCACGACGGTCCGGCCGGTCAGCACGGCGTTGAGCGAGCGCTCCAGGTGCCGGGCCGCGCGCGGGTCGAGCAGCGACGTGGCCTCGTCGAGCACCAGCGTGTGCGGGTCGAGCAGCACGAGCCGGGCCAGCGCGACCTGCTGCGCCTGCGCCGGGCTCAGCGGGTGCCCGCCGGAGCCGATCTCGGTGTCGAGCCCGGCGGGCAGGGCGTCGGCCCAGTCCTGCGCGTCGACGGCCTCGAGAGCACGCCGCAACGCGTCGTCGGGCGCGCTGGTGTCCGCCAGCCGGAGGTTCTCCGCGAGGGTCCCGACGAACACGTGGTGCTCCTGGGTCACCAGCGCGACGTGGCCGCGCAGGTCCTCCAGCGGCAGGTCGACCAGCGGGACGCCGCCGACCGTCACCGAGCCGCCGGTGGGTGGGTGGACGCCGGACAGCATGCGTCCGAGCGTCGACTTGCCCGCGCCGGACGGCCCGACGACGGCGAGCCGTTCGCCCGGCCGCAGGTCCACCGAGATCCCGTGCAGCACGTCGTGCCCCTCGCGGTAGGCGTACCGCACGTCGTGGGCGTGCACCTTCTCGGAGGCCGGGACCTCGCCCGAGGCGACGCGGTCCGGCCCGACCAGGCCGACGCCGACGACGCGGGCGAGCGCGACGGCGGCGACCTGCAGCTCGTCGAGCCAGAACACGAGGTCGAAGACGGGCCCGCCCATCTGGTAGGCGTACAGCGCGACGGTCGCGACGGTGCCGACGCTCGCGAGGTCCTGCGAGGCGAGCCAGGCGCCCCAGAGGACGACGGAGATCGGCGCGACCGCCACGGCGGCGTCGAGCGAGGGGATGAGCCGCAGCCGCAGGCCGAGCGTGTAGCTCTCGGCGGCGAACGCCTCGGACAGGTCGCGGCGCAGCCGGCGGCGCACCCGGGACCCGAGCCACAGGACGTCCGTGGTGCGGGCGCCCTCGACGGCCTCGGTGATGGTGCCGTTGAGGGTGGCGTAGGCCGCGGACTCGCGCAGGTAGCCCGGCGTGGCCCGGCGCAGGTACCACCGGGTGGCGACCCAGATGACCGGCACGCCGACGAGGATCCCGAGCGCCACGACGGGGTCGGTGAGGAACGACGCGACCAGGGTGAGACCGATGGTCACGACGCACACCAGCACCCGTGGCACGCCGAAGCGGACCGCGTGCTGCAGCTTGTTGACGTCGTTGGTGGTGCGGGCCACGAGGTCGCCCGTCCCGGCCTTCTCCACGGTGGACAGGGGCAGCCGGGTGACGGTGTCCATGAACTCCTCGCGGAGCTCGGCGAAGACCCGTTCGCCGAAGATCATCGACAGCCGCTGCGCGAACCGGGTCACCACGGCCTGGACGAGCACGGCAGCCACGAGGATCAGGGCGAGGGTGTCGACGCGGGCCAGCGTGGTCCCGCCCGCGACCTCGTCGATGAACCGGCCCAGCAGGAACGGGCCGGCGAGCCCGGCGACCGCCGCCACGGTGTGCAGCACGGCGACACCGCCCAGCTCACCCCGGTGGCGGCGGAACAGACGTCCGACGGTGCGCTTGACCTCGCCGCCGTCGGCCACGGGCAGGCGGCGGGGGTCGGCCGCGGACGGCGGCACACGGGTGGCGCTCATCGCGCGGCTCCTTCCAGGGTGGGGTCACGGCCGTCGGGTGCGGCGGTCGTCGCGGTCTCCTCGTCCATGCTGCGGCCGACGACGGAGCGGTAGGCGGCGCCGTCGTCGTCCGCCCGGGCGAGCAGCTCGCCGTGGGCGCCGGAGGTGACGACGGACCCGCAGGTCGAGAGCAGCACGACCTCGTCGACGTGGTCGAGCACGAGCGGGCTCGCCGTGACGACGAGGGTGGTGCGTCCGCGCCGCGCCTCGGCGACCCGGGCGGCGATCCGCGCCTCGGTGTGCGCGTCCACGGCGCTGGTGGGTTCGACCAGCACCAGGATCTCCGGATCGGTCAGCAGGGCACGGGCGAGGGCCACGCGCTGGCGCTGCCCGCCGGACAAGGACCGGCCCTTCTCGGGCAGCTCGCCGGCCAGGCCTGCGGGCACGGAGTCGAGCACGTCGTGGGCGTCCGCGACCAGGACGGCGGCCATGAGCTCGGCCTCCGTCGCGCGACCGCGCGCGTCGAGCTCCTCGCCGAGGATTCCCGAGAACAGGTGCCCGGTGGCCTCCGCCACGACCACGCGGTGCCGCAGCGTCTCCTTGTCCAGCGCGGTGAGCCGCACCCCGCCGAGGGTCACGGGCGTGCCGGCCTCGACGGCGTCGTCGACCCGGCCGAGCCGTGTCGCGAGCCGCGCCGAGACGTCCGGGTCGGCGCAGACGAGGCCGACCACCCGGCCGGGGCGCAGGACGAGCCCGCTCGTGGTGTCCACGAGCTCGCTGCCCGACGGCGGCGCGGGCGCCGGGGTGGACGGCTGCGGCGTCGCCTCGGTCACCCGCAGGACGTCGAGGATCTTGCGGCCCGAGACCAGGGCGTTCGTGGTCATCTGCAGCATCTGGGTGGCCATCTGCACCGGCCAGGCGAGGAACGCGGCGTAGCCGTAGAACGTGACGAGCTGGCCGCTCGTGAGGTCGCCGCGCACCACGGCGCGGGCGCCGAGCCACAGCACGAGCGCGATCAGCAGCCCGGGCAGGAGGACCTGCAGGCCGTCGAGGACGGACTGCACGGCGGCGACGCGCACGCCGCGCCGGCGGACCTCCTGCGACTGCCGGGCGTACCGACCCGCGAAGACCTCCTCGCCACCGATGCCCCGCAGGATCCGGAGGCCGGAGACGGTGTCGGCACCGAGCGCGGTCAGGCGTCCGGTGGACTCGCGGTGCACGCGCTGGCGCGCCTGCAGCGGGCGGACCAGCAGCGCGAGGACCGCCGCGACGACGGGGACGCCGAGCGCCAGGACCAGCCCGAGGGTGAGGTCCTGGGAGAGCATGTAGGCCGCGACCACCGCGTACGTGACCACGCCGCCCGTGAAGCGTCCGGCCATGGCGAACATGTCGCCCACCCGCAGCGCGTCGTTGGCGACCGCGGCGACGACCTCGCCGGTGGGCAGCCGCTGGGTGATCGCCTGGCCGGCTCGGGTGGCCTTCTCCCCGACGAGGCCGGAGAACGAGAACGCGGCCCGCAGCCAGTTCTCGACGTCCCACGTGTGGCTGAAGACGCCGGAGACGACGATGGTCGCGGCGGCGACCAGCATCCACCCGCACCAGAGGAGCAGCTCGCTGCCGAACCCTGAGGCCAGGCCGGAGTCGACGGCCTGGCCGAGGAGCAGGGGTGAGCTGCCTGCGGCCAGCATGGAGACGGTGCCCACGGCCATCGACCGGAGCAGGACGTCACGCTGACGCCACGCCTGCCAGGTGAGCAGCCGTGACGCGGACGTCAGGGGAGGGTTGCCCGGGTCGGGCAGGGGGAGGGGTCGCACAGTTGTTGAGAGTAGGACGCCCTGCTGACATCGAGCACCGCATTTTCCCGCCTACCATCGTGGGGTGACCTCCGCCCCCGAGCCCACCGCCCCGACGTCCACCTCCGAGCAGGCCGCCACCGCGATCCGCAAGGCGCGCGGGTCGCTGGCGCGCTACCGCTGGCTGGCGCTGGTGACCGGCACCATGCTGCTCGTGCTCTGCGTGGAGCTGACCATCAAGTATGTGGTCGGGCACTTCGTGGACGTCGACGGCGTCATGGCGTACCTGGGCTGGGTGCCGTTCGCGCACGGCTGGGTGTACGTGGTCTACCTCGTCACCGTGCTGGACCTGTGGGCCAAGATGCGCTGGGGCTACGGTCGTCTGGCCACGATGGTGATCGCCGGCGTCGTCCCCGTCATGTCCTTCGTCCTGGAGAAGAAGGTGCACGCCGAGGCGGAGGCGAAGCTGACCGCGCTCGAGCAGCGGTACGGCGTGAGCGACCCGACGTCCTGACGCACGGACGGGCGTCCGCGGCCCGGAGGCAGACGACGTCCCTGACGTGCGCGGACTCAGGACGGTCGGTAGGTTCGTCGATCGATGGCACGACGACGGAGCGAACCCGACGGCGTGTTCGTCGCTCTCTTCCTGTATCTAGGTTGGGTGGTGCTCGGCAGCGCGTTCCGTTGGTGGTGGTACCGGGTCGTACGCCCGATGTTCCGGCTCCACCAGCGTGTGGTCCGACCGACCCACCGGCACATGACGCCCGATCCCCTCGTCGAAAGGCTGGCAGTCGCGCGCTCGGTCGTCGGACTGATCCTGCTCGTGGTTGTCGACACTGTCTGGCGCGACGCCAGGTTCGATGCGTTGAGCAACATCGCCGATCACCAGCTCGCCGCGGTGTACCAGAACGCCACGTGGCTCGTCGCGCTCTTCGTTGCCGTGTCGCTGTTGCTCGTGGGGCTCGCCAGGCGTGGCCACCGCAAACCTCTGCTCGTCTCTCTCGGCGCTCCGGCCGGCGCGGTCGGACTCGTCGTCGGGACGTTCACCGTACTGGTCGGGGGACAGCCCCTGCTGGTGCTCGGCGCGTCGTGGGGATCCGCTGGAGAGCCGTCCGGTGGCTTGATCCTCGCGATGGTCGTCGCCCACCTGGCGGTCGCCGCGGTGGCGATCCCATGGTTCATGATCACGATGTTCTACACGCTGCCGCTGATGGTCGCGCACTACTGCCGCGCGATCGACGGGCACCCGACGATGCGGGCGCTCCTGGCGCTGGGTCTGGCTTCCGTCCTCGTGGCTATGGCGACCTTGCGATGGGTCGACGCGAGCGCCGATCACGAGGTGCCCCTCCTGATGCGCCTCTGCCTGTCGTTCGGCGGGCCACTGCTCGTCGCGGCGCTCGCCGTCTGGGAGCTGCGGCGTCTGCGCTCGCGTGGCGTCACCCTCCGTTGGCCGGTACCTGCGTGACACCGATCCGCCTCGGCGCTGGATAGGATGTGCCGGTGACATCTCCCGCCGCTGCATCCGCGGAAACTCCACGCCCCGTCCTCGTCGTCGACTTCGGCGCCCAGTACGCGCAGCTCATCGCGCGGCGCGTGCGCGAGGCCAAGGTCTACTCCGAGATCGTGCCGCACACGTTCACCACCGAGCAGATGCTCGCCAAGGACCCGGCCGCGATCATCCTGTCCGGCGGGCCGTCGTCGGTGTACGCCACCGGCGCACCGTTCGTGGACCCGGAGCTGTTCGAGGCGGGCGTGCCGGTGCTCGGCATCTGCTACGGGTTCCAGGCGATGGCGCAGGCGCTCGGCGGGAAGGTCGCGCAGACCGGCACGCGCGAGTACGGCGGCACCGAGGTCGAGGTGTGCTCGGCCGGCGTGCTGCTGGCGGGCACCCCGGAGCACCAGACCACCTGGATGAGCCACGGCGACGCCGTGCACGCCGCGCCGGAGGGCTTCGACGTCCTCGCGACGTCGTCCGGGTCGCCTGTCGCCGCCTTCGAGGACGCCGGCCGCCGGCTCTACGGCGTGCAGTGGCACCCGGAGGTCAAGCACTCGGCGCACGGGCAGGCCGTGCTGGAGCACTTCCTCTACTCCGGCGCCGGGCTCGCGCCCGACTGGACGCCGGGGAACGTCATCGCCGACCAGGTCGCCGCGATCCGTGCGCAGGTGGGCGACGCGCGCGTCGTCTGCGGGCTGTCCGGCGGCGTCGACTCCTCGGTCGCCGCGGCCCTGGTGCAGCAGGCGGTCGGTGACCAGCTCACCTGCGTGTTCGTGGACCACGGTCTGCTGCGCGAGGGCGAGGTGGAGCAGGTCGAGCGGGACTTCGTGGCCGCCACCGGCGTCAACCTCGTGGTGCGTGACGAGCGGCAGCGCTTCCTGGCCGCGCTCGCCGGCCACAGCGACCCGGAGACGAAGCGCAAGATCATCGGCCGCGAGTTCATCCGCGTGTTCGAGGACGCCGCGCGCGACATCGTCGCGGACGCCGGTGAGCACGGCGAGCAGGTGAAGTTCCTGGTGCAGGGCACCCTCTACCCCGACGTCGTGGAGTCCGGCGGCGGTGAGGGCGCGGCGAACATCAAGAGCCACCACAACGTGGGCGGCCTGCCCGACGACCTGCAGTTCGACCTGGTGGAGCCACTGCGCACGCTCTTCAAGGACGAGGTGCGTGCGGTCGGGCGCGAGCTCGGCGTGCCGGAGGAGATCGTCGCTCGCCAGCCGTTCCCCGGCCCCGGCCTCGGCATCCGCATCGTCGGCGAGATCACCGCGGACCGCCTCGAGACCCTGCGGAAGGCGGACGCGATCGCTCGCGCCGAGCTGACCAGGGCGGGCCTGGACGACGACATCTGGCAGTGCCCTGTCGTGCTCCTCGCCGACGTCCGATCGGTGGGCGTGCAGGGCGACGGCCGCACCTACGGCCACCCGGTCGTGCTCCGGCCGGTCTCGTCCGAGGACGCGATGACGGCCGACTGGACGCGCCTGCCCTACGACGTCCTCTCGGTGATCTCGACCCGCATCACCAACGAGGTGAGCGAGGTCAACCGGGTGGTCCTCGACGTGACGAGCAAGCCGCCGGGAACCATCGAGTGGGAGTGAGCCCGAAGGGTCCCTCGGCCGCTGTGACCTGAGGTTCCACTGTGCTTCCCGGTGTGCGGCGCGCTAGGTTGGCGGAGACCTGACCTCGAGCGTTGCCCCACGGAAGGCGTACCCATGTCGAGCACCCTCACCGTCAGTCCCGCCCGAGGATCCCGCGGGATCGGGCTGATCGCGATCATCGCCGGCATCCTCCTCGTCCTCGCGGGCGTGGTGGTCTGGATCGTCGTCGCGATGACGCTCGCGGACGAGCAGATCACCGTGGCCGACGATGCGAGCATGTTCGCCGGTCAGCAGGTCGCCGGTCCGCTGACGGCCTACGCGCAGGCGGACGTGATCGACCGGCACGCGCTGGAGGCCTCGGGCGGAGCGACCTACGCCGAGCTGGACCAGGACGATCCGGTGCGCGCGACGGTCATGAACGCGTCGTTCCTGCGCGCGTCGCTGTTCACGTCCGTCGTGGCGTTCGGCGTGTGCGCGCTGGTGATCGGGCTGGGGCTGTTGTTCATCCTGATCGGTGCCGCCCTGCGGCGTCTCGCCGGGGGACCGATGGTCGCGGTCGAGACGCCGGGCAACACGTCCCAGGGCGATCTGTCCGGCCCGCCGCGGCACGGCGCCGACCTGCCGGCGGGTGACGCCACGCCGCCGACCCGGCACTCGACCCGTCCCACGGACGCGCCGCCGCCGGACCGGACCGAGCCGCCGCGCGCCTGACCGGCTCGTGGACCGCACGAGGCGCGGGGCCCCACCGTCTGGTGGAGGCCCGCGCCTCGTGCTTCGCGTCCCGTCCTCGTGCTGACGGGCCTCAGGCCGTGGTCTGCCGACGGCGTCGCACGCCACCGGCCACGGAGCCGACGACGAGCAGCAGACCGGCCGCACCGAGCACCAGGATCGCGGCGAGCTCGACGTCGATGGTCGCGCCGGCGCTGAGGGAGAGCAGGCCGACACCGATCGCGACGACGATGAGTCCCCACACGATGGTGGTGGTGCGCGGCCCGGTCCGCACGAGGGGCGCCGCGGCCGCCGTCGCACCGGCATCGGAACCCGCTCCGGCGTCGTGACCTGAGTCGTCGGCGCTGGTGCTCGACCCGGCCTTCACCGGCGCAGGCTCGGGGGAGCGGACCGGCTCGTCGAAGACGGCGAGCGGGTCGTCCGACGACGGTGCCGCGGGCAGGGCCGACGTCGCGGGCACCTCGTCGGACGGGAGCTGCTGGGTGGGCGGCACCGCGCTGTCGGCGGTGCGCTCGTCCCGCTCCGGACCGTCGGGGCGTGCCTGGGGGTCGTTGTTCATCGTTCCTCCTGGATGACGATCTCGCCCGCACGGGCGTCGATGTCGAGCTGCAGCACGGGGCCGTCGAGCTCGGCGACCTCGTCGGTCTCGTAGTGGGCGGGGCCGCCGGTGAATCCGGACGTGACCGTCCGCTCGTCGTCGAGCTCGATCACGAGGCTGCCCGCGTTGACGTCGGCGGAGATGGCGACGGCCGTGTCGGCCGGGACCTCCACGACCGTGCGGCCCGCGGTCATGTCGATCGGGACCTCCACAGGTTCGCCCGGGGTCACGTCGGACAGGTCGAGCCGGGTGAGGTCGATGTCCGCCTCCCCGAAGTGGACCCGGATGCCGTCCTCGGCCGCCGCGACGGACCGGGGGGTGACGGTTCCTTCGCTGATCGCCGTCCCGGACATCGTGGAGATCTGGGTGTCCTCCCAGGGCAACGGGCCGTCGTCGGCGGCGTTCGGCCACACGGTCGCGGCCGTGAGGATGCCGAACCAGGCGAGCACGGTCAGCCAGCCGCCGCGCAGGCCGCGCAGGCCACCGATGACGATGCCCGCACCGATGACGACGACGGCGCTGCCCACCCAGGTGGGCCACAGCGGCACGGAGATCCCCAGCACCCGGTCTGCCACGAGCAGCGCGGCACCGGCCAGGAGCACGAGCCCGACGACCGCGCTGACGGTCCCTCCGCCGACGGTACGGCGTGGCCGCGGTGCCGCCGGTGCCGCCGGGACGGGCGGGACGGACGGGGGCGCCGCGTACTGCGGAGCGCCCGTCTGCTGGTAGGGAGCGGGCGGTGCCGGCGGCATGGGGGCGGCCGCACCGGTGCCGCCGGCCGGAGGCGCGGCAGGGGCGACGTACGGTGCCTGCGGCGCGGGGCTGAACGGCTCCGAAGGGCTCATGCCGGTCTCCTGTCGGTAAGGGGCCGACGGCGGCACGTCGGTCGGGTAGGTGCCCGGGGCAGCGACGCCGCCCGACGGCGGGCCGGAGGCGCTGCTGCGAGAACGCACCAGCTTGACGATCAGCCACACCACGACGACCCAGAACGCGATCCACAGCAGCACGGCGACCCATTCGGCGGGTCCACCCCACCACGGCCAGAACCCGCTGCCCCAGATCATGCCCAGCAGCACGGTCACCCCTGCCCCGACCATGGCGACGTCGAAGGTGCCGCGGATCGCCTCCTGCAGGTGGATCCTGCCGTCCGAGCGCTCGGGGAGCAGCGCCCACGCGATGCCGTAGAGGACGAGGCCGGCACCCGCGACGAAGAAGCTGAGGATCAGCAGGCCGCGCACGAGGAGCGGGTCGAGCCGGAACCGGTCGGCGAGGCCGGCGGCGACGCCTCCGACCCAGCGGTCGTCGGAGCGGGTGATGCCGATGCGGCGCACGGAGTCGAAGAACCCGTCGCCCGCAGGTCGCGGCGACGGTGGGGGTGGCGGCGCCGTGGCGCCGTCCGTGCCGCCTTCGGCGGCACCACCCGGAGCGTCCGGGTCTGGGGTGTCGTTCGTGGTCATGTCTCCATCGTGGCCCTCCGCGGCGGGCCGGACCATGGGGTGGAGCCCTGAACCGACCCTGAGACCGGTGCCGAGAACCCCGGATCTCGCACCGGAGGCGTCCCTGACGTGCCACGATCAGGGAGTGACGACCATCCAGATGCCCGCGCGGCTGCCGCTGCGCCGTCCCCGGCGGGGGCGGTGGCTCGGTGGCGTGTGCGCCGGTCTGGCGGCACACCTGAACGTCCCGGTCCGGCTGGTCCGCCTCGCGATGGTCGTGCTCGTGCTCCTGGGCGGTATGGGTCTGGCGCTCTACGTGTTCTGGTGGCTCACGGTGCCGGCGGGCGACCCGCACGACGTGGCGCACGAGGCCCGGCCGGCTGCCCTGGCACGCCTCGCGCCGCGGCTGCGGCGCAGCGGGCCCGTCGCCGGGCTCTCCCGGCGGGACGTCGGGATCGGTGTGGCGCTGCTGGTCGTGGCGGCGCTGCTGGTCGCCCTGCGCTCGGGCTGGGACCTGCCCACCATGTGGCTGCCGCTCCTCGTCGTCGCCGGTGGCGCCGGTCTGGCCTGGAGCCAGCTCGACGCCGTGCAGCGCTCGCGGGAGACGGGCGCGCCGCCGTCGCGCTCCAGCACGCTGCTGCGCCTGATCGGCGGGCTGGTCCTCGTGACGGCGGGTGTGCTGCTGCTGTTCGTGCAGGGCACACCGGCGAGGGAGCTGCTCACCGTCACCCTCGCGTCGCTCGCCGTGCTGGTCGGCGTCGCCCTGGTGCTGGCGCCCTGGTGGTTGCGCCTCGTGCGCGAGCTCGGCGATGAGCGGGCCGCGCGCGCCAGGGAGGCCGAGCGGGCCGACATCGCCGCCCACCTGCACGACTCCGTGCTGCAGACCCTCGCGCTCATCCGCGCCCGCGCGCACGACGCGGAGGAGGTCGCGCGCATGGCCCGTGCCCAGGAGCGCGAGCTGCGCGAGTGGCTCTACGACGACCGGCAGGCACCAGGTACCTCGCTCGCGACGGAGCTGCGCGACCTGGTGGCCGAGGTGGAGGACGGCCGCGCCGTCGAGATCGAGCTGGTGGCCGTCGGGGACTGCCCGCCCACCGCGACGACCCACGCGCTGCTGCAGGCCACGCGCGAGGCGCTCGTCAACGCCGTCGTGCACGGTGCTCCGCCGGTGACCGTCTACCTCGAGGTGACGGACGCCGCGGCGGAGATGTTCGTGCGCGACCGTGGGGACGGGTTCGACCTCGACGACATCGCGCCCGACCGGTTCGGCGTGCGCGAGTCCATCTGCGGGCGGGTGCGCCGCCGCGGGGGGACGGCCGAGGTGGTCAGCCGGCCCGGCTGGGGGACCGAGGTACGCCTGTCCGTGCCCCGGGACGCGGGCGAGGAGCACAGCGCGGGGACGCCGCCGGACGCGCCGGAACCGTCCGGTGCGAGCGACCCGCACGACACGACAGCCGACGAAGGAGCCCACCCGTGAGCGAGAACCCCGTCCCCGTCGTCCTCGTGGACGACCACCACATGTTCCGCACGGGCGTGCGGGCGAGTCTCGACGGCCGGGTACGGGTGGTCGGGGAGGCCGCGGACGTCGACGAGGCGGTCGCCGTCGTCCACGCCGAGCAGCCGCCCGTCGTCCTGCTCGACGTGCACCTGCCCGGCGGCAACGGCGGCGGCGGTGCCGAGGTGGTGCGACGATGCGCGGACCTGCTGGCCGGGACGCGGTTCCTCGCGCTGTCCGTGTCCGACGCCGCCGAGGATGTCGTCTCGGTGATCCGCGCCGGGGCGCGGGGCTACGTCACCAAGAACATCTCGGCGACGGACCTGTCCGGGGCCGTCCTGCGGGTGGCCGCGGGCGACGCCGTCTTCTCGCCGCGCCTCGCGGGCTTCGTCCTGGACGCGTTCGGCACCGCGGCGGGGGACGTCGCGGTGGCCGACGACGAGCTCGACCGGCTCTCGAAGCGGGAGCAGGAGGTCATGCGGCTCATCGCCCGCGGGTACACCTACCGGGAGGTCGGGGGGGACCTGTTCATCTCGGTCAAGACCGTCGAGACCCACGTCTCGGCGGTGCTGCGCAAGCTCCAGCTCTCCAACCGCAACGAGCTGACGCGGTGGGCGGCGGCGCGCCGCCTGCTCTGAGTGCTCACCAGGCGAGCGTGCGGCTCACACGGTGACGCGGTAGCGCTCGATCACGATGTCGACGAGCTCGCGCGGCGCCTCGGCGTCGGCGAGCAGCAGCGGACCGGTGGTCACGTCGGCGCCCGCGCGCTCGGCCAGCGTCTGGAAGTAGCCCGGCGCGAGGAGATAGCTCGCGATCACCACGCGTGCGCCCGGGTGCTCGGTACGCGCCCTGGCGACCACGTCGGGCACCCGCGGCGTGGCGTTGGCGATGAAGCCGACGCTGACCGGGTGCCCGGTGCGCTCGGCGAGCAGCGCGCCGGTGCGCTCGCAGTCGGCGACGGCGCGGGCGTCGGACGACCCGGCGGCGGCGAGGACGACGACGTCGCCGGTGGCCAGGCCCGCCCCCGCCAGCCGCCGCGCGAGCAGGTCGACGAGCCGGCCGTCGGGACCGAGCGCCCCGGCGAGCGCCACGTCGGCACCGGAGCCGACGGCGTCGTCGATCTCGCGGCGCAGGTCGACGTGCACGTGGAAGCCCGCCGACAGCAGCAGCGGCACGATCACCGTGCGTCCCCGCAGACCGTCGAGGCAGGTCGGCACGTCGGGTTCCTGGACGTCGACGAACCCGGCACGCACGGGGACCTCGTCCTCGAGACGTGCGGCGACGGCGTCGACCAGGGTGGCCACGGCGGTGGCGCCGACGGGCGACGAGGTGCCGTGCGAGATCGCGAGCAGGGTCGGTGCGGCCATGCGCGCCACGCTACGCGCCCGATCGAACGTCGGGGTGACGCCCGCGTGACCGGGTGTCACGGCCTGCTCACCGCCTGGCCGTCGGCGCTGTGAGACGCCCAGCCCGCGGCGAGGCGCACGACGTCGCCCACCACGGTGACGGCCGGCGGCTGCACCCCCGCGGCTGCGGCCCGCCCGGCGATGTCGCCCAGCGTGCCGAACGTGGCGCGCTGACGCGGGCCGTAGCCGTCCTCGACGACCGCCACCGGGGTGGACGCCGGCCTGCCGGCCGTGACGAGAACCTCCGCGGTCCGCGCCAGCCGGGTCACGCCCATGAGGAGCACCAGGGTGTGGTCGGCGCCGCCAGGTACGTGGGCCACCGCCTCGTGGGCGGTCAGCACGCTGAACCCTGCGGCCACCCCGCGGTGCGTCACCGGGATGCCGACGGCGGCGGGCACCGACACGGCCGATGTCACACCGGGCACCACCTCGACGTCGATCCCGGCGGCGCGGCACGCGGCCAGCTCCTCGCCGCCCCGCCCGAACACGTACGGGTCGCCGCCCTTGAGCCGCACCACGTCGCGGCCGGCCAGCGCGTGCTCCACCAACAGCTCGTTGATGCGCTCCTGCGGCACCGGGTGGTTGCCGGAGGTCTTGCCGACGTCGACCACCTCGACGTCGTCCGCCAGCGTCGTCAGCAGCGAGCGCGGTCCGAGCCGGTCCACGACGACGACGTCGGCACGCGCCAGGAGCCGGCGCCCCCGGCCGGTGACCAACCCCGGGGCACCGGGCCCGCCGCCCACCAGGGCGACCCGACCGGGCGATGGGCCACCGTCGTCCCGCGAGCCGTCGGACGGGCGGAACCGGCGCAGCGGCAGCTCACCGGCCTCCAGCGCGGCGGCGATCCCGTCGCGGAGCCGTACCGCGCGGCGCGGGTCGCGGCCGGCGTGCACCGCGACCGTGACCTGCTCCTCGGGCAGCTCGGTGACTGCGGGCACCCAGGCCGTGGCGGCCGCGGCGTCGGAGGCGACCACGCAGAAGGTGCGGGCCGCGTCGGCGGCGTCGGCCACCGCGGCGTCGACGGCCGGGACGCCGGTCGCCGTGTGGACGAGCCAGGCGCCGTCGAGGTCGCCGGGGGCGTACTCCCGCGCCCGGTGCTCGACGGCGCCGTCCGCGACGAGCGCGGCGAGGTGGTCGGTGAGGCCGGGCGCCACGACGCGCACCTGGGCGCCGGCGTCGAGCAGGCCGCGGACCCGGCGCCCGGCGACCGGCCCGCCGCCGACCACGACGACGAGCCGGCCGCGCACGCGCAGCCCGAGGGGGTAGAGGTCGCTCACGTCGATGATCCTCGCCGGCTCAGATGTGCAGACCGCACTCGGACTTGTCGACGCCGGACCAGCGGCCGGCCCGCGCGTCCTCGCCCGCGGACACGCGACGGGTGCAGGGCTCGCAGCCGATCGACGGGTACCCGTCGTTCAGCAGCGGGTTCACCGTGAGCCCGTTGGCCAGCGCGTACCCGACCAGCTCGTCGTCCGACCATGCCGCGATCGGGTTGATCTTGACCAGGTTGTTCGACGCGTCCCAGGAGACCAGTTCGGCGGAGGCGCGCGAGCCCGAGTCCGCCCGCCGCACGCCCGTGGCCCAGGCCTCGTACCCGGCGAGCATGTCGCGCATGGGCTCGACCTTGCGGATGCGGCAGCAGGCCTCCGGGTCGCGGGCGAAGAGGTCGGGACCGTAGGCCTCGGCCTGCTCCGCGACGCTGAGGCGCGGGCGCACGTCGACGATCGTCACGTCGAGCGAGTGCTCCACGGCGTCCCGCGTGCCAAGTGTCTCGGCGAAGTGGTAGCCGGTGTCGCCGAACAGGACGTCGACCCACGGCAGCTGCTCGCTGACCAGCGCGGCGAGGACGGAGTCCGTCATCGAGGACGCGACGGCGAGGGAGTCACCGAACTGCTCGACGGCCCAGGCGATGACCTCGTGCGCCGACGCCTCGTCGGGCGACCCGATCCCGGACCCGCCGAGCTCGCGGCGGCCGCGCGCGGCGATCTGGCTCAGCTCCGCGTCGGAGCGACGCCGACGCTCCCGGCCGTCGACGCGGGCGCGGTGCCGGGCACGGGAGCGGTCGCGTTCCGCGGCACGACGCCGGGCCGCCGCGGCCGCACCGGCCAGCGAGGACGCGGGACCCGAGGGTGCACCGGACGCGTTGGGGCCGACCCCGAGGGCGACGGAGACGGCGGTCACTGCAACGCCTCCTCGTCGGCCCGGTGGGCCCACTGGGCGAACGTCTCGGCGACCTCGCGCTCGGACTCGTACCGGCGCACGACCCGCTCGACGTAGTCGGCGACGTCCGTGGCCGGCACCTTCAGCCCGCGCACGGTGCGGCCGAGCTCGCCGGCCTCGCGTGCGTCGTCGACCAGCCCGCCGCCCAGGTGCACCTGGAAGCCGGGCATCTGCTCGCCGTCGACGGTGATGATCTGGCCCTTCAGCCCGACGTCGGCCGTCTGGATCCGGGCGCACGAGTTGGGGCAGCCGTTGACGTTGAGCTCGATCGGCCGGCCGAGGCGACCCTCGATGTCGCCGAGCCGTTCCTCGAGCTCGCTGATCACGCGCGCCGCGGTGTCCTTGGTGTCGACGATCGCGAGCTTGCAGTACTCGATGCCGGTGCAGGCCATGGTCGAGCGCCGGAACAGGCTGGGCCGGGCGGTGAGGCCGAGCGGCTCGAGCCCGGCGACCAGCTCGTCCACCCGGTCGGCCGGGACGCCGAGGATGACGACCTTCTGGTGCGCGGTCAGCCGGGCCGACTCCGCACCGACCGACTCGATGAGGTCCGCGAGGCCGGTGAGCGTCCCGCCGCCGACCCGCCCGACGACGGGCGCGGCCCCCACGTAGAAGCGGCCGTCCTTCTGCTCGTGGACCCCGACGTGGTCGCCCGGCCGCGTGGCCGGTGCCGGCGGGGGACCGTCGGGGAGCTGGTAGCCGAGGTACTCGTCCTCCAGGATCTTCCGGAACTTTTCGACGCCCCAGTCCTTGAGCAGGAACTTCAGGCGGGCCTTGTTCCGCAGGCGGCGGTACCCGTAGTCACGGAAGATCCGGATCACGCCGTGCCAGACGTCGGGCGCCTGCTCGGCGGTGACGAACACGCCGAGGCGCTCGCCGAGGCGGGGCATGGTCGACAGCGCGCCGCCGACCCACAGGTCGTAGCCGGCGCCGAGCTCGGGGTGGCGCACGCCCACGAGCGAGACGTCGTTGATCTCGTGGACCACGTCGAGGCTGGGGTGCCCCGTGATCGCGGTCTTGAACTTGCGCGGCAGGTTGGCGAGGTCCGGGTCGCCGATGTACCGGCGCTTGATCTCGCGGATCACCGGCGTCGGGTCGATGATCTCGTCGGCGGCGACGCCCGCGACCGGGCTGCCGAGGAACCCGCGGGGGGAATCTCCGCACGCCGTCGTCGTCTCGAGGCCCACGGTGTCGAGGCGACGCCAGATCTCCGGCACGTTCTCGACCTCGATCCAGTGGTACTGGATGTTCTGCCGGTCGGTGATGTCGGCGCTGCCCCGGCCGTAGTCGGTCGAGATGTCGCCGAGCACCCGCAGCGCGGTCGGGTCGAGGGCCTGGCCGTCGGTGCGCACGCGGAGCATGAAGTAGCGGTCCTCGAGCTCGTGCGGCTCGAGCGTGGCCGTGCGCCCGCCGTCGATCCCGGGCTTGCGCTGGGTGTACAGCCCCCACCAGCGGAAACGGCCGTGCAGGTCGTCGTCGGTGATGGAGTCGAAGCCCTCGTGGGCGTAGACGTTCTCGATCCGTTCGCGCACGGCGAGCGAGTCGGACTCCTGCTTGAACTCCTCGTTGTGGTTCAGCGGGGCCGTGCCGTCGATCTTCCACTGGCCGTTCGGCCGGGCGGCACGTGCCGGGCGTGCGGGGGCGTCGGTGGGGGCCTGCGTGGCGGAGGTGGTCTGCGTCGTCATCCTGGGGGGTTCCTCGGGTCCTCGGGGGCGGGACGCGCGACGACGATGGCTCAGCAGAGATGGGCCGAGACCGACGGCGCGCGCCGGTGCTCAGAATCCGCAGTGGCGGTGGGGGCTGAGGTGGGGCGCGATCAGCGACAGCAGCACTGACAGCTGCACATGCGCATGCGCAGGCTGGGGCGCGCGGACATCTCACGACGGGTGGTCGTGAGGAAGTGGGGCGCAGCCGTGGTCATGTCGAGGAATCTAACCCGGTACGACCATCTCGCGAAACCCCAGGTCCGCATGCTGGGACGAGTGTCACGGATTGAGACGCCATCCGCGGCGGCGTGGCGCGGATAGGCTGTCGGCATGGAGTTCCTCTACAACCTCTTCACGGTGCTGCACTTCGTCGGGTGGGCCATCGTCCTCGGTGGCTACCTCGCGTCGCTGCGCAGCCCAGGCCTGTACCGCGGGGTGTTCCACGGGGCGGCGACCGCGCTGGTCGCGGGCGTCCTCATGGTCGGGACCGCGGAGATGGGCGACGTGTGGGGCGACGACGGCCCGTCCATGGCCAAGATCGGCGTCAAGCTCACCGTCGCGCTGGTCATCACGGTCCTCGCCCTCGTCGCCAAGCGGCAGGGGAACAAGGCGGACAACGGCACGGGCGCCGTCAGCCCCGGGCTGAAGCACGCGATCGGTGCGCTGACGCTGGCCAACATCCTCGTGGCCGTCTTCTGGTGATCCCCGGGACGACGACGGCGCTCGCCACGGGCGGTCGCGCCCGGTGAGCATGCTCGGAGAGGTCCTCGTCGGCCTCGCGATCGCCGTGGGCCTGGTCGGTATCGTCGTCCAGATCCTGCCCGGGAACGTCCTCGTGCTCGGCTCGGTGCTCGTGTGGGCCTGGGTGACGGGCGGGACCGCGGCGTGGGTGTGCTTCGTTGTCGCGGCGCTGGTGATCGTCCTCGCGGAGATCGGTCAGTGGCTGCTGGCGGGTCGGCACATGCGCCGCGCCGAGGTGCCCTGGTCGACCCTCGCCGTCGGCGGGCTCGCCGGCATCGTCGGGTTCTTCGTCGTCCCCGTGGTGGGGCTGTTCCTGTTCTTCACCCTGGCGGTGCTGGTGATGGAGTACCTGCGCCGGCGTGACGCGCGGGCGGCCTGGCGCGCGACGGTCGCCGCGCTGCAGGCGACCGCCATCACCATCGGCATCCAGCTCCTCGGCGGGCTCGCCGCGACCGGGGTGTGGATCGTCGGGCTCTTCGTCACGTGACCGCCGTGCACACCCTCACCCGGTCCTTCGACGCACTCGACCCCCGCACCGCCTACGGGATCTGGCGGCTGCGCCAGGACGTGTTCGTCGTCGAGCAGGACTGCCCCTACCCGGACCTCGACGGTCGGGACCTCGAGCCGGGCACCCGGCATGTCGTGCTCCTGGACGGCGACCGGGTCGTGGGCACCGCCCGGGTGCTCGACGACGGCGACGTCCAGCGGATCGGTCGCGTCGTGTGCCACCCGGACGTGCGGGGGACCGGCGCGTCGGGCGAACTGATGCGCGCGGCGCTCGCTGCGGCGTCGGCGGCTGCTCCCGAGGCGGACGTGGTCCTGGGGGCGCAGTCTCCGCTGGCCGGCTGGTACGGGACGTTCGGGTTCGTCGTCGACGGGCCCGAGTACCTCGAGGACGGCATCCCGCACGTGCCCATGCGCCGCTCGGCGAGGGCCGGCGTCGCGGAAGATCAGGCTTCAGCCGTCGATCCGTGAACCAGGACGGCGGCCCTCATCCGGAGGCCGGCAGCCGCTGCGTCACCACGGGCGTGACGGCGACCTCGACGGCGTAGCTGCCGTCCAGCGCGTCCTCGAGCGCCGCGCGCAGGTCCTCCAGGGCCGGGAGGTCGTCGGACGGTCCGGCCAGCTCGACGGTCACGACGGCGTCGCCGACGGCTACCTCCGTCGGGCTGAGGGACGGGTCGTCGCCGAGCCAGTCCCGCACGGCCGTCTGCGCCGCCCGCCTGTCCGCCGACGTGCTGAGCAGGCCGTCCGTGGTGAGCAGCAGCGGGACGAGGATCAGCAGCGCCGCCGTGACGAACGGTGCCAGGGTGAGCAGCACCGTGCGACCCTCGCGCCGTAGTCGCCGGGGGTCCGCGAGACCCGCCAGGACGAAGACGACCGAGGCCGACAGGACGATCGACACGAAGTTCGTGGCGAACAGCAGCATCGCTCCCGCCGCGTCGCCCGGGCGAGCCGCGGCGAGCGCCACCCCGACGACGGACAGCGGGGGCACCAGGGCAACGGCGATCGCGACCCCGGCGATCGACGGTGCGACGCGGCGGTCGACGGTGGCGAACGCCCCGGCCGCCCCGGCGGCCACCGCCACGAGCATGTCGAGCAGCGTGGGGTCCACCCGCGAGCCGATCTGGCTGTTGGTGTCGAAGAGGACGACGGCGGGCACCCACGAGGCGATGACGTACGCGACGAGGACCGCGGCGGCGGCGCCTCCGACGATCAGCACGAGCGAACCGGCCGCACGCCGCGGCCACCCGCTCACCACCGCGGCGGCGAGCCCGAGGATCGGCGTCATGAGCGGGGCCACCAGCATCGCGCCGATGACCACCGCGGTGGAGTCCTGCAGCACGGCGAGGGTGGCGATGCAGACGCTCAGCACCAGCATGGTCCACCACGCCACCTGCTTGGCCGCCCGCTCGGGGCGTTCCAGGTAGAGCTGCTCGGCCAGCTCGGCGCGGCGCCGGGTGCCGACGTCGACGCGCTCCACCCACGTCCACAGGATCTCCGTGAGCGAGGGACGCATGCCCTCGGGCGGCGCCACGAGCCCGGCCGCGACGCGATAGCCGTAGGCCAGGAGGACGGCGCCCCCACCGAGCGCGGTCAGCCCGAGCGTGACGATGAACCAGTTCTCCACGACCTCTGGTGCGGCCACCACGAGCAGGCCGAGCAGGAGCCCTACCGCGCCGCCGGCGTACCGGGGGGCGCGGCGGGTCCGGTCGTGGCTGAACACGGCCAGCACGAGCGTGACGACGCTGCGGAACAGCAGGTACGTCCCACCGAGCAGGAGCGTGGCGGTCAGGGCGTCGCGACCGGAGAGCAGGAAGACCCCCGCGAGCACCAGGGAGGCCGACCCGCGCAGCACGGCGGCGGCGCGTGCGGTGGGCCGCGCCCGGCGGCGCCGCACGACGTCCCACAGGTCGTTCGTCCCGGAGACGAGCAGGCCGAGGGCGATCACCGTCTCGGTCAGACCGAGCGAGACCGCCGGGACGAGCACCAGCACGAGGCCGACGCCGACGGCGACCGCACCGCCGACCGTGGCAGGGTTGACCAGGCGTGACGGGGTCCGCAGCAGGTCAGGGCCGTGGGCCACGGGATCCATGGCGCGACAGTATCCGAGCGGCACCCGCACGGCGCGCTGAGGTCCCGTCGTGTCGGCTCCGGCGCCTACCCTTGATCCACGATGACCTCTCTCTTCGACAGCCTCTCGCTGCCCGGCTTCGACGCCCCGCCGTCGGGCGACACCGCGCGCCTTCCCCGCACCGCACCGCGATGGGACGACGACGGCGCCCCGGACTGGGCGCAGCCGCCCGCGTCGGAGCAGGGAGACCGGCGCGAGCCCGAGCAGAACGCCGCCGCCGACGCGCTGCTGGAAGGGCTGAACACGAACCAGCGCGCCGCCGTCGTGCACTCGGGGTCGCCGCTGCTCATCGTGGCGGGGGCGGGCTCGGGCAAGACGCGGGTGCTGACGCACCGGATCGCGCACCTGCTCGCGACGCGCCGCGCCCACCCGGGCCAGATCCTGGCGATCACGTTCACCAACAAGGCCGCTGCGGAGATGCGCGAGCGCGTCGCCCAGCTCGTGGGGCCCGCGGCGAGCCGCATGTGGGTGTCGACGTTCCACTCCGCGTGCGTGCGGATCCTGCGCCGCGAGGCCAAGACGCTGGGCCTGCGCTCCAGCTTCTCGATCTATGACGCCGCCGACTCCCAGCGACTCATCACGCTGGTGTGCCGCGAGCTCGACCTGGACACGAAGAAGTATCCGGCGCGCTCCCTCGCGCACCGGATCAGCGACCTGAAGAACGAGCTGATCGACCCCGACACCTACGCCCAGCAGGCGGGCAGCGACGCCACGGCCGACGGCTGGCGGGAGCGGGCACTCGCGGGCGGGGGCCTCGCCGACGCGGGGGCCGTCCAGTTCGACGCGGTGCTCGCCGACGTCTACCGCCGTTACCAGGCGCGGCTCGCGCAGGCGAACGCTCTGGACTTCGACGACATCATCGCCACGACTGTCCACCTCCTCCAGGCGTTCCCGGCGGTGGCGGAGCACTACCGTCGCCGGTTCCGGCACGTCCTCGTCGACGAGTACCAGGACACGAACCACGCGCAGTACGTGCTGGTGCGCGAGATCGCCGGAGCCTCGAAGGATGCGGTCGAGCAAGGTCTCGACCCGGCGGAGCTGACCGTCGTCGGCGACGCCGACCAGTCGATCTACGCGTTCCGCGGCGCCACGATCCGCAACATCGTGGAGTTCGAGGAGGACTACCCGGACGCCACGACGATCCTGCTCGAGCAGAACTACCGCTCGACGCAGAACATCCTGTCCGCGGCCAACGAGGTCATCTCGCGCAACCCGGGCCGCAAGCCGAAGCGGCTCTGGACGGACGCGGGCGGCGGTGCGAAGATCGTCGGCTACGTCGCCGATGACGAGCACCACGAGGCGCGGTTCATCGCCCAGGAGATCGACCGCCTCGGCGACAGCCACGGTGTGCGCCCGGGCGACGTCGCGATCTTCTACCGCACCAACGCCCAGTCCCGGGCGCTGGAGGAGGTGCTGATCCGCGTCGGCCTCCCCTACAAGGTGGTCGGCGGGACCCGCTTCTACGAGCGCAAGGAGGTCAAGGACGCCGTCGCGTACCTCCGTGCGCTCGCCAACCCGGACGACGACGTCAGCCTGCGTCGGGTGCTCAACGTGCCGAAGCGTGGCCTGGGCGACCGTGCCGAGTCGCTCGTGGCCGGGTTCGCGGACGCCGAGCGGATCTCGTTCGGCGCGGCCCTCGACCGGGTGGACGAGATCCCCGGCATGACGACGCGGTCGCTCAAGCCGCTGCGGGTCTTCGCCGCGATGATGAGCGAGCTGCGTGCGCTCGTGGACGACGGCGCCACCCCGGCCGAGATCCTCGGCGCGGTCCTGGACCGCACGGGCTACCTGGCCGAGCTGCGGGCGAGCGACGACCCGCAGGACGGGACGCGGGTCGAGAACCTGGCCGAGCTGCACGCCGTGGCCGCCGAGTTCACCGAGCTGGACCCGGAGGGTGACCTGGCGGACTTCCTCGAGCGGGTGTCCCTGGTAGCCGACGCGGACCAGATCCCCGACGAGGACGTGGCGGACGGTGGTGCCGAGCACCAGCACGAGACCGAGCCCCAGGAGGACCCGGGCGTCATCACGCTGATGACCCTGCACACCGCGAAGGGCCTCGAGTTCCCGGTGGTGTTCCTCACCGGCATGGAGGACGGCACGTTCCCGCACATGCGGTCCCTGCACGACGACGCCGAGCTGGCCGAGGAGCGGCGCCTCGCCTATGTGGGGATCACCCGCGCCCGGGAGCGCCTGTACATCTCGCGGGCGGGCACCCGGTCGGCGTGGGGCATGGCCAACGAGTTCCCGCCGAGCCGGTTCCTCGACGAGATCCCGGACGAGCTGTGGGACTGGCGGCGGGCCGAGTCCGCCACGCAGTCGTTGCGTCGTGGTGCGTCTGCCTGGGGCGGCGGGTACGGGGGCCCGCGGGCCGGTCGGACCACGCCGTCGGGGGAGCGCCGCTCGTCCGCGACGGGTGTCGCCCGGAAGAGCGCGCCGTCGTCGGGCAGCGCCAGCTTCGGGTCCGCGACGCCCCGCGACGACGCGGACATCCCGTCGTTGGACGTGGGGGACAAGGTCACCCACGACGCGTACGGGCTCGGCACGGTCGTGTCCCTCGAGGGCGCCGGTCGAAACGCGGTGGCGAAGATCGACTTCGGTGCCGACGGGACGAAGCGCCTGCTGCTGCGCTTCACCCCGGTCACCAAGCTCTGAAGGGCTCCCCCGACCCGGGGGGGGGGCGACGGGCGTGTGGAATCGGTCACGGTGTCGTCAGGAATTCTGCCGGGGCGTACCGCCGTCGAGCGTGAGAGGGCTACTCTGGACAAGATGTCTTGACGTCGAGACATCGCTCAGGCCGGCCTCTGCCGACCCAGGGGCTCAACCGATGGAAGGACGCAGCAGGGTGGACCTGTTCGAATACCAGGCTCGCGACATCTTCGAGAAGCACGGCGTGCCCGTGCTCGGGGGAGTCGTCGCGACGACCCCCGAAGAGGCTCGTGCAGGTGCGGAGAAGCTCGGCGGCGGGACCGTCGTCGTTAAGGCCCAGGTCAAGACCGGCGGCCGTGGCAAGGCCGGCGGTGTGAAGCTGGCGCACTCGCCCGACGAGGCCGCGCAGAAGGCCGAGGAGATCCTCGGCATGGACATCAAGGGCCACACCGTCCACCGCGTGATGGTGGCGGCGGGCGCGAAGATCGCCGAGGAGTTCTACTTCTCGGTGCTGCTGGACCGCTCGAACCGCAACTACCTGGCGATGTGCTCCGTCGAGGGCGGCATGGAGATCGAGCAGCTCGCCGTCGAGCGTCCCGAGGCCCTCGCGAAGGTCGCGGTCGACCCGATCGTCGGCATCGACGAGGCCAAGGCCGCCGAGATCGTGGACGCCGCGGGCTTCGCCGACGACCTCAAGGCTCCCGTCGCCGACGCGATCCGCAAGCTCTGGGCCGTGTTCACGGCCGAGGACGCCACCCTGGTCGAGGTGAACCCGCTGGTCCGCACCGAGGACGGCGAGATCATCGCGCTCGACGGGAAGGTCACCCTCGACGAGAACGCCTCCGAGGTGCGGCACCCGGACCACGCCGAGCTCGAGGACAAGGCGGCGGCCGACCCGCTGGAGGCCAAGGCCAAGGCGAACGGCCTCAACTACGTCAAGCTCGACGGCGAGGTCGGCATCATCGGCAACGGCGCGGGGCTCGTCATGAGCACGCTCGACGTCGTGGCCTACGCCGGCGAGGAGCACGGTGGGGTCAAGCCCGCCAACTTCCTCGACATCGGTGGCGGCGCGAACTCCGAGGTGATGGCCAACGGGCTCGACGTCATCCTGCACGACCCGCAGGTCAAGTCGGTGTTCGTCAACGTGTTCGGCGGCATCACCGCCTGCGACGAGGTCGCGAGGGGCATCGTCGGCGCGCTGGAGATCCTCGGCGACGAGGCGACCAAGCCGCTCGTCGTCCGGCTGGACGGCAACAACGTCGCGCTCGGCCGCCAGATCCTGGCCGACGCCGCGCACCCGCTGGTCACCCTGGCCGAGACCATGGACGGTGGCGCGGACGCTGCCGCCGCCAAGGCCGCAGCGGCCTGATCGCCCCCGAGACGACGTCGAAAGCAGAGACACAAGAGCCATGTCGATCTACCTCAACTCCGACTCGAAGATCATCGTCCAGGGCATCACCGGCGGGATGGGTGCCAAGCACACCGCCCTGATGCTCGACTCGGGCGCGCAGATCGTGGGCGGCGTCAACGCCCGCAAGGCCGGGACCACGGTCGAGCACAAGGACCACGACGGCAACGACGTCACCCTGCCCGTGTTCGGCACGGTCAAGGAGGCGATGGCCGAGACCGGCGCGAACGTCTCCGTGCTGTTCGTGCCGCCGGCCTTCACCAAGGACGCGGCCATCGAGGCCGTCGACGCCGAGATGCCGCTCATCGTGGTCATCACCGAGGGCGTCCCGGTGCAGGACACGGCCGAGATCTGGGCCTACCTGCAGGGCAAGAGCACGCGCATGATCGGCCCGAACTGCCCTGGCATCATCACGCCGGGTGAGTCCCTGGCCGGGATCACTCCGCACACGATCACCGGCAAGGGCCCGATCGGTCTCGTGTCGAAGTCGGGCACGCTGACCTACCAGATGATGTACGAGCTGAAGGACCTCGGGTTCTCCACGGCCATCGGCATCGGTGGCGACCCGATCGTCGGCACCACGCACATCGACGCGCTCGAGGCCTTCGAGAACGACCCGGAGACCAAGGCGATCGTCATGATCGGCGAGATCGGCGGCGACGCCGAGGAGCGTGCCGCGGCCTACATCGCGGAGCACGTCACCAAGCCGGTCGTCGGCTACGTCGCGGGCTTCACCGCCCCCGAGGGCAAGACGATGGGCCACGCCGGCGCCATCGTCTCCGGCTCTGCCGGCACCGCGCAGGCGAAGAAGGAGGCCCTCGAGGCCGTCGGCGTCAAGGTCGGCAAGACGCCGTCCGAGACTGCCGCGCTCATGCGGGAGATCCTGCAGGGCGCCTGAGCCATGAGCGACGCCCGCCCTTCCGGCCCCGGACGGGCGGGCGTCGTCGTCCCCGGCGTGGGACGACGACGCCGCACCGGACGCGAGGGACGATGAGGCCGTGAGCGCAGCACCCCGGTCCGGAACCGCCCCTGTCGTCGAGCAGCTCGCGCAGGGACGCCTGCGGGAACGGTTTGCGCTCGGGTCGAGCGGGGTGTGGGCCGCGGTGCAGTCGATCGGCCTGTCGTACGCCGTCGTGGCCCTGCTCGCCGTGGTCGCCGTCCTGGACGCACCTTCGGCGTCCGGGGCCGACGGCGGGCTCGGCGCGGGCGTCGCCGTCGCCACGGGCCTGTGGCTGCTCGGCCACGGGGTGCCGTTGTCGGCGGCCGGGGCGACGCTGACGGTGGTGCCGCTCGGCATCACGGCGCTGGTCCTGTTCACCCTGCACGTGGCGGCGAAGCGGTCGGCGGTGCCGACCCTCGCGGCGTGGGTCGCCGGCACGGTGACCTACGCCGCGGCGACCGCCACGCTCGCGATCGTCCTGGACGTGGTCGGGGCGACCGCGGCGACCAGCGGTGCGACGGACGTCGTCGTCCAGGTGGGTGCCGCCGTCGTCGGCGGGCTGGTCGTCGGGGGCGGCGGGATCGCGCTGGGCATGTTCTCGGCGCCCGACGGTCCGTTGCTGGCCGGGCTCGCGCCACGGATGGACCCCTACCTGCCCGACACCCTCCGTCTGGGGATGCGTGCCGCCGTCGTCGGCGTCGCGCTGCTCGTCGGGCTCGGCGGGCTGCTCGTCGGCGTGTGGGTGGTGCTGGGACGCGAGACCGCGTCGCTGGTCGCCGGCGGTCTCGGTGCGAGCGGTCTCGGTGTGGTGCTCCTGCTGCTCGGCCAGGCGGTGCTGGTGCCCAACCTGGTGGTGTGGGCGACGTCGTGGATCGCCGGGCCGGGGTTCGTCGTCGGTGAGGGCGGAACCTTCTCCGCGGCCACCACGGAGGCTGCCGCCCTGCCGGCTGTCCCGCTCCTGGGCGTCCTGCCGGGCGAGTCCTGGTCGACGCCGTACGCTGCCTGGGCGCCCGTGCTGGTCGTCGCGTGCGGGGCCGTCGGCGGCTGGTTCGCGTGGCAGCGCCTCGAGCCGAGCCAGGTCGCGTGGCGGGACCTCGTCTGGATCGTGACGGGGACGACGCTCGCGGCGGGTGCGCTCACGGTCGTCCTGCAGTGGGTGGCCGGCGGGTCCGCGGGCGCGGGCGCGCTCGCCGTCGTGGGCGCCGACGTGTGGTTGACCGGCGGGCTGGTCGCGGCGGAGGTCGGCGGCGGCGCCGCGATCGTCCTGCTCGCCCACCACCTGGTCGGGCGGGTGCGGCACCCGTAGGCTGAGGGCCGTGCAGACCCCCTCCGGACATCCTGTCGAACCCGCGCCCGGTGCTCGTCTCGTGGTCCTCGCCTCCGGGGGAGGGTCGAACCTGGCGGCGCTGCTCGCCGCCCACGACGATCCCTCCTACGGTGCGCGCGTCGTCGGTGTCGTCTCCGACAAGCCGGGGGCGGGGGCGCTCGAGCTGGCCCGCCAGGCCGGCGTGCCGTCCGTCGTGGTGGCTCCGGGGGACTTCGAGGACCGGGCGGCGTGGAACCTCGGGCTCACCGACGCCGTCGCGGTGTTCCAGCCGGCCTACGTGGTGCTCGCCGGGTTCATGCGCCTCCTCGCCCCGACGTTCCTCGAGCAGTTCCCCGGCAGGGTCGTGAACACCCACCCGGCGCTGCTGCCCTCGTTCCCCGGGGCGCACGGCGTCCGGGACGCCCTCGCCTACGGGGTCCGGGTGACCGGCTGCACCGTCCACGTGGTCGACGACGGGGTCGACACCGGCCCGATCATCGCGCAGACCGCGGTGCCCGTGCTGGACGGGGACGACGAGGAGAGCCTCCACGAGCGGATCAAGGTCGCCGAGCGGGCGCTGCTCGTCGAGACGGTGGGCCGCGTCGTGCGCGAGGGGCTGCGGGTCGAGGGGCGGCAGGGCGTCCTCGGCGCCTGACCCCGCCGTCACTCCGTCGTCGGGTCCGGGTAGGCCTGGGAGTCGCTCTGCGTGCCGAGGTCGACGACCACCCAGACCTCGTAGTCGTCCGGGAGCTCGGTGCCCGACGCCGGCAGGACGACATCGCAGGTCAACCTACCGGTCCGCGTCGCCGGCCTCCTCGTGGCGCGGCCCCAGTGCCATCAGCAGCTGGTAGATCTCGCGCGGTGTGGAGGGGTCGGACCGCGCCGATTCGAAGGTCTGCTCGACCCAGCGTTCCTGGAAGGCGACGAGCTCCTCGCCGAACTGCTCGGCCTCCGCAGCGGTGAGGGGGAGGTTGTTGACGAGCAGGAGGCGGTGCCGCCCGTCGTCGTCCGGCTGCCGACCCTCCGACGCCCGGGCGACGAGGTGCTGCAGCCAGGCGGTCGCGGGACGCATCGCCTCGTCCGCCGCACCGGGGGTGCTCGGGTCCACCCGGTACGACTTCGCGACGTTGCGCCACACGCGGTCCCGCTTGTCCCGCGCGTGCTCGGGTGCCTCGACCACCATGCCGGCCTTGGCCAGCGTGCGCAGGTGGAAGCTGATGGAGTTGGCGGGCTCGCCGATAGCGCGCGCGAGGTCCGCCGCGCGGGCGTGCTCCATCACCATGAGCTGCATGAGGATGCGTTGCCGCACCGGGTGCGCGATCGCCTTCAGGGCCTCCGGGCTCTGTACCAGGAACGTCTCCTCCACGGACCGGATGCTAGCAAGAGCACTTGCGCAAGGAGTATTGCGCACTAGAGCATGCGCAATTACTGTTGCGCGTATGACGACACGAACGGGCCCGACGCCCGCGGTGGACCAGCCGCCCAGCCTGCTGCGCAACCGCTCCTACCTGCTGGTCATGTCGGGGTTGACCACGGAGGCGCTCGGTGCGGGGATCGCCGCGTTCGCGATCCCCCTGCTCGCCCTCGCTCTCACCGGGTCGGTCTGGCAGGCCGGCGTGATCACCGCCGTCGGGCACGCCGGTGGGCTGCTCGCCGCGCTGCCGGCCGGCGTCGTGGCCGACCGGACCGACCGACGTCGACTCATCGTCGTGACCGCCGGGGTCGCCGCCCTGGCCTGGGCGAGCGCGGCCGTCGCCGGGCTGTCTGGCGAGCTGACCGCCGTGCACCTGACCGCCGTCCTGCTCACGTCCTCGGTCGCCGGGGCGTTCGTCGAGCCGTCGGTCGCCGGCGCCTTCCGTTCCGTGGTCCCGCAGCAGCAGCTCCCGACGGCGTACGCGGCCGCCCAGGGCCGCGACGCGGCGGCGGGCCTCGTCGCCGGGCCCCTCGGCGGGGTCCTGTACGGCATCGCCCACGCCGCGCCGCTCGTCGCCGGCGCCGTGGGCCACCTGGCCACGGCGGTGTGCACGTGGCTCGTGCGCGAGCCGCTCAACGCCGACACCACCGAGGCGCGCCAGGTCCACCCGGTCGCCGCGCTGCGCGAAGGGCTCCGTTACGTCTGGTCGGTGCCGCTGTTCCGCGTGTGTCTGGGGCTCTTCGTCGTCATCAACATCACCCTGACCGGGATGCTCCTGGCCATCACGCTCTCGCTCGCCGACGCGGGCACGCCCGCGGCGCGGATCGGGGTGCTGTCCGCCGTCATCGGGGTCTCGATGGTCCTCGGCGCCGTGCTCGCCCCGAAGCTGGTCGCCGGGGTGCGCGTCGGGCTGCTGGTTCCGGTCGCCCTCGCCCTCGTGACGCTCGCGGCCGTGGTGATGGCCGTGGGCCAGACGTTCGCCGTCTACCTCGTCGCCCTGGGGCTCGGGACGGTGCTGGTGCCCGCTGCGAACTCCGGGCTGGCGGGCTATGCCGCGGCGATCACCCCGCCCCAGCTGCAGGGCCGGTTCGCCTCCGTGATGGACCTGACCGTCGTGGTCGCGCTGCCGGTCGCGCCGCTGGTGGGCAGCGGTCTGCTCGCCACCTGGGGGATCGGGCCGGCGCTCGGCGTGCTCGCCGGGCTGCTGGGCGCGACCGTCGTCGCCGTGTGGTGCGCTCGCCCGGTGCGGCGCATCGGGCTGCCGCCCACCTGGCCCGACGACGTGATCGATCCCCCCTGAGGTTGTGGGCGCGATTTCTGGGTCTGGAACACGTGCAAACCACGTATTTCGGGCCAGAAATCGCGCCCACAACCGTCCGGGTGGGTCAGGCGGCGGACCAGCCGCCGTCGGACGCGACGACCTGGCCGTTGATGTTGGTCGAGTCGGCCGAGAGCAGGAACGTGATCGAGGCCGCGAGCTGCTCGGGCATCGCGATGTCGGCCATGATCCCCATCGCCGACTGCACCCGTCCCATGCCGAACTCGTCGACGTCCTGCGGCTGCATGCCGGTGGCCACCCCGCCCGGGGCGACGGCGTTCACCCGCACGCCCGTGCCGGTGTACATGAACGCGGCGTTCTTGGTCAGGCCGACGACGGCGTGCTTGGACGCCGTGTAGGCGGCCCCGGATGCGGAGCCGCGCAGCCCCGCTTCGGACGCGACGTTGACGATCCGGCCCTCGGCCGCCGCGAGCATCCCGGGGACGACGGCGCGCATGAGCTTCATCGTGCCCGTCACGTTGACCGCGAAGACCTTCTCCCACGTCGCGTCGTCCACGGTGTGCACGGCGGCGAACCGGTCCATGATCCCCGCGACGTTCGCCAGGGCGTGGACCGGGCCTCCGGCGGCCGCCATGATCTCGGCGATCGCGGCGTCGTCGGTGATGTCCGCGACGACGGGGACGACGTCGGCGCCCGCCCTGGCGTCGCGGAGCTCGGCGGCCAGCTCCTCCAGCCCGCCGCGCGTCATGTCGACGGCGACGACGCGGCCGCCCTCGCGAGCCACCCGCGAGGCGGTCGCACGGCCGATGCCGGAGGCCGCGCCGGTGACGACGACGGTCTGGCCGGCGAAGCGGCCGGGCGAGACGTGCTCGACCCACTCGGCGGGCTCGACGGTCTCCGTCCTGCCGGCCGTCGTCGTCGTGGGCATGGTCGCGGAGGTCTCGGGGGCGCTGCCCGCTGCCCGGAGCTCGGCCGCGCGGGCGACGAGGGCGTCCGCCGCCTCCGCCGAGAACTTTCCGCGGGAGAGCTTGACGAGCCGGGCGAGGCTGAGCCGTCGGGCGGGTGCCAGCGAGCGGGGGCTCGCGCCTGCCTCGGTGAGCATCTCGGTCAGGGCGTGCTCGCCGACCGGGTCCGCGAGCCACTCGGCGACGGTGTTCTTCAGGGTGAGGTCCGACATCTCGGTGGGCTTCCTTCCGGCCTGCCGGACATGCCTGTCCGGTTCTCTCCGCCTAAAGTAGCACCGTGAGCACACACGTGAGCGGGGCCTCGCGGAGGGCGAACGCCGGCCCTCGGGCGGCCGCCCGCAACCGCGCGGCGCTCCTCGCCGCCGCGCGCGAGATCTTCGCCGAGCGCGGAGCGCAGGCGCCCCTCAACGCCGTCGCCCGCCGCGCCGGCGTCGGCCAGGGCAGCCTCTACCGCCACTTCCCCGACCGCATCGCGCTCGTGCTCGCGCTCTTCGAGGAGCAGGTCAGCACCGTCGAGGAGATCGCCCACGACCCCGAGGTCACCCTCGCCGACCTCCTCGGCGTGGTCACCCGCCACGCCATCGACTCCGTGGTGAGCATCGACCTCGCGTCGGCGTCGCCGGAGTCGCGACCCGACCCACGGCTCCTCGACCTGCGGGAACGGACCGCCGAAGCCCTCGGCTCCCGGCTCGAGCGTGCGCTCGCCGACGGCGACGTGCGACCCGGGACCACCACGGACGACGTCCTCCTCGGCGTCGAGATGGTCGCCGCCGCCCTCACCCGTCGGCCCGCGGCCGAGCGCGAGCGCTACGCGCTGCGAGCCTGGCGGCTCCTGGGGATGAAGGTGACCGTCCCCGGCCGGTAGGATCTGCCCTGGTCGTGACTGGCGAGGGTGGACAACCACCGGGGAGCGGCCGATCCGACCGGCGACGCCGGTCCGGTCCACCGTGCGCGCCGCCCGCCTGGGTGCCAGGGTTTCCGCGAAGGCCACCACCCGAGGAGACCACCACGATGTCCGGCGCACCCGCAGTCCCCACGTCCCCCGACGTCCAGCTCGCCGACGACGACCGGCGGCCCGTCCGCCGCGCCCTGCTCAGCGTCTACGACAAGTCCGGGCTGACCGAGCTCGCCACCGCCCTGCACGCCGCGGGCGTCGAGCTCGTGTCCACCGGATCGACGGCAGCACGTATCGCCGACGGGGGCGTCCCGGTGACGCGCGTCGAGGAGCTGACGGGATTCCCCGAGTGCCTCGAGGGTCGCGTCAAGACGCTGCACCCGCGCGTGCACGCCGGGATCCTCGCGGACACCCGCAAGGCGGACCACCGGCGCCAGCTCGCCGAGCTGGAGATCGACGCGTTCGAGCTCGTCGTGGTCAACCTCTACCCGTTCGCCGAGACGGTCGCCTCGGGCGCCGAGCCCGACGCCGTCGTCGAGCAGATCGACATCGGCGGCCCGTCCATGGTCCGTGCCGCCGCGAAGAACCACCCGAGCGTCGCCGTCGTCGTCGACCCGGCGCGGTACGACGACGTCGTGGCGGCCGCGCAGGCCGGCGGGTTCACGTTCGCCCAGCGCAAGCGCCTGGCCGCGGCGGCGTTCGCCCACACCGCCTCGTACGACGTGGCGGTCTCCTCGTGGTTCGCCTCGGTGTACGCACCGGACGAGTCCGCCGCCGAGTCCGGGCTGCCGGACGTCACCGGTGCCACCTGGGAGCGCAGCGACGTGCTGCGCTACGGCGAGAACCCGCACCAGGCGGCCGCGCTCTACGGCCGCACCGACGGCGCGAGCGGCCTGGCCCGGGCCACCCAGCTGCACGGCAAGGCGATGAGCTACAACAACTACGTGGACGCCGATGCCGCCTGGCGTGCCGCCCACGACCACTCCGGGCCGGCGGTGGCGATCATCAAGCACGCCAACCCGTGCGGCATCGCCGTCGGGGCGGACGTCGCCCAGGCGCACGCCCGCGCCCACGCGACCGACCCGGTCTCCGCCTACGGCGGCGTGATCGCGGCCAACCGTGTGGTCACGAAGGCCGCGGCGGAGCAGATCGCCCCGGTCTTCACCGAGGTCGTCGTGGCCCCCGGCTTCGAGCCCGAGGCGCTCGAGGTGCTGCAGGCCAAGAAGAACATCCGGCTGCTTGAGGTCGACGGCGCACCGTCTGCGCCGGTCGAGGTGCGCCCGGTCTCGGGCGGCCTGCTGGTCCAGGAGGTCGACCGGTTCCAGGCCGACGGCGACGACCCGGCGTCCTGGACCCTCGCGGCCGGCGAAGCCGCCGACGACGCCACGCTCGCGGACCTCGAGTTCGCCTGGCGTGCCGTCCGGGCGGCCAAGTCGAACGCGATCCTGCTCGCCCACGACGGCGCCGCCGTCGGCATCGGCATGGGACAGGTCAACCGCGTGGACTCCTGCCGCCTGTCCGTCGAGCGGGCGAACACGCTCGCCGACGGCGAGTCAGGACCGGTCGAGCGGGCCCGTGGCGCCGTGGCGGCCTCCGACGCGTTCTTCCCCTTCGCCGACGGGCTGCAGGTGCTGCTCGACGCCGGGGTGCGCGCCGTCGTCCAGCCCGGCGGGTCGATCCGTGACGAGGAGGTCGTCGCGGCCGCGCAAGCAGCCGGCGTGACGATGTACCTCACCGGGACGCGCCACTTCGCGCACTGAGCTCGCTGGAGCTGATGGTCGGGCTGTCCCTGCACTCGCCGGCCCGCTCCGGGTCAGCCCTCGGGCAGGTCGCGCCAGCGGACGTCCGGGTCCGCCGCGCGGGCGCGGTCGACCGCGCCCCCCCGGGGGCCGCCCCGCCCCCCCCCCAGGCCCGGCGGGGCCCCCCGGGGGGTCGGGGGCCCCCACCCCCGCCCGGGGCCGGCCGAGCAGCCGCCGCAGGCCCCCGACGTCGCGCGGGGAGTCGGCGACCACGGCCGCCCGCAGCCCGCGCCGTGGCCCCGCGCCCGGCGCGAGGTACAGCGCGGCCCAGCCGGCCGCCAGGGGACGCACGACGACGTCCTCGTCGCCGTGCCGGACCCCGAAGAACGCGAGGTCGTGCCCGAGCTGCTGGGAGAAGACGTAGGGCGCGGCGGGCCGCGGGGCGTCGGACCGTCCCAGCATGTCCAGCACGGTGGCCTCGGGATCCGTCAGCGCGCTGCTCCAGTGCCCGCCAGGGACGGTCCCGAACACCGGGTGCGGGCGGGCGGCGCAGTCGCCGACGGCCCACACCCGCTGCCGGATCTCCTCCGGGGCGTCCGCGGCCCAACGGCCCGCGGCGTCCACCGGCACGCGACCGTCCGCCGTGAGGTCGAACGGCAGCCACGCCGTCGCGGGTCGGGCGCCGACGGCGGCCAGGACGGTGTCGGCGTCGATGCGGCCCTCGGCCGTGGTCACCCCGGCGTCGTCCACGTCCAGCACCGGCATCGCGAGGCGCAGGTCGACACCGGCCTCGGCGTACCACGGCACGGTCCGTGCGCCGACGTCGCCGAGCTGGCGCTCCAGCGGGGCGGCGGCCGCCTCGACGACGGTCACGTCGACTCCCTGGGCCGCGGCCACCCCCGCGACCTCGGCCCCCACCCAGCCGGCGCCGACGACGACGAGCCGGCTGCCGGGCCGCAGACGCTCGCGCAGCCGCTCCGCGTCCGCGGCCGAGTGCAGGGTCACGGCGTCCGGCCAGGGCGAGACGGCCCGCGAGCCGACGGCGAGGACCACCGCGTCGGCGGTCTCGTCCCCGCCGTCCGTGGCGACCCGCACGCCGTCGACCCCGACGTCGAGCCCGGTCGCGCGAGCGGCGAGGCGGGCGTCGGCGAGCTGTGTCACGTCGGTGTCGATCTCGCCGGCGAGCCAGGCCGGCTCGGGACGCGAGAAGAGCTCCTTGGACAGCGGCGGGCGGTCGTACGGCGGGACACCCTCGTCACCGAGCAGGGTGACCGGTCCGTCGAACCCGTGCGCGCGCAGGGCCGCGACGGTTCGTGCACCGGCGAGGCCGGCGCCGACCACGACGACGGAACGAGGGGCGGGGGAGGCGGTGGACGGCACGGGCCCACGCTAACGCGGGCCGGCGCGGGCGCCGTGGCAGGTAGGCTCGAAGCGTGGTCCCTGATGCCGACGCCCGCGCGCAGCCGCACTGGCACGCCGTCGAAGCCGCCCCGCACGATCGGTCGCGACCGGTGCGCAGCCCGCTGCCGGCGATCCTCGTCGTCCTGGCCGGCATCGTCCTCGCCGTGGTCCTGGGGATGACGGTCGGCGCACGGCTCGGCGCGCTCACGATCGCCGCGACCCTCGCCGTGGCCGGGGCCTGGCGGGCGGTGTCGCCCTCGGGACCCGTCGGCCTGGCCATCCGCAGCCGCAGCTTCGACGTCTTCCTGTGCTGGTGCACGGCGGGCGTGACGGGCGTGCTGGCGCTGACCGCTCCCGGGGTCTGACCGGCTCGTGGGCTGAGAACTAGGTGTTGCCGGCCACGACGTTGGTGACGCTGGTCGGTAGTTTCGCGGCGGGGGGCTGGTTCCCGACGGCGGTGTGGGGCCGATGGTAGTTGTAGTGCAGGTTCCAGATCTGCAGGGCGTTGGCGCGTTCGGCCTCGCTGGTCCAGGTGCGGGCGTAGAGGAGCTCCTCGGTCAGGATGCGCTGGTAGCGCTCGACCTTGCCGTTGTGGCGGGGTGTGTAGGGGCGGGTGCGCTGGTGGCGCGAGGCGAAGGAGCCCACGGTGCGTCCGAAGTCACGGGCACGATAGTTGGCGCCGTTGTCGGTCACGACCCGCACGATCCGGTTGATGCCGTGCGCGGCGAAGAACGCTCTTGCGCGGCAGAAGAAGCCGATGGTGGTGGCGGCCTTCTCGTCGGCCAGGTGTTCGGTGTAGGCCAGGCGGGAGGACCCGTCGACCGCGGAGTGCAGGTAGACGTATCCGGCCCTCGTGCCGCGGGTCTTGGCGCGCTGGGCGGCCTTGTCCTGGTCCGAGCCGCGGCCGTGGGCGCGCCATCCGCCGCCATCGGGGATGCGGCCGACCTTCTTGACGTCCAGGTGGAGCATGTGGCCCGGGTAGCGGGCCGTGATCCGTCCAGGGCGACGGTTGGACGACCCGTCGGGGTCCAGGTGCCGGCGCTTGTTGATGCCGAGGCGCTCGAACCAGCGGCCCACTGTGCGGGTCGAGACGTGGTGGCCCTCGGCTGCGAGCTCGAGCGCGATACGGGCCGCGGACCACTTGTGTTCGCGACGCAGCTCCTCGATGCGCTCGACGACCTTCGCCGGGGTCTGCGTCGGCGAGGTGTGCGGGATGCTGGCCCGATCGTGCAGACCTGCCTCACCGAACCGGTCGTACCGGTTCTTCCACTTCGACAGGCAGGCGCGTGAGACACCGGCCTCCGCAGCGACGTGAGCGATCGGGCGCGCCTGGCAGCGCTGGACCAGACGCAGGCGGCCAGCAGGGGTCAACGGGGCGTTAGCGTGAGTCATGAAGGGGTAGGTCTTTCTCGGCGAGGACGGTTGGTCGCACTTCCATCCTGCCGCCAGGGCCTACCCCTTCCTCACTCCCGGCCCCGCGTCACCAACGTCATGACCCGCAACA
>NZ_JBLUNY010000008.1:0-173680 GCF_048065335.1 Isoptericola maris | reverse complement strand
GCCGCCCGCGAGAGCTTCGCCCGCGGATCCGCAGCCGCCGTGGTGTCCTGCCGCCACACCCGCCCGCAGCTCTCGCAGCGGTAGCGGCGCACCCGGACCAGCAGCGTCGTCGGCCGCCACCCGAACGGTTCGTGCGCCAGCCGCCGAGACACCGTGCCCCGCGGCGTGCCCTCGGCCCCGCACTGTCTGCAGAACGCGTCGTCATCGCGCGCGACCACGCGGCACTCGAGCACCGCCCGGTCAGGCTCCAGATGCTGCCCGACCACGACGAGACCGAGCTCGTCCAGGCGGCAGAACGTCGTCAGGTCAGGTGTGCAGAAGGTAGCGTCGTCCACGTCGAGGTCTTCCGGATGGGCAGAGTGAGAACTCCCATCCTGGGGGACCTCGACCCGTCCCCGGCCAGATCAGCCAGCCAGCGCTACACCCTCATCTGCGTTGAGCCGGTAAACCACGTCCAGGCGCAGCCTAGGTCGACATCCCGCGGAGCACATCTCGACGAATTCCCCGGAACGCACGACGACCCGTCCGCATGTCTAGATGCGGACGGGTCGTCAAGGAGCGGAACGGTTCAGCCGATCAACGACTGCAGCGGCTCCAGCAAGAAGTAGACGAGGAACATCGCTGCGGCCGCCCACATGAGCCAGTGGATCTTACGGACCTTGCCCATCGCCAGCTTGATGACGACGAACGCGATGAATCCTGCGCCGATACCGTCGGCGATCGAGTAGGTGAACGGCATGACCACGATCGTGAGGAACGCCGGGATCGCGATCTCCACGTTCTTCCAGGAGATCGACGCCACCTGCATCATCATCAGGTAGCCCACGAACACGAGCGCCGGCGCCGCCGCCTCGTACGGGACCAGGCCGACCAGCGGCGACAGGAACGTCCCCGCCAGGAACGCCACGCCGGTCACCACGGACGCCAGGCCGGTCCGGGCGCCGTCGCCCACGCCCGACGTCGACTCGACGTACGCCGTGTTGGACGAGACCGAGCCCGCGCCGCCCGCGACGGCCGCCAGGGAGTCGACCACCAGGATCGCGCGGGTCTTCGGCGGGTTGCCCTTCCCGTCAAGAAGGTTCGCCTCCGAACCTACGGCGACCATCGTGCCCATCGTGTCGAAGAAGTCAGCGATGAGCAGCGAGAAGACCAGCAGGGCCACCGTGACGAGCGCGATCGACTCGAACGAGCCGAGCAGCGAGAACTGCCCGAGGAGGCCGAAGTCCGGGACGGTCGCCACGCCGTTGTACGTGGGAGCGTTGAGGTTGAAGCCGTTCGGGTTCGAGCCGTCCGGCTGCTTCGCGCCGATGTTCAGCGTGTTCTCGAGGATGACGGCGAGCACGGTCGCGCTGACGATCGCGATGAGCATCGCACCGCGCACCTTGCGGACGAACAGGACGATGACCAGGAGCAGGCCGACGGCGAACACGAGGATCGGCCAGGTACCGAGGTTGCCCAGCGCGAGCGGCGTGCCCTCGCCCGGCACCACGAAGCCCGCGTTGACGAAGCCGATCAACGCGATGAACAGGCCGATACCCACGCTGATGGCCGTCTTCAGCTCGAGCGGCACCGCGTTGAACACGGCCTCTCGGAAGCCGGTGAGCACCAAGATCAGGATGATCACGCCCTCGATGACCACCAGCCCCATCGCGTCGGCCCACGTGACGTCCGGCAGGGTCGCGATCGAGTAGGCGACCACGGCGTTCAGCCCCAGGCCTGCAGCCAGGGCGAGCGGGAAGTTCGCGAACGCGCCCATCGCGATCGTCACGACCCCGGCGACCAGCGCCGTGGCTGCCGCGACCATCTCCAAATTCGGAGCGTCTCCCCCACCGAGGAACGCCCCCGTGCCGTCCGGGACGGTGCCGATGATCAGCGGGTTCAGCACGATGATGTAGCTCATCGCGAAGAACGTCACGAGGCCGCCACGGACCTCCCTGCCGACGGTCGAGCCACGCTCGGTGATCTTGAAGAACCGGTCGATCGCGCTGGACCCCTGTGCGGGCGCGCTGGTCTGGTTGGCCATGGGCACCTATGGTGCCAGAAGTGTGAAGGTTCTCGGGAGGGCGGGGCCGTCACCGGTAGTCGTTGCGGTCCAGCGAAGCCTCGTAGCAGGCACGGTCGAGGTTCGTGTTCCAGATCCTCCGCGGCGACGTGAGACGCAAATTGCCGAACGTCCTGGCACCCTCGGCGCGTGCATCGCGGTTGAACCACGCCACGGTCTCGATGCGGGCGTACCGCTCGGCATCCTGAGCATGCAGGTCGTGGACCTCGTCGAGGACCGGAACCAAGTCCGTGTCGCGAGACGAGCTCGACCATCGCCCCGCCGCGGCGCCACTCGATGGCTTGATCCATGCACCGGCGATGCTGTTCCCAGTCGTGATCAACGTGCGGGAGTCCTCGGAAGACCGACACCCGTGCCAGTTCCGCGTGCGGATAGCCCTCCCGCTGCCGAGCGTTGCGCTCAGCCAGTGCGCGCTTCGCGAACCGCACTGGATCGACCAAGGAATCATGAGCCTCGCCATCCGGGTCGAAGACGTCCCGCGCCGTCAGATGGACGTTCTGGTAGTCGATCACGAACGACGCGCGCAGCACTGCGCCTCCTTGGAACGAAAAAGTCCCCGCCAATCCGGAGACGACGGGGAGCAACACTGCAAGTGTTGCCCACCGGCGCTCGCGGTGTCAACCGCTCGCGAACAGCTCAGACAGCGAGTGCTCGGGTAGCGAAGCTCAGGCCTTCGACGCCAGACCGGCCTTGATCTGCGTGGTGGAGATCTCCGGCGTCCGCTCGAGGTACACGACCTCGCAGAGCTCCTTGAGCTCGTCGAACTTGCCCGTCCAGTCGTCGCCGATGACGAACGTGTCCACGTGGTACAGCTTGATGTCCTCGGACTTCTGCTCCCACGTGTTCTCCGGGACCACCAGGTCCACGTGACGGATCGCCTCGAGCATGCGGCGCCGCTCCTCGAACGAGAAGTACGACTTCTTGCCCTTGCCCTCGTTGAACTCGTCGGTGGACAGCGCCACGATCAGGTAGTCACCCAGCGCCCGAGCGCGGCGGAGCAGCTCGATGTGCCCGTAGTGCAGCAGGTCGTAGGTGCCGTAGGTGATGACTCGCTTCATGCCCTCGTCCCTCGTCGTAACCGTCACACGGCGTTCGCCAGTCGTTCATCCTACGCCGCGGGGTGCCGGGCCCGGAGCGCCTCGCCGACGTACGATCGACCCGTGCCGACCGTCATGTCCCTGCTGCTCCATCCGGAGCGCCGACGCCCCACGCCGCCGCCGGAGCGCGTCGACCTGCGGCGCGTCATCCTGCTGGGGATCATCGTCTGGTCGGTCGTGCTCGTCGCCATGAGCGTCCTCGCCCTGGCCGGCCAGCCGACCGGGCCGGCCGTGGCGGTCTGTCTCGCCGGTATCGCCCTCGGCGGAGTGGGGCTGCTCTGGGCTCGCCGGCACCGCGACGACCCTGTGGACTGACGCCCCCGCTACCCCCAGGCGGTCGTCGCCCAGAGCGCCACGGCCCGTTCCGGCTCGGCGAGCACGGCGGCGAGCAGCACGGTGCGGTCCGGGCGCCCGAGGACGTCGGCGATCCCCGCGGCGAGCCCCGCCGGGGAGGTCGCGTGCACTCGCCCGGTCGCGTCGACCCACCACGGCACGGGCCGGCCGGCCACGGAGAGCCGCTCGTGCTCGAACCACGTGGCCGGCATGCGGTGGTCGAGCACCGCCAGGCGCGGGTCGAGCTCACGCTCTGTACCCGGCATGTCCGGCGCGGGCAGACCGTCCTCCCCCGCCAACGGCAGGTCGAGCAGGTCGGCCAGCGCCTCGGCGTCGGCGGCCGGCGCAGGCAGGACCGCCCCGAGCGCCGCCCAGCGCGCCGTCCCGGCCACCTCGACGTCGTCGGCCCGTTGTACGACGACGTCGCTCGCGTCCAGCGCGGGCAGCCGGTCCGGCAGGGGGTCCAGGGCGGACGACCGGTCGGACGGGTCGAGCCGTGCCGAGAGCCGTGCCAGTCCCCGCCACACCACGAGGGCGTCGCGCAGCGGCAGGTTCGCGCCCACGGCGGGCAGCCGGTCCAGCGCGGCGGGCCAGTCCGCGGCGTCGAGGTCGGTGAGCGCCTCCACGCCACCGAGCGCCCGCCGCGTCGCGACGTCGAGCCCCGCCAGGTCGCGGGGCGCCGTCGGCAGGAGGGGGACGCCGTCGTGCAGCGCGAAGGGCGCCCCGAAGCGTTCCCGCAACCACCACGCGGTGTACGACGGCGCGGCGGCGCGGCCCGTGCGCACCGGTGCCAGGAGCGCGTGGCGGGCGTCGGGGTCGGAGGAGAGCCGGGACAGGACGCTCGGCCAGGCTTCGTCACCGACGGCGTCGAGGTCGGCGACAGCTACCAGGTCGCCCACGGCCACGCCCGCGCCGAACCGGCCGGCCAGCATGCGCAGGTAGTCCGACCAGCCGGCGAGCCATCCGGACGGGTCGTTCGGGTCCTGGTCGGCGTCGCTGCCCGCACCTTCGAGGTCCGATCCGTCCGGCTCTGGGGTCACGGCGTCCTGCACCGTGTAGACGGCGGGTTCCGTCCGCGCGCCCGCGGCGGCGAGGACCGGGGCGCTGTACCGGGCGACGAACTCGGGCGCGATGGGCGCCAGGCCCGTGAACAGCTCGGCCGCCCACGTGCCCGGCAGCACGGTCTCGCGCAGCGCCACCGTCTCGCCGTCGGCCGTCGGCACGGGCAGCTCGCCGGTCCAGAACGGCACGTCGGTGCCGCCCGCCAGCCGCACGAGGGCGAGCGCATGGCTCACCAGCTCCAGCGCGCCGTCGTCGCTGCCGCCGTCGAGGACGGCCTCGGCCGCGGCGAGGGAGACGTCCCGCACCTCCGGGTCGTGGAGCAACCGGCGCGGGTCGGTCGCGACAGCCCCCGCGCGCAGCAGCAGCGGGTGCGCGGCGTCCGGGTGCACCACGCGCAGGCCGAGGGCTCGCGCCGTCGCCGCGAGGGAGGCCTCGTCTCCGTCGTCCGCGGACTCGGGCAGGACGACGGCGCCCCGGACGCCGGCGACGCGGCCGTCGGCGAGCGGGATGCGCGCCCCGGCGAGTGCCTCGAGGACCCCCGGCTCCGCGGCGTGCGGTTCGAGGGCGGTCAGCAGGGAGTGCCAGCGCGCGGCGGGCAGCCCGGCAGGCAGGTCGTCGACGAGGTCGGCGAGCGACGCGACCGTGGCGCCCAGCGACCGCACCACCGCCTGATGGGCGGCGGGCACGGCGACGAGGCCGGGCAGCACGGGAGCCAAGGCCGTCACGAGCTCCGGGTCCTCGCCGGGTGTGCCCGTGACCACGACGGCGTCCACCGGCGCGACGCCGCCGTCCAGGACGGGAGTGGTGCGCAGGGCGTCGACAGCCGCGGAACGGATCGCGGCGTCCAGCTCGGAGGCGGGCAGCCCGGTGGGGACCAGGCCGAGCACGTCGGTCTCTCCGGTACGGGCGACGTCACCCAGCAGGGCCGCGTACTCCCGGCCGGCGGCCACGGCGAGCCGCTCGGTGGCGGCGCAGGGCAGCACGTGGCGCCGGCTCGCGTCCACGGGAAACGTGGCCAGCAGCACCGCCGGGAGGTCCAGGCCCACGTCCGTGGGGGTGGGCGCGTGCAGGACGCGACGCCGCGACGCCTCCGGGGCTCCGCCGTCGGGCACCAGAGCCCAGGTGAGCGACCAGTCGAGGCGCCGGTGCTCGCGCGGCAGGTCCGCGACGTCGACCTCCGCGAACCGCCCCGTCGCCGTCCGTTGTGGGCGCGATCTCTGGCCCGATATGTTCCGTTCGTTCCCGTTCGCCACCCCAGAATTCGCGCCCACAACGGTCAGGGTGACGGAGTCGAGGGCGGGGAACGCGAGCAGCAGGACGTCGTCCACCTCGTCGAGCTGGGCACGCACCGACGCCAGCGACGCGTCGTCGCGCAGCGTCACCTCCACGACCGTGTCGTGCTCCGCGTCGGCGGGCAACCCGGCCGCCTCCACCGGCAGGCGCAGCACCGGCAGGTCGTCCCCGCGGTCCGCGACGTCCGCCGAGAGCCGGTCCGAGCCCGGGCGGCCGTCCGCCAGCACCTTGTCGAGGACCTCGCGCGTGGCCGCCGTCGAGAAGCGCACCCCGCCGGACCGCGACCGCACCGTGACGTCGTCCGACACCGCGCGCACCGCGGCGAAACCTACGCCGAAGCGGCCCACCTGGCCTGGTCCCGCTTTCGCCGAGGCACGCAGGGAGGCGAGCGACGCCACCCCGTCGGCGTCCAGGGCAGCACCCGTGTTGGCCACCACGAGGCGGCGGGCGGCGGGATCGAGGCGGACGAGGGCGTGGCCCCGCACACCGGCACGAGCGGCGGCGTCGGCCGCGTTCTGCAGCAGCTCGACGACGACACGGTCGCGGTAGTGGCCGCGGGCGTGGTCCTCCTCCGAGTTCGCGTCCTCACGGAAGCGGGTGGCGGACCCGAGCCACGCCTCCGCGACCGCGTGCCGCAGCGCGGCGGTCCCGAAGACGTCTTCCGTCACGCGATCCCAGCACCTTTCGGCTCCTCGGTGCCGCCCGACGACGGCTCCGGTGTCGCGGCACCGGCACCTGGCAGCTCGACCCGCTCGATCGACGACTCGTCGATCATCGGGGCCGGTGCCGGCCAGTCGCTCGGGCGGCTGCTCACGTCGGTCTCCGAGTGCGCCCCGCAGCCGTGGTCCAGCGAGACCACCTTGCCGTCGTCCGGCGACCACTCGTTGGCGCACACCCCGAAGAGCTGGCCCAGGGGACCCTGCAGCGGCACAAGGAACGCGCAGGACGTGCACTCCTTCGCCGCGGCGACAGCACCCGGCGCCGTCGGGCCGCGCGAACCGCGGTACCAGCGCTCCGCCGCCTCGTCCCGGCCCTGCGGGGAGAGCACCCGCTGGCGGGCCAGGGCGAGCTCGTCGATCGCGACCTCGTCCAGCTCCGCGTCGCCCGTGGGCGTCCAGCCGGGCTCCAGCCGCGGGTCGTCCGGCCGGAACGGGAGCGTGTCCCCCGGCCGCACGTCACCCGGTCGCAGCCGTTCCGACCACGGCACCCACTCCGGGGCGAGGATCGCCTCGTCCCCCGGCAGCAGCTCCACCTCGCACACCGTGGCGTTGCGGCCGCGCGGCACGCGGGCCAGCGTCACCGTCCAGTGCCAGCCGCGGTAGCCCTTCATGCCGGCCGCGAACCGGTGCGACATGAGCCGCTCACCCTCGGCGTGGGTACCGAGGTGCTCACCGACGTCGTCCGGTGAGGAGGCGACGTCCAGCGCCGCGGCGCGTGCCTGTTCGACCGCGCCCAGCAGGACGGCGTCGTTCTTGGCCCGCGAGCTCACGCGGCGTGCCCTCACGGGCGCGTCGGCGTTTGCCATGATCGTCTCGCTCTCAGGAATCGAGGTTGTCGGCGACGGCACGGAGCATCGTGGCGACGCGCTTGCCGGCCTCGCCCTCCGGATACTTGCCGCGCTTGAGCTGGTCGCCCGTGCGGTCGAGCACCCGGATGAGGTCCTCCACGATGCCCGCCAGCTCTGACGGCGGCCGGCGCTTGGCCCGGACCACCGACGGCTGCGGGTCCAGCAGCTTCACCGACAGGGCGGAAGGGCCGCGTCGCCCGTCCGCCACGCCGAAGTCCACCCGGGCGCCGGGCTTCGGGCTCTGCGCGTCCTCGGGCAGCGCGGAGGCGTGCAGGAACACCTCACCGCCGTCGTCGTTGGCGATGAAGCCGAATCCACGCTCCGCGTCGTACCACTTGACCTTGCCGGTTGGCACCTGGACCTCTTCGTGCTCGTCGTTCTTCACAGCTGTTCGGCCAGAGGGGCCGAGGCAGTGTCCCAGGGTACCGGGAAGTTGGGCGCCGGCTCGTCGCAGGACCTCTCGACAACCTCAGTAGGCGCCCTGGGCGGCCAGCACCACCTTGGCCGTGCGGGCCAGGATCAGCAGGTCACCGAACGGGGTCCAGTTCTCCGCGTAGTAGACGTCCAGGCGGACGGCCTCCTCCCACGGCAGGTCCGAACGACCTCCCACCTGCCACAGCCCGGTGATCCCGGGCTTGACGAGGAGCCGACGGCGCATGCGGGCCTCGTAGCGGCTGACCTCCTGCGGCAGCGGCGGCCGCGGCCCCACGAGGGACATCTGCCCGGCCAGCACGTTGAAGAGCTGTGGCAGCTCGTCCAGGGAGTAGCGGCGCAGCATCCTGCCGGCACGGGTGACGCGCGGGTCGTCGTGGCGCTTGAAGAGCACGCCTGTGCCGTCGTGCTCCGAGCCGAGGACGGCCTCCTCCTGGTCCGCCCCGACGCGCATCGTGCGGAACTTCAGCATCGGGAACGTCTGCCCGCCGCGGCCGACCCGGAGCTGGCTGTAGAACACCGGCCCCCGGCTCGTCGTCGCGACGACCAGCGCCACGGTCACGAGCACCGGCAGCACCACGAGCGTGATGAGGGCCGCGCCGATCCAGTCCATGATCGTCTTGGCCACGTACTTGGGGCCCGCGAACCGCGGCGCGTCGACGTGCAGCAGCGAGACGGACTGCTCGGGGGTCACGGTGATGCGCGGGCCGGCGACGTCGGCCAGCTCGGCCATGAGCATGAGGTCGACACCCACCGGCTCGAGCTCCCACCCGAGGCGGCGCACGGCCTCCGCCGTCATCCGGTCGGAGCCCGCCACGGCGACGCAGTCCGCGCCCACCTGGGCCGCGATCGTCGCCGACCCGTCGAGGTCGGCCAGCACCGGGACGCCGAGCACCTCCTCGCCCGTGCGCGCCTCGGTCGTCGGGGTGCACACCCCGACGACCCGGTACCCCGAGGGCCGTTCGTTGAGCTCGCGGATGAGGCGCTCGGTCTGGTCGCGCAGCCCGACGGCGAGGACCGACGTCGTCGACTCCCCCCGGGCGCGGCGACGGCGCAGCCAGCCGCGCCACTGCCAGCGGCCCACCAGCAGGAACACCAGCCCGAGCGGGAACGCGACGAGCAGGTAGGTGCGCAGGCCCGGCCAGGAGAGGACGAAGGCGCCCAGCGCGAGGACGGCGAAGAGGCGCAGGGTCGCGTCGAAGATCCGCTCGAACTCCTGCGGGCCCGAGGCGAAGAGGCGGACGTCGTAGCCACGGCTCAGCGCGATCGACACCGGCCACACCGCCGTGACGACCACGATGAAGACGATCTGGTCCGCGCGGAGGCCGTGCGCGGGCGGCCAGGTGCCGTCGAGGTTGTTGCCCATGACCGCCAGGAACGTCGCCATCGCCACCAGCACGGCGTCGGTCAGCATCAGCCGACGGCGGTACGCCGTCTGCCAGCTCCCGGCGCGGAACGCTGCACGGACCTCCCGGAGGCGCGCGGCGCGCACCCCGGCGAGCGCTCGGCGCGTTCGCTGCTGGACGTCGGTGATGGACACGGTGGGTTCTCCTCGAGACGACGCTTTCTGTCATGACTCTAGGAGCGGAGAACCGATTCGATGTGCTTTTCCGGAGCCCTTTCACCCCGTCTTTCACCCACTGTTCCCGGGGCAGCGTTTTCCCCTGTCACACGCAGTTTCACCCGGGTGAGAACGCGTGCTAGAGGCCGATGCCGAGGTCCGCGGCCAGTCGCAGGGCGACGACGTCGAACCACGCCTCGGGGTCGCTCACCGTGTTGACCAGGTGACCGAACATCTCGAAGGAGACCGTTCCCAGCACGGTGGTCCAGGCCATGAGGGTGCGCACGACCAGCTCGGGCGGCGCGTCCGTGATCAGGCCGCGCGCCGCGAGGAAGTCCCGCGCACCGGCCACGAGGTCCGTCAGGTCAGCCTGCGCCGTCGGGCTGAGCGGCGGGACGGTGCCGCCGTCGTGCGCGTCGGCCACGACCTTGACGAGGACCAGGACGAGGCGCGTCGCCGGGTCGATCGTGTCGGGCGGGGCGGCGTACCCGGGCACCGGGGTGCCGTAGAGCAGCCGGAACTCGCCGGGGTGCGCCACCGACCACGTGCGCACGGCGCGGCACGCGACGAGCCACCGCGTGGTGACGTCGGAGCGCTCGGCGACGGCGGCCTCCGCGTCCTCGACGGCGGCACCGAGCTCGTCGTAGCACTCGACGATGAGCGCGGTCAGCAGGGCGTCCCGGTTCTCGACGTACCGGTAGACCGCGGAGGAGACCATGCCGACGTCGCGGGCGACGGCGCGCAGCGACAGGGCCGCGGGGCCGTCGGCCGCGAGGCGGGCGCGGGCGGCCGCGAGGATCTCCTGGGTGATGGTCTCGCGGGCGAGCGCCCTGGCCGTGCGCGGCGTGCTGGTCACGTCTCGCATCCTCGCACGGATCGGTGCTCACTACCGAGAGCGCCGCTCTTGCCAAGTCCGTGGCGCCGGAGGCATACTCGAAACGAGAGCACCGTTCACAACAAGGAGCACTGATCATGGATCGTCATCTCGTCGTCGGTGCCGGGCCTGTGGGCCGCCAGGTCGCCGCCCTGCTCGCCGGTCGCGGCTCGCACGTCACCGTTGCCACCCGTTCCGGGCGCAGCACCGGGGTCGACGGCGTGGAGCACCTCACGCTCGACGCCGCCGACCCCGACGCGCTGACCCGCGCCACCAAGCACGCCGCCGTCCTCTACAACTGCACCAACCCCACCGACTACACCCGGTGGGAGACCGTGTGGCCGCCCCTCGCCGCGTCGCTGCAGACCGCCGCCGAGCGCACCGGCGCCGTCTACGCCATCACCGGCACCCTCTACCCGTACGGCCCCGTCGACGGCCCCATGACCGAGGGCCTCCCCGACGCCGCCACCGACCACAAGGGCCGCCTGCGCACCCGGCTGTGGGCCGACGCGCGCGCCGCGCACGACGCCGGCCGGCTGCGCGCCGTCGAGGTGCGCGGATCCGACTACATGGGCCCCGGCGTCGGGCAGAACGGCCACGTCTCGCGCGTGGTCCCGGCCGCCCTGCGCGGCCGCCGCGCCATGATGATGGGCCGCACCGACCTGCCGCACACCTTCACCGACGTGCGCGACGTCGCACGCACCCTCGTCGCGGCCGCCGACGACGCCGACGCCCACGGGCGCATCTGGCACGTACCCAGCAACCCGCCCGTCACCCAGGCACAGGCGCTGACCGACGTCCTCGCGACCGTCGGCCGGCCGGCCGTGCCCGTCTCGTCGCTGCGCGGCCCCGCCTGGACCGTCGCCGCCGCCTTCTCGCCCCTGCTGCGCGAGCTGCGCCAGCTCCGCTACCAGTGGGAGGCGCCGTACCTCCTCGACTCCCGGGCGGCGCAGGAGCGGTTCGGCATCGCCCCGACACCGTGGGACGAGGTCTGCCGCGCGACCGCCCGGCCCTGACGCGACGGCCCTGACCGGACCGTCCTGACCGTGCCCTGGCCGCCCTGACGACCCGGGTCGCGAGACGTCCAGGGACCCGGCGTAGCATCGTGCAGATGGTCGGCAGCTTCACCGAATGGGTGCGCAACCGCTCCGACGACGAGCTCCTCGAGCTGCTCGCCGCGCGGCCCGATCTCGGCACCCCCGCCCCTTCCACGCTCCGCTCGCTCGCCGCCCGCGCCGCGAGCCGGACGAGCCTCGACCGCGCCCTGAGCCACCTCGACGCGGGCACGCTGCAGGTCCTCGAGTCGCTGCTCGCGCTGTCCGAAGGCACCCCGGTCCGGCCCGACCAGGTCGCGGCCGCGATCGGCGCGCCCGAGGCGGGTACCGCCGTCGGGCACGTGCTGGACGGTGCCCGCACCGCCGCGCTGGTCTGGGACGACGAGGACGGCGTGCTGCCCACGCCCGGGCTGGAGGACGTGCTCGGCCCCTACCCCGCCGGGCTCGGGCCCGCGCGCGAGGACCGACGGCCCGCACCGGCAGACCTCCCGCCGGGCGCCCAGCCGATCCTGGACGCGCTCGCCTGGGGGCCGCCCGTCGGCGTCGTACCCCCGGCGGGCACCGGTCCGCGCCGCGCCGTCGACGCCCTGGTGGAGGCGGGTCTGCTCCTCCGCACCGACGCGCGGCACGTGGTGCTCCCCCGCGACGTCGGGCTGTCGCTGCGCGGCGGGCGCACGCACCGCATCCCCGACCTGGACCCGCCCCGCCCCGACGGCCACGGCGTGCCGACCGCAGGAGCGAACGCCGAGGCCGCGACGGCCGCCCTGGAGATCGTGCGACAGGTCGCCCGGCTCATCACCTCCTGGGAGGACGCCCCGCCGTCCGTGCTGCGCGCCGGCGGGCTCGGCGTGCGCGACCTGCGCCGCACCGCCCTGCTGCTGGACACCGACGAGCCCACGGCGGCGTTCGTCGTGGAGCTGGCCGCGAGCGCCGGGCTCGTGGGAGACGACGGCGAGGCGCCGGCGTCGTTCGTGCCGACGGTCCGGGCGGACGCCTGGGAGGAGGCCGACGACGCCGACCGGTGGGCGGAGCTCGTGACGGCCTGGACGGGGTCGCGGCGCACGCCGTGGCAGGTGGGCTCGCGCGACGAGAAGGGCACGCTGCGTGCGCCGCTGTCCCCCGACCTGCACCGGCCGTGGGTGGCTCGCCTGCGTGCGGCGGTGCTCGACGTGCTGGCCGCCCAGCCGGGCACGGCGCTCGGGCCCGAGGAGGTGATGACGGTGCTGCGGTGGCGCTCTCCGCGGGCGGTGCCCGCCGAGGCGGCGCTGGCCGGGCTGCTGCGCGAGGCGGCGCTGCTCGGCGTGACGGGGGCGGGTGCCCTGTCGTCGCCCGGTCACGTCGTCGCGAGCGGTGCCGAGGACGGCGGCCCGGCTCTCCTGGCCGAGGCGTTGCGCCGCGCGCTGCCCGCCGAGGTCGACGAGGTCCTGCTCCAGGGCGACCTCACCGGCATCGTGCCCGGGCGTCCCTCCCTCGCCCTCTCGCGGCTGCTGGACCAGTCGGCCGACTACGAGTCCCGCGGGGCGGCCACCACCGTGCGCTTCTCGACCGGGTCGGTCACGCGCGCGCTGGACCACGGCCGCAGCGGCGAGGACCTCCTGGCCGAGCTCGCCGGGCGCTCCCCCGTGCCCGTCCCGCAACCCCTCGAGTACCTGGTCAAGGACACCGCCCGGCGGCACGAGGCGGTCCGGGTCGGCTCCGCCACCTCGTACGTGCGCGCCGCCGACCCGGCCGCGCTGGCCGGCCTGGCCGAGGACGGCCGGCTCGCCTCCTTGGGGCTGGTGCGGCTGGCACCCACGGTCCTGGCGTCGTCCGCGCCCGCCGCCGAGCTGCACGAGACGCTGCGCCGGTACGGCCTGCTCTCCGGCCTGGAGGGTCCGGACGGTCGGCCGCTCGGCCCCGTGCGTCGCACGGTGCGGCTCGACCGCGCGGCGTGGTCCCGGCGCCCCTCGGCCCCCGTCCGGGACACCTCCGCGGACGCCCGCGCCGCCGTCGTCGCGCGCCTGCGCCGGGCACCGGGCAGCGAGGGGGCGCCTCCCGGCCCGGTGGCACCCGTCCCCGTGCCCGACGGCGGCACCCCGGTCCCGGTGGGCGCCGCGGACGGCGGCGGACCGCCCGTGGTGGGTGCCGCCGTCGGGCACGGTGCCGGGCGCGATGCTGGGCGGGATGCCGGGGGCGGGACGAGCGAACCGGGCGACTCCCTGGCCCTGCTGCACGACGCGCTGCGTGAGGGCCGCACCGTGCGGGTCGAGATGGTGGGCGGGTCGGGCACGCTCGTGCGGCGCGAGCTCAAGCCGATCCGGCTCGACGGCGGACGCCTGCGGGCGCTGGACCCGCTGCGCGAGGCGGAGCTGACGGTGGCGGTGCACCGCATCGCGTCGGTCGAACCGATCGACTGACGCCGAGGTGGTAACGCTCACCCCGAGGTAGTAGTGACCTGTCCGACACCACACACTGAGGGGCGGAACACCCACGGACCGCCCGGCGTTGGCACCCTGGACACCCCCACCGGAAGGACCCGCATGCCCGACGGCCCCCTCATCGTCCAGAGCGACAAGTCGATCCTGCTGGAGGTCGACCACCCGCAGTCCGGCGACGCACGCCGCGCCATCGCGCCGTTCGCCGAGCTGGAGCGCGCCCCGGAGCACGTGCACACCTACCGGCTGACCAACCTCGGCCTCTGGAACGCGCGCGCCGCCGGGCACGACGCCGAGCAGGTCGTCGACACGCTGATGACGTACTCGCGCTACCCCGTGCCGCACGCGCTGCTCGTCGACGTCGCCGAGACGATGGGCCGCTACGGCCGCCTCACCCTGGCCTCGCACCCCGTGCACGGGCTGGTGCTGGAGTCCACCGACGCCGCCGTGCTCGCCGAGGTGCTCAAGTCCAAGCGCAGCTCCGGGCTCGTGGGCGAGCGGATCGACGACACGACGGTCGCGGTGCACCCCTCCCAGCGCGGCAACCTCAAGCAGGCGCTGGTCAAGCTCGGCTGGCCGGCCGAGGACCTCGCCGGGTACGTCGACGGCGAGAAGCACGCCATCACGCTGTCGCCGACGACGACACCCGTCTACCCGGGCGAGGACGCCGCCACGTGGGAGCCGCGGCCGTACCAGGCGCAGGCCGTCGACGGGTTCTGGCACGGCGGCTCCGGCGTCGTCGTGCTGCCCTGCGGCGCCGGCAAGACGATCGTCGGTGCGGGCGCGATGGCGAAGTCCGGCACCACCACGCTGATCCTGGTGACCAACACCGTCAGCGCACGGCAGTGGCGCGACGAGCTGATCCGCCGCACGTCGCTGACCGAGGACGAGATCGGCGAGTACTCGGGTGCGCGCAAGGAGGTCAAGCCCGTCACGATCGCGACGTACCAGGTACTGACGACCAAGCGGAAGGGCGTGTACACGCACCTCGAGCTGCTCGACGCCCGCGACTGGGGCCTCGTCGTGTACGACGAGGTGCACCTGCTGCCCGCGCCCATCTTCCGCATGACGGCGGAGCTGCAGGCACGCCGTCGGCTCGGCCTCACCGCCACCCTGGTGCGCGAGGACGGTCGGGAGGACGAGGTGTTCTCCCTCATCGGGCCCAAGCGGTACGACGCCCCGTGGAAGGACATCGAGCAGCAGGGCTACATCGCCCCGGCCGACTGCGTCGAGGTGCGCCTGACCCTGCCCGAGCACGAGCGGATGGTCTACGCCACGGCCGAACCGGAGGACAAGTACCGCCTCGCGGCGTGCGCCCCGGGGAAGAACCGCGTGGTGGAGCGGCTCGTCGCACAGCACCCGGACGACCAGGTGCTCATCATCGGTCAGTACATCGACCAGCTCGAGGAGCTGGCCGGGCACCTGGACGCGCCGTTGATCACCGGCGCGACGACGGTCCGCGAGCGCCAGAAGCTGTTCGGCGCGTTCCGGTCCGGCGAGATCTCCCGGCTGGTGGTGTCGAAGGTCGCCAACTTCTCGATCGACCTGCCCGAGGCGTCCGTGGCGATCCAGGTCTCGGGGTCGTTCGGGTCCCGGCAGGAGGAGGCGCAGCGCCTCGGACGGGTGATGCGGCCCAAGCAGGACGGCCGGACGGCGCACTTCTACGCCGTCGTCGCCCGCGACACCGTGGACCAGGACTTCGCGGCGCACCGTCAGCGGTTCCTGGCGGAGCAGGGCTACGCCTACCGCATCGTCGACGCCGAGGAGCTGGACGGAGTGAAGTAGAGGGTGGGGGCCGAGGAACGAGGTACCCGCCCGGCACGGAACGCAGTCCGGCTCCGCGAAGATACCGAGGAGCTGGACGGAGTGAAGTAGAGGGTGGGGGCCGAGGAACGAGGTACCCGCCCGGCACGGAACGCAGTCCGGCTCCGCGAAGATACCGAGGAGCTGGACGGAGTGAAGTAGAGGGTGGGGGCCGAGGAACGAGGTACCCGCCCGGCACGGAACGCAGTCCGGCTCCGCGAAGATACCGAGGAGCTGGACGGAGTGAAGTAGAGGGTGGGGGCCGAGGTGCGGGCAGCGCGCATCGGCCGCACGGTGATCGGGTGACCAGATTCGGATACACCCTGATGACCGAGCAGTCCGGTCCGCGGAGCCTCGTCGACTACGCGGTCCGGGCTGAGGACGCCGGCTTCGAGTTCGAGGTGATGAGCGACCACTACTTCCCGTGGCTCGACTCCCAGGGCCACTCGCCGTACGCGTGGAGCCTGCTGGGCGCCGTCTCGCAGGTGACGCAGCGGGTCGGGCTCATGTCGTACGTGACGTGCCCGACGCTGCGCTACCACCCCGCCGTCGTCGCCCAGAAGGCTGCGACGGTGGGGCTGCTGTCGCAGGGCCGCTTCACGCTGGGCCTGGGGGCGGGCGAGAACCTCAACGAGCACGTCGTGGGCGCCGGCTGGCCTGCCGTGGACGAGCGGCACGAGATGCTCGGTGAGGCGGTCCAGATCATCGCGGCGCTGTTCGAGGGCAACCTGCTGAGCTTTCGCGGCGACCACTTCCAGGTGGACTCGGCGCGGTTGTGGGACCTGCCGGACGAGCCCGTGGAGATCGGCGTCGCCGTCTCCGGGGAGCAGTCGGTGGACAACTTCGCGACGCTGGCGGACCACCTGATCTCCACCGAGCCGAAGCCGGGCATGCTGCAGCAGTGGGATGCCGCGCGCACGGACGCCGACCTGCCGGCGTCCCGCAAGATCGCGCAGATGCCGATCTCGTGGGACCTGGACACCGACGCCGCGGTGGAGCGGGCCCACGACCAGTTCCGCTGGTTCGGCCTCGGCTGGCCGGTGAACGCCAACCTGCCCACCACGGAGGCGTTCGACCACGCCAGCGCGTTCGTGCGGCCGGAGGACGTCGCGGAGTCGATCCCCTGCGGGCCGGACCTGGACGCGATCGTCGAGGCGGCGTCCGCCTTCTGGGAGGCCGGGTACACCGACCTGGCGCTGCACCAGATCGGCGACGCCAAGCAGGAGGAGTTCCTCGACACGGCGGCCGGGCCGTTGCTGGAGAAGCTCCGCGCGGCCGCGCCTACGACGGACTGACTGCCGAGCGTCAGGGCGCGGTGACGGCCTTGCCCTGACGCACGGAGCTGATCTGCGCCATGCGTTCCTCGCCCCAGTCGCCGAGCGGACGCAGCGCGCGTTCCAGCGCGGCGCCGTCGTCGGTGAGGCTGTAGACGACCTTGGGCGGCACCTGGTCGTGCGCGTCGCGGCGCACGACGCCGTCGCGCTCGAGCTCGCGGAGCTGCTGGGCGGCGGCGACTCCTGGTCGCGCGTCGTGGACGTGCTGCGCGGGACGGTCCGCACATCCGCGGCATAGCCCCGCGGCGGTGCGCCCGGCCGACGGCGGCGAACGTCACCCGCCCCGCGATTGCGCCGTGCCCCCGCGCGCGGAACGATGCAGACCGTGATCCCGTCTACCCAGGCCACACGCCGACGAGTGGCACTCGCCCCTCGGACGCTGCTGCTCGCGGTCGCGCTGCCGGTGCTGCTCGCCCTCACCGCCCCCGCCGCGCACGCCGAGTCGCCCCTGCGGGAGCTGGACGGCGACGTGACGGACGTGGCGGGCGTGCTCAGCGAGGACGACGTCACCGAGGTCCAGGGGGCCCTGGACTCGCTCGCCCGGGAGAGCCCCTACCAGCTCTTCGTCGTCTACGTGGAGACCTTCGACGGCGTCGACGGGCGGGGGTGGGCGGACGCGACGGCCACCAACGCGCAGCTCGGCCCCGACGACCTGCTCCTCGCCGTCGCCACCGAGGACCGCCTGTACGGGCTGAGCTGGGACAACAACATCGACCTCTCGGAAGAGCAGCTCGACGCGATCCGCGACGCCACCGTCGACGAGCTCCGCGACGACGACTGGGCCGGCGCCACGGTCGCCGCCGTCGACACCACCCTGGCGGTCACCGGCTCCGGTGGCGCCGCGACCACCGGCAGCGCGGACGACGGCGGCTCCTCCGGCGGGTTCTCGGTGCCCGGGCCGCTGCTGGTCGGCGGGATCGCCGTCGTCGCCGCCGGGGGCGTCTACCTGTGGTCCCGCTCGCGGCGGGACACCGACCTGACGCGCCGAGGTGCCGCAGCGGCCGCCGCGCGCACCGGGGCCGGCGGACCCGACCCCGACCCGCTCGCCAACCTCACCACCGAGGAGCTCGCACAACGGGCCGGCAGCGCCCTGGTCTCCGTCGACGACGCGATCAAGACCTCCGAGCAGGAGCTCGGCTTCGCGCAGGCCGAGTTCGGGATCGAGGCGACGCGCGAGTTCACCGCTGCCCTCGAGCAGGCCCGCGCGGACGTCGCCGAGGCGTTCCGGCTGCGCCAGGGCCTCGAGGAGAGCGTGCCGGCCGGCGGCTCGCTGGGCGACGCGCCGCCGTCGGACGCCGCCCGGCAGCGCGCCGTGCTCGCCGACGTCGTCCGGCGCTGCCAGGCCGCGGCCGCCACCCTGGACGCCCAGGCCGACTCGTTCGACGACCTGCGCCGGTTGCAGTCGCGGGCGCCGCAGGTGCTCGACGAGACCGAGCAGCGTGCCGGTGAGATCGAGGGGCGGATCGAGGTCGCCCGCAGCACGCTCGCCGGGCTCACCGCCACCTACCCCGCCTCGGCGCTGGCCTCCGTGCGCGACAACCCGGACCAGGCGGCCGCCCTCGTCGCCAACGCCCGCGAGGCCGTCGCCGCGGGCCGGACCGCCGTCCAGAAGCGCAAGAAGGCCGTCGCGGTCGCGGACGCGCGGGCCGCGCAGAACGCCCTCGGCCAGGCGGTGACGCTCCTCGACGCCGTGGCGAGCGCGGGCGACGACCTCGCCTCCGCCGCGACGAACCTCGACAAGGGCATCGCCTCGATCACGCAGGACATCGTCGACGCCGAGCGTCTCGCGTCCGGCGACCCGGCCGTGCAGGGCGCCGCCGCCGAGGCCCGGTCCGCCGCCGAGCAGGCCCGCAGCGCCCGCGAGGGCGGCGACCCGCTGGCCGCGCTCGCCCGGCTCACCTCCGCGGAGGCCGCGCTCGACACCGCTCTCGCCCCGGCCCGGCAGCAGGCCGAGTCCGACGCCCGCGCCAAGGCGCTGCTGCGCGACGTCCTCGGCCGGGTCGAGTCCCAGCTCCGCGCCACGCAGAGCTATGTGACCACCCGTCGCGGCGCCGTCGGGCCGGACGCCCGCACCCGGCTGGCCGAGGCCGAGCGCCTCGCCGCCGAGGCCCGCACGTTGCAGGCCACCGACCAGCACGCGGCGCTCGCTGCGGCGCAGCAGGCCGAACGGTACGTCCAGCAGGCGACCCAGATGGCGCAGACCGACACCTCCGGCTGGGACATGCGGCACGGCGGACCGGGCGGGTTCGCCGGTTCCGGTCGCAGCGCCCCGAACATGGGCGGCATGATCCTCGGAGGGATCGTCCTCGACTCCGTCCTGCGCGGTTCGGGCCGCGGCCGACGGCGGGGCGGACGCTACGGAGGCGGGTTCGGCGGAGGATTCGGTGGCGGCTTCGGAGGGCCGCGCGGCGGTTCCCGTGGCGGGTTCGGCGGAGGATTCGGTGGGGGCGGCGGCCGGGGCGGCGCCGGTGGCCGCTTCTGACGTCGAGCCTCCGGGAACCTCGGAGCCCCCGCCGTCGTCCTAGTCATCAACATCAACATCCGGGCAGCACGGACCAGAAGGGCACGTCATGACGCAGAAGCAGAGCATCCTCGGGCGCATCAGCCAGCTCGCGAAGGCAAACATCAACGCGATGCTGGACCGTGCCGAGGACCCGGCCAAGATGATCGACCAGCTCATCCGCGACTACACGAACAACATCGCGGAGGCCGAGCAGGCGATCGCCCAGACGATCGGCAACCTGCGGCTCGCCGAGCAGGACTACCACGAGGACGTGCAGTCCGTGCAGGAGTGGGGCGCCAAGGCGCTGGCCGCCTCCCGCAAGGCCGACGAGCGGCGCAGCGCGGGCGACACCGCGAACGCCGACAAGTTCGACCAGCTCGCCAAGGTGGCGCTGCGCAAGCAGCTCGACGCCGAGAACGAGGTCAAGTCGGCCCAGCCGATGATCGAGCAGCAGCAGGTCACGGTCGAGAAGCTGAAGACCGGTCTCGCCCAGATGAAGGACCGGCTCGTGGAGCTGAAGTCCAAGCGCGACCAGCTCGTCGCCCGCCAGAAGGCCGCCGTGGCGCAGCAGACCGTGCAGGGCGCGATCAGCTCGATCAACATCATGGACCCGACCAGCGAGCTCTCGCGGTTCGAGGAGGCGGTGCGTCGCGAGGAGGCGCAGGCCATGGGCCAGGCGGAGATCGCGGCGTCGTCGCTGGAGTCGCAGTTCTCCGAGCTGGAGGGGTCGATGGAGGACCTCGAGCTGGAGGCGCGCCTCGCAGCCCTGAAGTCGGGCACCCCGCAGAACCAGATCGAGTCCTGACCTCCCACTCCCCGCCCCCCCCCCCGCCTGGGGGTGGGGGGCCCCCCCCGGGGGGGGGGGGGGGGGGGCGGGGGGGGGGGGGGCCCCCCCACCGCGCGTGGGGGGAAGCCGATCAGGCGACCGCGGGTGCGGCACGACGCCCGACGGCGGCACGCATCTGCTCGAGGAACGCCCCGGCGAGCAGGCCCGCGGTGCGTGCCAGACCGTCGTCGTGCGCGGTGACGTCGGCGTGGACGGCGGCGGTGTCGACGTCGACCTCACCGAGGGCCCAGCGCACGGCCAGGGACGGGCTCGCCTCCGGGTGGAACTGCACGCCGAGCGCGGAGCCCCAGCGGAACGCCTGGTAGGGGTACGTGTCGGACCACCCGAGCCACTGCGCTCCGGCGGGCAGCTCGATGATCGCGTCGGAGTGCATGGAGACCGCAGGCGTCACGCAGCCGGGCGCCTCGACGTCGTCGGCGCACGTCGCCCCGGCGGCACGGACGAGCGGCGCGAGGACCGGGTCCTCCAGCGCCTGGGCACGCCAGTGCACGTCGACGACGCCGGCCTCCCGCCCGGGCGGGGCGGCCACCTGCACCGCTCCCCCGCCGGCGACGGCGAGGAGCTGGGCACCCAGGCAGATGCCGAGCGTGGGCAGCCCGTCGACGGCCGCGCGCGCCAGCAGGTCGCGCACCGCGGGCAGCCAGGGCGCTGCGGCGTCGTCGTAGGCGTGCATCCGCCCGCCCAGGACGATCAGGCCGTCGCCGCACTCCTCGAGCGACGGCACGGGATCTCCGGCGAAGAGCCGCACGACGCGGGCAGCCGGGAACGTCCGGACGAACCGGTCGAGCGGCACGTCGGAGCCGTGCTGCAGAACGGTCACCTGCGGGTGGTCGGAGCTGGAGAAGTCGGGCACGGCCGCTGAGATTACTCCGACCCGCCGCTGCGGTCCATGCCCGTCCACCGCGGCGCCGCCGTCCCGCGTACCCTGGGCGCATGGTCTCCCCCTTCTCCGCGCCGACCGCATCGCCTGCGCCGGCACCGACCCCGGCGTCGCCGAACGAGCCGACCCGCACCACGTACCTCCTGGTCGACGGCGAGAACATCGACGCCACGCTCGGCATGAACGTGCTGAACCGCCGCCCCAACCCCGAGGAGCGGCCGCGCTGGGACCGGATCACCAAGTTCGCGAGCAAGGTGTGGGGCTCCGACGTCGTCCCGCTGTTCTTCCTCAACGCGACCAGCGGCCAGATGCCGATGTCGTTCGTCCAGGCGCTGCTCGCGATGGGCTACCGGCCCATCCCGCTGGCGGCGAAGGGCGACGAGAAGGTCGTCGACCTCGGTATCCAGCGCACCCTCGAGGCGATCGCGGGGCGCGACGGCGACGTCCTGCTCGCCAGCCACGACGGCGACTTCCTGCCGCAGGTCGAGCGTCTCCTGGCCGACGACGGCCGGCGGGTCGGGCTGCTGGCCTTCCGCGAGTTCGTCAACGGCCAGCTCACCTCGCTGACCGAGGACGGGCTCGAGATCTTCGACCTGGAGGGCGACGTCGACGCCTTCACCAGCCCGCTGCCGCGCGTCCGGATCATCCCGATCGACGAGTTCGACCCGCTGCGCTACCTCTGACGCGCGGCACCACCTCCGACGTTCAGGGGGCGGGCGCCGACCGGCGCTCGCCCGGGACGTCGGCGATGCGCTGCGCGACCGAGATGCCCACGAGGCAGACCGCGAGGAACAGCCCGACCAGCACGAGCCCGACCCAGCTGAAGCCCGTCAGGACGACGACCAGGACGGCCACGGCCACCACCACGACCCTGAGGGCGTCGGCGTGCCCGGCGACCCGGCGCGAGATCCCGGCGGCCTCGCCGTCCGTGGCGCGCAACCACGGCCAGCGGTCCCCGGCCCGACGCAGCCAGGCCGGTCGGCCGAGCAGCACGGCGACGACTGCGCCCACGGCGGCGACGATCCCGATCAGCCAGAAGATCTCGTGCAGGTCGGCCGCGACGGCGTCGAACAGCACCGTCGCGACCCGCTCCCCGTCGGTCGTCCGCGCGGCGTCCACCACGAGGTCGCGCAGCCGTGCCACCAGCGCGGCGGCGATCATCAGGCCCGCCACGACGCCGATCCCGAGCTGGACGGTGACCCGGCGCCGGGCCGGGGCGACCGCCACGGTCACGACGACGAGCAGCACGGTCAGCGCCACCAGGACCCAGACGGCACGGTCCACCGTGGTGACGGTGCCCTGGACCAGGTCGAAGGTCTCCCGGTCGAGGAGCGCCACCTGGCCGAACCCGTCAGGAAGCCGGGTGCCGAGCGCCGCTCCGAGCTGCGCCCGGGCGTCGGGTGCCCGCTCCACGAGGGCGTCGGGCAGCGTGACCCCGGGCAGCATGTCGCCGACGCTCCCGAGGGCCTCCCGCAGCGCCTCCGCGATCAGCGGCGTCGTGTCCAGCACGACGGCGTCGTCGGTCAGGTACACGTCCGGGTGGTCCGCGCCGTCGGCCCGGGCGACGCCGATGGCCGCCCGGTGCGCCCGCTCGACGAGCTGCGGCAGCCGATCGTGGAACGCCTCGGAGTCGACGAGCCGGTGGACCAGCGTCTCCACGCGCTCCTCGAACCGGTCGGCCACCACGGGTGCGAGCGTGGCGAGGGTGAGTCGGTCGACGCGCGTGCTCAACGCCTCGAGCAGCGGGCCGGGCTCGGCGTCCAGCTGCTCGACCAGCGCGAGCGCCATCATCTCGTCGAGCTCGGTGAGCCGCGTGGCGGCGCGGGCGTCGAGGTCGAGGGCCAGCAGCGTCTGCTCGGTCACGTGGTCCGCGAGCGCGTCGTAGAACGCCGGGTCGTCCAGCACCGGCGTGACGGCGTCCATGAAGTCGTCGGTGTCGAGCACCGTGCGGTGCGCCCACACCGCCACGGTCGAGGCGACGACCAGGAGCGTGGTCACGACGACCAGTACCGCCGCGACCCATCGGCGCACGACGCGGCCGCCCGGACGGGCAGGCAGGATCGCGACAGCAGTCACACCCGCATCCTGAAGGCAGGAGGGTCGCCCCGCGACTCGTACGCCGCGCATTCAGGAAACCTTCAGGGATCGGGAGCACACTGAACCCATGGCCGCCACCACCGACACCCCGGAGGCACGGCTCGTCGTCGTCGACGACGAGCCGAACATCCGCGAGCTGCTCTCCACGTCCCTGCGCTTCGCCGGCTTCCAGGTGCATGCCGCGGCTGACGGCGCCAGCGCGCTCGAGCTCGTCCGCGACACCGAGCCGGACCTCGTCGTGCTGGACGTCATGCTGCCCGACATGGACGGCTTCACCGTCACCCGCCGGATGCGCGCCACCGGCCGGCACACCCCCGTGCTGTTCCTCACCGCCCGCGACGACACCCAGGACAAGATCCAGGGCCTGACCGTCGGCGGAGACGACTACGTCACCAAACCGTTCAGCCTCGAGGAGGTCGTCGCCCGCATCCGCGCCGTGCTGAGACGCACCGCCGGAGGCGAGCCGGACGACGACGCCGTCGTGCGCGTGGGCGACCTCGAGCTCGACGAGGACAGCCACGAGGTGCACCGCGCCGGCGTCGAGCTCGAGCTCTCCCCCACCGAGTTCAAGCTGCTGCGGTACCTCATGCTCAACGCCGGCCGCGTGCTCTCCAAGGCCCAGATCCTCGACCACGTGTGGCAGTACGACTGGGGCGGCGACGCGAACATCGTCGAGTCGTACATCTCCTACCTGCGCCGCAAGATCGACCACGTCACGATCACCGGGCCGGACGGCGCGGAAGTCGAGCTGCCCCCGCTCATCCACACCAAGCGTGGCGTCGGATACCTCTTGCGCGCACAGCAGCGATGACCTTCCGCGACCGGCCCGACAGCACCGAGCCGACGTTCGCCGCACCAGCAGCCCCCGGGGAGCCGAGCGCTGCGGAGGGACCGCCGTCGGGCACGGACGTTCCCGGGCCGACGACGGAGGTCCCGCCGGGCGCACCGGACGAGCAGCACTGGGGCTGGTTCGCGCAGGTGCCGCTGCGGGTACGGCTGGTGGCGATCCTCGTGCTGCTGCTGGGCGCCGGGATGATCATCGCCGGCCTCACGACGCGCACCGTCGTGTCGAACTACCTGGTCGACCAGCTCGACACCCAGCTCAAGCAGTCGGCACAGGGCGTGGCCCGCATGACGGCGCTGAACCCGGCCGAGGGCAGCCAGCACATCCCCAGCGAGTACGCCGTCACCCTGCGGAGCTGCAACGGGCTCGACGGCGGCCCGGCAGGCTGGACCGCGACGCTCGATCGGTTCGGCGAGCCGCAGATCCCCGACGAGTCGCTGACCGCCGTCGTGGACCGCGGCCTCGAGCCCTTCACCGTCGACTCGGAGGGCGGCTCCGACCCGACGACGTGGCGCGTCGTGTCCATCCCCTGCAGCCAGACGCAGGACAGTCCCGTCGAGGGCGCCGCGTACGTCGCCCTGCCGATGGCCGCGGTCGACAAGACGACCGCCTACCTGTCGAGCTCGCTGCTCTGGTCGGGCATCGGGATCGTCGTGCTCGGCGGCGCGCTCGCGTTCTGGCTGATGCAGCACTCGCTGCGCCCGCTGCGCCGCATCGAGGCCACCGCCGCCGCGATCGCGGAGGGCGACCTGTCGCGCCGCGTGCCCGAGCAGCCGCCCTCGACGGAGGTCGGCTCGCTGTCGCACTCGCTCAACGCGATGCTCACGCAGATCGAGTCGGCGTTCGCCGTGCAGGAGGCCTCCGAGCAGCGGATGCGGCGCTTCGTGTCGGATGCGAGCCACGAGCTGCGCACGCCGCTCGCCACGGTGCGCGGCTACGGCGAGCTGTACCGGATGGGCGCACTCGACACGGACGAGAAGGTCGAGGACACGATGGTGCGCATCGAGGACTCGGCCCGCCGGATGGGCACGCTCGTCAACGACCTGCTCGTCCTCGCGCGCCTCGACGAGGGACGGCCCATGCGGCACGAGGTCGTCGACCTCGCGGCGCTCGCCCACGAGACCGCGCAGGACCTGCACGCGCTCGACCCGACGCGCACCGTCTCGGTGACGGGGCTGCGGGGCGAGGCCCCGCCGTCGGCGCTGCGCACCGTCGGTGACGCGGACCGGCTGCGGCAGGTCCTGACCAACCTCGTGGGGAACGTCGCCCGGCACACGCCGGCCGGGTCGCCCACCGAGCTCGCGCTCGGGACCGTGGCGGACGGCGTCGTGGTCGAGGTGCGTGACCACGGGCCCGGGGTCTCCCCGGAGCAGGCCAGGCGGGTCTTCGAGCGGTTCTACCGCGCCGACTCCTCGCGCAACCGCGAGTCGGGCGGGTCCGGGCTGGGCCTGGCGATCGTCGCCGCGATCCTCGGTGCGCACGGCGGTTCCGCCTCCGTGGTCGAGACGCCGGGCGGCGGCTTGACCGTGCAGGTTCTCCTTCCGGCTGCCGGCGGCTACGCTGCGTGACGGCCCGGTCAGCGGGCCGTCGGGGACCCGAGTGTCGGTCGACGGTCGTAGGCTGACAGGGAGACAAGGAACGATCTCCGAGCAAAGGTCTTGATAGCGATGGGCGTCCCCAGCGCCGGCGCGCCGCAGTGGTTCCTCTCGGCGTTCGTCCGCACCTGTCGGGGGGCGGGCGCCACGGAGCCCGAGGAATCGATCCGCGCGGTGGGCGAAGAGCTCATCGAACGGTGGTCCGGGCCTGGCCGCCACTTCCACAACCTGCGCCATCTCGCCGCCGTCCTGCACCGGGTCGACGAGCTCGCTCACGAGACCCACGAGCCCGACCTCGTCCGCCTCGCCGCCTGGTACCACGGCGCCGTCTTCGACGCGGACCGCAAGGTCGCCTACGCGACGCGCGGCGGGGAGCAGACCACCCTCAGCGCCGAGCTCGCGCGCACCCAGCTCGTGGAGATCGGCGTGCCCGTGGAGTCGGCGGACCGCGTCGGGGAGCTGGTCGACACGCTCGCCCGGCACAAGGCCGCCCCCGGCGACTTCGACTCCGCGGTGCTCAACGACGCCGACCTGGGCATGCTCGCCGCCGAGCCCCAGCGCTACAAGGAGTACGTCGGGGAGATCCGCGCCGAGTACGCTCACATCCCGCTGCCGGACTATCTCGACGCGCGGATCAAGGTCTTGACCAAGCTGCTGGGGCGACCGAACCTCTACGTGAGCCCGCTCGGGGCGACCTGGGAGGAGCCGGCGCGGCAGAACCTCGACGCCGAGCTGCACCGCCTGGCCAAGGAGCGCCGCAAGCTGGGCGAGGAGGCGACGGCTGGCCCGTCGCCGAGGTAGTGCCGCTCGCGTCGAGGTAGTTCGTCGTCCACAGGCTGTGGACGACGGCGGCGCGCAGCGCACGCTGCGACCTACCGTCATGCTCAGCCCGGTCCACCGGGACGACGACGGAGGAGACAGCATGCGGTACGAGGTCGACAGCGAGCGGGTGGCGCAGGCGAGCGCCGCGGTGAACGGGTCTGTAGGGGCCATCCGGGCTGAGGTCGGGGCGATGATGCGCCATCTGCAGGATCTGCAGTCGAGCTGGCACGGCAGCGCCGCGACGTCGTTCGCGGGTGTCATGGCGCAGTGGCAGTCCGCCCAGGCGCAGGTCGAGACGGCGCTCGACTCCGTCACGGCGGCGCTGCAGTCCGCATCGACCACCTATGCGGACGCGGAGAGCCAGGCAGCCCGCCTCTTCGCCCGCTGACCCCTTCCAGTTGTGGGCGCGATTTCTGGCCCGTTTTGCCCCTTTTGCGGAACATTCAGTGCCGGAAATCGCGCCCACAACCTCGGGTGATCAGGCGAGGGCGCCCACGACCGGGCACGGAACGGCCGGGTCGAGCCGCTGCGCCGCGAGGACGTCCCCGAGCGCCGTCCGCATCCTGCGCAGGGAACCCGAGCTCCTGCCCACGCCGCAGGAACCGGAGACGCCGGACGTCCTCTTCCGTCGGCCGCCAGAGCCGCACGAGCGCCCACACCGTCACCAGGCCGCCCACGAGACTGGCGAACAGCACGACGTAGACGTTCGACGGGTCCGGTGCGACGCCGTCGAGCCCCAGACCGGTATGGGCCCAGGCGAGCCCGGTCAGGACGAGGGCGGCCGTCCAGGGCAGCGCGAGCGGGGCCGTGACGAGCAGGTCGTAGGGGGCGGAGAGCCGCACGATGCGCAGTGCGCCGGTTCGGGTCATGCGCTCACCCTCACCCCTGCACCCCGGTGCAGGGTCAAGCGTTGTGGGCGCGATTTCTGGGCCGTAAATACTGATATCTCGGGCATAACGGGCCAGAAATCGCGCCCACAACACAGGGCTACAGCGACGGACGGCGGCCGGTCGGCCCGGGAGCGAACTCCCCGGACGACCGGCCGCCGTCGTGCATGGCGCGGGCTACCGCACCGAGCGAGCGTGGGTCAGAAGCCCATGCCGCCCATGTCGCCCATGCCGCCACCGTCGCCACCGGAGGCACCGGCGGGCTCCGGCTTGTCAGCCACGACGGCCTCGGTGGTGAGGAACAGCGCGGCGATCGACGCGGCGTTCTGCAGCGCGGAACGCGTCACCTTGACCGGGTCGTTGACGCCCGCGGCCAGCAGGTCCTCGTACTCACCGGTCGCGGCGTTGAGGCCGTGACCCGGGGTGAGACCGCGGACCTTCTCCGCCACGACGCCGCCCTCGAGGCCGGCGTTGATGGCGATCTGCTTCAGCGGGGCCGAGATCGCTGCGTTGACGATCTGCGCACCGGTCGCCTCGTCACCCTCGAGCTCGAGCTTGGCGAACGCGGCGGCACCGGCCTGCAGGAGCGCGACGCCACCACCGGCGACGATGCCCTCCTCGACGGCGGCCTTGGCGTTGCGCACGGCGTCCTCGATGCGGTGCTTGCGCTCCTTGAGCTCCACCTCGGTGGCCGCACCGGCCTTGATGACGGCGACGCCGCCGGCCAGCTTGGCGAGGCGCTCCTGCAGCTTCTCGCGGTCGTAGTCCGAGTCCGACTTCTCGATCTCGGAACGGATCTGCTGCACGCGACCGGCGATGAGGTCGGCGTCGCCGGTGCCCTCGACGATCGTGGTCTCGTCCTTGGTGACGACGACCTTGCGGGCCTGGCCGAGCTCCTCGAGCGTGGCGTTCTCCAGCTTGAGGCCGACGGTCTCGGTGATGACCTGGCCACCGGTGAGCACCGCGATGTCCTGCAGCATGGCCTTGCGGCGGTCGCCGAAGCCCGGGGCCTTGACGGCGACGGACTTGAAGGTGCCGCGGATCTTGTTCAGCACCAGGGTCGCCAGGGCCTCGCCCTCGACGTCCTCGGCGATGATCAGCAGCGAACGACCGGACTTCATGACCTGGTCGAGCAGCGGCAGCATGTCCTTGACGTTCGAGATCTTCGACTCGACGATCAGGACGTACGGGTCCTCGAGGACCGCCTCCTGGCGCTCCGGGTCCGTCTCGAAGTAGCGGGCGAGGAAGCCCTTGTCGAAGCGCATGCCCTCGGTGAGCTCGAGCTCGAGGCCGAAGGTGTTCGACTCCTCGACGGTGATGACGCCTTCCTTGCCCACCTTGTCGAGGGCCTCGGCGATGAGCTCGCCGATGGCGAGGTCGCCGGCGGAGATCGCGGCCGTGGCAGCGATCTGCTCCTTCGTCTCGACGTCGACCGACGCATTGAGCAGCTGCTCGGTGACCGCCTCGACAGCCTTCTCGATGCCGCGCTTGACGGCGATCGGGTTGGCGCCGGCCGCGACGACGCGCAGACCCTCGCGGACGAGCGCCTGGGCGAGCACGGTCGCGGTGGTGGTGCCGTCACCCGCGACGTCGTCGGTCTTCTTGGCGACCTCCTTGACGAGCTCGGCGCCGATCTTCTCGAACGCGTCCTCGAGCTCGATCTCCTTGGCGATGGAGACACCGTCGTTGGTGATCGTGGGGGCGCCCCACTTCTTGTCCAGGACGACGTTGCGGCCCTTGGGGCCGAGCGTGACCTTCACGGTGTCGGCGAGCTGGTTGAGCCCGCGCTCCATGCTCCGACGAGCTTCCTCGTCGAACGCGATGATCTTGGCCATGGGGACTGATCCTCCGCTGTGGCTGGTGGATGGTCGGCCGGTGCCCGCGACGGACGACGCGCCCCCGCACCGTTCACATCACGGGCGTGGGCGTGCCTCACCTTTCGACCAAGGTTGTCGACCCCGGCTGTCACTCGACAGCCGAGAGTGCTAACCCATTATTGGCACTCTCCTGTCGAGAGTGCAAGACGTTCGCCGTCGGCGCACAACCGCGCCCGACGGCGGCACCCCGGACACGACGAAGGCCGGCGCCCCCGACGCATCGATGCGCCGTCGGGCGCCGGCCCTCGCCGACGCGGTCTGTCTAGATCAGCACGATCAGAGCGGGCGGACCTGCTCCGCCTGCGGGCCCTTCTGGCCCTGGCCGACCTCGAACTCCACCTGCTGACCCTCGTCGAGGGTGCGGTACCCGTCTGCCTGGATCGAGCTGAAGTGGACGAACAGGTCCTGTCCGCCGTCAGCCGGCGTGACGAAGCCGTACCCCTTCTCGGCGTTGAACCACTTGACGGTGCCCTGGGCCATCTACTTCTCCTCATCGTTCTGGCACACGGGGCCGACGCCCCGCAGTGAACAGGAGACTAGTGGCGGAGGTCACTCGAAGGGAAGCATCCGAATCCAGGGTGTCGCGATCTTCGCGGACCGCGCCCGGGTCAGCTGACCGGCTCTACCCGCACGTGCGTGACCAGCGAGATCACTCAGCGATGTCGAGGGCTTCCTTGATGACGACCACGACGTCGCCGCTCGCAAGTGGCTGCTGCGACGTCTGTTCCGCCGGGATCCCCATGATCGCTGCGACGGCTGCTGCCGTCTCCGCACGGCCTTCGGCGTACCAGACCACGTTGGTCGTCTGGCCAGAGTCACCGTCGTAGTTGTTCGCTTCCGTGTTGGTGAAGCCGTACGACGAAAGGGCGTCGGATCCCCGTCCGGCCTCGCCGCTCACGCCGCTGTCGTCGTTCAGCACCCGGACCAAGGCGCTGGTGTCGCCCTCAGCGATCAGCGCGTCGATGTCCACCGCATCGTCCGTCACCTCGTCGCTCGGCTCCTCGGACGGCTCCTCGGTCTCGTCGCCCTCGCCCTCGTCACCCTCGGACCCCTCGTCGCCCGAGCCGTCGGTCGGCTCCTCGCCGGAGCCCTCGCCCTCAGAGCCCTCGCCGCCCTCGGAGTCCTCCGGCGCTGCCGACTGCTCGGAGGCCGCCGGCGGGTTCTCCGTCGGCGTGTCGCCGCCGTCGGACAGGAAGGAGATGACGCCGATCCCCAGACCGGCGAAGACCACCGCGACGAGCAGGAACGGCCAGACCGAGCTCCACCCGCTCCGGGGCTCGCGGTGGACTCCCACCGGCGCTCCCTCGGGACCGCGGACGTCGAACTCGTCGGGCGGGTACGGGTACTGGCTCTTTGTCACGCCGGACAGGGTAGCGGTTCCCCGCCCCGGGACCTACAGCCGTTGTTCAGCATCGCGCCACCGCAGGTCAGCCGTTCGTCCCGTCGAGTCGCCGGGCGGTGCGCGCCCGCTGGCGGGTGGCCCGCATCCGGCGCAGCCGCTTCACGAGCATCGGGTCGTGCTCGAGCGCGGCCGGGGTGTCGATCAGGGCGTTGAGCACCTGGTAGTACCGCGTGGCCGACATGTCGAAGAGCTCGCGCACGGCCTGCTCCTTCGATCCGGCGTACTTCCACCACTGCTTCTCGAAGGCGAGGATCTCGCGATCCCGGTCGGTCAGCGCACCGGGTTCGGTGACCGACGACGGGGCCTCCGTCGTGGTGTCGATGTCCTGGACCAGCATCTCGCTCATAGCGGCCAGTATGGGGCACCTCGGACGCCGTCCCGGGCATCCTGGGCCGCGCGTCGCGAGTGCGCTAGCGTCTCGTGCGTGGACTCCCCGACGACGACGCGACCCGCCCTGGACACCGTGATGGCAGCCGACTGGGCTGCCGCACTCGCCGACGTCGAGCCCCAGGTCCACGCGATGGGGGACTTCCTGCGCGCCGAGGTCGCGGCCGGGCGCACCTACCTGCCGGCGCCGGGCGACGTCTTCGCCGCGTTCCGCCGTCCGCTCGCGGACGTCCGGGTGCTGGTGGTGGGGCAGGACCCGTACCCGACGCCCGGCCACCCCATGGGCCTGTCGTTCTCGGTCCAGCCGCACGTCCGGCCGGTCCCCAAGTCTCTGGCGAACATCTACACGGAGCTGGCGGACGACGTCGGCGCTCCCCCGCCGTCGTCGGGCGACCTGAGCCCGTGGGCCGACCAGGGCGTGATGATGCTGAACCGGGTGCTCACGGTGCGGCCGGGGGAACCGGCGTCGCACCGCGGCAAGGGCTGGGAGCAGGTCACCGAGGCCGCGATCAAGACGCTGGTGGCGCGGGGCGGGCCGCTGGTCGCGATCCTGTGGGGTCGTGACGCCGCGTCGCTCAAGCCGTGGCTGGGCGCCACGCCCACGGTGGAGTCCGCGCACCCGAGCCCGCTGGCGGCCTACCGCGGGTTCTTCGGGTCCAAGCCGTTCTCGCGCGTCAACGCGCTGCTGGAGCAGCAGGGGGCCGCACCCGTGGACTGGCGTCTGCCCTGAGCGACGGGTGCAAGATGGGGGACGTGAACTCGCCCTCCTCCACCCCGCGCTGGTCCCGCTACGTCGCGATCGGCGACTCGTTCTCCGAAGGCCTGTGGGACCCGTACCCGCACGCGGACGGCACGCCCGTGGCGGCCGGTACCGCGTCCGACGGCGTCCTGCGCGGCTGGGCGGACCGGCTCGCCGACCATCTGGCCGAGCGCCGCGGTGATGCCCCGTTCGAGTACGGCAATCTCGCGATCAGAGGGCGCAAGCTCCGCCAGATCATCGCCGAGCAGGTCCCTCGAGCGCTGGCCATGGAGCCGGACCTGGTGTCGCTGGTCGGTGGCGGCAACGACATCCTGCGTCCGCAGGCGGACGTGCACGGGCTCTCGGGGGCGCTCGAGCAGGCGGTCGCCGAGATCCGCTCGACGGGGGCCGACGTCCTGCTCGGGACCGGCTTCCGCACCGGCGGCGCGCTGAACTGGATGCAGGGCCGCGTCGGCATCTACAACGCGAACATCTGGTCGATCGCGCAGCGCCACGGGGCGTTCGTGCTGGACACCTGGGGCCTGCGTGGCCTGATGGACTGGCGCATGTGGTCCGACGACCGCATCCACCTCACCGACGAGGGGCACCGCCGCGTGTCGAACGCCGCGCTCGTGGGCCTGGGGCTCGAGCCGGACGACCCGGCGTTCGACGTCCCGCTGGACGTCGCGCCCCCGGTGCGGTTCTACCGGAAGCTGCAGGCGGACGCGCAGTGGGCGCGGGTGCACGTGGCCCCCTGGGTCCGACGGCGGATCACCGGCACGTCGAGCGGTGACGGCCGGCTGGCCAAGTGGGCCGAACCGTCGATCTGGCCGCCGTCCGAGCGCTGACCACAGTGTTGTGGGCGCGATTTCTGGGCTGGATATCGGCCCGAAAGGGACGAATCGGGCCAGAAATCGCGCCCACAACAGAACGGTGGAGCCGCCTGTCGGATTCGAACCGACGACCTTCCGTTTACAAGACGGGAGCTCTACCAGCTGAGCTAAGGCGGCGGGAGCGGGGACCAGCCTACCGCGCGGCGGTCGGCCGGCCCCCGCGAGAGGGTCAGCCCTCCGCGGCCTCCTCCTCGGCCGGCTCCTCCTCGGCCGCGGGCTCGCCGCCCTGCACGGCCGTCAGCAGGCCACCGGGCTGGCTCCAGCCCTCGAAGCGCTCACCGTCGACCAGGATCGTCGGCGTACCGAAGCCTCCGTTGGCGTTCATCAGCGACTCGTCGGCGGTCGCATCGTTCGTCAGCGAGTACACGTACTGGCCGAAGGTCGCGCGGGCGGTGCCGTCGGCGATGCCCGCGGCGACGTCCGCCGGTGCGCCGGCGCCCTCCGCCAGGTCGGCGATCGCCTCGTCGTCGAGGCCGGGGGTGCCCTCCTCCGGCTGGTTCGCGAACAGCGCCTCGTTGAAGGCGAAGAACGCCTCCGGCGCGCGGTCGGCCACCCAGTAGGCCGCCGAGGCCGCGCGGGTGGAGTACTCGGTGTTGTTGGAGGCCCGGTCCAGGATCGACACGGGGTGGAAGACGACGGTGGCGTCGCCGGACGTGACCATCGTCTCGACGTCGGCGCCGTTGACCTGCTCGAACTGGCCGCAGACCGGGCACATGTAGTCGAGGTACTCGTCGACCACGGGTGCACCCTCGTTCTCGGTGCCGGCGACCAGGTCGGCACCCACGGGGATGCCGCCCGACTCGAGCGCCGTGGACGGCACGTCGGTGACCTCGGCCAGCGGGATGTCCTCGACGTTCTTCTTGGCGCCCTCGTTGATGAGGATGAACGCCGCCACGGCGACCAGTGCGGCGATCGCGAGGCCGAGGCCACCGAAGACCAGGATCCGGTTGCGCCGGTCGCGCTGCACCTGCTTCTGCTGCCGCGCGAGCGCTTCCTGGCGCGCCTCCTCGCGGAGCTGGGCCTTGTTCTTGTTCGACATCTCGGTACAGGTCCTTCGGGTCGTCGTGGGTTCCGGGCGGCAGATCCGCGCGTCAGCCTACCTGCGGCCGGACGTCGGCCCGCGAGAACCTAGCGCGAGGACCTGGGAGACACCTGGGAGGCCGTCAGAAGAACGACGGCGGGCCGTCCATGGGCCACCACTCGACCGGGTGCGAGAGCTGTGCGTACAGGATCCACGACCCGACCAGGCACACCGCCACGACGACGGCCGCGCCGAGCAGCCCGGGCGCGAGGTTGGCCAGGATCGTCCGTGCGCCGTCGCGCGCCGTGCGCCCGGCCGGCCCGAACCAGGTCGCCAGCACCGCCGACACCATCGAGCCGGCCAGCACGAGACCGAAGACGACCGGGGCGTTCCGCCCGCCGACCGACCGGGAGGCGACGTCCTCCAGCGGCACGACGATGAGGTTGCCGTCCCCGAACAGCCAGTAGCCGCCCATGACCGCGAGCAGCCCGACGCAGCCGCCGACCAGCACCGCCGGCACGACGCCGATCGCGCCGATCGCGGCGTGGTACGGCAGGAGCAGGCCCGCCACGAGCCCGTCGGAGCGGTGCACGCCCTTGCGTTCGCGCCGCTCGTGGAAGCGGTGGCCCGAGACGCCGACGATCCGGCACAGCACGGTGACGCCGCAGAACACGCCGAACGTGATCAGCGGGTAGAAGGCAGCCAGCACGACGAACGGCAGACCGAGCGCCAGCACGGTCCCCCACCGGCGTCCGTGCACAGGGGCCGTGTACGGACCGGCGGGCTGCTCCGGCTCCGGGTCCGGCGTCACGTCGGCCAGCTCGTCGTAGCTGCGGTACCGCACGTCCCCGACCGGCAGGACCTGGGTGCCGCCGTCCTGCGCCATCGCCCGCTCACGCTCGTCCGCCGACATCACCTGCCCGGCGTCCTGCGGGTCCGGCGGCGGCGGTACGGGAGGCCCGACGACGGCGGTCTCGTCACCCGCGGGCACCCCCACGGACCGGGCCGCCCCGTGGCCCACGACGTCGCCGTCGGGCTCCCGGTCCGGTGCCGTGCCGCCGTCGTCCCCGGACTCGCCGGAGACCGCGGTGTCGTCCCCCTGGTGGGCCATCGCCCCTGCTGCGCCCGCGAGCGCCGCCGTCGCCGCACCGGCGGCGACCACGATGCGCTGGGTGGCGTGCGGGTCCTCCGGGACGCCGACGACGTCGCTCGTCCCCTCCTCGAGGTCTCGGCGGACGGCGCGCACCACGTCGGTGGGACCCCAACGGCGTGCGGGGTCGGCGTGCAGCGCGCCCGCGAGCGCCCGGCCGGTACGGGCGGGGACGCCGACGAGGTCGGCCCGGCCCTCCCGCGACCGGCGCAGCACCAGGTCGGTGGGCCGCACGCCGAAGGGTGACCGGCCCGTGGCGGCGAAGGCGAGCAGCGCGGCCCAGCTCCACCAGTCGGTCTCGGGCACGGGGTCGCCGCCGTCGAGGAGCTCGGGCGCGATGTACCCCGGGGTGCCCATCACGAACCCGGTCATGGTGGTGCGGGCGTCCTCGGGGCTCTGCGCGATCCCGAAGTCGATGAGCGACGGGCCGTCGCCGGTGACCATCACGTTGGAGGGCTTGAGGTCGCGGTGCACCACCCCGGCGGCGTGCACGGACTCCAGGGCGTCGGCGAGCTGGTCCGCCAGGGAGAAGAGGTCGGCGACGTCGAGGGGGCCGCGCGCGTCGACCTCTTCCTCGAGCGTGAGCCCCTCGATGAGCTCGGTGACGACGAACGCGTGGGGCCCCTCGAACTCTGCGTCGAGCACCTGGGCGACGGCCGGGTGCCGCAGACGCTGCAGCGCCGCGACCTCGCGCCGCAGACGCTGCCGGCCGGCGGGGTTGGCGTCCACGTGCGCGTGCAGCACCTTGAGGGCGACGCGCTGCCCGCCGCCGTCGACCGCCTCGTAGACGGCGCCCATCGCCCCGCGGCCCAGCAGGGACACGACGGAGTAGCCGCCGACGTCGGCCCCGACGGGCAGCGTCCCGTCGGCTCCGGACACCGGGGCGCCCGCCGTCATCACCTGCGACTCGTCGCCCTCTCCCATGGGCCACACCGTAGCGCCGGGGTGGGGGTCCGCGCGCTCGCACGGGCCCGGCGGGCCCGTCTCCCTGCCGTGACCGAGCAGGCGGTAGACCTGGTCGGTAAGGTGCCCGGTGGGAGTCTGGCTACCCTGTCAAGAAAGAGCAGGATGCCACCAATCTTGGGAGAGAACACCTTTGAAAGGTCAAGGATCGGCAAACGGCTCCGACGGATCCGGAGGCTACGACCTGGTCGTCGTGGCGAACCGGCTCCCGGTCGACTTCTCCGTGGACGCGGACGGCGAGGTGGACTGGCAGCGGTCCCCCGGAGGACTGGTCTCGGCGCTCGAGCCGGTCATGCAGGAGAACGACGGCGCCTGGGTCGGCTGGTCCGGCGCACCGGACCTCGCGCACGAGCCCTTCGAGGCAGATGGCATGATGCTGGTCCCGGTCACGCTCTCCGCGAGCGAGATCCGCAAGTACTACGAGGGCTTCTCCAACGACACCCTGTGGCCGCTGTACCACGACGTGATCGCGCCGCCCACCTACCACCGGCAGTGGTGGGAGGCCTACCGGCGCGTCAACCAGCGGTTCGCGGACGCCGCGGCCGCGCAGGCGGCCCACGGGGGCGTCGTGTGGGTGCACGACTACCAGCTCCAGCTCGTGCCCAAGATGCTGCGCGACCTCCGACCCGACCTGCGCATCGGGTTCTTCGACCACATCCCCTTCCCCCCGGTCGAGCTGTTCCAGCAGCTCCCGTGGCGCCGGAGCATCCTCGAAGGCCTGCTCGGCGCCGACCTCGTCGGTTTCCAGCGCGGCGGGGACGCCTCCAACTTCGTCCGCGCGGTGCGACGCCTCACGGACCACCCGACCCGCGGCTCGGTCGTCTCCATGGACTCCGACGACGGCTCCCCCGGCCGGCGGGTGCGCGCGGCGGCCTTCCCGATCTCCATCGACACCGCCAAGTTCGACGAGCTGGCCCGCAGCCCCGAGGTCCAGGCCCGCGCCAAGGAGGTCCGCGCCGACCTGGGCGACCCGGACGTCGTCATGCTCGGCGTCGACCGCCTCGACTACACCAAGGGCATCCGGCACCGGATCAAGGCCTACGGCGAGATCCTCCAGGACGGCCGCATCGAGGCCGCCAACACCACGCTGGTCCAGGTCGCCAGCCCGTCACGCGAGAACGTCGGCGCTTACCAGGAGCTCCGCGAGCACGTCGAGAGCCTCGTGGGACGCCTCAACGGCGAGTTCGGCGAGATCGGGCACTCCGCGATCCACTACCTGCACCACTCCTACCCGCCGGAGGAGATGGCGGCCCTCTACCTCGCGGCGGACGTCATGCTCGTGACCTCCTTGCGCGACGGCATGAACCTCGTCGCCAAGGAGTACATCGCGGCCCGCTCCGACCTGGGCGGCGTGCTCGTCCTGTCCGAGTTCACCGGCGCGGCCGACGAGCTCGCCCCCGGGCCGCTGCTCGTCAACCCGCACGACATCGACGGCATGAAGGACATCATCGTCACCGCCGCCCACATGGACCCCAAGGAGAAGCGCCGCCGCATGCGCCGCCTGCGCCGCAAGGTCATGGGCGACGACGTCGCGAAGTGGTCGAAGTCGTTCCTCGGCGTCCTGACGGCCATGCCGACCCGGGACACGCATGTCTGACCCGATCGACACCCCCCTCGTCGCCGCGCTGGAACGGCTCGTGGCCGACGACGGCGCCGCGGTGCTCGTCGCCCTCGACTTCGACGGGGTGCTCGCCCCGCTCGTGGACGACCCGACGGCGTCCCGCATGACGCCGGCGACCCGCGCCGCCGTGGACCGGCTGGGGGCGCACGTGCGCGAGGCCTCCGGTGCGGCTGGGGCGGCGGGTCGTGCCCGGATCGCCTTCGTCTCGGGGCGCGACCTCGACGACCTGGCGCTGCGTTCCCTCCCGCCCGCCGGCACGTACCTCGTGGGCAGCCACGGGGCGCAGACCGGCCACGCGACCGCCGACGGGATCGACGCCGTCCCGCTCGAGCTCACGCCTGAGCAGACCGACGTCCTGGCCGAGCTGACGGCCGCGCTGGACTCCGCCGTCGTCGGCCGCGAAGGGGCGTGGGTGCAGCGCAAGCCGAGCGCCGCCGTCCTGCACACGCGCACGGCCAGGCCCGCCGACTCGGCCGCTGCCGTCGAGGCGGCCGACGCCGCAGCAGCACGTCTCGGGCTGGACGCCATGCACGGCAAGGATGTGGTCGAGATCGCCGTCCTGCACACGTCCAAGGGCGAGGCGCTGGAGCGGCTGCGCACCGTCGTCGCGCACGACGTCGGCGCCCCGGCCACGCGTGTCCTGTACGCGGGCGACGACACCACCGACGAGAAGGCCTTCGCCGTGCTCGGTGCGGGCGACGTCACCCTCAAGGTCGGCTCGGGCGAGACCCTCGCCGAGCACCGCGTCGCCGACAGCGACGGCGTCGCCGCGGTCCTGGACCGGATCACCGACCTCCTCGCGGTGTGACGCACGGCCCTGCAGGGACGTGACCAGCGACATGGCGTGATCCCGGTCACGGCCATGTACGATCAGTCAGCGCGAGGCCGCCGGAACGGTCCGGTATGCGCGCGCAGGACAACAGAATGTGTCACCGCTGACACGCCAGTCGTGAACGCAAGACACCCGACCACAACGGATCGTCCGGCACGTACCTGCCGGTGGAGGGAATCACCATGGCTTCGGTCACCTACGACCACGCGACGCGGATCTACCCGGGCTCTGAGCGCCCGGCCGTGGACCAGCTCAACCTCGAGGTGGAGGACGGCGAGTTCCTCGTCCTCGTCGGCCCCTCGGGCTGCGGAAAGTCGACCTCGCTGCGCATGCTGGCGGGCCTCGAGGACGTCAACGGCGGGCACATCTACATCGGTGACCGCGACGTCACCGACGTGCAGCCCAAGGACCGCGACATCGCGATGGTCTTCCAGAACTACGCGCTCTACCCGCACATGTCGGTGGCCGACAACATGGGCTTCGCCCTGAAGATTGCGGGCACGCCGAAGGCCGAGATCCGCCAGCGCGTCGAAGAGGCCGCCAAGATCCTCGACCTCACCGAGTACCTCGACCGCAAGCCGAAGGCGCTCTCCGGTGGTCAGCGTCAGCGTGTGGCCATGGGCCGTGCCATCGTGCGTCAGCCGCAGGTGTTCCTCATGGACGAGCCGCTGTCGAACCTCGACGCCAAGCTCCGTGTCCAGACGCGTACGCAGATCGCGTCCCTGCAGCGCCGCCTCGGCGTCACGACGGTCTACGTCACGCACGACCAGACCGAGGCCCTCACGATGGGTGACCGCATCGCCGTCCTCAAGGACGGTCTGCTGCAGCAGGTCGGCACCCCGCGCGAGATGTACGACACCCCGGCGAACGTGTTCGTCGCGGGCTTCATCGGCTCCCCGGCCATGAACGTCGGCACGTTCGACGTCAAGGACGGCAAGGCCATCGTCGGCCACGCCTCCGTCCCGCTCGAGCGGGAGACCATCAGCCAGCTCACGGACGCCGACGGCGGCAAGATCACCGTCGGGTTCCGTCCCGAGGCGCTCGAGATCGTCCCGTCCAGCACGGACGGTGCCCTGCAGGTCGAGGTCAACCTCGTCGAGGAGCTCGGTTCGGACGCGTTCGTGTACGGCTCGCTCAAGACCGAGGGTGCCGCCGGCGAGCTGCACTCCGGCAACTCCGACCAGGTCATCGTGCGCATCGACCCGCGCGACGTCCCGATGAAGGGTGACACCATCCACGTCACCATCGAGCCGGGCAAGTCGCACGTGTTCTCCCCCGCGACGGGCGCGCGACTCTGAGCGACGCCTGAGCAGCAGCATCGCGGCGGGGCGGGTCCGGCATCGACCGGACCTGCCCCGCCGTCGTCTACGCTGACACCCGATGGAACAGCTGCAGATCACCTCGGCGACGCCGAACTCGGCGCTGCTCGACCTCCCCTGGCGGCAGCCCCTCGCCGAGTGGCCGGCCGACGTGCTGGCCGCCCTGCCCCGCGGCATCTCCCGGCACGTGGTGCGGTTCGTGCGCCTCGACGGCCGTGTGCTCGCGATCAAGGAGATCAGCGAGTCGATCGCCTTCCGCGAGTACGAGATGCTGCGCCAGCTGCGCAAGCTCGACGTCCCCGCCGTGACACCCGTCGGCGTGGTCACGGGCCGCCGGTCCGACACGGGCGAACCTCTCGAGGCCGCCCTCGTGACCGAGCACCTGGCGTTCTCGCTGCCATACCGTTCCGTGTTCAGCCAGGCCCTGCGCGACGAGACCGCGAACCGGCTGATCGACGCCCTCGCGGTGCTCCTCGTGCGACTGCACCTGACCGGGTTCTTCTGGGGCGACGTGTCGTTGTCCAACACGCTGTTCCGGCGCGACGCGGAACAGTTCGCGGCGTACCTCGTCGACGCCGAGACGGGAGCCCTGCACCGCGAGCTCACCCGGGGGCAGCGGGAGTACGACCTCGACCTCGCGCGGACCAACATCATCGGCGAGCTGATGGACCTCGCCGCGGGCGAGCTGCTCGACGAGGAGGTCGACGAGATCGCCATCGGCGACTCGCTGGTCGAGCGCTACACCGAGCTGTGGCAGGCGCTCACCGGCGTCGAGGCCTTCCACGCCGACGAGCGCTGGCGGGTCGCCGCCCGCATCGAGAGGCTCAACGAGCTCGGCTTCGACGTGGGCGAGCTGTCGATCACCACGGACATCGGCGGCACCACGGTGCAGATCCAGCCCCAGGTGGTGGATGCGGGGCACCACTCGCGGCGGCTGCTCAAGCTCACCGGCCTGGACGTTCAGGACAACCAGGCTCGCCGGCTGCTCAACGACCTCGACTCCTACCAGGCGGCGACCGAGCGGCAGGACGACGACGAGCAGCTCGTGGCACACGACTGGCTGCAGAACGTCTTCCGGCCGACCATCCGTGCGGTGCCCCGCGAGCTGCGACGCAAGCTCGAGCCCGCGCAGCTGTACCACGAGATCCTCGACCACCGGTGGTACATCTCCGAGCAGGCGCAGCGCGACGTGCCGATGCCCGAGACGGTCGCGTCGTACGTCGAGAACGTGCTCCAGCACCGCCCCGACGAGAAGGCCATCCTCGGGCTCGCCCCCGGAGAGACGCCCGAGGACGGCCCCGAGTCGGACTACTTCCACTACGCATCGTCGGACGGCTGACGCCGAGGTAGTAGCACGGCCGCCGAGGTAGTACGGACCTTGCCGAGGTAGTACCGGGTTTCGCGAGGTAGTAGGGCTGGGGCCGAGGTAGTAGCGCTCGCGCCGAGGTAGTGCCCGACGGCGCGAGGTAGCGCCCGGGCGCAAACGCTCAAGCCGGGTGTCGGGTGCCGTGCACGGTCGTCAATCCCGAAGTGGAGGGCGCCCAGCGCCCGTGAACGCGACCGTGCACGGCGCCCGACACCCGGCGGAACCCGACCGGGCCAACTACCTCGTCACGCGACCCACTACCTCGGCGCGCGTCCCACTACCTCGCGCAATCCGGTACTACCTCGGCGTCAGGCGGTGGCCGCGGCCCGGGCCTGCGCCACCTCGTACAGCGTGATCCCCGCGGCCACGCCGGCGTTGAGCGACTCCACCGACGACGCGATGGGGATCGACGCCACGGCGTCGCAGGTCTCGCGGACCAGGCGCGAGAGCCCCTTGCCCTCCGAGCCCACCACGATCACCAGCGGGTCCGTCGCGAAGGCCAGGTCGCGGATCTCGGTGTCCCCACCGGCGTCGAGCCCGACGACGAACAGGCCCGCCTTCTTCAGGTCGGTCAGCGTCCGCGCCAGGTTGGTCTCCTTCGCGACCGGCACGCGGGCCGCGGCCCCGGCCGAGACCTTCCAGGCCGACGCCGTGACGGAGGCCGAGCGCCGGGAGGGCACCACTACGCCGTGCGCGCCGAACGCGCCCGCCGACCGCAGCACGGCCCCGAGGTTGCGCGGGTCGGTGACCGAGTCGAGCGCCACGATGAGCGGCGGCTCCCCGGCGTCGGCGGCGGCATCGAGCAGGTCCTCGACGTCCTTGTACTCGTACGGCGGCACCTCGAGCGCCACGCCCTGGTGCACGGAACCCTCGGTGAGCTGGTCCAGCGCCCCGCGCGACGACTCGAGCAGCCGCGCCCCCCGCATCGAGGCGAGCTCGATGATCTCGCGGGTGCGGTCGTCGTGGTCGATGCGCTCGGCGATGTGCACGGCCGTGACGGGAGCCTGCGTGCGCAGCGCCTCGAGCACGGCGTTGCGGCCGGCCACCACCTCCGCGCCACCGGTCGCCTTGCGCGTGCCGCGGGAGACGCCCTTGCGTGCGCCCTGCGCCTTCTGCGACTCCTGCCGCTTCTCCGCGGCGACCTTCTTCTTGTGCGCCGGGTGGTAGGTGCGGTCCTCGGCCCGCGGCGTCGGTCCCTTGCCCTGGAGCGCCTTGCGGCTGTGGCCGCCGGTACCGACCTGTGCGCCCTTCTTGGTGCTGCCCTTGCGCTTCGCGCCGGGACGCTGCGAGTTGCCCGCCATCAGCTGTTCTCCTCCGTGGTGGACAACGCCCAGCGGGCACCGTCCGGTGAGTCCTGCACGACGACGCCGGCCGCCGCGAGGCGGTCCCGGATCGCGTCGCTGGTGGCCCAGTCCTTCGCGGCTCGGGCTGCGGCACGCGCCTCGAGCTCCGCGCCCACGACGGCGTCGAGCGCGTCGGCCACCTTGGTGTCGGCTTCCGCGGCCCAGTGCGGGTCGGCGGGGTCGAGGCCGAGCACGTCCAGCATCCCCCGCAGCGTCACCAGCGCCAGGCGAGCGCCGTCGTCGTCCCCTGCGGCCAGGGCGCTGTTGCCGGAGCGCAACGTCTCGTGCACGACGGCGAGCGCGGCCGGGACGTTGAGATCGTCGTCCAACGCTGCCTCGAAGGCCGGCGGCAGCGCCGACGTGGCGACCTCTGTGCGGGACACGTCACCGACGCGCTCGGAGGCGCGTGCCACGAAGCCGACGAGCCGCTCCCAGGTGTGACGCGCCTCGTCGAGCGTGTCCGGCCCCCACTCGAGCATCGAGCGGTACTGGACCGCCGCGAGGGCGTAGCGCACGACCGGAGCGGGCGCCTTGGCGAGCACCTCGTCGATGAGCAGCCCGTTGCCGAGCGACTTGCTCATCTTCACGCCCTGCTGGGTCACCCAGGCCGAGTGCATCCACCGGTCGGCGAACCCGTAGCCCGCGGCTCGGGACTGGGCCTGCTCGTTCTCGTGGTGCGGGAACCGCAGGTCGAGACCGCCGCCGTGGATGTCGAAGGACTCGCCCAGGTACCGGCGCGCCATCGCGGAGCACTCGAGGTGCCAGCCCGGCCGGCCGCGCCCGAACGGCGTGTCCCAGGCCGCGGTCGCCGGCTCCCCGGGCCGCGACGCCTTCCACAGCGCGAAGTCGTGGGGGTCGCGCTTCTCCGTCGCGACGGCGTCGTCCGTGGACTCGGGGTTGAGGTCCTCGAGCCGCTGCGTGGTCAGCTCGCCGTAGGCGGGCCAGGAGCGGACGTCGAACCAGACGTTGCCGGGCCCGGTGGTGTACGCGTGCCCCGACTCGACGAGTCGCTCCATCAGGTCGATCATCTGCGGCACGTGGCCGGTGGCGCGCGGCTCGTAGGTGGGCGGCAGGACGCCCAGGGCGTCGTACGCGGCGGTGAACTCCCGCTCGTACGTGGCGGCGTGCGCCCACCACTCGACCCCGGCCGCGGCCGCCTTGGTCAGGATCTTGTCGTCGATGTCGGTGACGTTGCGGATCAACGTCACGTCCAAACCCTTGCGCTGCAGCCAGCGGCGCAGCACGTCGAACGCGACGGCGGGGCGCAGGTGGCCGACGTGCGGCGACGACTGGACGGTCGCGCCGCACAGGTAGATGCCGACCTTGCCAGGGGTTCGAGGGACGAGCTCGCGCACGGTGCGCGTGGCGGTGTCATACAGGTGCAAGGTCACCGGTCCAGGGTACCGGCCTGGTCGCCGCTCCTCGGAGCCGGGCGGCGTGGACCCTCAGCCGAAGGTGCGACCCTCGCCACGGTAGGTCGGCACCGTCCCGACCACCTCGTCGCCGCGCACCAGGTGCACGGCGGCGAACCGCTCCATCAGCTCGCCCGCCTTGGCGTGACGGAACCACACCCGGTCCCCCACGTCCAGAGGACGCCCACCCCGCAGCCGCAACGGCGTCTGCACCTCGCCGGCGGCCTCCTGCCGGGTCAGCGCCCAACCGGGAGTGACCAGCCGCGGCAGGCGGGACCGGCCCGCGGGGCCGGAGGCGATGTACCCGCCGCCGAACGCCGTCGCCCACCCGGGCCCCGGGTTCCGCACGACGTCGAGCCCGAAGAAGGCGGACGGCCGCTGCGTCACGGAGCGCATCGCGTCGAACGTGCCGGGGACGAACAGCCCGGACCCCGAGGTCACCTCGGTCACCCCGGTCCCGGCCGCGGACGTCTCGAGGGAGCCCGTGCCACCGGCGTTGACCAGCTCGACGTCGTGCCCGACGGCGGCACGCACCGCCGCGAGGATGCCGCGGCGCCGCTGGTCGACGTCCGGCACGGAGAGCGCCTTGACCACCCGGACCGCCGGGGTGTCGGGCACGCCGGCGACCTGCGCCTCGTAGAACATCAGGCCCCGCAGGCGCAGACCCTCGGTACCGGCCACCTCGACCGCCAGCGCGGCGACCTGCTCCGGGCTGCGCAGCGGCGACCGCCGGGTGCCCAGGTGGAGCTGAAGGGGACCCCACCCGACCCGCAGCGAGGAGTCCACGTCGAGGCACACCGCGACGTCCGGCAGCGCGGGCTCTCCGGCTGCTGCGTCCCGTCCGGCGAGCGCGGTCCGCACGAGCGCGAGCTGCGCGACGTCGTCGACCATGAGGGTGATCTCGCGGCGTGCGACCGGGTCGCCGGCGAGCCGGGCGAGCGCTCCGGCGTCGACCGTCGGGTAGCCGAGGAGGACGTCGCGCACGCCGGTGCCCACCAGCCACATGGCCTCGTCCAGCGAGAAGGCCATGACGCCCGCGAACCCGGCCCCCAGTGCCCGCTCGATCAGCGAGCGCACCCGCACCGACTTGGCGGCCACGCGGACCGGGGTGCCGCCGGCCCGGCTGAGCAGGCTCGCCGCGTTGGCGTCGAACACGTCGAGGTCGACGACGGCGAGCGGCGCGGGCAGACCGTCCGTGGCCCTGGTCAGCCGCTCGGTCTCGCCCATGCACGCACGGTACACCGGCGGCCCGGCGTGGCAGAGTGTTCGCCGTGACGTTCACCACCTGGGGGCGGACCTTCACCGCCGAACCGGCACAGCGTGCGACGCCCCGCGACGAGCCGGCGCTGCGCGCCATGGTGGCCCGCGCGGCGGCCGACGGCCTGCGGGTGCGCGCCGTCGGGGCCGGGCACTCGTTCACCGACGCGGCCGTGACGGACGGGCTGCTGCTCAGCCTGGACCACCTGCGTGGCCTGGAGTCGATGCAGCGGCTGCCCTCGGGAGGTGCGCTCGTGACCGTGGGAGCGGGCACCCGGCTGCACGAGCTCAACGCGATCCTCGCCTCGCACGGCCTGGCGATGCGCAACCTGGGCGACATCGACCGACAGTCGGTCGCCGGCGCGATCTCGACCGGCACCCACGGCACGGGCGCCCGGCTCGGCGGGCTGGCCACCCAGGTTCGCGGCCTGCGGCTCGTGCACGCCGACGGCACCGTGCGCACCGTGACCGACGACGACCCCGCCGGCTCGCCCGAGCGGGTGCTCTTCGAGGTGGCCCGGCTCGGTCTCGGCACGGTGGGCGTGCTCGCCGCTGTCACCCTCGAGGTGGTACCGGCCTACCTGCTCCGCTCGACGGAGACGGTACGGCCGTGGCGCGAGGTCGTGGAGGGCTACGACGAGCTCGTGGCGCAGCACCAACGGGTCGACGCCTACTGGTTCCCCGGCACGGACCGCATGCTCACGTGGTGCAACGACCCCCTGGACCGTGACGAGGCTGCCGCGCACGCCGAGCGTCAGGAGGGCCTCGCCGGCACGGTGCGGCGTCTGGGCGCAGGGGCGCGCACCGTCCTCGACGAGGAGGTGCTGGCCAACGGTGCCCTCGGGGTCGCCATGCGGCTGGCGGCCGCGGCCCCCCGCTGGGTCCCACGGATCAACCGGGTGAGCGCGGCCGCGCTCGGCGACCGCACGTACGTGGCGCCGTCGGACCGCGTGCTGGTGACACGGCGGCGGGTGCGCTTCGCGGAGATGGAGTACGCCGTGCCGCGCGCCGCGCTGCGCGAGGTGCTGACCGATCTCGCGGCCTGGCTGCGGACGTCCGGCGAACCGGTGCCGTTCCCCGTGGAGGTGCGCTGCGCGGCGGCGGACGACGTGTGGCTCTCGACGGCGCGCGGCCGGGAGACGGCGTACGTGGCCGTGCACCAGTACCACCGCATGCCGCGCGAGCGGTACTTCGCCGCGGCGGAGGAGATCTTCGTGGCCGCGGGTGGGCGACCGCACTGGGGCAAGCTGCACACCCGTACCGCCGACGACCTGGCCGAGCACTACCCGCTCGACGACGTCGCGAGCGTCCGCGCCGTCGTCGACCCCGCCGGAACGTTCCGCAACGCGTACACGGACCGGGTCCTCGGCGCCCTCTGAGCGTCAGGGGCGACCCTCGGCGTCGTGGGAGGCGACCAGTGCCGTCGCGACCGCCGCGACGCCCTCGCCGCGACCGGTGAGCCCGAGCCCGTCGGACGTCGTCGCGCTCAGCGACACCGGTGCGCCGGCAGCCTCCGACAGCGCCGCCTCCGCCTCCGACCGGCGCGGCCCGACCTTCGGCCGGTTCCCGATCACCTGGACGGCGACGTTGCCGATCTCGAAGCCCGCGGCACGCACCCGGCGCGCGGCCTCCGCGAGCAGGGCCGCACCGCTCGCCCCGGCCCACTCGGGCTCGCTGGTACCGAAGTGCGACCCGAGGTCGCCGATGCCCGCCGCGGAGAACAGCGCGTCGGCTGCCGCGTGCGCCGCGACGTCCGCGTCCGAGTGACCCGCCAGCCCACGCTCCCCCGGCCAGTGCAGACCGCCCAACCACAGCTCACGGTCCGAACCCTCGGGGGCGAACGCGTGGACGTCGACGCCGACGCCGGTCCGCGGCAGGGCGCTCATCGTTCCTCCAGCAGGATGGTGGCGACGGCGAGGTCGCGTTCCGTGGTGATCTTGAGCGCCGCGGCGTCGCCGGCGACGACGTGCACGGGCTCACCGAGCGCCTCGACCAGCCCCGCGTCGTCCGTGGCGGCCAGGTGCTCGGCGGCTGCCCGGGAGGCGCCCTCGGCGTGCGCCCGGACCAGCAGGTCGTGGTCGAAGCCCTGCGGCGTCTGCACGGCACGCAGCACGCTGCGGTCCGGGGTCTCGACGACTCGCTCGACCACGGGCGCACCGGAGGCGGAGCGTCCGGCCGGGGCGCCGTCGTCGGGCGCCACCCGCTTGATCGTGTCCGTGACCGGCAGGCCGGGGACGACGGCGGGATGCCCGCTGCGCACGGCCGCCACGACGCGCCGGACGAGCGCGGGCGGGGTGAACGGCCGGGCCGCGTCGTGCACGAGGACGACGTCCGTGCCCGGGACCGCCTGGGCGAGCCCGGCGGCGACGGACGCCTGACGCGTCACGCCGCCGTCGACCACGTGCAGCTCGAGATCGAGCGGGCCGACGGCGGCACGCATCTCTGCGCTGCGACCCGGCGGCGCGGTGATGACGAGGACGTCCACCACGCCGGAGCCCGCCAGCGCCCGGGCGGCGTGCGTGATCATCGGCAGGCCGCCGACCTCGACCAGCGCCTTGGGGACGTCCCGCCCGAGCCGCGTGCCGGAGCCGGCCGCGGTGAGGATCGCGAGCGTCGTCAGGAGGCGAGCACCTCGTCGATGATGGCGCCCGCCTTCTCCTCGTCGACGCCCTCGGCGAGGGCGACCTCGGACTCGAGGATCTGACGAGCCTTGGCGAGCATGCGCTTCTCGCCGGCGCTCAGCCCACGGTCCGCGTCACGGCGCGAGAGGTCGCGCACGACCTCGCCGACCTTGATCACGTCGCCGGACGCGAGCTTCTCGAGGTTCGCCTTGTACCGCCGTGACCAGTTGGTCGGCTCCTCGGTGTACGGGGCGCGCAGCACGTCGAAGACCCTGTCGAGGCCTTCCTGGTCGACCACGTCGCGCACGCCGACGAGGTCGACGTTCTCGGCCGGGACCTCGATCGTCAGGTCGCCCTGGGCGACCTTGAGCTTGAGGTACATCTTCTCTTCACCACGGATCTTGCGCGTCTTGACCTCTTCGATCAGCGCGGCGCCGTGATGCGGGTAGACAACCGTCTCGCCTACTGTGAACGTCATCTGTAGATGTCCCCTTTCCCAGTAGGTGAGTCTATCACGGGAAAGGGCTCGCTCTGCGTGCCCGGAGGCGTTCACGCCGTGGCTCGCGACAGCATCGCCGCAGGTCAGAGCGTTGCCGGGAACCTCGGTGGATGTAGGTCGGCGAACCGCACTAGGATAGCGCCGGGCGCTCTGCGTCCTCCCATCCAGTGACACAACGCGTGCACAAGACCTGCCGTCGGCACGCACGCTCCAGCCGAAGGAGAGCACGTGGCCCGCTCCGCCCGTCCTGCCCGAACCACCCTCGCCGTCGCGGGCGCCGCCGTCGGAGCGCTGCTGCTGGGGGCGTGCGCACCGATCACCACGCAGCTCGCCTACTCGCCCTCGGACGGCAGCCGTGTCGACTTCGAGGACGCCGACGTGCGCGGTCTCAACCTGATGGTCGTGTCCGCTGCCGAGGGTGAGCAGGGCAGGGTGCTGGGCGCTCTCGCCAACGAGTCCTCCGAGGACGTCGAGTTCGTCCTGACCACCCCCGGCTCCGGCCCGGTGAGCGTCCCCGTGCCCGCGAACGGGACGGTCTACCTCGGCACCGAGGACGGCGAGCAGGTCATGCTCGGCTCCGTGGCGGCGATCCCCGGCGCGAACCTCGAGGCGTCGCTCTCCGCCGCCGGCGCGACGGAGGACTTCTACCTGCCCGTCCTCGACGGCACGCTCCCGGAGTACGCCGAGTACCTCCCCTGACCCCCGAGGTAGTAGCGGCGCCGAGGTAGTAGCGGCGCCGTCGAGGTAGTAGGAAGAGGCCCCTCCCGCTCGAGCGGGAGGGGCCTTCTCGTTGCGACGCGGCGGCCGGCGGTACTGCCTCGGCAGGCGCGGTACTACCCCGCGGTCAGCCGAAGCGGCCGGAGACGTAGTCCTCGGTCGACTTCTCGGCCGGCGACGAGAAGATCGTCGACGTGTCGTCCATCTCGATCAGCTTGCCCGGCTTGCCGGTGCCGGCGATGTTGAAGAATGCCGTCCGGTCGCTCACGCGCGCCGCCTGCTGCATGTTGTGCGTGACGATCACGATCGTGTAGTCGTTCTTCAGCTCGCCGATCAGGTCCTCGATCGCGATGGTCGAGATCGGGTCGAGGGCCGAGCAGGGCTCGTCCATGAGGAGCACCTGCGGCTTCACGGCGATGGCCCGAGCGATGCACAGCCGCTGCTGCTGCCCGCCGGAGAGTCCGGACCCCGGCTTCTCGAGGCGGTCCTTCACCTCGTTCCACAGGTTGGCGCCGTGCAGCGAGGACTCGACCAGGTCGTCGGCGTCGGCCTTGGAGATCCGCTTGTTGTTGAGCTTGACGCCCGCCAGCACGTTGTCGCGGATCGACATCGTGGGAAACGGGTTGGGGCGCTGGAACACCATGCCCACGTTGCGGCGCACCGCGACCGGGTCGACGTCCGACCCGTAGAGGTCGACGCCCTCGAGCTGGACGCTGCCCTCGACGCGCGCACCAGGAATCACCTCGTGCATCCGGTTGAGCGTGCGCAGGTACGTCGACTTGCCGCAGCCGGACGGGCCGATGAGGGCCGTCACCGACTCGGGCTCGATCGTCATCGCGACGTCCTGCACGGCGAGGAAGTCGCCGTAGTAGATGTTGAGATCCTTGACATCGATGCGCTGTGCCATCGTTATTTCCTTCTTCTGAGCTGCGTCTGGTCGGCGGGTCTGCGCGTCAGCGCAGCTTCGGGGAGAACCAACGGTTCACCAGTCGGCCGACGATGTTGAGGACCAGGACGATCGCGATGAGCACGAGTGCGGAGCCCCACGCGTTCTGGAACGCGATGTCCGCCACGCACGACGCCGACTCGCCGGACGGGCAGGGCGCGTAGCCCTGGTGGTACTGCCGGTAGCTGAAGACGGGCAGCGTCATCATGCGGCCGTCGAACGGGTTCATGTTGATCGAGTCGGTGACGCCCACGGTGACGAGCAGCGGGGCCGTCTCGCCGATGACGCGGGCGACGGCGAGCAGCACGCCCGTGGTCAGGCCCGCGATCGAGGTGCGGAGCACCACCTTGACGATCGTCAACCACTTCGGCACGCCCAGCGCGTAGGAGGCCTCGCGCAGCTCGTTCGGGACGAGCTTGAGCATCTCCTCGCAGGAGCGCACCACCACCGGGATCATGAGCACGGAGAGCGCGACCGCGCCCATGAAGCCCATCTGGGCGCTCGGGCCGAGGAAGAGGGCGAAGAGCGAGAAGGCGAAGAGCCCGGCGACGATCGACGGGATGCCGGTCATGACGTCCACGAAGAACGTGACCGCCTTGGCCAGCCAGCCGCGCCCGTACTCGACGAGGTAGATCGCCGTGAGCACGCCCACCGGTACGGAGATGAGCGCGGCGATCCCGGTGATCACGAGCGTGCCCATGATCGCGTGGTAGATGCCGCCGGTGGGGTCGCCGCCGAAGATGTTGCGCATCGACAGCGACAGGAAGTCGATGCTCATCCGGCCGACGCCCTCGACCGTGACGGTCCACAGGAGCCAGACCAGCGGGACCATCGCCAGGGCGAAGGCGAACCAGATGAGGCTCCGCATGACGAGGTCGGTGCGGCGGCGGCCCGGGTCGGCCGCCGTGAGCAGGGCGCGGGTGCGCTCGGTGGCGTCCGCGGTGTTCGTGGTTCCGGTCGCGACGCTCATCAGTTGGCCCCCGAGAATTCCTTGCGGCGCGCGACGATCCAGCGCGCGGTCATGTTGACGGCCAGCGTGATGACGAACAGGGCGAGGCCGGTCGCGATCAGCGTGTTGATGCCGAGCCCGGTCGACTCCGGGAAGTCTGCGGCGATGTACGCGGCGATCGTCTGGTGCTGCCCCGCGGCGAGGATGTCCAGGCTGTAGGAGAACCCGGGCGAGATGATCATCAGCACAGCCATCGTCTCGCCGAGCGCGCGGCCCAGACCGAGCATGGCCGCGGAGATCACGCCGGACCGCCCGAAGGGCAAGACCGCGGTGCGCACGACCTCCCAGCGGGTGGCGCCGAGGGCGAGCGCCGCCTCCTCGTGCAGCTTGGGCGTCTGGAGGAAGACCTCGCGGGACACCGCGGTGATGATCGGCAGGATCATCACGGCCAGCACCACGCCGACCGTGGCCATCGCTCGCCCGGTCGTGGACGCCTGGCCGCCGTACAGCGGGATCCAGCTCAGGTTCTCGTTCAGCCACAGCCAGACCGGCGTCAGCACGGGGGCCAGCACGAGGAAGCCCCAGAGGCCGTAGACGACCGAGGGGATCGCGGCCAGCAGGTCGACGAGGTAGCCCAGCACCTGCGACAGGCGCCGCGGCGAGTAGTGCGAGATGAACAGCGCGATGCCGATCGCCACCGGGACCGCCAGGCACAGTGCGAGGACCGCGGCCAGGAGCGTGCCGAAGACGAGGGGTCCCACGTACCCCAGGAGGGACGTGTCCTCCGGGTAGCGGGGCACGGCCGACGCGAGCTCGGTGCTGCCCGCCGTGATCGCCGGCCATGCCTGCCACAGCAGGAACAGTGCGACCGCGGCCAGCACGACGAGGATCAGGACGCCGGCGCCGACGGCGATCCAGCGGAAGACGCGGTTGAAGCCGCGGTCGGACGACCGCCGTCGGCGGACCGCGCGGGTGCCCGCTCGAGGCGGGCTGTCGGTGATGCTCACTCGGATTCCTCGCTCATGCTGGGTGCGCTGCTCTCGACTCTGCTCTGGTGCCAGACGGCGGTGCCGGGGGCGGGGGGGGGCGCGGGGGGGGGGGGGGCCCCCGGCCGCCGGCCGGAGCCTGTGGTCGGGTCAGCTCGCGGAGATCGACTCGATGCCGGGCATGATCGCCTGGCGGATCGTGTCGGACAGCGGCGCGGAACCGGCGGCGTCGGAGGCGGCCTGCTGGCCCTCCTCGCTGGCGAGGTAGGTCAGGAAGCCCTTGACCAGCTCGGCGGTCTCCGCGTCGTCGTAGGACGTGCAGGCGAGGGAGTACGACACGAGCACGATCGGGTAGGTGCCCGGGATGTCGCGCTCCAGGTCGATCGAGTAGACGTACTCGCTGGTGCCCTCGGTACGCGGCGACTGGGCGACGACCTCGGCGGCGGCCTCGGCCGAGTACGGCACGAACTCGTCGCCGACACCGACCGCGACGGTGCCCAGGTCGGCGACCTGGGAGGCGTCGGCGTAGGTGATGGTGCCGTCACCGGCCTGGGCGGCGCCGACGACCCCGGAGGTGCCCTGCGCGGACTCCTGGCCGTCGATCGGCCAGACACCGGACGGCTCGGTCGTCCAGATGTCGGGTGCGACCGTGTAGAGGTACTCCTCGAAGTTCTCCGTCGTGCCCGACTCGTCGGAGCGGTGCACCACGGTGATCGCCGTGCCGGGGAGCTCGGCGTCCGGGTTGTCCGCGGCGATCGCCTCGTCGTCCCAGGTGGTGATCTCGCCGAGGAAGATGTTGGCGATCGTCTCGGGCTGCATGTTCAGCGAGTCGACGCCCTCGAGGTTGAAGGCCACCGCCACAGGGCTGACGTAGCCGGGGAACTCGATGACCCCGTCCGGGCCGCACTGGGCCTCGGCGGCGGCGAGCTCCTCGTCGTCCAGCGCGGCGTCCGAGCCGGCGAACTTGTAGGAGCCGTCACCGAACCCGGTGCGCCCGCCGCCCGAACCGACCGGGTCGTAGTTCACGGTGGCGTCCGGGTTCGCCTGCTGGAAGCCGGCGCGCCAGGCGTTCATCGCGGCCTCCTGCGACGAGGCACCGCCGCCCGAGAGCTCGCCGGAGAGCGAGGCCGTCGCGTCGCCGGTCTCCGTCGACTCCGCGCCGTCGCCGCCCGAGGCGGTGTCCGCAGGCTCGGGGTCCGAGCCGCACGCGGCGAGGCTCAGGGCGAGCACGCCGACGGCGACGGCAGATCCTGCACGAGTGAATCGGCTGAGGTTCACGAGTCGTCCATCCTTCACGCATGTGGTGGCACCGGCGGCCGCCGGCGTTCGGATGGAACGCTAAGGAGGCCAGATGACCCGGTGACCAGGAGCAGGTGAACGACTCATGAACAGCCGAGGGCCTGTTGGCGAGACCGCCTCTCAGGACTCGTCGGCCAGCTTGTACCCCAGCCCGCGCACCGTGAGGAGGAGGGCCGGCGACCCGGGGTCGGCCTCGATCTTGGAGCGGATGCGCTTGACGTGGACGTCGAGCGTCTTCGTGTCGCCGACGTAGTCGGCGCCCCACACCCGGTCGATGAGCTGCCCGCGGGTCAGCACGCGACCGGCGTTGCGCAGCAGCAGCTCGAGCAGGTCGAACTCCTTGAGGGGCAGCGAGACCGCCTCCCCGCCCACGGCCACCGTGTGCCGCTCCACGTCCATGCGCACCGGGCCGACCTCGAGGACCGACTCGCCGTCGTCGTCGTGGCCGTTGGCGCCGCTGTCGGCACCGGCCGCCCCACGCCGCCGCATGACCGCACGCATGCGCGCCAGCAGCTCGCGGAACGAGTACGGCTTGGTGACGTAGTCGTCCGCGCCGAGCTCCAGGCCCACGACCTTGTCGATCTCCGAGTCCTTGGCGGTGAGCATGATGATCGGCACGTCTCCTCGCTGCCGCAGCTCCCGGCACACCTCCGTGCCGCTGAGGCCGGGGAGCATCAGGTCGAGCAGCACGAGGTCCGCGCCGCCGTCGTCGAACCGGTCCAGCGCGTCGTTGCCGTTCGACGTCGCCACGACCTCGTAGCCCTCGCGGGTCAGCTGGTACGTCAGCGGGTCGCGGTAGGACTCCTCGTCCTCGACCACCAGGATGCGCGTCACGCGCCTACCTCCTCGTTCGTCGGGCCTTCCGGCCCGTGCTCATGGTCACCGCCGCGCCCCGCCCTCGGGGGCACGTGCGAAACGTGGGTCACGTCGTCGGTCGCGTCTGCCGGGCTCGCCGTCGACCCGGGCGGCTCGCCGGCCGGGAGGTCCGCGGCAGGAATCCGCAAGGTGAAGGTCGACCCCTTGCCCGGCTCGGACCACACGCGCACGTCCCCGCCGTGGTCGGCGGCGACGTGCTTGACGATGCTCAGCCCGAGGCCCGTGCCGCCCGTGTCCCGCGAACGCGCCGGGTCGACGCGGTAGAAGCGTTCGAAGACCCGCTCCTGCACCTCCGCGGAGATGCCGATGCCCTGGTCGACGACGTCGATCTCGACCAGGCCGCCGCGCTCGTGCACGCCGACGCCCACGCGGGTGTTCTCCCCCGAGTAGGACACGGCGTTGTCGAGCAGGTTGCGCACCGCCGTCACGAGCAGGTTGTGGTCACCGAAGACGACGCAGTCCACCGAGCCGCCCACCGTGATGGTGATGTTCTTGCCCTGCGCCGTCGTGCGGGCCCGGTCGACGGCCTCGTCGACGACGTCGCGCACCGGGACGGGGCGGACCTGCTGCAACGCTCCGGCCACCTGGAGGCGCGAGAGCTCGATGATCTCGTGCACCAGGGCGGACAGCCGGTGCGCCTCGGACTGCATCCGCTCGGTGAACCGGCGCACGGCCACGGGGTCGTCAGCGGCGTCCTGCACGGTCTCCGCGAGCAGCGCGAGCGCGCCCACCGGCGTCTTCAGCTCGTGGGAGACGTTGACGACGAAGTCCCGACGGATGGCCTCGACGCGCCGCGCCTCGGTGCGGTCCTCGGCCAGGACGAGGAGGTTGTCGAGCCCCAGCGCCGCGACCCGCACCTGCAGCAGCACCGTGCCGGAGCCGATCGGGCCGCGCGGCAGCTCCAGCTCCTCCTCGCGGATGACGCCGTCGCGGCGCACCTCCCGCACCATGTCGACGATCGCCGGGTGCACCAGCGCGTCGTTGCGCACGATGCCGAGCGCATACGCGGGCGGGGACGCCCGGATCACCTCGTCGTCGTCGCCGAGCACCACGGCGGCGGAGCGCAGCACCGACAGCACCCGCACGAGACCGCTGTCGAGCTCCGACGTCCCGGCGTCCGCGTCACGGCGCTGGATGCGGTCCGAGAAGCGGAAGGCGAGGGCAGCGACCAGCCCGACGACGACGCCGAGCACGCCGGCGACGACGGCGGTCGCACCCTGGATGATTCCCTCCACGCCCTCAGCCTAGGTCGCGCCGGAGCCCTCGCCGTGCCAGGGCGCCGTCTGCTCCCTGACGTGTCGTCCAGTGTTCACCTGTGGACCTCGCGACGTTCACCTGGGAGCCTGGGCCGGCTGCGAGAGTTGCTCAGCACAAGAATTCCGGGAGGACACCCATGCGAGAGATCTTCGACGCCGAGCTGCAGCAGATCGGTGAGGGACTGGTGGAGATGAGCCGGCTGGTCGAGTCCGCGATCACGCGGGCCGGCTCGGCGCTGCTCGACGGCGAGCACCAGCTCGCGCAGGACGTCATCGCCGCCGATCACGAGATCGACCGGCTCGAGAAGGAGCTGGACGAGCGCTGCGTGCACCTGCTGGCGCAGCAGGCACCCGTCGCGACCGACCTGCGGGTCGTGATCAGCGCCCTGCGCATCAGCGCCACGCTGGAGCGGATGGGCGACCTGGCCCAGCACGTCGCGGAGGTGGCGCGCGGCCGGTACCCGGCGCCCGCCGTGCCGGACGGCGCGCGCGAGACGTTCGTCAGCATGAACGAGGCCGCGATCCTCGTGGCCCGCCGCACGACCGAGCTGCTGGCGACCCGCGACGTCGCGCTGGCCGCAGAGGTGGAGCAGGGCGACGACACCCTCGACCAGCTCCACCAGGACACGTTCGCGGCCACGCTGTCCCCGGACTGGACGGGCACCGCGCAGGAGACGGTGGACGTCACCCTGCTGGGCCGCTACTACGAGCGGTTCGGCGACCACGGCGTCTCCGTGGCACGACGCATCACGTTCCTCGTGACGGGCGACTTCGACGCGGAGCACTCCCGCGTCGCCGAGGCCTGAGCGGCGCACGCGGCGCTCCGGCCCCTGTGGACGACGACGGCGGCGCTCCCCGCGATGGGGGGCGCCGCCGTCGTGCACGACACGCCGGACGTGCCGGTGTGCCGGAGGGCTACTTGCCCTGGTTGGCCACGGCCGCGATGGCTTCCTTCGCGGCCTCCGGGTCCAGGTAGGTGCCACCCGGGTTGGTGGGCTTCAGCGTCTCCTCGTCGAGCTCGTAGAGCAGCGGGATCCCCGTCGGGACGTTCAGCCCCGCGATGGTCTCGTCGTCGACGCCGTCGAGGTGCTTGATGATCGCGCGCAGCGAGTTGCCGTGCGCGGCCACCAGGACGGTCTTGCCCGCCTGGAGGTCGGGCACGATCTCGCCGTCCCAGTAGGGCAGGGCCCGCTCCAGCACCTGCTTGAGCGCCTCGCTGCGCGGGATCGGCTCCCCCGCGTAACGGACGTCGGCGTCCTGGGAGAACTCCGAGCCGAGCTCGATCTCGGGCGGCGGAACGTCGTACGAACGACGCCAGAGCATGAACTGCTCCTCGCCGTACTGGTCGCGGACCTGCTTCTTGTCCTTGCCCTGCAGGTCGCCGTAGTGGCGCTCGTTCAGGCGCCAGCTGCGCTTGACGGGGATCCAGTGGAGATCCGCGGCGTCGAGCGCGAGGTTCGCGGTCGAGATCGCACGGCGCAGCAGCGAGGTGTGCAGCACGTCGGGCAGCACGTCGGCCTCCGTCAGGAGGGTGCCGCCGCGCTTCGCCTCCTCGATGCCCTTGTCCGACAGCGGGACGTCGACCCAGCCGGTGAAGAGGTTCTTGGCGTTCCACTCGCTCTCGCCGTGGCGGAGCAGCACGAGGGTGTAGGTCATGCCTCCATCCTGCCCTGACCGAGGGACCGGACGCACTTCCCGGCCGGATCGCGGACGTCTGGCGTCCGTCGTCTCGCCGTCGGCGAGCCGCCGTCAGGCGTCGGCGCGCTCGAGGACGAACACGGGGATCTCGCGATCCGTCTTCGTCTGGTACTCGGCGTAGTCAGGCCACGCCTCGACCGCGCGCTCCCACCAGGCCGCCCGCTCCTCGCCGGCGACCTCGCGGGCGACGTAGTCGTGCTTCTCCGTGCCGTCCTGCAGCTCGACCTGCGGGTTCGCCACGATGTTGTGGTACCAGACGGGGTGCTTCGGTGCACCGCCCATGGAGGCGACGACGGCGTAGGCGCCGTCGTGCTCGACGCGCATCAGCGGCGTCTTGCGCACCTTGCCGCTCCGGGCGCCAAGGGTCGTCAGGATGATGACCGGCTTGCCACGCAACGTGGTGCCCTCGGTGCCGCCCGAGGACTCGTACGTCGAGACCTGCTCGGCGGCCCAGGTGGACGGGCTGGGGACGTATTCTCCGGTGATAGGCATGTCCGCGCCAACGTCGTCGGACCGCCAGGTCATTCCCGGTGCGCTACCTCGCGCGGCGGACCTTGCCGGCCTGCTCGTACACGTCCAGCATCGCCGCGGCCGCGCGGTCCCAGGAGAAACGCTCGCTCGCGCGCCGGGCACCCGCCGCGAGCCGGACGAGCCGGGGCTCGTCGGCCAGCAGCCCGGTCAGCTCCCGCGCCCAGGTCCACGGGCTGTGGTCGCGCACCAGCACGCCCGAGACGTCGTCGACCACCACGGTCTGCAGCCCGCCCACGGCCGCGGCGACGACCGGCGTCCCGCAGGCCTGCGCCTCGGCCGCCACCAGGCCGAAGGACTCGTTGTGCGACGGCACGGCGACGACGTCGGCCGCCCGGTACCAGTCGGCGAGCTCGCTGCGCGGCACCGGCGGACGCACGTCCAGGTGCTCCCCGACCCCCTTCTGGTGGGCCAGGGCCTCGAGCTCGCGCACCGCCGTCGGACGACCGCTCGCACCACCCAGGACCACGAGCCGCGGGAGCAGCTGGTCCTCCGGCGCGCCCGCCGGGTCCGTGTGGTCCGCCATGACCCCCCACGCCCGCACGAGGACGTCCGGCCCCTTGAGCAGCTGTACCCGGCCCGCGAAGAGCACGACGGGCCGGTCGTCCGGCAGGCCGAGCCGCTCGCGGAGCGCGCGCCGAGACTCCGCCGTCGTCCCCGCGGGCGACGCCGGGGCGAACTCCTCCAGGTCGACGCCCGGGGCCACCACGTGGACCCGGTCCGGGTCCGCGTGGCAGTACCGCACGAGGTCGTCGGCCTCTTCGCGCGTCGACGCGACCAGCGCGTCCGAGGCCTCGACCACCTGCTCCTCGCCGATGATGCGGCCCTGCGGCTCCGGGACGTCCCCCGGGGCGAGCGCCGCGTTCTTCACGCGCGCCATCGTGTGCATGGTGTGCACCAGCGGGACGTCCCAGCGCTCGGCGGCCAGCCAGCCGACCTGCCCCGAGAGCCAGTAGTGCGCATGCACGACGTCGTACCAGTCGGCCGGGCGGTGCGCCTCGGCGCGCAGCACCCCGGCGGTGAACGCGCAGAGCTGGCCCGGCAGGTCGTTCTTGTCGAGGCCCTCGTACGGCCCGGCCGACACGTGCACGACCCGGATGCCCGGCTCGACCTCCACGACCTTCGGCTGGGCCGACGTCGTCGCGCGGGTGTAGATCTCCACCTCGGCCCCGCGCCCGGCGAGCGCCCGGGACAGCTCCAGGACGTAGACGTTCATCCCGCCCGCGTCGCCAGTGCCCGGCTGGTCCAGGGGCGAGGTGTGGACCGAGAGCATCGCGACCCGCGGGCCGGGCCGGGCGGGGGTCATCGCGCCACCACGACGCACGCCGGGGGCGTCGCCCACGGGACGCGGGAGACGACCTCACCGGCACCGGAGCCGCCGTCCAGCCGCACCGCGGCGAGCTCGCTCGACCCCTGCAGGGCCACGACCACGAGCTCCGCCCCGTCCGAGTCGAGCACCTCGTGGTGCCGGGGCCAGCCGCCGTCCCCCAACGAGGTGTCGGCGAGGTGCGTGATCGTCGGTGCGGCGCCGTCCGCCACCTCGTGGACCGCGAGCACGTCCGGCCCACGCACACCCACGTGCAGCCGCGTGCCGTCCCCGCTCACGGTGACGTGCCCGCCGAAGTCCTCCCCGGCGACGGCGCCCGGCCTGACCGGCACGGCGCCCGCGTGCTCCCACCCCGCACCCGACGGGACCAGCACGTGCAGCCGCGCGTCGAGCTCGCCGACCACCACCAGGGCACCGCTCGGCAGGACGACGAGGTGCCGGGGACCGGTGCCGGCGGGAAGGCGTGCCGCGACGTCGTCGTCCACGGACGGGTCGTCGGCCGCGGGCGAGCGGCTCGGGCCGGCGTCGCCGGGGCCCGCGTCGACCGGGTACCGCCGGACCAGGTCCGCGCCGAGGTCGGTCACCAGCACGTGGTCGCCGACGACCGTGACCTGATGGGCGTGCGGGCCCTCCTGCCGATCCGTGACCGGCCCGGTCCCCTCACCGAGGTGCACCGCCCGGTGGTCCTCCGCCGGGGTGCCGTCGTCGGCCACCGCGACCGCCGCCGCGGCGCCGTCGCCGTAGTTCGCGACCCAGACGGTCCGCGGCGTCGCGGCCACGTGGCACGGGTCGTCGCCGCCCGAGGCGAGCGCGCCGAGCGGGGTGGCGCCCCCGTCGTCGGAGACGTGCAGCGCGGTCAGCCTCCCGGGCGCCGTCTCGGAGACGGCGTAGAGCGCCGGAGCGTGCGGGTGCAGAGCCAGGAAGGACGGCGCCGCCACCTCCGCGGCGAGCGTCGGGGTGCCGAAGGCCCCGGTGCCCGGGTCCACCTCGACCCGCCACACGCCCTCACCGGTGCCCGGCGTGCTGCCCGCGGGATAGGTGCCGATCCACAGGGTCCGGGAGCTCGAGGAGATCATGGGGCCAGCCTAGGCTCCGGACAGCACCGCGCCCCGGCGGGGCTGATCCGACCGGGGCGCAGGCTGGTTGTGGTGAGGGTCAGTGAGCGGCTTCGTAGGCCTCCAGGACGCGACCCGGGATGCGGCCGCGGTCGTTGACCGTGTGACCGTTCTCGCGCGCCCACTCGCGGATCTTCTGCAACTGCTCACGATCGGTGCGGCCACGGCGCGACGCCGTGGCGCGAGGGGTGGTCCTTGCCACCGTCTTGCGTCCGTGCCCGATCCACTGGGACAGGGACTCGCGGAGCTCGGCAGCATGCGCTGCAGAGAGGTCGATCTCGTACGACACACCGTCCAGCGCAAAGGTGACGGTCTCGTCACCCTCGCTCCCGTCGATGTCGTCGATCAGTACGACCTGTGTCTTCTGAACCACGCTGTCACCCTCCGGTGCCTCGAATTGACTGAGCGATTCGAGCATGCCCGAGCAGAGAATGAATTGTCAACTCACCACGACCGGTCAGGCGTTCTTGATTGCCTCGGCAGAACCATTCGCCGAATTCTTCTCCGCAGCCATCCGCGCCTCGGCATCATGGAGCTCGAGCGCCGCACGCTCGTTCCGGTCGGCCCGCATGATCTTCCGCATCACGAACCAGAAGAGCAGACCGACGCCCACGGAAGGGACCAGCCCGGCAAGCACCGCCCAGAAGGTATCCATGTCTCGATCCTCTCAGTGCGTCGGCTTGACGAGCGGGAACAGAATGGTCTCGCGGATGCCGGCGCCGGTGAGTGCCATGAGCAACCTGTCGATGCCCATCCCCATTCCACCGGCCGGCGGCATCGCAAACTCCATCGCCGTCAGGAAGTCGTCGTCGAGACGCATGGCCTCGTCGTCGCCGGCCGCAGCCAGCAGCGCCTGGGCCTCGAACCGCTGGCGCTGGATCACGGGGTCCACGAGCTCGGAGTAGGCCGTGGCGAGCTCGAAACCGCGCACATAGAGGTCCCACTTCTCGACCTGGCCCGGGACGCTGCGGTGGTCGCGCGTGAGCGGGGAGGTCTCGACCGGAAAGTCCCGGACAAAGGTCGGCGCGTGCAGGTGGTCGCCCACGTGGTGCTCCCACAGCTCTTCGACGAGCTTTCCGTGACTGGCCTTCTTCGGGTCGATCGAGATCTCGACCTTCTCGGCGAGCGCCATGAGATGCTCCACCGACGTCTGCGGCGTGATCTCCTCTCCCACGGCCGCCGAGAGGGAGTCGTACATCTTGATGTCGGCCCACTCGCCGCCCAGGTCGTACTCCTCGCCGTCGGCCAGGGTGACCAGGGTGGTACCGAGGACGTCCTCGGCAGCCCGCTGCACAAGATTCTTGGTGAGATCCGCCATCGTGTCGTAGTCACCGTACGACTCGTAGGCCTCGACCATCGCGAACTCGGGCGAGTGGGAGGAGTCCGCGCCCTCGTTGCGGAAGTTGCGATTGATCTCGAAGACGCGCTCGACACCACCGACGACGGCCTTCTTGAGGAACAGCTCCGGCGCGATCCGCAGGAACAGATCCATGTCGTAGGCGTTCATGTGCGTCTCGAAAGGCCGCGCAGAGGCGCCCGAGGCGACCGTCTGCAGCATCGGCGTCTCGACCTCGAGAAAGTCACGGCGGTGGAAGTTCTCGCGCAGCGAGCGCACGACGCCGGCACGCACCCGCACCATGTCGCGTGCGGCCGGGCGCGCGATGAGGTCCACGTACCGCTGGCGGACCCGTGCCTCCTCCGAGAGCTCCTTGTGCAGGACCGGCAGCGGGCGCAGCGCCTTCGCCGCCATTCGCCAGGAGTCGGCGAAGATGCTCAGCTCACCCCGGCGGGAAGCCGCGACGCGTCCGTGGACGAACAGGTGGTCGCCGAGGTCGACGTCGGCCTTGAACGCGGCCAGCGACTCCTCCCCGACCACCTTCTGGCTGAGCATCGCCTGCAACCGGTTCCCCTCGCCGTCCTGCAGCGACACGAAGCAGAGCTTGCCGGTGTTGCGCAGGAAGACCACCCGGCCGGCGACGCCGACGAGGTCGTCAGTCTCGACGCCGGGCTCGAGGTGTCCGTACCCGTCGCGGACCGCGACGATCGTGGTCGTGATCGGGAGGCTGACGGGGTACGCCTCACCGCCCTCGGCGATGATGCGGTCACGCTTCTCGAGACGGACTCGCAGCTGCTCGGGGAGGTCGTCGGGCGCGGCGGAGGCGGGATTCTCGGGGGTCGTCACCGTTCGATTCTACGGGCCTGCCGAGGGGCCCTGGCCTCAGACCAGCGACACCCGGCGGTTCCAGGAGCGCACGCTCCAGACGACGCACACCAGGGCCACCACCAGCAGCGCCGGCAGGAACCCGATGGGCATGACGTCGGCGGGGGTGCCCGCCACCATCTCGACGAACACAGCGAAGCGGACGATGCTCAGCCGGCCGTCGTCGACCCCGATCGCCAGCGGCACGAGGGCGAACGAGGCGAAGGTGGCGACCTGTGTGACCAGGTACACACCCACCCAGACCACGACCGGGCCTCCCACGCCCAGCCGGTTCAGCGGTGCCTGGCTCCCGATCGAGGCAGCGAAGAAGTACTGCACCGGCCAGATCAGGACGAGCGAGACGACCGCGACCACGATGGCGACGACGCCCCAGGCGGGCGCCATCTCGACCAGTCGCGCCCAGCCCTCGCGCAGCGGCCTGAACAGGTCGCCCCGCCCCGTCCCGTCGCCGGTGCCGACCAGGGGCGACACGGCGAGCGCGATGCCGAGGCTGAGGGCGATCCCGGCGAGGGAGACCAGCCACGCCCAGACCGTCTTGGCCCAGTAGATCGAGGATCCTCGCACCGGCAACGTCTGGGTCAGGTATCCCCGGCGGCCGTAGCTGGACTGCCAGTAGGCCACGGCCAGCACGATCTGGGCCGCGGGGACGACGGCGAAGACCGCTCCCACCGTGAGCATCGTGCCGACCGGGGCGAGCACCGGCCAGCCGGTCGCGGCGAACAGGGCACCGACGGCGGCCACGAGGACCGCGGCACCGCCCACGACCCCGAGCATCGCGCGGGTCAGGACCAGTTCGTGCCTCAGGAGCGTGATCATGAGCGGTACACCTTTCGGAAGATCTGGTCGAGGCTCGCGCCGTGCTCGGCGCGCAGGTCGTCGACGCCGCCGGTGAGGACCACGCGGCCGTGGCGCATCATCACCACCGAGTCCAGCGCGGTCTCGAGGTCGTGCACCAGGTGGGTGGCGACGAGCAGCAACGACCCGGGTTCGAGGTTGCGGAGGATGCCGTCGAGGATCCCGTCGCGTGCGGCCGGGTCGACGCCGGAGATCGGCTCGTCGAGCAGGAACACGCGCGCCCGGCGTGCCATCGCGAGGGAGATCTGCACCTTCTCGCGCATGCCCTTGGACATCTCCTTGAGCCGCATCGACTCGTCCAGCCCGAAGGTGGAGATCAGGTCGCGTGCCCTGCCCTCGTCGAAGTCTCCGAAGAAGTCGCCGAACAGGTCCAGGCAGTAGCGCACCCGGACCTGATCGGGCAGGGAGCTCGTGTCCGGCAGGTAGGACACGATCGCCTTCGACTCGGGGCCGGGAGCGTGCCCGCCGACCCGGACGTCGCCGGTGTAGTCGGCGTACACACCGGCGAGGGTCTTCAGCAGCGTCGACTTGCCGCAGCCGTTCTCTCCCAGGAGACCGACGATCTGCCCGGCGGGGAGGTCCAGGTCCAGGCCGTCCAGGGCGGTGCGGGACCCGTATCGGACGGTCAGGTCGCGGACGCTGACCAGCCCCCGCTCAGGCGTCACCGTGCTCTCCCCGGGCGACAGTGCGGATGTGGTCGTCATGGTTCCATCTCTCCTCGATCAGCTGCCGGGCCCGGGTCCGGGACATGCCCAGCCCTCGCGCCCGGTGGACGTAGTCGTCCGCGGCACCGACCGCGAGCCGAGCCCGGACCTCGTCGATGACCTGCTCGTCGGACGTGACGAACCGGCCCGCGGTGCGCTCGGAGCGGCACAGCCCGCGGCGTTCCATCTCGGCCAGCGCCCGCTGGACGGTGTTCGGGTTGACGCCGAGCTCCGACGCCAGCTCGCGGACGCCGGAGATCCGGCCGCCCGCCGGCCAGGCCCGCGTGACGATGCGCCGCGAGAACTCGGCGACGAGCTGCTCCCAGATGGGCGAGCTGGTGTCGAACTCCATGCGGCCCTCCTGTCCTACTGTATTAAGTCATTAGCACAATAGCACGGCCGGATCATCATACCCTGGGGGGTATTGAGGTATGCTCGGTCGTACCGACGAGAAGGGCAGACCATGTGTAGAGCAGTGACCTGCAAGAACTGCGGCAAGACGACGTGGGCCGGTTGCGGGCAGCACGTCGACGAGGTCATGCGGGCTGTCCCGCGGGCCGACCGGTGCGAGGGCCACGCGCAGGAGCCTGCTCCGCGCTCCGTCCTCGCGCGCCTGTTCAGGCGGTGACCGCCCGCGGCGCGCACGCCGCGGCCCGAGGAGAGGAAGAGGCATGGAGCTCGACAAGGACGAGATGAAGAAGGTCTCGAACCGGCTCAAGCGCGCGCAGGGGCAGCTCTCCGCTGTGGTGCGCATGGTCGACGAGGGCAGCGACTGCGCCGATGTGGTGACACAGCTCTCGGCCGTCTCCAAGGCGTTGGACCGCGCAGGGTTCGCGATCATCGCCTCAGGCCTGAAGCAGTGCCTCGCCGACGAGGAGAACGGCGCGGCGGACGTCGACCGGCTCGAGAAGCTGTTCCTCAGCCTGGCGTAGCCACGCCGACGGAGCCCGGCCGATCACGTTGCCCGGGATCCTGCGGGGTGTGGGACTCGGCGGGTGCGCCGTCGAAATCCTGCTGCACCAGGTCTGTCCGGACGTCTCGCCGCACCGGACCGGGTCATGCTCCCGGCCTGGCCCGGCAGCCCTTGTGTCATTGGATACCCCCAGCACGAACCTCAAGGAGTGACTCCCCATGCTGCTCGAACGGATCTACGACGAGGACCTCGCCCAGGCGAGCTACTTCATCGGCTGCCAGGCCGAGGGCGAGGCCGTGGTCGTCGACGCCCGGCGTGACGTCGCCGAGTACCTCGACCTCGCCCAGCGGCACGGCATGCGCATCGTGGCCGTCACCGAGACCCACATCCACGCCGACTACCTCTCCGGGACGCGCGAGCTCGCCGCGACCACCGGCGCCGACATCTACGTCTCCGGCGAGGGTGGGCGGGACTGGCAGTACGGGTTCGAGGCGAACCGCCTGCACCACGGCGACACGATCTCGATCGGCAACATCACCATCGAGGCTCGCCACACGCCCGGGCACACGCCCGAGCACCTGGCCATGCTGGTGACCGACGGCGCCTTCAGCGACTCGCCCGGCTACGCCCTCACCGGCGACTTCGTGTTCGCCGGCGACCTCGGACGCCCCGACCTGCTCGACGAGGCCGCGGGCGGCGTCGACACACGCTTCGAGGGCGCGCGCCGGCTCTTCGCGAGCCTGCGGGACGAGTTCCTCACCCTCGCCGACCACATCCAGGTCTTCCCCGCCCACGGCGCCGGGAGCGCTTGCGGCAAGGCGCTCGGCGCCCTGCCGTCCACCACGGTCGGCTACGAGCGCCTCAACGCCTGGTGGACTCCCTACCTGCGCGACGACGACGAGCAGGGCTTCATCGACGAGCTGCTCGACGGGCAGCCCGACGCCCACGCCTACTTCGCGCGGATGAAGCGCGAGAACAGGGACGGACCGCGGCTGCTCAGCCCGCTGTCGCCGGTCGACCGGGCGGACCAGGCCGACCTCGCGCGCCGGCTCGAGGCGGACGAGGTGATCCTCGTCGACACCCGCGACCAGCACGCCGTGCACGCCGGCACGGTCGACCGGAGCCTCCACGTCCCCGGGCTCGCCAAGGCGGCCAGCTACGGCGCCTGGGTCTACGACCCCGAGAGGGAGACCCGTCCGCTGGTGCTGCTCGCCCCGGACCAGGAGTTCGCCGAGGCGATGCGTGACCACCTGATCCGCGTCGGCATCGACACGGTGGTCGGCTTCACGCCCGACCTCGACGGGCTCCCCCTGACCACGCCCGCCGTCGTCCCGCCGTCCGGGCTCGACGCCGTCGACGCCGCGATGCTGCTCGACGTGCGCAACAGGACCGAGCACGACGACGGCCACATCCCCGGCTCGGAGCACCTCAGCGGCGGCCGCGTGCTCTGGCACCTGGACGAGCTGCCCGACGGCGGCACGATCGTGACGTACTGCCAGTCCGGTGTGCGCAACGCCGTGATCGCCAGCGCGCTGCGTCGCGCCGGCTACGACGCCGTCGAACTCGAGGGCAGCTACGCGGGCTGGGCCGACCGGCAGCAGTCCCGGCCCGTCACCGCGCCGGCGTGACCGGCGCCGGACCCGTCGTCCCGCGAGCCACCTGAGCGACGACCATGGACATCTCGACGGTGCTCGTCCTCCTGCTGGCGGTGGTGGTGGGCCTCTCCCTCGGCCTGCTCGGCGGGGGAGGCTCCATCCTCACCGTCCCGCTGCTCACGTACGTGGCCAGGTTCCCGCCCAAGGAGGCGATCGCCGCGTCGCTCCTGGTGGTGGGCGTCACCTCCGTCGCGAGCATGCTCGCCCACGCGCGGCGTGGCAACGTCCGGTGGCGGACCGGCCTGATCTTCGGCGCGGCCGGGATGGCCGGCGCCTTCGTCGGCGGACTCGTCGGCGGGCAGGTGCCGGGCACGATCCTCATGATCGCCTTCGCCGTCATGATGATCGCGACGGCGGCCGCCATGCTGCGCGGGCGCCGCACGAGGCCCGCTCCGTCGCGCGACGCCGGGGGCCGGCCGTGGCTGCGTATCGTCGTGGACGGCCTGGTCGTCGGCCTGGTCACCGGCCTGGTCGGCGCGGGCGGCGGGTTCCTCGTGGTCCCGGCGCTCGCCCTGCTCGCCGGGCTGCCGATGGCCGTCGCGGCGGGGACGTCCCTGCTGGTCATCGCGATGAAGTCGTTCGCGGGGCTGGCAGGCTACCTCACCACGGTGTCCCTCGACCTCGGCCTCGTCGCGGGCGTGACGGCGGCAGCGGTCGTGGGCTCGCTGATCGGCGCCCGACTCACCTCCCGGGTGCCCGAGGCGGCGTTGCGCCGAGGATTCGGCTACTTCGTCCTCGCCATGGGGGTCGTGGTGCTGGGCCAGGAGCTTCCCGGTGCGGCCGCCCTGGTCGTCGTGACGGTCGCCGTCCTGGCCGCAGCGGCCGCGATCATGTGCCGCCTCGTGCGCAACCGGTGCCCCTGGTCCGCGCAGCCCGGGCTCGGCTGATCGCCAGGTCCGGCGGCCGGTACCGTGGCGCCGTGAGCACGCCCGAGAGCCTCCCCGACCACTCCCCCGCTGCCGTCGTCCCCGGCCTCGACGCCGACTGGGTCGCGCGCACGGTCGAGACCGCCCTCGACGAGGACCTGGGCCCCGCACCCGGCCGGGACGTCACCACCCAGGCCACCGTGCCGACGTCGGCCACCGGCACCGCCGAGCTGGTCGCCCGCGAGGAGGGCACCGTCGCCGGTCTGGTGGTGGTCGCCGAGACCCTCCGGCAGACCGCCGGGCGTCTCGGCCTCCCCGTGCCCGAGGTGACGTTCCACGTCCACGACGGCACCGCCGTTGTCCCCGGCCAGGTGCTGGCCACGCTGACCGGGCGCACGCAGGTGCTGCTCGTCGCGGAACGGACCCTGCTCAACCTCGCCTCGCGGGCGTCGGGGGTGGCGAGCGCGGCGGCCGCCTTCGCCCGCGAGCTCGCCGGGACCGGGGCCCAGGTGCTCGACACGCGCAAGACCACGCCCGGCCTGCGGGCGCTGGACAAGTACGCCGTGCGGGCGGGCGGCGGGACGAACAAGCGCATGGGGCTCTACGACGTCGCGATGGTGAAGGACAACCACGTGATCGCCGCCGGCGGCGTGGCCGCCGCGATCCGAGCGGTGCGCGACACCTTCCCCGACGTGCTCGTCCAGGTGGAGGCCGACACGACCGCGCAGGCCATGGAGGCCCTCGACGCGGGCGCCGACTTCCTGCTCCTGGACAACATGCCCACCGCGGTGCTCGCCGCGACCGTCGCCGCGGTCCGCGAGCGCGAGGGGCACGACGGCGTGGCGCAGCGCGTCGAGCTGGAGGCGACAGGCAACCTCACGCTCGACCGGGCACGCGAGGTGGCGTCGACCGGGGTGGACTATCTCTCGGTCGGGGCGCTGACGCACTCCGCGCCCATCCTCGACCTCGGGCTGGACCTGCGGGGGTAGGTACTACCTCGGGGCGGTACTACCTCGCGAGGAGGGTGCCGTCGGTGTCGAGCGAGACGGTGACCCGCCGCTCCCACGCCGGGTCACGGTCCGGGAAGTCCGTGCGGAAGTGCCCGCCACGGCTCTCCGTGCGCACCCACGCCGCGCGCACCAGCGCCCGCGCGACCTGGTGGACGTTGGTGGTCTCCCACTCCGCGGCCTGCGGCGCCGCGACGACGTCCGCCTCCCGGTGGGCCGACGTCGTCACCCCGGCCAGCGCGGCGTCCGCACGTTCCAGCGACGCGGCCGAACGGACCGGCCCGGCGCCGTCGGACGCCGCCCGCTGCACCCGCGAGCGGGCCGCGGCGGCGACGAGGGCCGCGTCGCCCGGACGCTCGGCGGCCTCCGGCGCGTCACGCAGCTCACCCGCCTCGTACCGCTGCACGACGTCCGCAGCGGCCCGTTGCGCGAACACGAGCCCCTCCAGCAGCGAGTTGGACGCCAGCCGGTTGGCCCCGTGCACGCCGGTGCACGCCACCTCGCCGACCGCGTAGAGGCCCGGGACCGACGTCCGGCCCCGCAGGTCCGTGACGACACCGCCGGAGTGGTAGTGCTGGGCGGGAGCCACGGGCACGGGCTCCTCGGTCCAGTCGATGCCGGCCTCGAGCAGACGAGCCGTGATGCCGGGGAACCGGCGGCGCAAGAAGTCTGCCCCCAGCGCGCGGGCGTCCAGCAGCACGTGGTCGGCGCAGGTCGCCGCCATCTGCCGCACGATCGCGTGCGCGACCACGTCGCGGGGAGCCAGCTCCGCCATCGGGTGCGCGTCGGGCATGAACCGCTGCCCCGCGACGTCGAGCAGCAGCGCCCCCTCGCCGCGGACGGCCTCGCTGATGAGCGGCAGCTGCCCGCGCGCCCCGGCGCCGAGCCACAGCACCGTGGGATGGAACTGCACGAACTCCAGGTCGCCGAGCTCGGCGCCGGCCCGTAGCGCCGCCGCGATGCCGTCCGCCGTCGCGCCGGGCGGGTTCGTCGAGGACCGGAACACCTGCCCCACTCCCCCGGTCGCGAGCACGACCGTCGGCGCGAGGACCGCCCCGACGCCGTCGCGCGACCCCGCGCCCCGCACGTGCAGGGTCACGCCGGCCACCGGCCCCGGACCGTCCGACGACGGCGCCCCGGTCAGGACGTCCAGCACCAGGGCGTTCTCGATCACCTCGATGCCGGGGTCGTGCTGGACGGCCTCGATCTGCGCCACCAGCGCGCGGGAGATCTCCGCCCCCGTGGCGTCACCTCCGGCGTGCGCGATCCGGTCCGCCCGGTGACCGCCCTCACGGGTGAGCGCGATGCCGCCGTCGGCCGCCAGGTCGAACGTCGCACCGCGTCCCACCAGCTCACGGACGCGGTCCGGGCCCTCCGTGACGAGCACCTCCACGGCCGCTGGATCGCTCAGCCCACCGCCTGCCACGAGGGTGTCGTGCAGGTGTGCCGCAGCGGTGTCGTCGGGGTGCAGCACGGCGGCGATCCCGCCCTGCGCCCACACCGTCGACCCCGAGGACAGCTCCGCCTTGGTGACGAGCAGCACCCGGGGCACGCGCGTGCGCAGCTCGAGCGCGGCGGTGAGCCCCGCGATCCCCGACCCGACCACGACGGCGTCGGCGCGCGTCGTCCAGCCCGGCGCGGGAGCGGCGAGGGAGCGGGCGAGCCGGGCGGGCCTCACCGCGCCGCGACGGGGATGCCGGAGCTGACCAGCCCGAAGCCGTCCGGCACCTGGCCCGGGTCGTCGTCGACCTGGACGATCCGGTTCTCGCCGTCGACGAACACGACGTGCGGCAGGAAGCTCCGCGCGTCGGCGTCGGAGAGCATCCCGTAGGCGATGATGATCACGGTGTCGCCGGGGTGCACCAGGTGCGCGGCGGCGCCGTTGATGCTGATCTGCCCGGAGCCGGCCTCGCCGGGGATGACGTAGGTGGTCAGCCGCGCGCCGTTGTCCACGTCCACGACGTCGACCTGCTGGCCGGCGATCAGGTCCGCCGCCTCGAGCAGGTCGGTGTCGACAGTGATCGATCCCACATAGTGCAGGTCCGCCTGGGTGACCGTGGCGCGGTGGATCTTGCCGATCATCATCGGGCGTTGCAGCGAGGCCGGCCGGCGCGCGGGCGCGCCCGGTGCGGGAGCCTGCGAGCCCACGGACGAAGCAGTCTGGTCAGTCACGAGATGCCTCCTGGCCTGGGGTTTCGCTGCCGTCGGAAGGCGCGACGACGTCCACGGCCTGGTTGTCGATCAGTCGGGTGGTCCCCACGCGTGCCGCGACGAGCAGGAGCGCGGGTCCGGTGTGCTCGGCGGGAACCTCCTCCACGGTATCCGGGTCGACGAGCGCGAGGTAGTCCACCACAACGCTCGCGGCCTCGTTGAGGATTCCCGAGGCCGTCGCCCGGACCGCCGCGGCGCCCCCGCCGGCGGCCGCCTGCTGCGCCCCTGCCCGCAGCGCGCGGGACAGCGCCAGCGCGGAGCGGCGCTCGGCGTCGGACAGGTAGGCGTTGCGCGAGGAGAGCGCGAGACCGTCCTCGTCGCGCCGCGTGGCCACGCCGACGATCTCGACGTCCAGGTCCAGGTCGCGCACCATGCGGCGCACGGCCAGGAGCTGCTGGGCGTCCTTCTGACCGAAGAGCGCGACGTCCGGGCGGGTGACGTGCAGCAGCTTGAGCACCACCGTCAGCACCCCGTCGAGGTGCCCCGGCCGGAACGCGCCCTCCAGCACCTCGCCGATCCGGCCCGCGCTGACGCGCACGACCGGGTCGCCGTCGGGGTAGACGACGTCGGGCGTCGGCGCGTAGACGACGTCGGCCCCCGCGCCGGCGAGCAGCGCGACGTCCCGCTCGAGGTCGCGGGGATAGCTGTCCAGGTCCTCGCCGGCCCCGAACTGCAGCGGGTTGACGAAGATCGTCACCAGCACCTGGCCACCCGGCCCCGCCTCGGAGCGGGCCCGGCGCACCAGGTCGAGGTGACCCTCGTGCAGAGCACCCATCGTCATGACGACCGCGCGCCGGTCGGTGGCCTCGGGCGCGGTGAGCGCCCAGGTGGCCATGGCGTCCTGCAGCCGGGACCGGGTCTCGACGACCACGGGGAGCCGGTGCCCGCCGGACCCGTCGTGCGACGACGTCTCGTCGTCGGCGCCGTGCGCGTCGTGGGCCGGCGTGCTCATTCCTGCTCCTTGCGTGGTTCGTCGAGGACGTCGAGCAGCGCGCGGGCCGCGGCGTCGTCGATCCGGTGGCTCGCCAGCGCGCGCCGCGTGGCGCCCCGGGCGAGCTCGGTGTAGCTGTCCGGGACGTCGGTCGCCCCGGTCCGCGCGGCGAGGTCGCCGAGGGCTTCGAGATGGGTCGACACCGTGCCTGCATCTCCGCGGGACACCGGTCCGGTGAGCGCCGAGACCGCGCCGGGGCCGACGCCGTCACGCACGTCAGCGGAGCGTGTCGCGCCGTCGAGCGCGGCGCCCAGCAGCGGGGCGAGCACCCGGCCAGGCCGCTCGATCCCGGCGGCCTCCAGGGCCTGCGCCGCCTGCGCCACCAGGACCACCAGGTGGTTCGACCCGTGCGCGAGGGCCGCGTGGTAGAGCCCGCGATCCGCCTCGCCGACGACGACGGGCTCCCCGCCGACCTCCACGACCAGCGCCTGACCGATCGGCAGCACGGCACCCGGTCCGGTGACGGCGAACGTGCAGCCGGTCAGGCGGGCGAGGTCGAGCGACGTCCCGGTGAACGTCATCGCCGGGTGGATCGCCAGCGGGATGGCGCCCGCACGCTGCGCCGGGGCGAGCACGCCGGTGCCGTAGCGGCCCGAGGTGTGCACCACGATCTGCCCGCCCTGCCAGGCGCCCACCTCCGCGAGGCCCGCGACCAGGTCGGCCAGCGCGTCGTCGGGCACCGCCAGCAGGACGAGCTCCGCCCGCTCGACGACCTCCGGGATCTCGAGGTTCTCCACGCCTGGCAGGAGGGTCTCGATGCGTTCGCGCGAGTCGTCCGAGACGCCGCTCGCCCCGACCACGGCGTGCCCCACCGAGCGCAGGGCGCTGCCCAGCACCGCGCCCACGCGCCCCGCACCGATGACGCCCACGCCGAGGCGCCCCGGCCGGGCGGCCCCCGCCGGGGTGCCCGACGGGGTGCCCGACGGCGGTACGACGCTCACGCGTCGCCCTCGGGTCGCACCGGGGCGGGCCCGGGCGGCGTGCCGGCGTCCTGCTCCGGCCGGTCGTCGCCGCTGGCGGCAGCGACCGCGGCCATCGTCTCCATCCAGCGCTCCGGGGTCTGGTGCGCGCGTGCCGTGCGGGCGCGCACCGCCTGCTCCGCGATGAGCCGCGCCGCGTCCGGGGCGTCCAGGTGGTGCACGGCCGGGCTGATCGGGCCGGGCGTCGAGTGCACCGTGAACGAGGCCACGCCCCGCCGTCGCTGCCACGGCCCCTGCCCGAGGCCGAGCGACTGGGTGCGCTCGTGCGGCACCACCGCGAGCCGGCGCGTCAGGCGCCCGCCGCGCAGCAGCAGCGCCCGGTCGGTGACGACGAAGCCGTTGCGGCGCCACGTCAGAGGGTCGAGGATCCGCGCGCGGCGAGGGCTCGTGGTGAAGCTCGTGTCCGTGCGGGAGTCTCCGGTGAGGCCCTCGTCCACCAGCGCGGCCGGGTCCGGGGTGCCGAGCTCCGGCAGGACGAGCCACAGCGCGGTGAGCGCCTCCTCCCGCGGCCCGACGGGCAGCAGGACGCTCTGGGTGTCCGTGCCCTCGATGCCGTACCCCGCGACGTTGACCTTGATGCGCCACCAGTCCTTGCCACGCCACCAGATGCCCTGTGTGAGCTCGATGGCCTGCACCCGGCCCGGGGGGATCGTCTGCGCACGGGTCTCGAGCAGACCGTGCCGCAGGCGGATGCCGTCCGGGGACACCGCGGCACGGAAGCCGAACTCCCCCGCGAACCGGTTGAACAGGAACGTGGCCACACCCAGCAGGGCGGGCAGCATCGAGAACAAGATCCCGACGTTGCGCGTCACGGCCACGACGACGCCCACCGCGACGAGCGCGACGAGCGCGAGCCAGACCGCCGGGAGCCGGACCAGCGAGGCCACCAGCCGTCCCGGCGGCACCTCGTAGACCTGGTTCTCCGGGGCCTCGACCGGCGCGGCGAGCACCGCGGCCGGGGCGTCGTCGGTGTCGGGCGGCTGGTCCGCCGGGGCGTCGGGACCCGCCGGAGCCTCAGGAGCGGCGGCGTCGGGAGCCGCGCCGTCGGGAGCGTCAGCGTCGGGAGCCCCGACGTCCGCGACTGCCGATCCGGTCCCGTCGCCCGTCCCGACCGTCGCGGTCGCCGTGCCCCCGGCACCGGCTGCCGCAGCGGTCGCCGGCGCCGTCCCGCTGCGACGCGCCTTCACCCCGGCGGCCCGTGCGAGCAGGTCCGCACGCAGCGCCGTCGCCTCGTCGAGGCGCAGGAACCCGATCGCCACCGCGGAGTCGGTGCCGCCCGCGACCTCCAACGTCAGCTCGGCCAGGCCGAAGATGCGCGCCAGCAGCGGCTGGCGCACGTCCACCGCCTGCAGACGGTCCAGGCGGGCGTGGCGCTGCTGGCGGAACAGGATGCCCTTGCGCAGGTGCGCGGCGTCGTCGTCGACCGCGTAGCTGGTCATGCGCCACGCCAGCGCCGCGTACCCGAAGATCACGACGAGCAGCCCCAGCACACCCAGGGCGAATACCCACCACAACCGCGCCACGTCGTCGAGGATCTCGCCGTACGGGACACCGTCGAAGCTCTGCTGGGCGACGATGAAGAGCAGGGCGACGATGACCGCCCAGCCGCGGACGAACGGTGTGACCGGGTGGACCCGGCGCCACTCCTGGTCGCTCACAGGCCCGCCAGCCTCGCCTCGCCGCGGGCCGTGAGGCGGTCACGAAGGCGCTCGGCCTCGTCCGGAGCCAGGCCCGGGATCACCGCGTCCGTGCTCGCGGCCGCGGTGTGCAGCTGCACCTTGGCGATGCCGAGCTTGCGGTCGAGGGGACCCGCCTCGACGTCGACGAACTGCATGCGGCCGTAGGGGACGACGACAAGCTGGCGGAAGAGGATGCCCTTGCGGATCAGCAGGTCGTCGTCACGCTCGGCGTACCCCATCGCCCGGACCTGCCGGGGAACGAGCAGCACCGCCCACAGCAGCAGCGCGGCCAGGACGCCGGCGGGGATCCACACCCACGGGGTCACCAGCACCGCCACGATCGCGCAGGCGATGATCGGGACGCCGAGCATGAGGGCGAGGACGACGAGCCGCGCCGTGATCAGTCGCGGCGAGAGACGGTCCCAGGTGACGCCGGCCGGATCGAACGGTCCCGCGGCGGCATCGGGCACGGTGGTGGCAGACGGCGAGACGGACGTCGCGCCGTCTGCGGAGGCCCCGGGCGGCACCGGCGAGGAATGGGGACTACTCATGGCTCCATCCTGGCACCGACCGCGGGAAGGAACAGCATCGGCTCCGGCTCGGACTGATCAACGCTCCTTGAAGTAGCGGAACAGGTGCTTCTCCCGGGTCGCCAGCACCCCGACCAGCGTGCCGATCAACGTCGCCGCCGCGCCGGCACCGGCGGTCATCCCGGCTGTCGCCCACGTCTCGAGAAACGGTCCTGGGCTGCCGAGCAGGGCCGCGACGCCGGTTGCCGCAGCCGTCACGGAGAGCGCTGCGGCAAGCCAGCACCCGGCCTCCAGGAGAAGCTGCCAGGACAGCAGACGCTTCGGCACCCTGGCGTGCAAGGCCGAGGCAAGCTCTAGCCGCCGAGCGCGGACCGCGACACAGCCCAGGACGAGCCCCACGACGGCGGCCGCGGCGGGAGCGGTCGCCGTGGGACGCGAGTCGACCGACCCGGTCAGGTCGTAGGTGCTCCCTCGCTGGGAATTGAGCTGCCCGAGGCGAGGGTCGTCCGCGCCCGGAGACATCGCGGAGTAGAGCAGTCCGGCGGCGTCCTCGTCCGCCGGCCAGGCTTCGGCCCAGCACCGCTCGAACGTCCCCGATGCCGGGACCGCGACGACGGCGGCGTAGGCCAGCACTCGGTCGCGACCGTCGTCCGGCCAGCTGTACACGCCGGCGATGCGCACGCGCCCGTCGGTGGTGACGAGATCGTCCCCGGCTGACGCGCCGAGGGCGGCGGCAAGGTCGTCCGCCAACCAGATGCCTCCCGTCGCGCCTGTCACCACCTGGGTCGGACGCGCCGTCGACGTCAGCAGCTCAAGAACTCCCGGGGTGACCTCCCACACCGTCAGGTCCGAGCTCGGCATGTTCGCCGCACGGATGGGCGTGCCCGGCCGCAGGGCACCTGCTCCGGCCAGCCGCGACACGCCGCTCAGTCCCTGGCACCGTGTTCCGTCCACGACCTGTTCACGCTCGGACGCCAGGGTCAGCACGGCCGCTCCGGCGGACCGGAAGGCGTCGGCGTCCTGCCAGACCCGCACGAGCACCCGGGCATCGGCCACAGCCAGGCCGCCGACGAGGACGACGAACGCCAGCGCCCACCAGAGTGCTCGCGTGGTCCCGGTCACCAGGTTCCGCGCCGCCTCACCGGCTACTGAACGAGCCTTCATGCTCATGCCGACGCACGGACGGCGGGCGAGAACTCTGCCAGGTCGATCACGCGGGTACAGGCATCGCGGGTGGCCGGATCGTGTGTCGCGACGAGCACGGCCGTGTCGTCCTGCACCAGCTGTGCCAACACTCGGTTGACCGTCGCCGAGGTGGCCAGGTCGAGCTGTGCGGTCGGCTCGTCGACGAGGAGCAGGTCCGGTGCCGTGGCTACGGCGCGAGCGAGCATGAGCCGCTGCGCCTCGCCGCCCGAGAGCGCCCGGAACGGGCGTTCAGCGCTGTCCGACACACCGAACTTCGCGAGGATCCGCCGTGCTTCCGGCTCAGCAGTGTGCCGGGACCGACCTCGGGCCAGCAGCGGCAGCACGACGTGGTCCAGTGCGCTGCGCCGGGCCGATCCGTGCGGGTTCTGGAAGACCCAGCCGGTGTGCACGAGACCCTCCCGGACGACCTGACCGCGGGAGGGCACGAGCCATCCTGCCAGGATCGCCATCAGCGTCGACTTTCCCGATCCGGACGGCCCGACGAGAGCCACGAGCTCTCCCGCACGCAGCTCCATGTCGACGTCTTCGAAGAGCAGCCCGTCCGGAGGAAAGCGGTGTGCGAGCCCGGTCGCGCGCAGCGCGGGCATCAACAGCCCACCCCGTCCGGCTGCACCCGGACCGACCGCAGTCGTTCCGCGTCGACGAGACGCACCATCGTCTGCCCCAGAGACGACGCCACCACCTCCACGCGCAGCGCCTCGCCGTCGTCGGTCTGGACACAGCCCTGCCCGTCTCCGGTCGAGACGATCGCCGACGGCGGCACCACCGCCACGTCGACTTCCTGCGCGAGGGCGATCTCCATCGTCAACCGGTCCGTCCCCTCGTCCTGGCTCTGCTGGAACTGCTCACTGCCCTCGACCGCGGCCAGGAACCGGGTGTCACGCACGACGCCGTCGCCGTCGATCTCCGCGACCGAGCCGTCGAACCGCACCACCCAACCCTCCCCGGGCGGCTCGACCACCGTCAGCTCGGTCAAGCCCCCGGAGACCGTCGCGACCTCGCCCTCGGTGACCCGGTCGCCCACCCGGACGAGGCACTCGGAGACCACCACGTCGGAGCCCGGCAGCCACAGGACAGAGGCCGCGACCAGCACACCGCCAGGTCGGCCGTCCCCGGCATCGTCCTGGACTGCGCGCACCGCGGCCTGCGTCGCTGCCCCGTAGTAGCCTCCCGGCTCCAGGTCGTGCCCCAGCCGGGCAAGCTCCTCCTGCAGTGCGAGAACGTCAGGCCCCCGGGAACCCGACTGCAGGTCGCGCCACAGCGGCACGTCGGTGGCCAGGGCGACGACGGGCCGGTCGTCGATGACGAGGGGGACGTCACCGGACTCGACGCTCTCACCCTCTTCGCAGGCCGACGCCGTCACCCGGCCGGTGTCGGCGACCGTCAACGACTCCGGTGCTCTCACGGTGGCCAGCACCGAGACCTGCCGGGCGCCGTCGTAGGTCTCGGACGTCACCGCTACGGCGCCCTCGTCTGCGAACGTCTCGGCCGAAGCTCCCTCGACGGGACCGGGTAGCAGGAGCAGTGCCGCTGTCACGCCGCCAGCGGCCAGTGCCACGACCACCAGCAGCACCGCGGAGAGTGCGACCCGTACGCCCCCACGCCCGTTCACTCGCCGCCGACCTCAACCTGACTGTCGGCCGACATCTCGCTTGCGGCATCGGGCGTGAGGCCATGTGTCCCGAACGGATCGTGGAGACAGACCAACGCCTCCGGGGTGGTCGGTTGCATCTCGGCGGCCTTGATCTGCCGGTCCAGCTCGTCCCCCGGCACGCCGGCAAGCTCCGTCGCCCCGGACTCGTCCAAGCAGCGGCGCATCGCCTCACCCTGAGCGAGCCCTTCGGGATTCTCTCGCATACCGAGATAGATCGCCTCGACAGGTCCTGTTGTGCTGTCCATGCATTCGGTCACCAGCTCGAGTGTTCGGGAACCGTCGTCGTCCCCAGCGATATCCGCCGTCTCGAGTCTTCCACCCTGATCCGGGTCCAAATCGTGCTCGACTCCATGCCCGGAAAGACAGTCCGACAAGTGCTGGCGGAGTTCACCGTACTCGGCTTCGCTGACGTTGTAGTCCGCGAGAATCTGGCGGTGATCTTCGGTCACATGCTCACTTTCATCGACCAAGACCTGATCGATCTGAGCCCGCCACAGCTCCGGAGTCGCGTCGGCTGTCTCCTCAGGCGCTGCGCATCCCGCCAGAACGAACACGGCCAACGTCACGACCGAGGCAGCCCTCGTGGCAATCCGTTGCATCAGTAGGTGTACCAAGCGGAGTTTGCGGCTCCGGCCTTGGCCCGCACTCCGCGGACGATGCCAGACGAGGCCAGGACGGCCACCGTCGCGCGAATGAGTGCGCGCATAGTGTGCTCCCCCATGGTTGTGGAGCGCTCCCATCGTTGTGGAGCGCTCCGATGCCCGAAAGGTAGTGATATGTCACTGCGGAGGTCAAGTCAGATGTGGGCCTGCAGGCAAGGGTGCCGTGCCGCCCTCAGGACGTGATCGCCTCTGCCTCGCCGTCGTCGTCCTCGGGCGGCGGGACCTCGCAGAACTTCTCCACGACCAGGCCCACCACGCTCAGCACCACGGCCGCGAGGGCCGCGACGCCGGAGACGACCGCCTGGTCGCGCCGGGCCTCGACCTCCAGCTGCGGCAGCACGACCAGCACGTGCGCGACGTAGCGGCCCGTGAGCAGCGCCCCGGTGTAGGAGGCGGCCTTGGCCATCGCGAAGGTCCGCGCGGCACGCAGACCGGGAAGGTCCGGCCGGTCGCCGCGCAGGTAGGCCCGCACCGACCAGCCGGCCCCGAAGATCAGCCCGGCCAGCAGGAGGATCGCGAAGATCTCGATCCACGCGGCGCCCGGCAGGTAGACCCGCCGCGACTCCAGCAGGCGCAGCAGCAGCGCGCCGACGACGGCGACGACCGCCGCGACGGCGGCCAGGGTGCGCACGCGGGTGCGACGCACGTCAGGAGCGCCCGGGTTCGCCGTCCGGCGCGGGCGGGATCGGGGCGTGCTGGTGCGGCGCCGGGATGAACGCCTGCTCGTCCTGCGCGGGGTACGACGGGGCGGGCGGGTGCACACCGGCGGGTGGGACCGACGGCGGGGCCGCCGAGCGGTGCGGGTCGGCGTAGACCGGCTGCGGCCGGGTGCCCTGGACGGACGGCGGCTCCGGCGCGTACTCGGGCTGCGGCGCATAGCCGGGCTCGGCCGCGTACTCGGGCTGCGGCACGTAGCCCGGCTCCGCCGCGTAGTCCGAGTGCTGCTCGTACGGCCGCTCCGGCGCGTACTCCGGCTGCGGATCGACGTAGACCGGCTGAGACTCCGGTGCGTACGGGGCCGGCTCCTGCGCGGCCGGGACGAACGCGGGTGGCTCCTGCCGCTCCGGCACCTCCTGCGGCTCATACGCCCAGCCTGCCGGGCCGGCGTCCGTCGGCAGCGGCTCGGCCGATGTCTGCCCCGGCTGCTCAGCATGTGCCTGAGGACCCGGTTGCCCCGTCGGCCCTGCGGTCGGCGGGTCGTCGTGCCGCGGCACCGGGACGGACGGAGGCATCTGACCGGGTGCGGGCTGGACAGGCTGGGGCACGGCCGGGTCGCCCTGCGCCGGCGTGTAGGGCCCGCCCGCGGGCTGGGGCGAGCGACCGTCCCGGACGGGCAGCGGGTCAGGCTGCTCGGCCGGCTCCGGCTCGGGCTGAGGCTCTGGCTCGGCCTGGGCCGCCGCCTGCGGCTGAGCGGCGACGGCGCCCGTCGTCGCGGGCTCGGTCAGCCAGTCCAGCGCCAGCCAGCGGATCCCGGGCCGGTCCGGGGCGGTCGCCGCGAGCTGTGCCACGGGGCCGCCACCGAGCCCGCCGAGGACGGCGTCCGGGTCGACCTCGGCCCACGGCACCAGCACGAACGCCCGCTCGCGCGCCCGAGGGTGCGGCAGCTCGAGGTCCTCGGCGCTCGCGACGAGGTCGTCGTACTGCACCAGGTCGATGTCCAGGGTGCGCGGTCCCCACCGCTCGTCGCGGACGCGGCCGTGCACCAGCTCGACCTCCTGGCACGCGCCCAGCACGTCGCGCGGCGGCAGCGTGGTCCGCACGATCAGCACCGCGTTGAGGAAGTCGGGCTGATCGGGTCCGACGGCGGCGGTCCGGGCCAGCGGAGAGACCTCCATGACCTGCAGGCCCGGGATCCGGTCGATGTCGGTGACGGCGGCGCGCAGCGTCCCCTGCGGGTCGCCGAGGTTGGACCCGAGGGCGAGGACCGCCTCGACGGGACCGGTGGGCACGGCGTCCAACGGATCGGACGGCGCGGCCGGCTCGGGCTCCGGCGCGGCCTCGGGCTCGGCCACCGACGCCGGGGCGGCTTGCCCCGGGGCGGGCGCGAACTGCGTGGGCACCGCGGAGATCATCGTCTCGCCGACGTCCGGGACGTCGGCAGGGTGCTCCGTGGAGTGCTCCGTAGGGTGCTCGGCGGCCGGCTCGGGCGCGGCCGGCTCCGGTGTCGACGGCACCGGGACCGGCGGCACCGGGGCGGGCTCGTGGGCCACGGCCGCCGGCTCCTGCGTCGCGAAGGCGGTGACCGCGGGCATCCGCGCGCGGTCGCGACGCACCACGACCTCGACGTCGTCGAACGGCACACTGATAGGCGCCTGCGGCTTGTGCACGCGGACGTCCACGGCCCGGACGGCGCCACGTTCGAGCACCACCGCGGCGATCCGCTCGGCGACGGTCTCGACCAGGTCGGCGGGCGATCCGGCGAGCACGTCGTGCACGTCCTCGGCGACCTCCGCATAGCTCACCGTCGCGGACAGGTCGTCCGAGCTCGCCGCGGCCTGGGTGTCCAGGTGCAGCACGACGTCGGCGCGGAACGTCTGGCCCTCGGCACGCTCCTCGGGGAGCACGCCGTGGTGCCCGGTCGCGGTCACGCCCGACAGCCGGATCTGGTCGAGGGGCTGCCCGTCCGGGCCGGGTACGGCATCGGCAAACGTCACGGGGTGGCCTCCGTCTCGTGGCCCGGTGTCGCGACGGCGTCGCGCTCCGGGAAGGTCTTCTCCTGGGGGGTGCGCGCCGCATCCCAGGCGGCTGCCACGCGCACGGCGTCCACGCTCGCACGCGCGGCATGCACGCGCACGCACCACGCCCCGGCGTGTGCGGCCAGCGCCGAGATCGCGGCGGTCGCGTCGTCCCGGGCCAGCGGGGGCGCCGGGTCGCCCGCGGCGGTCGCGAGCAGGTGTCCGAGGAACCGCTTGCGCGACGCCCCGACCAGCACGGGCCGGCCGAGCGCCTGCAGCGCGTCGAGGCGTGCCAGCAGCGGCCAGTTCAGGGTGCCCGCCTTCGCGAAACCGAGCCCCGGGTCGAGGACGACCTGCTCGGGCGCCACTCCGGCGTCGTGCAGGGCGGCGAGGCGCGCGCCGAGCTCGGAGCGCACGTCCGCGACGACGTCGTCGTACACCTCGAGGTCGTCCATGACGTCGGCGTGGCCGCGCCAGTGCATCGCGACGTAGGCCGCCCCGGTCGCCGCGACGGCGTCCGCCATCGCGGGATCGGCGAGCCCGCCGGAGACGTCGTTGACGATCCTGGCGCCCGCGGCCACCGCGCGCTCGGCGACCGCGGCGCGCGTCGTGTCGACGGAGACGACGGCTCCGGTCGCGGCGAGACGTCCGATGACGGGGATCACCCGCGCCAGCTCCTCGTCCTCGCTGACGCGCGCGGACCCGGGCCGGGTCGACTCTCCGCCCACGTCCAGGATGTCCGCGCCCTCGGCGAGCAGGTCGAGGCCGTGCTGCACGCCCGCGTCCGGCTCGAACCACTCCCCGCCGTCGGAGAACGAGTCGGGGGTGATGTTGACGACCCCCATGACGAGGCAGCGTCCGGCCCCCGTCAGCTCGGGGAGCCCGGCGACCACGGCGTCGCGTCCAGCCATGCGCGCTACCGCCCCAGGATGAGGCTCATCGCCTCGGCACGGGTCGCGGCGTTCTGCATGCCGCCCCGCACCGCGGAGGTCACGGTCCGCGAGCCGGGCTTGCGCACGCCGCGCATCGACATGCACAGGTGCTCGCACTCGACGACGACGATGACGCCGCGGGGGTCCAGGATGCGCACCAGGGCGTCGGCGATCTGCGTGGTCAGCCGCTCCTGGACCTGCGGCCGCTTGGCGTAGACCTCGACCAGGCGGGCGATCTTGGACAGCCCGGTGATCCGGCCGTCGGTGCTCGGGATGTAGCCCACGTGGGCGACGCCGTGGAACGGAACCAGGTGGTGCTCGCAGGTGGAGTACAGCTCGATGTCCTTGACCAGCACCATCTCCTCGTGACCGAGGTCGAACGTGGTGGTCAGGACGTCCTCCGGGTCCTGGCGGATCCCCGCGAAGATCTCCCGGTAGGCACGGGCGACCCGTGCCGGGGTGTCCCGCAGGCCCTCACGCTCGGGATCCTCGCCGACGGCGATCAGCAGCTCGCGCACGGCGGCCTCGGCACGCTCGGCGTCGTAGGCCGGCACCTCGGCGGCCGGGCGCATCCCGATCGACACCGGCGTCACCGGCGAGCCCTCCGCGTTCACGGGCTCTCCTCGGTACCGTCGTCGCCGGTCCGGGACTCGCCGGCGTCCCGCTCCCCGCCGGCAGCGCGCGAGACGCGCCCGCTCACGTCGGACCGTGCCGCGGCCTCCGCCTCGACGTTGCCGACGACGGCGGCCTCGTCCTGCGGGACGCCCGGCGCACCGTTGGTCGAGTACGCGGCCTTCTCGCCGTCGGTCATGACCGGTCCGCGCGTGTGCACGGCGCGCTGCTCGCTCGAGAGCCACACGTCGCGCGCCTCGCGCTTGGTGACGGGGCCGAAGATCTCGGCCAGCTCGGCCTGGTTGAGCGTCTCCTTCTCGAGGAGGTGCAGCACCAGGTCGTCCAGGACGTCGCGGTACTGGGTCAGGACCTCCCAGGCCTCGTCGTGCGCCGACTCCACGAGCCGGCGGACCTCGTGGTCGACGGTGCCCGCCACGGACTCGGAGTAGTCCCGCTGGTGGCCCATGTCCTTGCCGAGGAACGGCTCGGAGGACGCCGAGCCGAGCTTGATCGCCCCGACCTTGTCGCTCATGCCGTACTCCATCACCATCTTGCGGGCGATGGCGCTGGCCTTCTCGATGTCGTTGCTCGCACCGGTGGTCGGGTCGTGGAACACGATCTCCTCGGCCACGCGGCCGCCCATGGCGTACGCGAGCTGGTCGAGCAGCTCGTTGCGCGTCGTGGAGTACTTGTCCTCCGTGGGCATCACCATCGTGTACCCGAGGGCCCGGCCGCGCGGCAGGATCGTCACCTTGGTGACGGGGTCCGTGTACCGCATGGCCGCCGCCACCAGGGCGTGGCCGCCCTCGTGGTACGCGGTGATCTTCTGCTCCTTGATCTTCATGACGCGGGTGCGCTTCTGCGGCCCGGCGATGACGCGGTCGATCGCCTCGTCCAGCGCGCGGTCGTCGATGAGCTGGGCACCGGAGCGCGCGGTGAGCAGCGCGGCCTCGTTGAGCACGTTCGCCAGGTCGGCGCCGGTGAACCCGGGGGTGCGGCGCGCGACGGCGGCCAGGTCGATCTCGTCGACCATCGGCTTGCCCTGGGCGTGCACCTGCAGGATCCGCTCGCGGCCCTTGAGGTCGGGTGCTTCCACGGCAACCTGCCGGTCGAAGCGGCCGGGCCGCAGCAGCGCCGGGTCCAGGATGTCCGGACGGTTCGTGGCGGCGATGAGGATGACGTTCGTCTTGACGTCGAACCCGTCCATCTCGACGAGCATCTGGTTGAGCGTCTGCTCGCGCTCGTCGTGCCCGCCGCCCATGCCGGCGCCGCGGTGGCGGCCGACGGCGTCGATCTCGTCGACGAAGATGATCGCGGGGGCGTTGTTCTTCGCCTGCTCGAACAGGTCACGGACGCGCGAGGCGCCGACACCGACGAACATCTCCACGAAGTCCGAGCCGGAGATCGTGTAGAACGGCACGCCCGCCTCGCCCGCGACGGCGCGTGCGAGCAGGGTCTTGCCGGTACCGGGCGGACCGTAGAGCAGGACGCCCTTCGGGATCTTCGCCCCGACGGCCTGGAACTTGTCCGGCTCGGCGAGGAACTCCTTGATCTCGTGCAGCTCCTCGACCGCCTCGTCCACGCCGGCGACGTCGTCGAACGTCACCTGGGGCATGTCCTTGCTGATCAGCTTCGCCTTCGACTTGCCGAAGCCCATGACGCGGCTCCCGCCACCCTGCATGCGGGACATGACGAACCAGAAGATCGCCAGGATGATGAGGAACGGCACGAGGAACGACAGCATCGACCCGAGGAACGACGCCTGCGGGACGTCGGTGTCGTACCCCTCGGCCAGGTCGGCGCCCTCGACCGCGGCGACGACGTCCTCGCCCTGGGGCGCCACCCAGAAGAAGTCCACCTTCTCGCCGTGGTCCACCTCGTCGTCGGTGTCGGCGTCGACGACGTAAGGCTCGGTGAGGTCGAGCTCCACCCGTTGCTCGCCGTCGACGATGAGGGCGTGCTCCACCGTGTCACCCTCGAGCAGCTCGAGGCCCTGGGACGTCTCGACCCGGCTCACGTTCTCGCCGGTGAAGGCCGAGAACGCGAGCGCGACGAGCACCAGGCCGAGCACGATCCAGATGATCGGTCCGCTGAAGATCTTCTTGAGGTTCATCCGTGACGGGGCGGTGCCCCGCTTCCCTTCGTCCGGGCGGTGGTTCGATAGGCGAAACTACACGGCCGTCCTGAAAGTTCCCGGTGTGTTCGCGCAGGGCTCAGCGCACGTCAGGAGTAGACGTGCGGTGCCAGCGTCCCGATGAACGGCAGGTTGCGGTACTTCTCGGCATAGTCGAGGCCGTAGCCCACCACGAACTCGTTCGGGATGTCGAACCCGACGTACTTCACGTCGACGTCCACCTTCGCGGCGTCCGGCTTGCGCAGCATCGTCGCGATCTCGACCGACTGCGGGCCGCGGGAGCGCAGGTTCTGCACCAGCCAGGACAGGGTCAGGCCCGAGTCGATGATGTCCTCGGCGATCAGCACGTTGCGGCCCGACAGGTCGGTGTCGAGGTCCTTGAGGATCCGCACGACGCCGGACGACTTGGTCCCGGAGCCGTAGGACGACACCGCCATCCAGTCCATCGAGACGGGGTGGTGGAGGCGGCGCGAGAGGTCGGCCATGACCATGACCGCACCCTTGAGGACACCGACGAGCAGCAGGTCCTTGCCCGCGTAGTCCGCGTCGATCTGGGCGGCCATGTCGTCCAGCCGGGTGCCCAGCTGTTCCTCGGTGAGCAGGATGTCGGCGAGGTCGCCGGCGACGTCCGACTGGTCCACGGGCTACTCCTCATGGTGCGGGGTGGGTTCCGCGCCGGGAACCGTGCCCGAGCGCAGGACCAGCCTGCCACACGCGCGGGTGACTCGTGCGCCACCGGGCAGGTGCACCTCGCCCTGCCCGCGCCACCGCACGACCAGGGCGTCGAGCGCGGTGACGTGCCGCGACGTCGTCGACCCCGCAGGACATCCGGCCTCCAGGGCCGCGGCCCGCAGTGCACGACGGCGCAGCGCGGCGGGCGCCTCGGCCAACGGTGTGACGTCGAGCACGACGGCGGCGCCCGCGCCCGCCTCGTCCGCCGCATGCGCCTCATGCGTTTTACCGATGTCGGTAGTTCGTGTCGAGATCGGCAGTGCGGACTGCCGATCACGGCCCCCACAACCCCCCACGGGGGAAGGGGGGAGGGGGGGGGGGGGCGGTGGGGGGGGCCGCGCCCGCCGGGGCCCCCCCCCCCCCCCCCCCCGAACTACCGACATCGGTAAAAGGTTCGAGCGGGAGGCGGGCGGCAGTGAGCAGGTCGGTCGCGAGCGCGTCGAGCAGCTCCGCGTCGTCGCGGAGCTGGTCCGCGCTGCGGCCGAGGGCCTCCACGGCGCCAGGGCCGAGCACGTCGGCGAGCGCCGGCAGCAGCAGCCCGCGCACCCGCGAGCGCAGCGGTGCGCCGGCCGCGGACGCGTCGTTCGTCGGGTCCTGCCACGGCTCCAGGCCGACGACGGCGCACACCCGCTCCGTCTCGGCACGCCGCAGCCCGAGGAACGGTCGGCGGTAGGGACCACGACGTCGCGGCATCCCCGCCAGCGACCGGGTCCCGCTCCCCCGGGCCAGCCCCAGCAGCACCTGTTCGGCCTGGTCGTCGAGGGTGTGCCCCAGCAGCACCGCGGCAGCACCCGTCGCCGCCACCACGTCGTCGAACGCCGCGTACCGGGCGTCGCGGGCCGCAGCCTCCAGCCCGCCCGCCGCCGGGTCCACCGCGACACGGCGCACCAGCACCGGGTCGAGCCCCAGCTCGCGGCACTGCTGCGCGGCCCGGCGGGCCACGCCGTCGGAGCCGGGCTGCAGGGCGTGGTCGACGACGACGGCGCCCGCCCGCACGGTGTGCCCCGCCGACCGCACGGACCGGCCCACCCGGCGCGACTCCGTGGCGACGGCGGCGGCGAGCGCCAGCGAGTCCGGGCCGCCCGAGCACGCGACGAGCACCAGGGCGTCGCGCGGCAGGTCGGCGAGGTCGGCGCGCACCGCCGCGCGGGCGGCGGCGAGAGCGGGGTCGACGCGGGCCACCGTCGCCGTCCTCAGGGGTGGACCCGGCGGACCCAGGCGCGCGCGTCGTAGATCTCCCGGGCGGAGGGCAGATGCTCGGGCGCGGCCCACACGGCGTTCAGCGCGTCACGTCCGGCCAGCGTCTCCACGGCGCGCACGAACCGGGCGCCGTCGCGGTACTGGGCCAGCTTGGCGTCCATGCCGAGCACACGCCGCAGCACCGCGTCGAACCGGGGTGCGCCCTCGCCGTCCCGCCGCTTCTCGAACCGGGCACGGATCGTGCGCACGCTCGGCACCACCCGGCGGCCGACGGCGTCCATCATCACGTCGGCGTGCCCCTCCAGGAGGGCCATCACGGCGGTGATCTCGGCGAGCTCGCGCTTCTGCTCGGCCCCGAGCACCTGGTCGAGCGGGGTGGTGAGCTCGCCCCGCACGGCGTCGAGCACCGTGCGGCCGACCAGCGCGGCCTTGTCCCGCCAGGGAGCGTGGGCGAGTCCCAGGGAGGTGGAGGTGACCTCCTGCAGGAGCCCGCCGAGCCGCCCGGCGAGGTGCTCGGCGAGCCACGGTGCGGCGGCGAACTGGAGCGCGTGGGTCTGCTCGTGCAGGCACACCCACAGGTGGAAGTCGCGGCGGTCGAGGCGGAGCGCCCGCTCCGCGGCGAGCACGTTGGGCGCCACCAGCAGCAGGGCGGGCCGGCCCTCGCCGTAGGGGTCGAACTGGCCGAGCACCTTCGACGAGAGGAGCGCGAGGAGCCCGCCGACCTCGGCGGCGCCGGCCAGCCTGGCGGCGGCGGACCCGGCCGACGGCGCGTCCCGGCCGAGCCCCGCGAGCGCCGGTCCCGTCATCGCGGCCATCGAGCGGCTGTTGGCGAGGGCCCAGGTGGCGCGGTCGACGACGCGCACGTCGCCGAGGTCGGGCCGCGGTACACGGACGCGGCGCAGGCTGCCGTCCGGGTGGTGGTCGCGCTCGACGGGCGCCGCCGGCCGCATCCGGGTGACGCGCAGGACGTGCGGGACGGCGTCGGCGGCGGCCGTGCGCAGCCCGCCGACCAGGTCGTCGAGCTCGCCGCGCGTGGCGACCGGTCCCGGCCGCGCGACGCGACGGGCGATCTGCGCGGCCGTCGACCAGTCGACGAGGGCGGTGCTCGGTGCGGTCACGGGTCCACGGTAACCGGGGCGGCTACGAGCAGCCGCAGGCCGCGAGGTCCCCGACGAAGTCGTCGAAGATCAGGTTGGCCCCGTACGAGCCGCCCTCGGGGATCCGGTCGGCGATCAGCGCGAAGACGAGCAGGCGGTCGTCGGCCGTGACGACGGTGCCCGCGAGGGCACGCACGTCGGGCAGGCTCCCCGTCTTCGCCTCCGCGTAGCCCCGGCCGGGGTTGTCGCCGTCGAACCGGTCGGCGAGCGTCCCCTCCAGACCGCCCACGGGCAGCCCGGTCACCGCTGCGCGCAGCTCCGGGTCCGCGGCAGCCACGGCGAGCGTGTCGACGAGCTGCCGGGCGCTCATGCGCGAGCCCTCGCCGAGCCCGGACAGGTCGGTGAGCTCGGCGTCGGAGAGGTCGACGCCGAGGCCTTCGACGGTGGCCAGCACCTCGCTGACGGCGGCGTCGGCCGAGCCGGGCAGGCCGGCGTCGATCGCCACGATCCGGCCCACGACCTCGGTGAGCGTGTTGTCCGACTCCTTGAGCAGGTAGCTGACGAGGTCGCCGAGCGGCGCGGACTCCACCCGCGCGATCTCCACCGCGGACGACGGTGCGGCCTGGCGCACGATCTGCCCGGACACCTCGACGCCGCGCTCGGCCAGCGCGTCGGCGAACGTCTTCGCGGCGGCGAGCGCGGGGTCCTCCTCGCGGGGCGCGTACTTGTCGTCGGTGAGCCGCCCGACGTCGACGGCGAGCGCGGCGACGGGTGCGACGTATCCGTCCTCGGCGTCGCTCGCGCGCACCGTCGGCGCGATCGCCGGACCGGTGAACAGGGTGTCGTCGACCGCGAGCGTCACCGCGTCGGTGCCGGTCAGGCTGATCTTCGCGACCACCTGGTCGGCGAGCTCGCCCAGCCCGGCGCGGCCGTTGACGGCCGCGGGATCGCCCTGGCCGGCCGCGAGCATCATGTCGCCGCCGCCCACCAGCACCAGCCGGTTGTCGCTGTGCAGCATCGCGCGGGTGGCGAGCCGGGTGTCCCCGCCGGGACCGGCGTAGGCCGCCACCCCGGTCAGGATCTTCTGCGTCGACGCCGGGACCATGAGGCGGTCCTGGCCGGAGTGTCCCAGCGTGTCGCCCGTGCCGCCGTCGGCCACCATCACCCCGACGCGCTTGCCGAGCCGCTTGTCGCCGGACAGGTCGTCCACGAGGTCGCCGACCTCGGCGGTGTCCGGGACGGGTGCGTCCTCGGGCAGCGCGGGGAGGGCGACGGACGGGATCGGACCGGTGGTCGCACCGGGCGGGTCGGGGAACGGAGCGGCGGGCTGCGGGGCCGCGTCGAGGGTGACCATGCCCGGCACGACGTCGTAGGCGTCGGCCACGAGGTAGCCGCCGAAGAGGGCCACGACCGTCGTGACGGTGGCGCCGACGCTCAGCCGCCACCCCATGCGGTCCTCCCCGTTCTCGTGAACCTGGTCACAAGCAGGCTCCGTCCCTGCGCATTCTCGCACGTCCTTGCCGCTGAGCGGCACCGCGGCACGGCGTTCCGGGCGGTTCTGCGTGGCACACTGGGGAAGCGCGCACGCCCCGAGACTGGAGGAACAGTGGAGTTCGACGTCACGATCGAGATCCCCAAGGGTCAGCGGAACAAGTACGAGGTCGATCATGAGTCGGGCCGCATCCGGCTCGACCGGATGCTGTTCACCTCGACCCGCTACCCGGACGACTACGGGTTCATCGAGGGCACCCTCGGCGAGGACGGCGACCCGCTGGACGCGCTCGTCCTGCTGGAGGAGCCCACGTTCCCCGGCTGCCTGATCAAGTGCCGCGCCCTGGGCATGTTCCGCATGCGCGACGAGGCCGGCGGCGACGACAAGGTGCTGTGCGTGCCGCTCGGGGACCAGCGCGCCGCGTGGCGTCAGGACATCGACGACGTCTCGGACTTCCACCGCCTGGAGATCCAGCACTTCTTCGAGGTCTACAAGGACCTGGAGCCCGGCAAGTCGGTCGAGGGCGCGCACTGGGTGGGCCGCGAGGACGCCGAGGCGGAGATCGAGCGCTCGTTCCAGCGCGCGAAGGACTCGGGCTACAGCCACTGATCGCGACGCGCTGACGGCCCTCTCCCGCACCACGGGAGAGGGCCGTCGCTGTCTCACTTCGTGGATCACCCCTTCCACTGAACGAGACAGGGCTCGTACGGTCGCGTCATGACAGACGCACCCCGCTGGTCCTTCGCCACCCGCCAGATCCACGCCGGCCAGACCCCGGACCCGACGACAGGCGCCCGGGCGCTGCCGATCTTCCAGACCACGTCCTACGTGTTCCCCGACGCCGAGACCGCCGCGAAGCGGTTCGCGCTCGCGGAGCTGGGACCCATCTACACGCGGATCAACAACCCGACCCAGGAGGTCGTGGAGAACCGCATCGCGGACCTCGAGGGCGGCGTCGGAGCGCTGCTGCTCGCCTCCGGCCAGGCCGCCGAGACGTTCGCGATCCTCAACGTCGCCGAGGCGGGCGACCACGTCGTGGCCTCCTCGAGCCTCTACGGCGGCACGCACAACCTGCTCCAGCACACCCTGCCGCGGCTCGGCATCGAGACGACGTTCGTCGACGACGCGCACGACGCCGAGGCGTGGCGAGCCGCCGTGCGGCCGAACACCAAGGCGTTCTTCGCCGAGACCATCCCCAACCCGCGCGGGGACTTCCTCGACATCTCGCTCGTGGCCGACGTCGCGCACGCCGCCGAGGTGCCGCTCATCGTCGACAACACGGTCGCGACGCCCTACCTGGTGCGACCGATCGAGCACGGGGCCGACGTCGTGGTGCACTCGGCCACGAAGTACCTCGGCGGGCACGGCACGTCCGTGGCCGGGGTCATCGTCGACTCCGGGAACTTCGATTACGCCCGGTACCCCGAGCGGTTCGCCGGCTTCAACACCCCCGACCCCTCGTACAACGGCGTCGTCTACGCCCGTGACCTCGGCGTCGACGGGATTCTCGGCGCCAACCTCGCGTACATCCTCAAGGCGCGCGTACAGCTCCTGCGCGACCTCGGGGCGGCGGTCTCGCCGTTCAACGCGTTCCTCGTGTCCCAAGGGATCGAGACGCTGTCGCTGCGCATCGAGCGTCACGTGGCCAACGCCCAGCGGGTGGCCGAGTGGCTCGAGGCGCGCGACGACGTCCGCACCGTGCACTACGCCGGCCTGGCGTCGAGCCCGTGGCACGCCACCCAGCAGCGCTACGCACCCCGCGGTGCCGGCGCCGTCGTGTCGTTCGAGCTCGGCGGCGGGGCGGAGGCCGGTCAGGCGTTCGTCTCTGCGCTGGAGCTCCACTCGAACGTCGCGAACATCGGCGACGTGCGCTCCCTGGTGATCCACCCCGCCTCCACGACGCACAGTCAGCTCACGCCCGAGGAGCAGGCCAAGTCCGGCGTCACGCCTGGCCTGGTGCGCCTCGCGGTGGGCATCGAGGACGTCGAGGACATCCTGGCGGACCTCGAGCTCGGGTTCACCGCCGCGAAGGACGCCCTCCCCGGCTGAGCCGGAGGTGCAGCGCAGGGTGAGGGCCGAGGGACGAGGCACTCGCCCGCAGCGGAACCGCAGGCTCAGCCGACGACAACCCGGCTGAGCCGGAGGTGCAGCGCAGGGTGAGGGCCGAGGGACGAGGCACTCGCCCGCAGCGGAACCGCAGGCTCAGCCGACGACAACCCTGCTGACTTGCGCGGCAGAGACGGCGTCTCGGCGTGCCCGACGGCGGCACGGCGGGGCGCCGTCGGCCTACGGTGGGCACATGCTCGCCACGATGATCCATGCTGCCCGGGACGTCCGCGCCGAGGAGCGCCCCGAACCCGCCCTGCTGACGGAGCACGACGCCGTCCTGCGCGTCACCGCGGCGTGCGTGTGCGGTTCCGACCTGTGGCCGTACCGCGGGGTGACTCGCACCAAGGAGCCGCACCCGATCGGCCACGAGCTCGTGGGCGTCGTCGAGCAGGTGGGGGCCGCGGTGACCTCGGCCGCACCCGGCGACTTCGTCGTGGTGCCGTTCACCCTGAGCTGCGGGCGGTGCCAGTCCTGCCGGGCCGGCTTCCCGTCGGCGTGCGACGTGGTGACGGGCTTCGGCTCGACCGACCGCGACGGGCACCCGGTCGACGGCGCGCAGAGCGAGCGCGTGCGCATCCCGCTCGCGCAGCACTCGCTGTTCCCGGTGGGCCGCCCGCTCGAGGAGCTGGAGGCCGCGGGTCTGGTCCCGCACCTGCTGTCGCTGGCGGACGTGATGTCCACCGGGCACCACGCGGCCGTCTCGGCCGGCGTCGGCCCGGGAGACACGGTGGCCGTGGTCGGCGACGGCGCCGTCGGGCTGTGCGGGGTGATCGCGGCGCGACGCCTCGGGGCGGAGCGCGTCGTGGCGTTCTCCCGGCACCCGGACCGGGCCGCGCTGGCGCGGGAGCTGGGCGCGACCGACGTCGTCGCCGAGCGCGGCGACGAGGGCGTCGCCGCGCTGCGCGAGCTGCTCGACGGCGACCTGGCCGACGCCGCGCTCGAGTGCGTCGGCACGGAGCAGTCCATGGCCCAGGCGCTCGGCTCGGTCCGCGGCGGCGGGCGCGTCGGGTTCGTCGGGGTGCCGCACGGCGGCTCCCAGGTGCCGGTCGGGCAGCTCTTCCGCCGCAACATCACCGTGGGCGGGGGCATGGCGCCGGCGCGGACCCTCATGGCCGAGCTGCTCGACGACGTGCTGTCCGGTGCGATCCTGCCCGGCAAGGTGTTCGACGTCGAGATGCCGCTGGCCGACGTCGCCGATGCGTACGCCGCGATGGACGAGCGCCGCGCGACCAAGGTGCTGCTGCGGCCCTGACGGGTCAGGCCCCGCGGGGGTCAGCCTCGCGGGAGCAGGGTCAGGGCGTACGTCGTGCTGTTGACGATCGTCGCCGTGACCGTGCGCGCCACCGCCTCCCCGGCGGCCTGAGCGCCCCAGCTGCCGACCTCGAGGTCGTGCGCACGGGTGATGACCGGCGTCGTCCACGGGATCTCCGGGTGGAGCTGGGGAAGCGTGCCGCTGCCCGCCAGCAGACCCACGAGCGCCGCCACCCGCGGCGTCGGCTCCGCCCCGTCGACGAGCACCGCACGCACGCCCGCGGCGAGCTCCGCCCGGCGTGACGTCCCGCCGTCCACGAGCGCGGTCCGCGCGAAGAACCCGAGGATCTTGCGCGTCTCCCGGCGGATGTCACCCCGCGCGACGACGTTCTCGAGCAGCGGCCCCCGCAGCTGGGGGCCGATGGCCGCGAGCACCGTCTGCACGCCCCGCGGCTTCCCGGTGACGGAGGCCCAGGCCGACCGCAGGACGGGGTCCGACGGCTCCCGGCCCTCGACGGCGCCCACCCGGACGTTGCCGCCCGGCGAGCGGGTGGTCCGCACGTGCCCGCCGAGGGCGAGGTCCGCGAGCACACCGCCCGCCAGGACGTAGAACAGCGTGTTCTCGCCCGCGATGGTGCCCGACCCCGGCTGGAAGAGCAGGAGCAGCAGGTCCTCCGCCAACGTCGGGGCGGCCGCCGGACCAGGACGCTCGGGCATCGTCGTTCCTCTCGTCGGTGCGCGCGTCACAGCCAGTCGTGCTCGCGGGCGTAGCGTGCGGCCTCGTGCCGCGTGCGGGTCTGCGTCTTCTGCATCGCACTGGACAGATAGTTGCGCACCGTTCCTGGTGCCAGGTACAGCCGGGCGGCGATCTCGGCGACCGAGTAGCCGTCGCGGGTCACCCGGAGCACGTCGAGCTCCCGGTCGGTCAGCGGGACGTCGTCGATGAGGGCCGCGGCGGAGACGTCCTGGTCGATCCACCGCCCTCCCTCGTGCAGCGCCGCGACCACCTTGGCGATGTGGGACGGCTCGGCCGACTTGCTGACGAAGCCCTGCACCCCGAGCCGCAGGGCCTGGCGCAGCACCCCCGGCCGGGCGTGGCGGGTCAGCATGAGGACCACCTGCTCGGGCAGGACCTGGCGGATCTCGGCCACGGCCTCCAGGCCGTCGACCCCCGGCATCTCGAGGTCGACGACCAGCACGTCGGGCCGGTGCGCGACCGTGGCCTCGACCGCCTCCGCGCCGTCGGCCGCTTCCGCCAGGACGGTGACGTCACCCTCGAGCGGGAGGAGCGCGGCGAGCGCCCTGCGGAGCAGGGCCTCGTCGTCGGCCAGCACCACCGTGGTCATCGTGCGTCCTCCTCGGGCTGCAGGTCGGCACCGGCGGCCCCGGCGGAGTCAGCGGTCCCGGCCGCCCCGGCCGGGAAGGTGGCCGCCGTGCGGAACCGGTCGTCCGCGAGCTCCGCGGTCAGGGTGCCGCCGTTGTCCGCCACCCGGCTCGCGAGCAACGACAGCCCCCGCAGCGTCGGCGGCGGGTGCCCGTCGACCCCGTCGTTGACGATCGTGATGCCGCGCTCCGTGACCGCCACGTGCACCAGCGTGGCACGCGAGTGACGCAGGACGTTGGTGGTCGTCTCCCGCAGCACCTGCGCCAGCAGGTCGCCGGGCTGCGGCCGGACGCTCGGCGGATGGTCGACGCGGACGTGGATGCCCGCAGCCTCGAGCAAATTCCTGGCGTTCTCCAGCTCGGCCGACAGGTTCGGCCGACGGCGCCCGTACGCGAGCTCCTTGGCCTGCGCGATCGTGTCGCCTACCAGGTCGTACGTCTCGCGCAGCTCCTGCTCCGCGCGTTCCGTGTCCGCACGCAAGAGCTTCTGCGCCAGCGCGATCTTCAGCTTCACCACGTGCAGCGTGTGGCCCTGGATGTCGTGCAGGTCGCTCGCGAACCGGACCCGCTCACGCACGACGGCGAGCTCCGCCTCCCGCTCCCGCGCCTCCTCCAGCTCTGTCATCACGTCGTAGAACCCCTTGTTGGGGAGCCGCAGGCAGATCAGGACGACGGTGATGCCGGTGGGCAGGATCACGAAGGAGATCAGCGCACCCGCCGAGAAGGGCCCGGCAGAGACCAGCCCCCAGGTGCCGACCAGCGCGACGAACAGCCCGACCCCGACGGCGGCCAGGGCCCGGCGGCGCGGAAGCTCCGGGACCACCAGGCACGCCACGACCGCCAGCGCGTAGTAGGCGGTCTGCGTGTCGCCGTCGATCACCAGGGCGCCGAACGGCCACACCGCCGCCGCGACGAACAGGCAGGGCGCCGCCACCCGCGCGAGGTCGCCGGCGGACCAGCGCTCGAACGCGACCAGGGCGGCCAGCAGGCCCGACGCCAGCACCAGCGCCTGGACCCAGGTCTGCGCCTGCCTCGCCACGAGCAGGACGCCCACGGCGCCGATCAGCGGGAGCAGCGCGGTGAGGTTGACCCGACGGAACCGCCGACGTGAGGACCGTGACGCCGTCGACGGCTTCCAGGGCCCCGCGGCCGTGCGTTGCGGGGCGGAGGTGCGGTCATCCATGGTGGGCGGCTCACAGGCTCGAGGGATCGTGTCCCTCAGTATCCGCTCCCGTGCGAGCCTCCTGCCAGTGACGCCGTGTCACACCGGGGTGCTGCGGATCGTCATGCCGCCGGGTGACGCCGGGACACTGGGATCGCGCCGCCGTCGGCGGTCTGATGGGGCCATGTCAACCAACACTGTGATCGACGTCGAGGGACTCGACGTCGCGTACGGCGACTTCCACGCCGTCAAGAACCTGTCGTTCCACATCGAGCGTGGTGAGCTCTACGCGCTCCTGGGGACCAACGGTGCCGGCAAGACGTCGACCCTCGAGGTCGTCGAGGGGCACCGCAAGGCCACCTCGGGCACGGTACGCGTGCTCGGGTCGGACCCGGCCGACCGCTCGGTGGTGCGTCCACGGGTCGGCATCATGCTGCAGGAGAGCGGCCTCTCGGCCGACCTCACCGTCGCCGAGTCCACGCGGCTGATCGGCCGCCTGACCGGACGCGAGGACTCCGTGGAACGCGTCCTGGGCCTTGTCGACCTCGAGCACAAGGCGGACACCCGCACCGGTCAGCTCTCGGGCGGTGAGCGGCGTCGGCTCGACTTCGCGACCGCGGTGTACGGCAGCCCGGAGCTGCTGTTCCTCGACGAGCCCACCACCGGCCTGGACATCGCGTCCCGGGACTCCCTGTGGGCCACCGTGCAGCGACTGCGCGACGAGGGCACGACCGTCGTGCTGACGACCCACTACCTGGAGGAGGCGCAGCAGCGTGCCGACCGCATCGGTCTGATGCACCGCGGCACGTTCCGCCACCAGGGGACGGTGGCCGAGCTGACCCGGTCGCTCCCGGCCTCGATCCAGTTCTCGCTGCCGCGGCACGCGCCCGCCCCGCCGACGAGCTCCGTCCCGCAGGCCGACGCGTCCTACGCGATCGAGACCTTCGAGCTCCAGCGGGACCTCAAGCAGCTCCTCGACTGGGCGGACAACCACGACGTCGAGCTGGAGGGCCTCTCCGCGGCTCCGACCCGCCTCGACGACGTCTTCCGCGCCATCGGCGCCGACTCCACCGCTTCCTGACCTACCCCGAACAGGAGATCATCGTGCTTCCTCTCGCCCAGGCCGAGCTGGTCCAGCTCTTCCGCAACCGGTCGGTGCTCGTCACCAGCCTCCTCATGCCCGTGGCGGTCGCCGTCTTCTTCATCAGCTACCGCGACGTCCTCACGAGGATCGGCAGCATCGGGTACGTCGCCGCCGTGCTCGTGTTCACGATTGCCGCGTTCAACCTCTACGCGACGACGGTCACCACGCTGGCCGCCCGGCGCCAGGGCCTCTTCCTCAAGCAGCTCCGGTCGACGGCGGCGAGCGACGCCACCATCCTGACCGGGCTCGTCCTGCCGGTCGGTGCCATCGCGCTGGTGCAGATCACCCTGATCCTCGGCGTCTTCGCCGCTGCCAGCGGCGGTGGGCCCGTCGACGCCGTGCTCCTCGTCGCGGCGACCCTCGCGGCGTTCGTCATGATGCTCGCCCTGGGGATCGCCACCGCCGGCGTGACGAACTCCCCCGAGCACGCCCAGGTGACCGCCCTGCCCCTGAGCATCGGCGTCATCGCCGTCGCCAGCTGGGTCGGGATCACCGGCACCGAGAGCATGGCCCTGCTCAAGCGGCTCCTGCCCGGGGGCGCGGCCACGGAGCTGATCGTCGCGGCCTGGGACGGCGGCGCCGCGCTGACCGGCTCGCTCGCACTGCTCGCCCCGACGTTGGCATGGGTCGTGGTGGCTATCGTCATCGCGGCGAGGATGTTCCGGTGGGAGCCGCGCCGGTAGTGGCCGGGTGCTCCGCGGGCCGCAGATGGATCGCCAGGTCGCTGCGGCCCGGGGAGCGCTCGTCGAGCAGACGGCGTCGCGCGTCGTAGTCGTCGAGCAGCCGCCGGTAGGGCAGCGGCTCGTCGGTGTCGAGGTTCTCGAACCGCTTGCGCACCCGGGCTCTGGCGTCGTCGATCCCCGGCCAGACCGGGGAGTCGACGCCGAGCAGCGTGAGCGGCGCCAGCGGCTCGATGCCCGTGTACCAGAGGATCCCGTGGTTGATGGGGAACAGCAGGTCCTCGATGTGTCCGTTCACGCCTCGAGGGCTGAAGGCCTCTGCCCGGTCCCCCGCCGTCGTGAGCACCAGCCCCCGCTTGCCCGCGAACGCGCCGTCCCCGTACTTGCGCGGGTTCCCCGCGGCGTCGCGCAGCCCGTAGGCGAAGCCTTCGGTGAACACCCGGTCCACCCAGCCCTTGAGGACGGCCGGCATCCCCGCCCACCAGAGCGGGAACACGAGGACGAGGAGGTCGGCCCGGCGCAGGAGCTCCTGGTGCCGCACGACCTCCGGGTGCAGGGTGCCGGCGGCAGCCGCGGCGGAGGCGTGGGTGCCGACCGGCCCGGTCAGCGTCTCGACACCGTAGTCGGACGGGCGGACGGCGGGGTGCCAGCCGAGCCGCGGCAGATCGAGGAGGACGGCGTCGTGGCCCTGCTCGCGGAGCGTGGACTCCGCGGTGGCGGCGAGGTCTGCGGTCAGGGAGCCCGCCGACGGGGCTGCGGAGACGATGAGTGTCTGCATGGTGCGACCGTAAGCACCCGGAGACGGCGGCGGTAGTACGGTCTTTCTTGTCACCAAGGGACATCAGGGGAAGCGAGGATGCCATGCGGGACGCGGTGCGGCGTGCCCTGGAGGTGTGCCCGATCGAGGTGGGCATCGCCGTCGCCGGCGGGGACTGGAAGCTGACGGCCGTGTGGAAGCTGGCCGACGGGCCGCTCCGCTTCGGCGAGCTGCAGCGTGCCGTCGGCCCCGTCTCGGCCAAGACCCTCACCCGGCAGCTCAGGGCTCTCGAGGCGGACGGCGTCGTCGTGCGCACCGTGTACCCGGAGGTACCACCGCACGTCACCTACGAGCTGACCGAGGCAGGCCGGGAGCTGGCGACCATCGGGTCCTTGCTCGGTCGCTGGAGCGAGCGGTTCGTGCCGGGGGCCGAGCGAGAAGCCGTCTCAGAATATGGTCCCGCATCGTGAGATCGCCTGGGCAGCGCCCCCGGGCGGGCGCTACCGTCGATCCATGACTCGTCGAATGCGCAGCTGACCACCGCGCACCTTCGCCTGCCTGCGGCCACGCACCGGGCAGCCATACGCCGCGTGCGCCCGCCCGACCGCACCCGCCGGAGACCGCAGCCAGGAGAGACGATGACCTCGACGCCGACCAGCATCACGAGGCCCGACGACGCCCCGACGGCGGCCCGGCCCCGTGCCGCCCGCCGCGGCCCGGCCACCCCCGTCCCGGCGTCCGGCGCCTGGCGCGAGGGCGACCCGGTCGCGGACCGCCTGTTCGCCGACGTCGGCACCTTCGACCTCGAGGCCGGGGCCCGCCTGCCGGACGTCCGCGTCGCCTACGAGACCTACGGCGAGCTCGCCCCGGACGGCTCCAACGCCGTCCTCATCCTCCACGCCCTCACCGGCGACGCCCACGTGCGCGGTCCCGCCGGCCCCGGCCAGCTCACCGCCGGGTGGTGGGAACCCATGATCGGGCCCGGCGCGCCCATCGACACCGACCGGTACCACGTCGTCGTGCCCAACGTCCTCGGCGGGTGCCAGGGGACCACCGGCCCGGCGTCCACCGCACCCGACGGCCAGCCCTGGGGCGGCCGGTTCCCGCGCATCACCACACGCGACCAGGTCGCCGTCGAGATCGAGCTGGCACGGCTGCTCGGCATCCGTTCGTGGGCCACCGTCGTCGGCGCCTCCATGGGCGGCATGCGCGTCCTGGAGTGGGCGATCCTCGGGCCCGAGGCGGGCATCGAGGTGCGCTCGATCGCCGCCATCGCCACCGCCGCGCAGTCGTCGGGCGACCAGATCGCCTGGGCGCACCCCCAGCTCGGCGCCATCCGTGCCGACCCCCGCTGGAACGGCGGCGACTACTACGACGCTCCGGACGGCGAGGGCCCGCACGCCGGGCTGGCCATCGCACGGCAGATCGCGCACACCACCTACCGCACCGCGCGCGAGCTCGACGAGCGGTTCGGGCGGCTGCCCCAGGGCGGCGAGGACCCGTTCGACGACGGCCGGTTCGCCGTGCAGTCCTACCTCGACCACCACGGGGACAAGCTCGCGCGACGGTTCGACGCCAACTCCTACCTGCGGCTCACCGAGACGATGATGACGCACGACCTCGGCCGAGACAGGGGCGGGGTCGAGTCCGCGCTGGCGCAGATCACCGCGCGGGCGCTCGTCGTGGCGGTGGACAGCGACCGGCTGTTCCCACCGGCGCAGTGCGCCCGGATCGCCGCCGGTGTGCCCGGCGCCGGCGGCCTGCGCGTCATCACCTCCGACTTCGGGCACGACGGGTTCCTGCTCGAGCACGACCAGACGGGACCACTGATCCGGGACTTCCTCACCGAGGCGGCGCCCGTCCCACCGACCTCGTAGCGGGCCCGCGCGCGAGCCGTGCCCGGCGGTCCTAGCGTGGTGCCGGACGTCGACCACGACGCCCGGAAGCGCTCTCGCGAGGAGAATCCGATGGCACAGCTCAACCCCTACCTCAGCTTCCGCGACCAGGCCCGCGAAGCTCTCGAGCACTACCGGTCCGCGCTCGGTGGGGACCTCGAGATCTCGACGTTCGGCTCCGTGCCCGGCATGGCCCACGACCCCGCCGACGAACAGCTCGTCATGCACGGCCAGCTCACCGCGCCGGGCGGGCTCACGCTCATGGCGGCCGACACGCCGTCGTTCATGCCGTACGTCGCCGCGACGAGCGGCGTGACCGTGGCGCTCACCGGCAGCTCCGACGACATGGACTACGTGCGCGGCGCGATCAGCACGCTGCTCGACGGCGCCACCGACGTCGTGCCGTTCGAGCCCGCACCCTGGGGCGACCACTACGGCCAGCTCACCGACCGTTACGGCATCACCTGGATGTTCGACGTCGGCGACGCCTGACCGCGGACCGCTACGAGAGCAGCACGACCTCGCGGCGCCGCTCGAGCGAGACGAGATCCTCCTCCACCACGACCCGGCGCTCCGCCAGCCGCCCGCTGACGTGCTGCACCGCCACCCGGGCGGCTTCGACCCGCTCGCGGGACTCGCGGACGTGGCGCGCCACCGACAGGTCGCTGAAGACGTTGTCGAACCAGATGTCGAACGTCCGCGACATGCCCTCGACGCCCAGCACGCCGACCCCTCGCTCACCCACGTCGCCGAGCTCGACCATCAGGTGGGCGAGGGCCGCGTCGGCCTCCCGGGCCAGCTCGGCCGCCCGGTCGAGACGGCGGTGCTTGGCGATGCTCGCGAGCAGGTCGCCGCCCAGGTACGTGTCGTACATCGACCAGCCGTTCGCGCCCGCCAGCTCGCCGGCCGCCGCCTCGAGAGCGGTCGCGGCGGCGTCCGCCGCGTCCTGCGCCTCGGCGATCTCCAGCTTCTCGGCCCGACGTCGGCCCCGCCGTTCCGCGACGTCCACGAGCTCGGCACCACGCCCCCTGCCCGCCGTCCACAGCCAGGCCTCCTTGTCCGCGAGCGCGCGCTCCCGCCGTCCGGCGACGTCGCCCAGACGCGCGACCGCACCCTCGGCGACCTGCAGCTCACGCTGCGCTGCCGCGCGGCGGGCCTCCGCTGCGGCGACGGCGTACTCGGCGGTGCGCTGCTCGGCCCGCTCCGTGTCGAGGCGTTCGTCGCGAGCGCCGCGCAGGGTCGCCCAGAGTCGGTCGAGGCTCAGCGACTCCAGGCGCTCCACGTCGGCCGACTCGTCGGCGAGCTGCTCGAGAGCACGCTCCACCGCTCGGTCCGCAGCCCGCAGCCCGGCGGCCGCGCGTTCCCGGCGGGCCAGGTAGTCCGCCAGGAGCGTGGCGTCCTGCTGCGCCTGCTCGACGCGCGCCTCGAGGGCCGCGGATTCCGGGTCCGTCGGGTCGGGCTCAGCAGGTCGGTGCACCACGGGGTCGGACATGGCCTCCAACATAGTGGCCCGTGGCACCGGAACGTCCTCTACGTTGGGATCATGCTCGCTGCCACCGTCGACCGCTTCTCCCCCGACGCCCCGCTGCACGGACTGGAGGTCACCGACCGCCCCGCGCCGATCGAGCGCGAGCACTGGACCACGGTCCAGGTGCGCGCCGCCGCGCTCAACCATCACGACCTGTGGTCCCTGCGCGGCGTCGGCCTGCGCGAGGAGCAGCTCCCGATGATCCTCGGCACGGACGCCGCGGGTGTCACGCCGCACGGCACCGAGGTCGTGCTGCACGCCGTCGTCGGTGCGGACGGCCACGGCGTCGGCCCGCACGAGCGGCGCTCCCTGCTGTCCGAGCGGTACCCGGGCACTCTCGCCGAGCAGGTCTCCGTGCCCACGGCGAACCTCGTGCCCAAGCCCGCGGAGCTCACGTTCGCCGAGGCGGCCTGCCTGCCGACGGCGTGGCTGACGGCCTACCGGATGCTGTTCGGCGCGGCGGCGCTGCGGCCGGGCGACCGCGTGCTCGTGCAGGGTGCGGGCGGCGGGGTCGCCACCGCGGCCGTCGTGCTGGGGTCGGCAGCCGGCCTCGAGGTGACCGCCACGTCGCGCGACGCAGGCAAGCGCGAGCGGGCGCTCGAGCTCGGGGCGGCCCGCGCCGTCGAGCCCGGGACCCGCCTGCCCGAGCGCGTCGACGCCGTCGTCGAGTCCGTCGGCGAGGCGACCTGGGCGCACTCGGTGCGGTCCGTGCGGCCCGGCGGCACCATCGTGGTGTGCGGGGCGACCAGCGGTGACGCGCCGCCGGCGGAGCTGACCCGGCTGTTCTTCTCCGAGATCCGTGTGCAGGGCGTCACGATGGGGTCGCGCGAGGACCTCGCTGCGCTGCTGCGGTTCTGCGCGCGGACCGGCGTGCGGCCGGTCATCGACTCCGAGGTGTCGCTGGCGGACGTCGGCACGGGCCTCGCCCGGCTGGCCGCGGGCGACCAGACGGGCAAGATCGTCGTCGTCCCCTGACCCTGCGACTGCCCCTTCGAACGTTGTGGGCGCGATTTCTGGGTCGGAAATCATCCCAAGAGGGACGAATCGGGCCAGAAATCGCGCCCACAACGTTCAGTAGGGCGGCCGGGCGGGTCAGGCGAAGCGGGCGCGGTAGGCGTCCAGCAGTGACGGACCGTCCGGCCCGAGGTGCCACACGTTCCAACCGTCGTCGGTGGGGGTCCCGCTCGCGGCCGAGGCCGCATGGTCCGGGTGCTGGTAGCGGGAGCCGTCGGCCAGCTCGATCGCGCCGTCCGGGTGCAGCACGGCCTCGAAGTGCTGCCGGCGGCGCGGCCGCGACCACACGAGCAGCGTGGGGCGGTGCAGGGTGGCGGCGAGCGCGATGAGGTCGCCGTCCACCTCGTCGTCGAACGCCATCGGTGCGGGCTGGGCCGTCTCGTACAGGCCGTAGTCGGGCGGCGGGGTGTACGACGGCGCCTCCAGCGGCGGGACCTCGAGGCGCGGCAGGTCCTCGGAAGCGTTCGTCCAGCTGCTCGGCGTCGACGGCTCCCACCCGGAGGACCGGTACGGCGGAGGGTCGTTGAGCGGGTCCTCCCAGCGTGCCTCCGGCGGATCCCACGGCGCCGGCTCACGACGCCGGGTGGCAGGCTCCGGCCGCGGTGCCGGCGGCAGGTCCAGCGCCGGGGCGGTGTACCGCGCGAAGTCCTCACCGAGTCCGGGGGTGTCGACGCTCGACGCCGACCTCGTGCGGCGGGCCAGCTCCGCGAGGTCGAGGTCCTCCGCCGAGCCCGCCGACGCCGCGGTGAAGGCCGCCAGCTCCGGCGAGGGCTGCTGCGGCTGCGACGTGAAGCGGTCCCTGCGGGACCGACGTCGGACGGCCGGCTGCTGAGCCGGTGGCGCCGGTGGCGGAGGTGTCGGCTGCGGCGGAGCGGGCGGCGGTGGCGGCGCGGCCGCCGGGGCCGGACGTGGCGGCGTGCCGGCGTCGCTGGTCTGGCCGCCCTGCCTGCTCTGGCTGCTCTGGCTGCTCTGGCTGCCGGCCGCGTCGGCGCGGACCGTCGGGAGCGACAGGCTGGACGCCCCGGCGGCGGCCCGCCGTCCGGCCCGGGTCCGGTGCGGGGCGGGGGCGGGGGCGGGGGCGGGCGCCGGCTCGGACGCGGCCCGCCGGGCCGGTGCTGGCGCCGCGGGCGGGTTCGGCGAGGCAGGCTGCGCGACCGCCGGGTGCTTGCCGGTCAGGGCGATGCCCACCTTGACGCCCTCCGCGAAGGACTCCGGCTCGGTGTCGGCGGATGCGGCGGCCCGGTGCGTCCCCTCCGGTGCGACACCGGACAGGCGTGGCGCCGTCGGGGCGGAGGCGGGGTGGATCACCAACGGGGAGACGTCGACGAACCGTCGCCCGTCCTGGCTGTGGACCACGCCCATCTTGAGCACCTCGACGGGCATCGTGGGCTGACGCAGGAAGTCGACGGCGTTCAGGATCTCCTCGCCGGCCTCCTGGCAGATGATGATCAGCCGGGCGCTGGAGCGCCCCGGCTGGGACCGGGTGATCGGCACGGAGTCGTAGAACGAGGCGACGTCCCGCTGGAACGCGTTCGGCCCGCCGTGGTACCGGGAGGCGAGCTCGCCGCGGGTGAGCCGGCCGGCCCAGCCCGCGTGGTCCAGCGCCCGGGTCAGCGCCGGGCGGTCGAGCTCGGCGACCAGCTCGACCACCACCGGCGAGCCGGTGGCGTCCAGCGCGAGCAGGTGCGGCTCGTCAGGTCCGGCGCCCTGGGCGACGGGGAAGATCTGCTCCCCGAGCAGCCCGTCGATGTGCGAGTCCACGACGCGGTGCGCCGTCGTCCCGAGCCCGGGCTCCACGGCACCTGCGGACCGCCCGGACTGGACGAGGAGCGGCCTGCTGGCGTCGACCTCGAACAGTGGCATCGCGCTGACTTCTCCCCGGTTCCCGCACACGGCCCGGTGCCGTGTGCCGCATAGCCTACGGCGAGACGTCCCGTGACCTGCAACACTGCAGGTGGGTGACCACGGTCACGCGTGCCCGGCCTGCTCCTCGTCCGCGGCAAGCGCTTCCTCGACGCGCCGGATCTTGGCGTCGAGCTGCCCGGTGTACCCCGGGCGGATGTCGGCCTTGAGCACGAGCGAGACCCGGTGACCGCCCGCGCCCACGGCCTCGGTGGCGCGCTGGATCACCGGCATCACCTCGTCCCACTCCCCCTCGATCTCGGTGAACATGGACGTGGTCCGGTGCGGCAGCCCGGACTCCCGCACGATGCGGACGGCCTCGGCGACGGGGCCCGCGACGGACTCCCCCGCGCCGAGCGGGGAGACGGAGAACGCGAAGACAGCCATGCCTCCATCATGCCTCCCCCGTCTACGCTCGGGGGGTGAGTACCTCGGTGACGGTCCTGGCCGGTGGCGTCGGCGGCGCCCGCCTCGCGCACGGCTTCGCGCTCGCGCTGCCCGACGGCGGCACCCCGGCGGACGGCGGTGGCCTGACCTGCGTGGTCAACGTCGGCGACGACACGACCCGCCACGGGCTGCACGTCTCGCCCGACCTCGACACGGTGATGTACACGCTGGCCGGGCTCAACGACGAGGAACGCGGCTGGGGGCTGACGGGCGAGTCGTACGCGACGCTGGCGCAGCTCGAACGGCTCGGTGAGGACACCTGGTTCACGCTCGGCGACAAGGACCTGGCGACCCACGTGGTGCGGACCGCGCGCCTGCGCGAGGGCGTGCCGCTGAGCGGGGTGACCGCCACCCTGACGGCCTCGCTGGGCGTGGGCGCCCGGCTGCTCCCGGTCACGGACGACCCGGTGCGCACGCAGGTGACCACGCCGTCGGGCACCCTCGCCTTCCAGGAGTACTTCGTGCGGCGTCAGCACGCCGACGCGGTGCTCGACCTGACCTTCGACGGCATCGGGTCCGCCCGCCCGGCGCCCGGGGTGCTGCCGGCGGTGCGGGACGCCGACCTGCTGGTGGTGGCGCCGTCGAACCCGTTCCTCTCCGTCGAACCGGTGCTCGGCGTGCCCGGTGTGCGCGACGCCGTGGCGGCCTCGCGAGCACGCCGGGTGGCGGTCAGCCCGATCGTGGGCGGCCGGGCGGTGAAGGGGCCGGCCGCGCAGATCCTCGAGTCGCTCGGGCACGAGGTCTCGGCGGTGGGCGTGGCACGGCTGTACACCGGCGTCGTGGACGTCATGGTGATCGACGAGGCGGACGCCGCGCTGGCCGCACCGGTCGAGGACCTCGGGTTCGAGGTGGTGGTCACCGACACCATCATGGGAGGTCCGGCCGGTCGCGAGCGCCTGGCCCGCGAGCTCCTCGCCGTGGCCGGGCCGTGACGAGTCCCCGCACGGTCGCCGTGGTCCCGCTCCGCGACGGCGTCTCGGGCAAGTCGCGGCTCGCGGCCGCCCTGGATCCGGGTGCCCGACGGCGGCTGGTCGTCGCGCTGGCGCGGCACGTCGTGGAGGTGCTCGCCCCGCTCGTGGCGGACGGCCGGCTGGCGGGGGTCGTGGTGGTGACGGCGGACGTGCCGTTCGTCAAGGAGGTCCTCGCGGCAGTCCCGGGTCAGGTGATCGCGGAGCCGCCCGGCACGCCCGGCCTGAACGGCGCCCTCGACCACGCCCGCGACCACGTCCGGAACCTGGCCGCGGACCGGGTGCTGGTGGTCCACGCGGACCTGCCCCGGCTCACGACCGCCGACGTCGACGCCCTCCTGGCGACCCGGGCCGACGTCACGATCGCCACCGACCGCCATGCGACCGGCACCAACCTGCTCATGGTCCCGCTCACCGCTCCCCTCGCAGCGAAGGGCTACCGGTTCCGGTTCGGCGCCGGGTCCCGGGCCGCCCACGAGGCGGAGGCCGGGACGCACGGCCTGACCTCCGCCGTCGTGCAGCGACCCGGCACCGCCGCGGACCTCGACACGCTCGACGACTGGGCCGAGCTCCCCGCCGAGATCCGCGCCCGGGTGGGTGCCGCCGTCGGGCACCCGCTCACCGAGCGGCCGGCCCGGCAGGCGCAGTAGCGGCGGGCAGGTCGCCGCTCAGGCCGCGTCGAGGCGGGTGCGCACCTCCTGCGGCAGGTCGAGGTGCACCGCACCGAGGAGCTCGTCGAGCTGCTCCACGGAGCTCGGTCCCGTCACCGGGATCACCGGCACCTCGCCGCCCATCATCCAGGCGAGCGCCACCTGCGCGGGGGTCGCACCGATCTCGCGGGCGACCTCGCGCAGGACGCGGACCCGGTGGACCGACCCGGGGTGGTCGGCGTCGTGGTACAGGCCCTTGTCGTCCCGCATCAGGGCCCCGGCCTGCAGCGGCCCGTACCCCACGACCGTCAGCGACGGCCGGCCCGGAGTCCCCGTGGACGCGGCGTAGTCGAGCAGGTCGCGACTCACCCAGGGGCGCGACGTCGGCCGCGGGTACACGTACGAGTGCTGCTGCTGCACGACGGCGTAGGGCGGCACGCCCTGACGCTCGGCCTCGGCGCGGGCCTCGACGAGTCGCCACAGCGTGACGTTCGAGATGCCGGTCAGACCCACCGCGCCCTCGGCCTGGAGCTTGCCCAGCGCCCCGACCGTCTCGGCCAGCGGGGTGTCGCGGTCGTCCACGTGCCCGTAGAGCACGTCCAGGTGGTCGGTGCCCAGGTGGCGCATGCTCTTGTGCGCCTCGGCCTCGATCACGCCGGCGCCGAGGCCCTCGAAGTTGTCCGGCGTGAAGGGCAGGCCCCGGTCGCGGGGGCCGGCGCCGACCTTGGTGGCGATCCGGACGTGGTCACGGTGGCGCCGGGCGGCCAGCCAGCCCCCGATCAGGTCCTCGCTGTCCCGGCCGTGCCCGCCGTGCCACACGGCATAGTTGTTGGCGGTGTCCAGGAAGGTCCCGCCCGCCTCGACGAACCGGTCGAGGATCGCCTCCGAGGTGGCCGGGTCCACGAGGGTCCCGTAGTTCATGGTGCCGAGGCACAGGGTGGACACCTCGATGGCGCGGTCCCCGGTGCCGATGGTGCGGTAGCGCATGGTTCCTCCGTTTGGTGGTTCGTGCTGGTCGGTGGTGGTCGGACGGAGCCGGTCAGACGGCGTCGAGGCGGGCTCGCAGCTCAGGGTCCAGGTCGAGGTCGGCGGCACCGAGCAGCTCGTCGAGCTGTTCGACCGAGCTGGGCCCGACGATGGGAGTCACGGGGACCTCGCCGCCGAGCAGCCACGCGAGCACCACCTGGTTCGGGGTGGCTCCGACCTCTGCGGCGACCTCCCGCAGGACCCGCAGCCGTTCGTGCGTGGTGGGGTGGTCGAACCCGTCCCACAGCGGCTTGTCCGGGCTGGTGAGCGCGCCTTGCATGAGCGGCGAGTACGCGGTGACGGCGAGCGGGGCGCTCCCGCCGGCGGTGGCCTGGGCGGCGTAGTCGAGCAGCTCGTACGACGCCCAGTTGTGCCGGCCGACGTCGGGCCGCGGGTAGGGGTAGGTGCGCTGCTGCTGCACCAGCCCGTAGGGGGCGATGCCCTGGCGGCGGGCCTCCTCGCGGGCCTCGACCACGCGGTGCAACGCGGCGTTGGAGATGCCTGCGATCCCGACGAGGCCCTCGGCCTGGAGCTTGCCGAACGCGCCGACGGTCTCGGCCAGCGGCGTGGCGTAGTCGTCGACGTGCCCGTAGCAGACGTCCAGGCGGTCGAGGCCGAGGTGGCGCAGGCTCGTGGCGACCTCGCGGACGACGGTCCGAGCACCGAGGCCCTGGTAGTTCGAGGGCGGCACGTGCGTCTGCGGCAGGTCCGGGTCCTTCTTCGCGGCACCAACCTTCGTGGCGACGCGGACCTGGTCGCGGACCCCGCGGTCCGCCAGCCAGCGGCCGATCACGTCCTCGCTGTCGCGGCCGTGGCCGCCGCTCCAGCCGTTGTAGTTGTTCGCGGTGTCCAGGAAGGTCCCGCCTGCCTCGACGAACCGGTCCAGGATCGCTCGCGAGGTGGCCTCGTCGGTGCGGGTCCCGAACCACATGGTGCCGAGGCACAGCGTGCTGACCTCGAACGACGTGGTCCCGTTGCTGATGGTGCGGTAGCGCATCGTTCCTCCGTGCGGTGGTGGTCGTCCTCGACGCTACGGAGAAATCGGTCCGGGTGTACCGTCCATTGACATGATCGTCCACCGGACCAATCTGGCGTGGGAGACACTGCTCGACCTGGACGCCTCGACCGGCCCACGGGTCGTACGGCTCGAGCACGCGCTGCGCGACGCCGTCGGCTCCGGACGGTTGCCGGCCGGTGCCGCCCTGCCGGCCAGCCGCCGGCTGGCCGAGTCGCTCGGCGTCTCGCGCTGGGTCGTCACCGAGGCCTACGGCCAGCTCGTCGCCGAGGGCGTCCTCGAGGCGCGGGTCGGCGCCGGCACGCGCGTGGCCGCCGGGTCGGTCCAGACCCGGCAGGTCCAGACCCGGCAGGTCCAGGAGCGGGGCGCGACGACGGCACGTCCGCGACGCTCGCCCGCCGCGGGACCGCAGGGGTCGGCCGCCACGGGGGTGCCGCCGTCGGGCACGGTGCCGCACCTGCCGCCGCGCCCGCGGTTCGACCTGCGTCCCGGCGTGCCCGACCTGCGGCACGTCCCGCGCGAGGCGTGGCTGCGGGCGGCACGCGAGGCGCTGGCCGGCGCGTCGAGCACGGACCTGTCCACGGCGCCCGGTCTCGGACACCCCGCGACCCGGTCGACGGTGGCCGCGTACCTGCGCCGGGCGCGGATGGTCGAGGCCCCGGACACGGCCGTCGTCGTGACCCGGGGCGCCACCGACGCGATGGCGCGGGTCGCGGCGGCGCTGCGGACCGCCGGGCACACCCATCTGCTCGTGGAGGACCCGTCGTGGCCGGTGCTGCGCGACGTCGCCCGGCAGGCCGGGCTGCGACCCGTGCCCGTGCCGGTGGACGCGGGCGGGGTCGACGTCGAGCGGCTCGCCGAGGCCGGCGCGCGGACCGGCGCGCGGGCGGTGCTGCTGACGCCAGCGCACCAGTTCCCCACCGGGGTGGCGCTGGCCGGCGAGCGGCGCGAGGCCGTGCTGGCCTGGGTGCGGCAGGTGGACGGGCTCGTGGTCGAGGACGACTACGACGCGGAGTTCCGCTACGACCGGCGGCCCGTGGCGGCGCTGCAACGGCTGGACCCGGAGCGGGTGGTGCTGCTCGGCTCGGTGAGCAAGACGATGTCGCCGGCGTTCGGGATCGGCTGGGCGGTGCTGCCGGCCGCGTGGCGGGCGGCCTTGGGAGACGTGGCACGGGCCGGCGCGCCGTCCGTGGTGGACCAGCTCACCGTCACCCGGTTCCTGGAGGGAGGCGGCTACGACCGGCACCTGCGCGCCGCCCGCACGCGGTACCGGCGGCGCCACGACGCGCTCGCGGGCGCCGTCGGGCACCGGCTTCCCGACGCCCGGCTGCACGGCATGGCCGCCGGGCTGCACGCGCTGCTGGAGCTGCCGGGTGGCGACGAGGCCCCGGACGCCGCCGAGGTGGTGCGCGCGGCGGCAGCCCGCGACGTCGGTGTCGTGGACCTGCGGCGCTACCAGGTGCGCCCGGCGGCACGGTCTCGGACGCTCGTGCTCGGCTACGGCAACCTGGTCGACGCCCGGCTCGAGGAGGCGGTGGCCCGGCTGGCGAGCTGCGTCTGAGCGCTACCAGCGCCCGCGGTGCACGACGTCGGCCATCGGCTTGCGCCGCCGCCGTGCCGGCGAGCCCTTCGCTCCCCCGGCCTCGGGGTGCCCGACGGCGACCACCCCGGTGGGTGACCACTCCTGCGGCACGCCGAACTCGTCGCGGAAGGCATCGATGCGCCCGGCGTCGATCCCGAAGAAGCACGCCCCGAGACCCTCGTCCACGGCCGTCTGGAGCATGAGCAGCGAAGCCATGCCCGCGTCGACGTGCCAGTACGGCACCGGCCAGCGCGCCTCGTCCCGGTCGGTCCACCCCTTGTCGGGCTCGGCGTACCGGCCGACGTAGGCGTCCCGGGACGTCAGCACGACGACCAGCACCGGGGCGGTGCGCATCCCGGCGAGCCAGGTCGACATGTCGCGCGCCGATCCCGCGGGGGTGGCCGCGGTCCAGAAGCGCTCCCGCTCCGCGTCCGTGGTCAGCACCAGGAACGACCAGCCCTGGGTGAACCCGGCGCTCGGGGCACGCACGGCGTGGTCGAGCAGCCGGTCCACCACCTCCGCCGGCACCGGCTCGTCGCTGAAGCGCCGGACCATGCGCCGCCGTCGGACCACGTCACGAAGCTCCATGCGAACCACCCTGCCACGTCCCCGGGCTGCCCGGGCGCGGGGTCAGAGCACCAGCTCGGGCTGCAGCCGGGTCACCGTCCACACCCGTTGCCGGCGGGCCGCCAGCACCGTGCACACCATCGCCACCACGAACACGCCGAGCAGCACAGCGGTCGCCCGGGCTGCCGTCGCGAGGCTGCCGCCGTACAGCAGCTGCCGCAGCCCCTCGACGGCATAGGTCATCGGCAGGAACTGGTGCAGCGCCCGCAACGGTTCCGGGATGGTCTGCCACGGGAACGTCCCACCGGCTGTCACGAGCTGGACCAGCATGAGCACCAGGCCGAGGAACTGCCCGGCCGCCCCCAGCCACACGTTCAGCGCCTGCAGGATCGCCACGAACGTCCCCGAGACCAGCACCAGGAACAGCGCCGTGAGCACGCCGTAGGCCGGGTCGATGTCGAGGGCGAGCTTCGCGACCGTGAACATCAGCGCGACCTGCGCCACGCCGATCACGGCCGGCATCGCCCACCCGCCGAGCGCCGCCGCGATCCCCGGCCGGTTCGCCGCCAGCGCCCGCGCGGACAACGGCCGCACCAGCAGGAACAGCACGTACGCGCCGATCCATGTCGCCAACGAGAGGAAGAAGGGCGCCAACCCGCCCCCGTACGTCCCGGCCGAGGAGTACGACTCGTCGATGACCTGCAGCGGATCGCCGATCGTCTCGGCGGTGTCCTCGCGCGTCTGCGCGTCGACGTCGGGAACCTGTCCGAGCCCTTCGGCGAGACCGTCGTGGAGCTCGGCCGTCCCGTCGGCCAGCTCCGCGGCGCCGGAGTGCAGCCGCCCCACGCCGTCGGCCAACGACGCCGCCCCGTCCGAGACCTGCGCCGTCCCGTCGGCGAGCCGGGCGACGCCGTCCACCAGCGCGGGCGTGGCCGCGGCGAGCTGTCCCGTCCCGTCAGCGAGCGCCCCCGCGCCGTCCGCGGCGTCGGAGATCCCGCCGGTCAGACCGGGGGTCGCCGCCGCGAGGTCGGACGCCCCCTCGGCGACCTGCTGCGCGCCGTCGGCCAGGGTGTCCAGCTGCGACGCCGCGCCCTCGATCGTCGCGACGGCGTCCGCCACGGCGGCCCGCCGGTCGTCCAGCACCGGGGACACCTGGGCCTGGACCGCGGCGGCCAGGTCGTCGGCCTGGTCCTGGGTGAGCACGCCGTCGGAGACCAGCCGGTCGAGCTCGTCGCCCAGCGCGGCGTCCACGTCGTCGCGCACGCCGTCCAGCGCCGGCAGCACGTCGCCGGCCGCGGCGGCCGCCTCGTCCCCGGCCGCCGCGACCCGGGCGTCGCCGTCGGCGACCTGCCCGGCGCCGTCGGCCAGCTCCTGGGTCTGCGCCGGCAGGGACGACGTCGCGGACTCCAGCCGGTCCAGCCCCGCGGCCAGCGTGCCGGCACCGTCGTCGAGCTGCCCGACGGCGGTGCTCAGCTCCCCGGTGGAGTCGTTCAGCGTGGCGGCGCCCCGGGCCGCCTGCCCGGCCCCGTCGGCGAGGGTGGCAGCTCCGGTGTCCGCGTCGGCGAGGCCGTCCTCGAGCTGCGTGGCGCCGTCGAGCAGCTGGCCGGCGCCGGTGACGGCGTCGGCGAGGTTGGTGTGGATGGAGGCGAACCCACGCAGGAACTCGTCGGCGGCCTCGGTGCCGACCTGGGTGGCGATGGAGTCGCGCACCTGCCCGACGATCTGGTCGGCGATGGTCCCGGCGAGGTAGTTGTTCGCGTCGTTGGTGATGAGCGTGAGGCTGGCCTGCTCGGGCTCGAACTGCCCGGCCGAGACGAGCTCGTCGGAGAACGTGGGGCCGATGATGAGCGCGGCGTCGTACCGCCCCGAGCGCACCCCGTCCTCGGCGTCGCGCTGGGTGGTCTCCACCCACCCGAACCCGCCGTCGTCGACGAGCTGTTCGGCGACGTCGTCCCCGAAGTTCCGTTCCTCGGTCTCGCCGGTGGTGGGGTCGGTCGTGGTGGCGCCCTCGTCCTGCACGACGAGGGCGGCGGGCACCTCCTGGAGGTTCCCGTACGGGTCGAGGTTGGCGTACAGGTACAGCCCGGCGTACAGGGTGGGGATGATCGCCATCGCGAGGATCGCCAGCCTGGGCAGCCGGCCGGCGGCGAGGCGACGCAGCTCGGACAGGGCGAGGTGGACGACGGTCATGACGCCGCCAGCCCGGACGTCGACCGCAGCACGACCTGCGGGGGCGAGTGCGGGTCGACGCCGCGGGCCGGCGGGAGGTCGACGCCGAGGTCCCGCGCGGACGCCCGTGTGCACTGGACCAGCACCCCGTGCCCGGCCGCGGCGAAGGTGCGGGCTATCCCCCACCAGTCGGCGGCGTCGCCACCGTGCCGGTCGGGCAGCGTGAGCACGAGGAAGCGCACCGCGGGGTTCGCGGCGGCCAGCGCGGCCAGGACGGTGGTCCGCACGAGGCCGGGAAGCTGGTCGGTGCGCCGGCTCTGGTCACCGGCCAGCGCGTGCTCGGACAGCCAGCGGGTCACGTCGCCGGGCCAGGACCGGCGGCCCGCCAGAGCGAGTCCCTCGCCGACGACGTCGCCCAGCGGCTGCGTGTCGTCCGGCTCGTTGATGGCAGGGACGTCGACGACGGCGGTGCAGCGGCGCAGCGCCGCGGCGTCCTGCTCGCCGTCGAGCCACACGCGCCCCGCCGTGGGTGCCAGCCGCCCGGTGGCGACGAGGGCGAGCGCCGTGTGGCCGTGACCGGGTTCGGCGGCGACGAGCACCGCCTCGCGGGTGCTCCACACCAGGTCGAGCTCGGTGAGCAACGGGTCGCGCCGCCCGTCGACCCGCACCCCGTCGAGCGTGATCCTCATCCCGTGCTCCCTCGTCCGTCCTGTGGTCGCCGTGGCGCGGTCATGGTGTCGATCGTGCCCGCACCGGCGGCCGGGCGCAGGGGCAACGCCACCGGCGCCCGGAACCGCCGGGCGGGTAGGACCCCCTACCCGGGTAGGGGGTCCGGTTCGCTCCGGGGTGCGATGTGCCGGCGGAGCCCGCCGCCTAGCGTCGTGCCCGTGACCACGACACCGCTCCCGCCGCAGGCTCGCCACCAGGTCAGCACCTACACCGACCTCGCGCGCCGCATCAAGGACGAGGGACTGCTCGAACGCTCCGGACGGCGGTACCTCGTCCGGGCGCTCGTCCTCGCGGGCGCGTTCGGCGTCGCGCTGACCGCCCTCCTGACGCTGGGGAACTCGTGGTGGCAGCTGCTCGTCGCGGCCGGCTCCGGCGTGCTGTTCACGCAGGTCGCGTTCGTCGGGCACGACGCCGCCCACCGGCAGATCTTCGCCTCGGGCCGCAAGAACGAGTGGACGTCCCGTGTGGTGGCCAACCTCGTGGTGGGGCTGAGCCACGGATGGTGGGTGCGCAAGCACACGCGCCACCACGCCAACCCGAACAAGGTCGGTGCCGACGAGGACATCCGGCCCGGCGTCATCCTCTTCACCACCGAGGACGTGCCCCGGCGCACCGGCATCGCCGGGTGGTTCACCCGGCACCAGGGCTGGCTGTTCTTCCCGCTGCTGACGCTCGAGGGCCTCGCCCTGCACGTGGGCGCCGTCCGTACCGTCGTCACGGACCGCGCGCTCAAGCACCGCGGCACCGAGGCGGCACTCCTCGCGGTGCGGCTGATCGGCTGGCCGCTGCTCCTCGTCGCGGCGCTGGGGCCCGCGCTCGGTGCCGCGTTCCTGGCGGTCCAGCTCATGGTGTTCGGCGTCTACATGGGTGCGAGCTTCGCGCCCAACCACAAGGGCATGCCGCTGGTGCCCCGGGACACGCGCATCGACTTCCTGTCACGGCAGGTCCTGACGTCCCGCAACATCCGCGGCGGCCGATGGGTCGACCACCTGATGGGCGGGCTCAACCTGCAGATCGAGCACCACCTGTTCCCCAGCATGCCGAGCGGCAACCTGCACCGGGCCCGGCCGATGGTGCGCGCGTACTGCGCCGAGCACGACGTCCCGTACACCGAGGCCGGCCTCCTGGAGTCCTACGGGATCGTGGTGCGCCACCTCAACCGGGTCGGCCTGAGCGACCGCGACCCCTTCACCTGCCCGTTCGTCACCGCGCACCGGACCGGGTGAGCAGCATGCCCGTCGCCGCACCTAGGCTGTGGCGCATGACCTCGGTGGGGACGGACGACCCGCGGGCCCTGCTCGCGGACGCCTCCCACCGGTGGGTGCGGCGCGCGCCGTGGGTCGTCGCGTTCGTGCTGTGCGCCGCGCTGCTGCCCACCACCATCCGGGTGCTGGACGTCAGCTACGAGATGGGCGTGGGGTTCGCGAGCGCCCTCGCCGTGGCGCAGACGGCGCCGCTGCTGCTCGCCGTCGTCCACCCGCTGCGGGCCTGGTACGTCATCTTCGCCGCCGACGTCGCCGGGGCGCTCGCGCTGCTGGCGGTGGACTTCGACGGCCGCCTGCCGTGGCCGTTCCCCGCGACGGCGATCGTCGGCTACGTGGGCCTGTGCCTCGCCCTCGGTCTGAGCGAGCCCCGCAGGACCCTGCTGTCCGTGTGGCTGGCGACGGCCGTCGCCAACGTCGGGCTGGTCTTCGTCGCCCCCCACCCCACGGGCGCCGGGGGCATGCTCCTGACGATGCTCAGCGGCGTCGCGCTGCTGCTGGCCGGTGCGCTGCGCGAACGGCGCGAGGTGCAACGCCGGCTGGCGGAGCAGGAGACGATCAGCGAGGCCGAGCGCAGCCGGCGGACGCTGCTGGAGGAACGCGCCCGCATCGCGCGCGAGCTGCACGACGTCGTCGCGCACCACATGTCCGTCATCACCGTGCAGGCGGACACCGCCGCCTACCGCCTGGACGCGCTCGCCCCGGCCACGCAGGAGGAGTTCACGTCCATCGCCTCGACGGCGCGCGAGTCGCTCGGTGAGATGCGACGACTCCTCGGCGTGCTGCGCAACGAGGAGTCGGACGGCGAGCTGGCACCCCAGCCGGGGCCGGCCCAGATCGACCGGCTGGTCGAGGCGACCGTCCGTGCCGGCGTGCCCGTCGAGCTCACGCGCGACGACGGCGAGGTGCCCGAGGCGGTCGGCCTCACCGCGTACCGCCTCGTCCAGGAGGCGCTCGCGAACGTGGTCCGGCACGCTCCGGGCGCGCCGACCCAGGTGTCCGTGTCCCGGGACGGTTCCGGGGACGGTGCCCGGCTGGTCGTCCTCGTCGTCAACGGGGCGTCGCCCGAGCCGCCGTCGTCGCCCCTGGAGAAGCACGGCACCGGGCACGGGCTCGTCGGCATGCGCGAGCGCGTGCGGCTCGCCGACGGCACCCTCGACGTCGGTCCCCTGCCGGACGGCGGGTTCCGGGTGGCCGCCCAGCTTCCCCTGGCACGAGAGTGAGCACATGACGGCACAGACGAGCACCCGCGTCATCATCGTCGACGACCAGTCGATGGTCCGAGCGGGCTTCGCCGCGCTCCTCGCCGCCCAGGACGACCTCGACGTGGTGGGTGAGGCCCCGGACGGCATGCAGGGTGTCGAGCTCAGCCGGCGCACCCACCCCGACGTCGTCCTGATGGACGTGCGCATGCCCGAGATGGACGGCCTCGAGGCGACGCGACGCCTCCTGTCGCCCCCGCCGGGCGTGACGCACCGCCCGCGCGTGCTGATGCTTACCACGTTCGACGTCGACGACTACGTCTACGAGGCGTTGCGTGCCGGCGCCAGCGGGTTCCTGCTCAAGGACGCTCCGCCGGCCGACCTCATCGCAGCCGTCCGCGTCGTCGCGGCGGGCGACGCACTGCTCGCCCCGTCGGTGACACGCCGCCTCGTCGCCCAGTTCGCCCGCCAGGGACCGGCTCGGCCCGGGAAGCCGGCGCTGCGCCTGAACGCACTCACGGAGCGTGAGACGGAGGTCCTCACCCTGGTGGCACGCGGCAGCTCGAACGCGGAGATCGCCGAGACCCTCTGGCTGGCGGAGCAGACGGTGAAGTCCCACGTGAGCCGCATCTTCACCAAGCTGGACCTGCGCGACCGCGCGCAGGCGGTCGTCTTCGCCTACGAGTCCGGGCTGGTGTCCCCGGGCGGGTAGGCCACCCACCCCGTACCGCGGTAGCACCCCGAGGTTGGCTCCCGGGCGTGATGTCCGGCCAGGTCTCTCCCCCGCACGCTTGATCACGTCACAGCCACACGATCCAGCACGGGAGAGACCATGCGATCACGCACCACCCGGCGCACCGGCGGCGCGCCGGCGCCGGACCAGCGACTCACGGGACAGGGCATCCCCGGCACCCCAGGGGCCGCCGTCGAGCTGCGCGGCGTCCGGCGTCAGTACGGGTGCGGCGGCAACGCCGTGCACGCCCTCGCGGGTGTCGACGCCGTCCTGGCGCAGGGGACCTTCACCGCGATCATGGGCCCGTCCGGTTCCGGCAAGTCGACGTTCCTGCAGAGCGCCGCCGGTCTCGACCGGCCCACGTCAGGTTCCGTCCATCTGGCCGGCACCGAGATCACCGGCATGAGCGAGGACGAGCTCACCGAGCTACGCCGCCGCCGCGTGGGCTTCGTCTTCCAGTCGTTCAACCTGCTGACGTCGCTGACGGTGGAGCAGAACGTCCTGCTGCCCCAGCGCCTCGACGGGCGGCCTACCCACGGGAGGGCCCGCCGTCGGGCGGCCGAGGTGCTCGCCCAGGTCGGGCTCGCCGACAAGGGCCGGCGCCGCCCCGGCGAGCTCTCCGGCGGCCAGCAGCAGCGCGTCGCCGTCGCCCGCGCCCTGGTCAACGAGCCCGACGTGATCTTCGCCGACGAGCCGACCGGTGCGCTCGACACCCGCACCGCGGCCGACGTCCTCGGCCTGCTGCGACACGCCGTCGACGCCCTGGGCGCCACTGTCGTCATGGTCACGCACGACCCCGCCGCGGCGGCCTGGGCCGACCGCGTGCTCTTCCTCGCCGACGGCACGTTCGCCGGCCACCTGGAGGGCGCGTCCGCCGAGCAGATCGCGACGCGCATGACGACCCTCACGGCCGTCGCCGCCGGCGCCGGCACGGTGCGGCCCACCACGGGCACGATAGCGGGGGCGGCGGCCTGATGCGCACCACCGGCCTGGCCCGCGCGGCCGTCCGCGCCAAGCCCGCGTCGTTCGTGGGCACGTTCGTGGCGATCCTCATGTCCGCCCTGATCGTCGCGGCGTGCGGGACCCTCCTCATGACGAGCATGTCGGCGTCCGTGGCACCCGAACGGTACGCCCACGCGCCCGTCGTCGCGGCAGCGGACCAGAACGAGTACGTCGTCACCGGCAGCGGCGAGGACCGCGAGGAAGAGGCGGTCCCGCTGCCGGACACCGCCCGCATCGACGCCGGCCTGGCGGCGCAGGTCTCCCGGGCTCCGGGCGTGGCCACCGCGGTCCCCGACGTCACCTTCCCGGTGCGTGCCGAGGACGCCCCGCTCACCGCGCACGGCTGGGGCTCGCACGCCTTCACCGGCACGGAGCTCGTCTCCGGGCATGCGCCCGGCCCGGGCGAGGTCGTGCTCTCCGCCGACGCCGCAGGCTCCGCAGGGACCGCCGTCGGCGGCACCGTCGCCGTGCAGACGGCCGACGGCCAGCGAGACTTCCGCGTCGCGGGCGTGGCCGAGCCCGGCCCGGCGGAGGGGGCAGCAGGGGCGGCCGAGGAGGCCGCGGGTACCGGCGACCTCGCCTGGTTCGCCGACACCGAGGCACCCGCGCTCGCGGGCCACGCCGGCACGGTCGACGCCGTCGCCGTCCTCGCCGAGCCCGGAACCGGGACGGAGGCGCTCGCCACCGCCGTGGCCGGCGCGCTGGCAGCCGACCCGGCCGGCTCCGCGGCCCAGGTGCTGACCGGCGACGACCGTGGCGCCGTCGAGGAGCACGGCCTCGCCAGCGCCCGGCAGACCCTCTTCGGCATCGGTGGGTCCTTCGGCGGGATCGCCGCCATCGTCGCGGTCTTCACCGCGGCCGGGACCGTGGCCCTGTCCGTGTCCCAGCGTGCCCGCGAGTTCGCCCTGCTGCGCGCCGTCGGAGCGACCCCGCGCCAGATCCGCCGCGCCGTCGCCGCCGAGGCCGCGCTCGTGGCCCCGCTCGCCGGCGTCCTCGGCTGCCTGCCCGGCATCGGCCTCGCGTCCTGGTGGTTCAGCCAGCTGCAGGATCGCGGCGCGATCCCCGAGGGCGTCCAGCTGCAGGTCTCCGCCTACCCGCTCCTGGCGGCGGTCGTCGTCGGGCTCCTCACCGCGCTCGGTTCCGGCTGGATCGCTGGGCGCCGCCCCGCGAGGATCAAGCCGGGGCAGGCGTTGTCCGAGGCGGCGGTCGAACGACTCCGCCCGGGCAAGATCCGCACCGTCCTGGGTGTGGCCGCGCTCGTCGGCGGCTTCTCCCTGACGGGGGTCTCCGCCAGCGCCACCGGCGACGACTCCGCCGGTGCCGCGCTCGGCGTCGTCATGCTCTTCATGCTGGCCGTCGGGCTGCTCGGCCCGATCGTCGCCCGGGTGTGCGCCGGCCTCTTCGGCATCCCCCTGCGCGGCGCCGGCGCCTCGGCGTCGCTCGCGGCCGCCAACTCCCGCACCAACGCCCGGCGCCTCGCGTCGGCCACCACCCCGATCGTCCTCGCCATGGCGTTCGCCTCCACGCTCGTGTTCATGCACTCCAGCGAGAACCACGCCGCCGACGAGCAGCTCCAGGCGGGCATCACCGCGGAGCACGTGATCACCGACCCCGCCGGCCTGCCGGCGGACGCCGTGGGCCGCGCGGCCGCGACACCGGGCGTGGACGCCGCCGTCGGCGTGCTGAGCACGCAGGTGCTCGTGCCGGTCGGCTCCGGCGAGTTCTCCTCGCTGCAGGGCGCGGCCACCCAGGGGGTCACCGGCTCCGGCGCCGCGCTCGCCCAGGTGGTGGACCTGGGCGTGCGGGACGGCGACCTCGGCCGGCTCGGCGCCGGCCGGATCGCCGTCGACCAGACGCTCGCCGCGTCGGCGGAGGTCGGGGTCGGTGACGAGCTGGCGATGTACCTGCCCGACGGCACCGAGGCGAGCCCCGAGATCGTCGCCGTGTACGAGCGGGGGCTCGGGCTCGGGACCGTCACCATGGACCGGGCCGACCTCGCCGGGCACGTCACCTCCGGGTTCGACAGCACCCTGCTCGTCAGCGGCGGCTCCGCGGCGGCGCTCTCCGGTCTGGGTGACGTCACCGACGTCTCCGGCTACGCCACCGCGCAGAGCTCGGAGGCCGGGCTGGGCGCCTGGATGAACGCCACCATGGCCGCCGTCCTCGGCGGGTTCGCGGCCGTCGCCGCCGTCAACACCCTGGTGATGATGGTCCTCGACCGCCGGCGCGAGCTGGGCTCGCTCCGCCTCGTGGGCGCCACCCGGCTCCAGGTGCTGCGGATGCTCCGCTGGGAGGGGCTGCTCGTCTCGGGCATCGGCGTCGTCCTCGGGTCCGCGATCGCCGCCGCCACGCTCTTCCCGATGATGCAGGGCATGACCGGCTCGGCGCCCTCCGTGCCACCGCTGGTCTACGGTGCGTTCGTGGCGGGCGCCGTCGGCCTCGCCCTGCTGGCGGTCACCCTCCCGGCACGAGCGGTGCTGCGGCGTGCCTAGCCGCGAGGGAGGCGCTCGGCGAGGACCTCCACCAGCGCCTTGCCCTCCACACCCTCGAGCTGGACTGCCTGCGTCCGGCACGAGAACCCGTCGGCGATGAACTCGTCGCCCTCGCCCTGCTCCCGCAACGCCGGGAGCAGGGCGTTCTCGGCCACGGCGACCGACACGTCGTAGTGGCCCTTCTGCATGCCGAAGTTCCCGGCGAGCCCGCAGCACCCGGCGAGCTCGGTGACGGTCGCCCCCGCGTCGGCCAGCAGCGACCGGTCGGCACCGAACCCCATCACGGAGTGCTGGTGGCAGTGCGGCTGCACGACGGCGGTGACGTCGCTCAGGTCCGGCAGCTCCCAGCCCGAGTCCTCGGCAGGCGCCGTCTCCGGGTCGGTGAGCAGCTCGGCGAGCGTCTTGGTCGCTCCGGCGACGGCCGCGGCGCGCGGGTCGTCCGGGAACAGGTCCAGCAGGTCGGAGCGCAGCACCGCCGTGCAGGACGGCTCCAGACCGAGGATCGGGATCCCGTTGACGGCGTAAGGGCCGAGCACCTTCAGCAGGTCGCTCAGCCGGCGGCGGGCACCGTCGAGCTGGCCGGTGGAGATCCACGTCAGCCCGCAGCAGGCCTGCTCGTCGGGGACGACGACGTCGTAGCCCGCCGCGTCGAGCACCTTCACCGCGGCCTGGGGCACCGACGGCGACAGCGAGTCGCTGAACGAGTCGGTCCACAGCACGACCCGGGGTCGCTGGGACTCGACGGGCCGGCCCGGCAGCTCGCGGTGCGCCAGGCCGGGCACGCCGTGGGTGGCGTACCCGCGCCGCCACCACGTGCGGAACGGCATCTCGGCGAAGTGCGGCACCTCGCGACGGGTGTCCATGCCCCCGGCCCACAGCACGGCCTTGCGGATCCACCCCACCGACATGACCCTGTTGATCGCTCGGGGGGCGATGCCCGCGAGCCGCGCCCACCGCGGCAGCCACCCGAGCGCGTAGTGGTCCATCGGGCGGAGCTTGCCGCGGTACGTGCGGTGCAGCACCTCGGACTTGTACTGCGCCATGTCGACGCCGGCCGGGCAGTCGGAGGAGCACGCCTTGCAGCTCAGGCACAGGTCGAGCGACTCGTGCACCTCCGGTGCCGTGAGGCCGCCCACCAGCGACCCGTTGACCGCCTCCTGGAGCACGCGGGCGCGACCCCGGGTCACGTCCTTCTCGTCCTTCGTCGCCAGGTAGGACGGGCACATGAACCCACCGGCGGCGCTGGTGTCCGCGCGGCACTTGCCGACACCGACGCACCGGTGCACCGCCGTCGTCAGGTCGTGGTGGTCGTGCGCGAAGCTGAACCCGGCGTACCCCGTCTTCTTCGCCGGCCCGCGCAGCGTGCCGGAGCCCAGCAGCCCGCGCTCGCCGATCGGCGCCGTCGACGGCACCATCTGGGCGGCGGGCCGGCGCAGGTCCGTGTCCACGGCGGCCGGCCGGACGACCACGCCCGGGTTCAGCACGTCCTCGGGGTCGAACAACGCCTTGACCTGCTCGAGCAGCGCGATCGCCTCGGGCGAGTACATGAGGGGCAACAACTCGGAGCGTGCCCTGCCGTCGCCGTGCTCGCCCGACAGCGACCCGCCGTACTTCGCCACGAGCTCCGCGGCCTCGGTCAGGAAGGTGCGCAGCACGGAGCCCGAGGTCTCGAGCGGGATGTCGATGCGCAGGTGCATGCAGCCGTCGCCGAAGTGCCCGTACGGCAGGCCGTCGACGCCGTAGCGCGCCATGAGGGCGTCCAGGTCGCGCAGGTAGTCGCCCAGCTTCTCCGGCGGGACCGCCGAGTCCTCCCAGCCGGGCCAGGCCTGCTCCCCCGCGGGCGTGCGCCCGGCGAGCCCCGCGCCGTCGGCCCGGATCTGCCACATCTTGGTCGCGTCCGGACCGGCAGGGTAGACCGCCGACCCGATGGCCGACGACGCCGCGACGATCTGGTCGGCGACGGCGCGGGCCGCTGCCGGTGAGTCGCCGCCGACCTCGATCATCAGCCAGCCGGCGCCGTCCGGGAGGTCGGGCACCGAGTCCGGCCCGTTGGCGCGCTTCACGACGTCGACGAGGCGGGCGTCGAGCCCTTCGACGGCGAGCGGGTGGTGCCGCAGCAGGACCGGGACGTCGTCGGCGGCCGCGGGCATGTCGGGATAGCCGAGCACCACCAGCGTGGGGGCGCTCGGCGTCGGGACCAGGTCGAGCGTGGCGCCGAGCACCGTGACCAGCGTGCCCTCGGTGCCGACGAGCATCCGCGCCAGGTTCGAGCCGTTCTCCGGCAGCAGGTGCTCCAGCGAGTAGCCGGACACCTGCCGGCCGAACCGACCGAACTCGGTCCGGATGAGCGCCAGGTTCTCCCGGACGAGCTCCGCCAGCCCTGGCACGTCGGCGAAGGTCGGGTCGCCCTGCCCCGCGGTGAAGCGCCGTCCGCGTCCGTCCACGACGTCGAGCGACACCACGTTGTCCGCCGTGCGGCCGTAGGCCACCGCGTGCGGGCCGCAGGCGTTGTTGCCGATCATCCCGCCGAGCGTGGCGCGGTTCTGCGTGGACGGGTCCGGCCCGAACCGCAACCCGTGCGGCACCGCGGCGCGCTGCAACGACGACATCACCACACCGGGTTCGACGACGGCGGTACGCGCCTCCGGGTCGACCGTGCTGATGGCGTGCAGGTGCTGCGAGAGGTCGAGGACCACCCCGGGGCCCACGGAGTTGCCTGCCACCGACGTGCCGGCCCCGCGTGCGGTGACCGGGACGCCCAGCTCGCGGAGCACCTCGAGCGCCGCGACGACGTCGTCCGTCGAGGCCGGGAACGCGACGACGTCAGGCACCACCCGGTAGTTCGAGGCGTCCGTGGAGTACTCGGCGCGGCGACGGGTCGTGGTGTCGACGGTGCCGGCCATCACCGTGCGCAGCGCCGTCGCGACCGCCTCGCGCGCCTCGGCCGCTGCAGCCTGGGCCTCGCGCTCGGCCTCCCGCTGCGCGGCGAGCGCCGCTGCCTGCGCGTCCTGGGAGGGCGCGTCGTCGGGTGCTGGGTGGTGGCCGGAAGCTGTGGTCGTCGACTGGGCAGACACGATGGCGATTGTGCCACCGCTGCCCGTGAGCGACCGGATCGTCCGCGGCGCGGGCCACCTCGCCGTCGTGCTGCCGGACCTCGGCCGCCTGCCGCCATCGCGCGCCCACCGCTCTGCGCCGATAGCGTCGAGCCATGCGAGTCGTCGTCGTGGGAGCCACCGGAAACGTCGGGACAGCGATCCTGCGCGCCCTGGTCGCCGAACCGGTGGTGACCTCCGTCGTGGGGGTCGCGCGCCGCGTCCCCCGAGCGGACGGCAGCAGCACCGTCGGCCCGCCGCACGACGCCGCCGAATGGGCGCGCGTCGACCTCGCCGACGACGCCACGGTCGCCGAACCGCTGGACACGGCGCTCGCCGGGGCGGACGTCGTCATCCACCTGGTGTGGGCGATCCAGCCGGCACGCAGGCCCGACGTGCTGCACCACGTCAACGTGGACGGGACCCGCGCCGTCGTCGACGCCGTGGTGCGCAACCGGGTGCCGCACCTGATCTTCATGTCGGCGTCCGGGGTGTACTCGCCCGGCCCGGCCGACGGCCACGCGATCGACGAGAGCTGGCCGACCCGCGGCGTGCCCGGCTCGGCGTACGCGCTCGACAAGGCCGAGGTCGAGACGATGCTGGACGGCGTCGAGGCTGCCGAACCGTGGCTCACCGTGACACGGATGCGTCCGGCGATCATGCTGCAGCGCGAGGCCGGGGCCGAGATCGGGCGCTACTTCCTGGGTCCGCTGGGCCGGATCGGGCTCAAGGTCGCGGCCGGGCCGGTCGGCCAGGCTCTCGGCGGGCTGATCCGCGGCTGGCACGCCGACGAGCGCCCGGAGCCCGTCGACCCCCCGCTGTTCCCGCTCGTCCCGTTCCCCCGCGGCGTCCGCCTGCAGGTGCTGCACCCGGACGACACCGCGAGCGCCGTGCGCGCCGCCGTCGTCGGCCGCCATCCCGGGGCGTTCAACCTCGCTCCCGACGGCGGCCTCACCGGCCAGGACCTCGCCGACCTGCTCGCCGACGGGCGGCTCGTGGAGCTACCGGTCGGCCTCCTGCGGCGCGGCCTGGACCTGGCGTCCCGCGCGCGCGTCGTCCCGATCGACGCGGGGTGGCTCGACATGGCGGCGGCGAACATCGTCATGGACGCCTCGCGCGCCCGGGACGTGCTGCGCTGGCGGCCGACCCGCACGCAGCAAGAGGTGCTGCTCGAGGTGCTCGGCGGGGTGCTGGACGGCGCTCACGCCAGCACCCCGCCGCTCACGAAGTAGGAGCAGAGAAAGCTCGCTCCGGCTCAGCCCTCGTACGTGACGTCGAGGGTGATCTCATCGACGCCCGCGAGCGCCTTGGACACCGGGCAAGCGGTCTTCGCGGCCTCGGCGGCCTGGCGGAAGCCGGCCTCGTCGGTGCCGGCGGCGTAGCCTCGCACGGACAGCGCGATCGCGGAGATGCGGAAGCCGCCCGCCGGGTCCGGCGACAGCGTGACGTCGGCGGTGACCTCCACCTGCTCGGGCGAGGCTCCGACGTTGCCGAGCTCGCCGGCGAGGGCCATCGAGAAGCACGAGGAGTGCGCGGCCGCGATCATCTCCTCGGGGCTGGTGGTGCCGTCCGCGTCGTCGGCGGCACGCTTCGGGAACGAGACCGAGAACGTCCCGGCGCCGGAGCTCGAGAGCTCCAGCTGGCCCGACCCTTCCTGCAGGGTGCCGTTCCAGGCGGTGCGTGCGGTACGAGTGGGCATGGCGATCTCCTTCGGAGCTGCTGCAGGGACACCCCGACCGTACCCCGGTACGCCCCTCATGGAGAGGTGGTGTCGAGCGCCTCGTCGGCCACCGCGAGCACCGACCAGGTGTTCCCCGCGGCGTCGCTCAGCTCGTAGGCGGGCAGCAGCAGGACGGACCCGCCGGCGTCGTGGTGCTGGGTGAGACCCAGCCGAGCCTCGGTGATGGTCACCTCGGACACGGGCCACGGCACGTCGCTGCCCGACGACGGCGGTGCGGGCGGCGGCGTCGGCTCCGTCTCCTCCTCGACCCGCATCTCGAGCAGCTCCTGCGACTCGGCCGCGTACACCACGGGCCAGGAGGACCCACCGAAGCGCGGGTCGCCCAGCCGCTCCACGGCCTCCGCCGGGCTCACCACCGGGTAGTCGCCGAGGGGCACCGTCGCGGCGAGGAACCCGTCGAGCCACGCGATGCCCTGGTCGCCGACGGTCGCGCTCCAGGACGCCCCGGTCTCCTGCCCCTCGACCACCTGCTGGGCGCTCACCCACCGCGCCCCCTCGCCGCCGTCGTCGGGCACCTCGAACTCGAAGCCGGACGGGTCGACCCCGACCTGCTCCATGAGGTCGCGCACCTCGTCGATCGCGTCCTGCGGCGAGAGCTCCGGGTCGCCCGGCTGCTCGCAGGGGGCGGGCTCGATGACGTCCGCCTCGTCCCCGGTGTCCTCGCGCTCCAGCGTCTCGACCGGACCGTCGCACCGCCACGGGTCGGCGGCCGGGTCGTTGTAGCTGAAGTAGGCGGTGCCGTCCACGGAGAGCCAGATGCCCGGTCCTCCGCCGTCGCGCGGCCCCACGTTCCAGGCACCCCACTCCCAGCGCGGCTCGCCCGAGACGTCGAGCGTCTCGGCCAGGCGGGCGGCACCGGCCTCGGTGGCGACCTCGCGGGCGTCGTAGGAGTAGGCGGTCGCGGTGCCCGCCTCGTCGGAGAGCCCGCTCGCGCTGAACACGGCCCGGCCGTCGTGCCAGCCGGGCAGGGACACGTCGCGGCTGGAGGACGCGGCCGAGTCGCCGGCCGTCGCCTGCTCGTCCGCCGCCCCGGCCGCGGCGCCGTTCTCGGCGGGCTCCGCCCCGTCGCGGCCACCACCGAGCGTGATCGGCGGCAGCGCCTCGCCGGCCACCTCGCCGCTGGCCGCGGGCACCGCGCCGTCGGACCCGGCCACGCCGAGCGCGTACCCGCCGCCACCCAGCGCCACCGCACCGGCCACCCCGGCAGCCACCAGCCAGGGCGTGCGGCGAGCCCGCCGCGCGGCGACCTCGTCGCTGCCCGACGGCGGAGCGTGCGTCGGGCCGTCCGCCAGCGCGTCGACCTTGGCCCGGAGCGCGCCCGGCCGCGGCTCCGTACCGGCTGCCGGGTCCGCCGCGGCGAGCCGCTCGAAGGCTTCGTCCTCGGTGTTCATCACGGCCTCCTCGGGACGCGCTCGCTCTGACACCCTGCCTGTGTCCTCACGTGCTGGTTCCTTGCGTCCCGTCGGCCGCCTCGTCGTCGGCCTGCGCCCAGGCGTCGCGCAGGCGCGAGCGGGCGCGGGAGAGAGCGGCGTCCGCGCCGCCGCGACCCACACCGAGCACCTCGGCGAGGTCGTCGCCGCCGAGGCCGTCCCACGCGACGAGGAGCAGGATGCGCCGGTCGCGGGGTGAGAGCCCGGCCAACGCGCGGCGTACACGGTCGTCGGCGACGGCGAGCACCGCCGGGTCGACGTCGTCCGGCTCGTCCGGCACGGCGGCCACCGGCAGCGCGCGATGCTTGCGCCGATGGTTGGCGAGCACGTGTCCGGCGGTCCGGTAGAGCCAGGGCAGCTCCGCCCCGCGCGGCACGTCGGTGCGGCGTCGCCAAGCCGTGGCGAGCACGTCGGCGGCGAGGTCCTCGGCGTCGTCCCGTGAGCCGTCCCCCGCCGGGAGGCGGCGCAGGAAGTATCGGTGGACGGCTCGCGAGTGCGCGGCGAACAGCGCGTCGAACCAGGCGTCGTCGTGCTCGATCGCCACGTCGGGGGTCACGGTGCCTCCTGCGGTCGGTGGTCGCGGCGCTGCGACGGTCTGCCTGCCGGTTGCCTGCTCTGTGTCGCGAGGACCCCCAGCCTTGCACCACGTCAGGACCGGTTTCACCCTGCGACGCGCTGACCTCGCGGTCAGTCGGCCACGTACCCTGCCGGTATGACCGTCGAGACCGGCGGTGCAGCGGACCTGCGAAGGGTGCGGCCGCGGCGCCGCGTCCTGCGCTGGGTGCTGCTGACGATGGTCGTGCTCGTGATCGCCACTCTGGTCGCCGCGGCCCTGATGATCCGCGACGCGCTGACGGCCCGTGACGCGCTCCAAGACGCCGCCGCGCAGGTCCCCGCCGTCGAGCAGACCTTGCGCGGGGGACTGTTCGACGGGTCCGGGCAGTCGCTCACGGACGCCCCCGGTCTCGTCGCCCTGCAGGAGCAGACCGCGACGGCACGCGACGCGACCGACGGCGTGCTGTGGGACCTCGCGGCGTACCTGCCCGTGATCGGGGACTCCGTGGACGCCGTCCAGCGCGTCGCCTCCGCGCTCCACGACCTCGCCGAGGACGTGCTGCCCGCCCTCGCCGCGGCCGGTGACGCGGCGACGGCGACCGACCGCACCGACGACGGCGGCGTCGACCTCGTCCCGCTGTCCGAGGTGGCCGGGCAGGTCGCTGCCGCGCGGGTGACCCTCGACGAGGCGCGGGGCGAGCTGGACCAGGTGGATCCCACCCGCATCCGCTCCGAGCTCGTGGAACCGCTCGTGACGCTCGACGCCCGGCTCGACGAGCTGGCCGGCATCACGAGGACCGCGGAGCGCGCCACGTCGCTCCTGCCACCGATGCTGGGCGCTGACGGGCCACGGCAGTACCTGCTGCTGGGCATGAACAACGGCGAGCTGCGGGCCGCCGGCGGCATCCCGGGCGCCCTCACCCTGATGGCCGTCGAGGACGGCCGGGTGACGATCGAGAAGCAGGCCGCCAGCAGCGACGTCGGGCCGTTCGAGGAGAGCGTCGTCCCCCTCGACCCGGAGGAGGAGTCGGCCTACTCCGCGCGTCTCGGACGGTTCGTGCAGGACGTCACGGCCACCCCGGAGTTCCCGACCACGGGCGCCGTCGCCGCGGAGATGTGGGCACGGTCGCAGGGCGAGCAGGTCGACGGCGTGATCGCCACCGACCCGGTCGCGCTGTCCTTCCTGCTCGAGGCGACCGGACCCGTGCAGGTGCCGCTCCCCGAGGAGGTGGCCGCGGCCGTGGGCAGCGACAGCATCGAGGTCCACGCGGACAACGTCGTCGACCTGCTGCTGCGCCGGGTCTACGACTCGCTGCGGCCCGACGTCGCCGACCAGTTCTTCGCGGCGGTCGCCGCCGCGACCTTCAGCACCCTGGCCACCGACGAGGTGGACACCACCGCCGTCCTGCCGGCGTTCGAGCAGGCGGCAGCGCAGCACCGGTTCCTCATCTGGTCGGCGTCGCCCGACGAGCAGGAGCTGCTGACGGGCACGTTGGTCGCCGGGACCTTCGGCGCGGAGCGCGCCGCGGACTCCGTCGGAGTGTTCCTCGAGGACACGAAGGCCGGGAAGATGTCCGCCTACCTGGACGTCGAGCTCGCGCTGGCGGCGTCGGTGTGCACCGGTGACGGCCGCCTGGACACCGTGGCGGTCACGCTCACCAACCGGCTCGACCGCGAGCGAGCCCGTGAGCTGCCGTTCTACGTGGCTGGCCCCGAGGACGACCCGCGCCGGGGGGACATCGTGGTCAACCTCACGGCCGCCGGGGTGCACGGCGGCGGGGCACCGGCACTGACCCAGGACGGCGCCCCGATCGGCGGGTCGAGCCTGGCCGTGCACGGCCGGCAGCACACCACCATCGCGGTGACGCTGCGCCCGGGGAGGACGACGACGATCGAGATCGCCGTTCCTGCCTCCGCGGCAGCGGCCCGCGGTGAGGGGGCCGGCGTCCCGGGCCGCCTCGAGGTGTGGTCCACGCCCACGGTGAGCACGTCAGGGCTCCGCGAGCTCGACGTCCCGTTCTGCGGGTGAAAACGGCGGTCCAGCCGCTTTCACCCGTACCAGACATACCCGCGCCGCCCCGCCGTCGCTAGCGTGAAAGGCCACAGCGACACCAGCGCACGGCACACCAAAGGGGACGGACCGATGACATCGGCACCACGCGCGCGGCGACGCGCTCTCACGGCGCTGGGCCTCAGCACCGTCGTCGTGCTCGGCGGCGGGACGCTCGCGGTGGCCGACACGGACGACGGCCCGAGCCCGTCACCGAGCGTCACGGGATACACCGAGGAGCCCGAGGAGAACCTCGAGCTCGAGATCCTCGACCCGATCTGCGACGGCGACGTGCCCTACCTGCAGTACGACGCCGTGACGGAGGGTGTGGAGCCCGCGCCCGACGCGGTGACGATCACCTTCGTGAACCCCACCGGCGACGACTACGTCCTGGCCGACCAGCCGATGTCCGGCCGGGTCCTCTGGCCGGGCGCCGAGGTCGACGGCGCGGGCAACCCGGTGGACTGGCCGGGGTGGAGCCTCGTTGACGGCGAGTGGGTCGTGGGCGACGAGTGGGACTGGGTGCGCCCGTCCGTGGAGGTCGTCTTCGAGGTCAACCCGTCCGCGACGCGGACGGTCGGCTACCCGCCGTCGTCCCCGGACTGCGCCACGAACCCGCCCGGGGTCGAGGAGCCGGCGATGGAGGTCGACACTCTCACCCCCCTGTGCGTGGAGGGCGTGACGTACCTCGACTACCGGGTGTCTCTCACCGGCGACCCGAGCACGACGGTGACGCTGACGTGGCACAACCCGGACGGCGAGAACTTCGTCCAGGCCGACCAGCCGCTCGAGGGCAGGGTGCTCTGGCCGGGCGCCTACCCGGAACGGTTCGTCGAGCTCTCTGCAGACGACGGCTGGGAGCTCGTCAACAACATGTGGCAGAACACCCGGGACTTCGGCTGGGCGGTCGGCACCGTCGACGTCACGTTCACCGTCAACCCCGAGGTGACGATCCCCGTGACCTTCCCGCAGGACACCGACGGCTGCATCGACGAGGAGGTGCCGCCCCCGGGCGACACCGTGGCGGGCCCGCCGGGACCGGGCGCGTCGACGATCCCGTTCCTGCCGCAGACGGGCGGCGAGGTCCTCGGACTGCTGGCCGTCGCTGCCGGGCTCCTTGCCGCCGGCGCCGTGATCGTCGTGGTGGTCCGCCGACGCCGCGGGTCGGTCGGGACCGAGTGACCGGCAGCCGACCGCGAGAGTGACGCCGCCTCCCCGGACCGGGCGGGCCTCAGCAGGTACCGAAGTCTTCCCACACTCCCCACTGCCCGGTGGTTCCGGGCTCCTCGCCCGTCGTCCACCACTTGGCCCGCCAGGTGTGCCCGTCCCAGGAGACGAGGTCGCCGGCGGTGTACACCGCGCCGCTGCTCCACCCGTCACCGCAGTCCGGGTCGGGGTCTGGCGTCGGGTCGGGCGTCGGGTCCGGGTCGGGCGTCGGGTCCGGGTCGGGCGTGCCGGGGTCGACCGGCCCGGCCGGGCCGCTGAACAGTCCGGCGGCGACGGCGTCGAGCAGCTCGGCGTCCTCGTCGCCGGAGAGGTCCCACCACATGGCGCCGCCGAGGCCCCGGTCGCGGACGTACGCGGACTTCTGTGCCACGGTGGCCGGCGTGTCCAGCGACCACCACTGGTTGCCGTCGTAGCGCCAGGCGGCGCCGAGGGTGGCGTCGTAGTGCTCCGTGCCGACGTCGCGCAGCACGTCGTAGTCCTCGATGCCGGCCTCCCACGTGCCCGCAGCGGCGCCGGTCGCCGGTCCCCAGGCGTCCGCCGACGTCGCGCCCTGCCACCCACGGCCGTACATGGCCATGCCAAGGCCGAGCTGGGCCGGGTCCACGCCGGCCGAGACGTACTCCTGGACGGCGGTGTCCACCGAGAACTGTCGGCTCGGCTCGCGGGTGTCCGCCGGGTCGTCGTAGAGGTTGATCTGGTGACCGGTCAGGTCCGCATCCCAGGCGCCGTGCAGGTCGTACCCCTGGACGTTGCCGAAGTCGAGCGAGTCGAAGATCCTTGGGTCGTTCCAGCCGCCGGCGGCGATGTCGTCCGGGTTGGCCGGGAGGAACGCGCTGAGGAGGTAGTCCTCACCGGTCTGCGCGCCGTAGGCGTCCAGCTGCTCACGGAACTCGGCCAGCAGCAGGCGGAAGTTCTCGGCGTCGTTCTCCTCGTCGACGTGGTTGCCCTCCAGACCGCTGTGCGTGCCGGGCCACTCCCAGTCGATGTCGATGCCGTCGAACACGCCGGCGGCGGCCCCGGGACCACCGCGACCGTCGATCACGGGCAGGTCGCCCTTGATGTAGAGGTCGATGCAGGATGACACGAAGCTCTCCCGGGACGCCGGGGTGGCCGCGGCGCGCGAGAAGTTCTTCGACCAGGTCCAGCCGCCGATGGACAGCATGACCTTGAGGTCGGGGTGGAGCTCCTTGAGCTGCTTGAGCTGGTTGAACGACCCGGCCAGCGGCTGGTCCCAGGTGTCGGCGACGCCTGCGACGGAGCTCGCCGCGGTGTAGCCCATCCCGAAGTCCGCCCACGCGTCGCCCGCGCCGTCCGACCCGTTCGGTCCGGTGCCCTGCGCCTTGTTCGCCACGAAGCACTCGAGGCTCTCGTGGTGGATGTTGCCGAAGGAGTAGTTGATGTGGGTGAGGTTCTCGGCGGCACCGGAGGTCACGAGGTCGGCGACCTGGAAGTCCCGCCCGTAGACGCCCCACTGCGTGAAGTAGCCGACGTTGCGGAACCCGTTGATCGCGCTGTCCCCGCTGGACGGCTCCCCGGCGCTCGCGCTCGTGGCCGCCACGGCGCCGAGGGCACCGGTGAGCGCGACGGCGGCACCGGCCACGGCAGCCACGACCCGGCGTGCCCCTCCTGCTGGTCTCGACATGGTTCTTCCTCTCTCTGGAGCCCGACATCGTCGTCGGGCCGGGCGTACGAACCGTGCGCCTCAAAAGTAAGGAAGGCTTCCTATCAGGTCATCCGGGAAAACCACACGACCGACCGGCGCGCACCGGTCCCGCTACGTGATTTCCCTGATCGGCGTGCACGCCCGCGCCCCACACGGACGGTCACCGGACCGGCCGCAGCGCCAGGACCACGAGCTCCGACCGTGACCGCACGTCGAGCTTGCGGAAGACGCGGCCCAGGTGCACCTCGACCGTGCGCACGGAGACGCACAGGGCGTTGGCCACCTCGCGGTTCGTCATCCCGGCCGTGACCAGCCGGGCGACCTCCGTCTCCCGCGCCGTCAGCACCACCGACCAGGCGAGCGGCAGCGCACCGTCGGGCTCGTCGTCGGACCCGCCCGCGCAGCCTCGGCTGCCCACGGCGGCGAGCAGCGAGCAACCGCGGTCCGCGGGCCGCGTCCACCGCCCGGCCGCCGCGGCGACAGCGGGTGCCGTGCGCGGCGGCCCCACCCGCTCGAGCGCTACGGTCACCGCCGTCGGGCGACCGGGGCACGCCGCGTCGAGCCGCCGGGACACCTCGCCGGCGAGCCCGCCGCCGACGTGCGCCATCGGGAGCCGGTCGACGGCCTCGTCGAGCACGGTGGCGGCGGCCCCCGTCTGGCCGGCGCGCAGCAGCAGCAACGCCTGAGCCGCCCGGACGGCGGCCTCCGCCAGCGGGGCGAGCGCGCCGGACGCCGACGGCCAGGGCCCGGGCCGACGCCGGGCCGGCACGACACCGGCGACGGTACGGACGAGCAGCGCCTCTGCCTGGGCGGGATCGTTCTCGAGCATGCCCAGGCAAGCGGCCACGGCAGCCACGGCAGCCCGGTCGGCACGGGTGCCGGCCGTGCCGACCAGCGGTTCGACCGTCCGGGCCAGCCGGGCGCCGGGCGTGGCGTCGGCATCGGACCGCTCGGCGGTCTCCCCGGTGAGCAGCGCCCGCACCGCCGCGGCACAGCGTGCGGCGTCCCGCTCGACCGTGGGGACGCCGCTGCTGTCCGCCCGCCGCAGCCAGTCCTGCGCGTCGACGAGGTGCCCGCTCCACAACGCGGAGCGGCCGGCCACCAGGAAGGCCCGGGCGCGCCGGTCCCCCGTGCCGTGGCTCGCGGCCTCCCTCGCCACCTCGTGGGCGGCCTCGGTGTCCCCGTGCGACGCGAGCAGCTCCGCGAGCTCGACGAGGCCGTCGGCGAGCAGCTCGTCGCCGGCGAGGGTGCTGAGTGCCGTGTGCCAGAGGGCGATGCCCGGCTCGCCGCAGTCCCGGGCCGCGCGCGCCAACGCGGTGTGGGCGGCGGTGCGCTGCGCGAGGTCGGCGTCGTCGTGCACCACGCACCGCATCCGGGGGTCGGTGATCCGGAAGCGTCCGTCCGTGAGCTCGACGTCCTCGACCACCGGTCCGGCCACGAGCGCCTCCGTCGCGTCACCGGTGGCCCGCAGCAGGATGTCGGCGCGGTCGGTGACGGCCACGGCCGCGCACAGCAGCACCCGACGGTCCGCCGCGCCGCCCTGCGTAGGGCCCCGGCTCGCACGGACCGCCGGGACGGCCGGGAGCGGGTCGGGCAGGAGGGCCGTGCCGGCCAGGTGCTCGGGCCGCAGGACGGCCGCGAGCTGGGCGAGCGCCGCGGCGTCGCCGGCCGTCCCCCGGACCAGCCGCGCCGCGACGTGGGGCGCGACAGCACGCCGGGTCTCGTGGCCGAGCAGTGCGAGCGCGTCGACCGGCGGGTTCGACGCCATCGTCAACCTCCGGGGTCGACCTTTGCCGGGTCGGCGCAGGTCAGAAGTTTGTTAGGTCTCCAACATCATAGTGATCGGACCGTCGTTCACCAGTTCTACCGCCATGTCGGCGCCGAACACCCCGGTCGAGACCTCGAGGCCCCGCGCGCGCAGGTCGGCCACCACGGCATCGACCAGCGGCTCCGCCACCGGCCCCGGCGCCGCGGCCTGCCAGGTCGGCCGGCGCCCCTTGCGCGCGTCGCCGTACAGCGTGAACTGGCTGACCACCAGCACCGGGGCGCCCTCGTCGACCACCGACCGCTCGCCCCGCAGGAGACGCAGGTCGGCGATCTTGCGCGCGATCGTCGCGGCGTCCGCCGGTCCGTCGTCGTGAGTGACACCGACCAGCGCCACCAGCCCGGGCCGGTCGAACGCGCCCACCACCTCGCCGTCGACCGTCACGCTCGCGCGGGTCGCCCGCTGGAGCACCGCCCTCACGACCGCACTCCCGGGCCGACGGCGGAGCGCGCGCCGGGCGGCCCGTCGAGCACCGTGCGGACCTCGCCCACGGGCCGGCCACCGCCGAGCACGGCGACGTGGCCGACGGCCACCAGGGCCGCAGGATCGGCGCCCCGCACGTCCAGGGCGCCCGCGAGGCGCAGTGCCGCGGCGAGCAGCGCGGGCCGGGGCCGGTCGGCACCGTCGAGCACCTTGAACGCCAGCGAGGAACCGTCCGGGAGGCCGGCCGCGCACACGCCGTCGGCACCGATCTTCGCCACCACGCCCGGCACCGCCCGCATCGCCAGGGTGTCCTCCCGCCCGGTGCCCGCCACCATCTCGGGGTGCGTGGACATGGCCTGCGCCACCCGCGCCGTCGGCTCCAGCGGGCCGTCGGCGGCGGCCTCCTGCCCGGCCGGGCCGTGCCGCCCGGCCGCGCCGGCGAGCGTGCCGAACGAGCGGGCCAGCCCTCTCAACGTCGTCGCGAACAGCGGCGCACCGCAGCCGTCCGTCGTCACGTGCTCGGGCTCGGTGCCGGTCAGCTCGGTGACGGTGGCCCGCACCGCCCGCTGCAGCGGATGGTCGACCGCGAGGTAGTCGCCGGTGTCCCAGCCGGCGGCGACGCACGTGGCGAGCATGGCCGCGTGCTTGCCGGAGCAGTTCTGCGTGATCTGCTCCGCGTCCCGGCCCGCGCGCAGCCAGTCCGCGGCCGCCGGCGGGTACATGGGCAGGCCCGGGGTGTTCCGCAGCGCGTCGGCGCTGAGCCCGGCACCCGCGAGGATCGCCTGCACGCCGTCCCGGTGCACCGGCTCCCCGCTGTGGCTCGCGGCCGCGAGCGCCAGGAGCTCCGGCGGCAGGTCGAGCCCTGCCCGGACCATCGCGACCGCCTGCAGCGGCTTGAGCGACGAGCGTGGCCAGATCTGCGCTGTCGGCTCCCCGGCGGCGAGGACCACGTCACCGTGCGGGTCCAGGACGACGAGGTGGCCCAGGTGGACCGACTCGACGAGGTCGCCGCGCACGACCTCCGCGAGCGGGACGGCGCCCCGGTCGATCCCCGCGGTCACCAGCTGCTCGAACCCTGCGAGCGGCCCTTGCCCGGGCCGTACGCCCGGAGCTTCGGGCGCACGTCGACGAGGTACACGATGGAGGCCACCACCGCGATGATGTTGAGGAAGCCCACCGCGTTGCCCGCGCTGCCGCCCGACGGGAGACCCAGGAACCCGAGCACGACGGCGACGCCCAGGATGAGCAGCCAGATCGGCTTCTTGAGCTTGCCCTCGGCGACGAACCCGTGCGCGGGCCGGCGCAACGCATCGATGAGCGCCCACACCTGGACGACGAAGACGACGACCGCCAGGGCGGCGAGCACGTAGAACTGGAGGTTCGCGATCACGCGACCAGGCTACGGGAGGACGCGGAGCCGTCGGTCCCGCGCCGCCGTGGCGACGTGCTCGTCCCACGCCGCGACGAGGGTGTCGTCGTGCGCGACGGCGAGGGCGCTGGCCACGTGCACGGCGTCCCCGCCGCGCAGCGGGTGCGGCCCCGCGGCGAGCTCGGCCGCGGTGCCGGCGACGCGCGCGGTGAGCTCCACGAGGTGCAGGGCGGGCCAGAGCGCGGTCCAGCGGTCGAGCGCACGACGGCGGGAGCCCGGGTCGAGCACGCCGGCGCGCTCCCCCGCGGCGAGGGTCGCCCGCAGCTCCGTGTCGGCCAGCCGGGACGTGACGACGACGTCGGCCCGGTTCCACAGCGCGCTCGCCAGGTCGGAGCCGTGCTCGGGGACGCACAGCTTCACCAGCGCGCTGGCGTCGAAGTAGACGAGTGCCATCGGGGGCGGATCCTCTCAGCGGCTCACTCAGCGGCGGATGCGCCGGACGAGGCCGGACAGACCGGAGCGGGAGGCACCGTTGGCCGCGCCCAGGGCCTGCGCCGTGGGCGGCACGGTGTGGGTGGGGCGCTCGGCCTGGGCCGGGGTGAGCAGACCGTCACGGACGAGCTCGCTCACCAGGTCGGCGCTGCCCACGCCAGTGAGCCGGGCGACCGGGACCCCACGGTCGGTGACGACCACGTCCTCGCCGTCGCGAGCCCTCTCGATCCATGACTTCAGCTCGGCGCGCAACGCGCTGACGGATACCTCCATGACCAGCGACGGTACACCCACGAGCGGGAGCCGAACAGGGCTCTCACCGCGCGGGACCGCCGAAGAGCATCTTGGCCAGCAGGAGCATGAACGCGATCCAGCCGACCACGAACGCCAGCCAGGACCACGCCCAGCCGCCGGCCAGGCCGACGACGACGAAGACGACGAACGCCGTCACCCAGATCACCGCCGTGAGGATGCCGAACCGCGCCGCGGCCTCGGGGTCGCGGTCGAACCGGTCGCCGACCGTGCCGTGCTCGGCCGTGACCTCGCGGAACCATGCCTTCTTGCGGTTGGTCTGCGTGGCACCGAGCCCGGCGAACAGCGCGGCCCCGCTCACGAGCAGGGGCGCGGCGAGCGCGGTCAGCCACAGCGGCCCGTCGGTGACGACGATGCCGACGAGCCCCAGCCCGCTGACGACGAGCCCGGCGGCCAGCCCGTATCCCGCGGCCCGGCGGCCCGGGACCGGGTGGTTGGTGGTGGTCTCCTGCGCCACGGAGCTGCCCACGATCCAGCCCGCCCCGAGCGCGGCGCCCAGCACCCATCCGACGAGCGCGCCCACGGGGGCGGTGAGGTTCCCGCTCAGGCCGAGGAGGGTCAGGGCGAGGAGCGCCGCGGTGCTGGCTCCCGCGAACACGAGGCTGACGACGAAGGCAGGCCGCGGCCGCACCTTGTTCGCGAGCATCGCCTGCGCCGTCGACGCGTACGCGGCGGACGACGAGGTGGGGGACGACGCGGCGGGCGACCGGGCCGGGTCCGCCGCCTCGGCGATGACAGCACGCACGTCGCCGAGCTCGTCGACGGCCTGGCGTGCCGCGTCGGCGGGGGCGGCGCCCGTGGCCTCGAGCTCGGCGGCCCGGGAGGTGAGGTTCGCCCGGATCTCCTCCTTGAGGTCCTGGACCTCTGCGGTCGGCTCGACGCCGGCGAATGCGTCGTCGAGGAGGCGGTGGACCGTGGTCATGAGCGAGGTTCCTTGTCTGTCAGCAGGGTGTCGACGACGTCGCGGGTCGCGCGCCACGCGGCGACGTTGCGACGGAAGACGGCGCGGCCGGCGTCGGTGATCCGGTAGTACTTGCGACGCCCGCCCTGGGACTCGTCGCCCCAGTAGGCCTCGACCAGGCCGTCCCGGGTCAGACGGCGGTAGGTCGCGTAGAGCGTCGCCTCCTTGATCTCGTGCGCTCCGCCGGTGGCGTCACGGATCGCCTTGTAGATCTCGAAGCCGTAGCGGTCCCCGCGGCGCAGCGTCGCGAGCACGATCGTGTCGGTGTGACCGCGCAGCAGGTCGGCGGAGAAGGCGTCCTCCGCCGGAGGGCTCTGATCGGGCTGCATCACGACAGGTACTGTATCTGATCAACTACTGGATGCCAACGGGTTCCTCTGACGCCGCGTCGGGGCGGCAGGATCGCGGGAGTCAGAGCTCGGGCAGGTGCTCGCGTGCCGCCCGGGGGTCCAGACCGCTCGCCTCGAGGGCGTCCACCACCGGTGAACGCAGCAGCACGACCAGCGACGCGACGCGCAGGTCGCTACGGCCGACCACGTGCGGGTCGACCGCCGCCGCGACGTCCACCAGCAGCCGCCGGGCGTCCTCGACCGTGCCGCCGCCCCCGACGGCGGACGCCAGCAGCCGCGTCCCGCCGGCGAACCGTTCCACCTCGTCCGCGAGCGGACCGACGTCCGGCCACGTGCCGTCCGGCCCGACGACGGTCGGGGCGCGCCGGGCGAGCAGCCGGACGCTGCGCATGGCCCGGTCCACCAGCACCGCCTGCCCGACGATCTCGTGGATGTCGCCCCGTTGCGCCCGGTTGACGCCGACCCGCGCGATGTCCTCCGCCTTGCGAGCCGTGTCCCGCCAGTCGGCCAGCACCGACTCCGACGCCCGGCCGCGCACCAGCGCCGCGCCCAGCTCGTCCATGTCGTGCTGCCGCAGCCCCCGCCCGACCGCCTCCAGCGTCTCGGCCAGCTCTGTCGTCGCCTCGTAGGCCAGGGAGCGCAGCCGCCGCAAGGGGTCGCTCGGCAGCAGCAGCGTGACGGCCAGGGCCACGACGCCGCCGACCGCCGCGTCGGCCCATCGGCCGAACGCACCCTCCGCCGCGACGGCGGCCGGCAGGCCGACGACGACGATGGCCTGCACCCCGGCTTGCGTCACCAGCATCGGCCCGCGGTCGATGAACCGGGCGAGCACCGCCGAGACGAGGAGCACGACGGTGAGCTGCCACCAGCCCGCACCGATGAGGCCCACGATGACCTCGCCGATCCCGACGCCGACGGCGACCCCCACGGCGACGTCGGCGACGCGGCGCAGCTCCCGCTCGAACGAGAAGCCGAGGCACACCCAGGCCGCGACGGCGGCGAAGAACGGCTGGTCGTGGCCGAGGACGAGCTGGGCCAGCAGGTAGGCGGCACCGGCCGCCAGCGACGCCTGGACGATCGGCCAGAACCCCGACCGCACCCGTGCGAGACCCTGCCGGATACGGATCCGCCGGAGGAGCTTGCGCACCGCGGCACCCGCGGCTGAGCCCGCCTCCCGCGGGTCCGGCGCTCTCACCGCACGATCACAGCAGGCTCTGGGCCCCGTCGCCACCGCGCGGGGTCAGCCCGCGCAACGTCTCGCCGCGGCCCTCGGGCCGGTCGGCGGACACGCCCTCGCCGGGCACGATCGTCTCCTGGGTGGCGTCGACGACCAGCTCCTGGGCGTCCGTACCGGTACCGACGGTGCCCACGACGACGAGCGGTGCGTCGTCCGGCAGGTTCCGCTTGACCACGGCGAGGGCGACCGGGCCCAGCTCGTGGTGGCGCGCGACCGACGTCACCGTGCCGACCGCCTTGCCGTCCGCGCTGTCACGCCGGACCTCCGCGCCGCCCTCGGGCACCACGTGCTGCGACCCGTCGAGGTGGAGCATGACGATGCGCCGCGGGGGCCGGCCCAGGTTGTGCACCCGCGCGACCGTCTCCTGGCCGCGGTAGCAGCCCTTGTGCAGGTGGACGGCGGTGCGCAGCCAGTCGAGCTCGTGGGGCACGGAGCGGTCGTCCACCTCACGGGCCAGGCGCGGCCGCCACGCCTCGACCCGCAGGGCCTCGGTCGCCCAGGTGCCGGCGAGACGCCATCCGGCGGCCTCCCGCTCGGCGACGGCGTCGGGGAGCGTCTCGCGCGGCACGAGCACGAGCCGCCACGCGCGGTCGGCGCCGGGGTGCTCCTCCTCCGGCGGGCCGTACCGGGTGCCGCCGACGGCGACCCGCGGCCAGGTGTCCCACCACGTCACCGGCTCGCCCTCGACGCCCTCCGCCGCGACCGGCTCGCCGATCGCCGCGAAGGAGTCCGTCACGTCGTCGATCTCGACCTGCATCATGAACCGCATGCGGGTCAGCCAGGCGACGAGCGGCTCCACGTGGTCGCGCTCGGTGATCAGCCAGGTGGACGTGCCGTCGTCGACGACGCCGAGCGCGTGCTCGATCCGGCCCTGCGGGGAGAGCACGAACAGCTCGGTGGAGGTGCGCGGCGCGAGGTGCTCCACGTCCTGCGAGGTGATGGAGTGCAGCCAGCTCAGGCGGTCGGGGCCCGTCAGGCGCACGACGCCGAGGTGGGACTGGTCGACGACGGCGCCGCCGCGGGCGAGCGCGCGCTGCTCGGCGACGGGCTCGCCGTAGTGCCAGGCGATGCCCTCGTCGGGCCCGGTCGCCGAGACGGCGCCGGGACGGTCCAGGATCGGGCTGCGGTAGGTCATGAGAGGCCGTCGACGCGGTCGAGCTCGCCGGAGGCGTACGAACCCATCGGGTGGCCGAACGCAGCGAGCTCCTCCAGCCACAGCAGGCGGCCCTCGACGTTGCCGTAGAGCCGCTTGGCGGCCGTCACCTCGGCCGCGGTGGAGGTCCGTGCGACGAAGTCGGTCGCGAGGTCGACCCGACCGTCACCCACGAGCCCCAGGAACAGCGAGAGCCGGCCCGACGCGTCGGTCACCAGCACCTCGAGCGCGTGCTTGCCGTCGGGCAGGTCGTCCGGACGGTCCGACGAGATGCGCCAGTAGCCGGTCTCGGTCGACCACACCGTGTCGAAGGCGTCCTCGCCCTCGGTGCCGTCGGCGTCGCCGGTCGTCTCGCCGTCGGCCGCCGCGGCCGAACGGACGCGCAGCGTCGAGGTGAAGCGCAGGTACGGCCCGCCGTCGTGGTCGAAGACCAGCTCCTGACGGAACGGTGTCTCGGCGATGCCCTCGTACTTGATGACGCCTGCACCCGTCCACCGGCCGACCAGCCAGGCGAGCGGGTACACCTCGGGCGCGAGACCCTCGGGGAAGGCGAAAGGCATCAGCGCTGACCCTGGAACAGCTTGTAGACGACGTAGCCCGCGAACCAGGTGACCGCGACGACGGTGACGACCAGCAGGCTGGTGAAAAAGATCTCGAGTGCTTCGACCGACATGCCTCGATCCTAACCGCGGCGGCGCGGCTAGGGTCGGAGCTATGACCGAGACCACATCGCAGCGTTCCCTCGTCGTCAAGACCACGGCCGGCACCGAGCGGGCGGAGGCCACCAACCAGGCCCTGACCGTCGCCGCCGCGGCCGTGGCAGCGGGTGTGGACGTCTCCCTGTGGCTGACGGGCGAGTCCGCGTGGCTGGCGCTGCCCGGCCGGGCGGACGAGCTCGAGCTGGAGCATGCGGCGCCGGCCGCCGACCTGCTCGCGGCGGTCCTGGCGGCCGGCACCGTCACCCTGTGCACGCAGTGCGCGGCCCGGCGCGAGATCGGGCCGGACGACGTGCTGGACGGCGTGCGGATCGCGGGCGCACCCGTGTTCGTCGAGGAGACGCTGCGGCCCGGCGCGCAGGCGCTCGTCTACTGAGCCGCGCGCCCGGCACGGGCGGGCAGCGTCAGGCGCGGGCGCGCCGCAGCCGCCGGCCGATCACGTAGAGCTCGCAGCCGAGGCAGAGCCCCACGGTGGCGTTGAGCGCCGCCGCGAGGAAGGCGACCCCGGCCGCCCACGGCACGGCCGCCATGACCCCGACCAGCCCGAGGACGACCCCCGCGCCGGTGACGACGAGGCCCACGAGCTGGGCGAACCGCGGCGGGCGCGGGTCCTCCAGGTGCTCCGGGCTGCCGAGACGCGGCCGCACGAGCACGCGGAAGAGCCAGCCCTGCCACGTCGCGTGCGGTCCCCAGACCGCTCCGGGCAGGAAGCTGAGCGCGACGACCGCGAGCAGCACCAGTGCCGGGGTGGTGGGCCCCAGGAGCACGACGACGGCGAGCATGGCCGCCGTGATGCCCGCGCCGACACGCGGGCCGCGGGGATCGATCCCGGCGGGCTCCGCCGTCGTCCCGTGCGGGGCCTCGAGGTCGGTGCGGTGGCTGCGGGTCATGCGTTCCTCCCGGAAGGCTGGTCGATCGGGGTGACGGCGTCGAGCGCGGCACGAGCCTGGGCGGGGGTCATGGCGCCCGAGGCGCGAGCGACCTCGGCCCCGGCGGCGTCGAGCACGAGCACGGTCGGGGTGCGCAGCACTCGTGCCCGTTCCGCGAGGTCGAGACGGGTCTCGACGTCGACCTCCACGTGCGCGACGCCGGGCTCCTGTGCCGCGAGCGCCCCGAGCACCCGTGCGGTGGCCCGGCACGGGGCGCACACCGGGGCGGAGAGCTGCAGGAACGTCGCCCGCGCACCGGGTGCGGCGCCGAGCGCTTCCACCTCGGCGGTCCAGCGCGCCGGAGCCGCACCACGCCGGCTCGTGCCGCCGTCGGGCCGTCGGAGGCGACCCTGGCGTCCGCGCCAGCCGAGGCCGACGACGGCGGTCAGCACGACGAGCGCGACGAGCGCGGGCCACTGCACGGCCATCGGGACCTCCTCCTGCTCCACCCCGGCGAGAACATATCCGTTTGCATGGATGATCCGCGCTACCGTGGAGCCTGCGATGCGCCGTAGCGTACGCGCCCCCACCACACGGCACCGCCGCCAGCCCGACCTACGAGACGGGTGTCCCGGCATCTCCCGCGGGCACCCAGGAGGACCCGCGATGACCGACGCCCCCACCCGGACCTGGAACGACCTCGTCGTCCCCGCAGCCGGGACGTATGAGCTCGACGTCGCGCACCAACGCATCGGCTTCCTGGCGATGCACATGATGGTGAGCCCGGTCCGGGGTCAGTTCGGCACCGGCTCCGCCGTCATCCACGTCGCCGACGACCCGCTCGCCTCGACCGTGGCGGCGTCGATCGACGCCGCGTCGATCGACACGGCCAACTCCGACCGTGACGCGCACCTGAGGAGCGCGGACTTCCTAGGCGTCGAGGTCTTCCCGACGATCGAGTTCCGGTCCACCGGCGTCGAGTGGAGCCCCGCCCCCGACCCGATCTTCTCGTGGGCGGCGCTCAAGGGCCGCATGCCCGGCCGCGACGTCGACACCCAGCGGGCGACGGCCGGCGCGCGCACCAAGTTCGTGCTCCACGGCCACCTGACGATCCGAGGGATCACGCACCCGATCGCGCTCGACGCGGAGTTCGGTGGCGTCGGCACCGACCCCACCGGCCGCCACATCTTCGGGTTCAGCGCCACCGCGGACTTCGAGCGGGAGAAGTTCGGGCTGCTGTGGAACGTCGCGCTGGAGGCCGGTGGCGTGCTGGTCGCCAAGACCGTCCGGATCGAGCTCGCGGGCGAGGCCGTCCGCATCGAGGAATGAGCCCTCGCGGCGGTGCGCGGTGGCGCATCGTCAGATGACGACGCGGCCCACCACGAACACGAGGACCCCGGTCACCACGACCGGGACCGCCGCGGCGGTCAAGCCCGCCCGGCGTCGCGCCAGCGCCGGCTGGCGCTCGAAGAGGAACCGCAGGGCTGCGGCGACCAGCCCCGCCACGATCCCCGTGATCATGCCGGCGATCGGCTCGACCTCCGGGACCACCGAAGCGGTGCCCGCGCCCGCCACGGCACCGAACGCCACCGAGAGCAGCGAACCGGTCCACCCGCCGGCGATCGGCAGCGCCGAGACGGCGGCGGCGACGGCGAGCGCGACGGCGCTGGTCAGCACGAGCGCCGCACCGGCGTCCGACCGGCCCGTGGCGACCCATCCGGAGGCGGAGACCGCGACGACGATCCCCGCCGTCATGCCGCTCACCGACTCCACGAGCCGGGGCCGGCCGCCGCGCCGGAGCATCTGTGCCACGAAGGCCAGCACGAGCGCCATCGCGATGACGAGGGGCACGTTGCGCAGCACGGGCTCGTCCTCGGTCGCCCAGGCCATCGCCACGCCACCGAGCCCGGCCAGCAGCACCACGAGCACGGTCGCGCCGTCCGCCGGGAGCCGCAGCAGCGCGGCCCAGCCGATCGCCACGAGGGCGACGAGACCGGCCGCCGCGGCCGTCGTCCACAGCGGCCCCAGATACGCCGCCGCGGCGACGAGCGCGGCGAGCGCGGCGGTCGTCACGGCACGGGTGGTCACGGTCACGACGAAGAGTCTCGCATGCCGACCCGTTGTGATCTCCGGCGCGGGGCACGGTACCTTTACCACCACCGGTGGCGGGAGGAGGTGCGCGTGGCCGAGCTGTTGATCCTGACACCCGCGACAGGCGGGTCGGTCGAGGTACTGCCCGCACTCGGTCTTCTCTCGCACAAGATCCGGGTGCTGCCGATGGAGCCGTCCGCGCTGGTGGACGCCCCGGACTCGGACGTCGTCCTCCTCGATGCCCGCCGCGACCTGGTCGCCGCACGCACCACCTGCCGGCTGCTCCACGCCACCGGGCTCACCGTCCCGCTGGTGCTCGTCCTCACCGAGGGCGGGCTGACGGTCGTCAACCACGAGTGGGGCGCGGACGACCTGCTGCTCGAGAACGCCTCCCCCGCCGAGGTCGAGGCCCGCCTGCGGCTCGTCGTCGAGAAGTCCGCGCACGGCCCGACGGACGACTCGCCCCAGGAGATCTCCGCGGGCGAGCTGGCGATCGACGCCGGTGGCTACACCGCCCGGCTCCGCGGGCGCCCCATCGATCTCACCTACAAGGAGTTCGAGCTCCTCAAGTACCTCGTGCAGCACCCCGGCCGGGTCTTCACCCGCGCCCAGCTCCTGCAGGAGGTGTGGGGCTACGACTACTACGGCGGCACCCGCACGGTGGACGTCCACGTGCGGCGCCTGCGCGCCAAGCTCGGTCCCGAGCACGAGCAGCTCATCGGCACCGTGCGCAACGTCGGCTACCGGTTCGACCCGCCGAAGGAGCCGCGCGACGACGAGGGCGACGGCCCCGGCTCGGGCGCCAGGGGCTCCTCGCGAGTGTCCTCGGGCGGCTGAGCAGGTAGGTTCGGCGCGTGACCGCCATGCCCGACACCGACTACACCTCTGCCCTCGTGGACGGCCCGTGGCGGCACGAGTTCGTCCCCGCCAACGGCTCCCGGTTCCACGTCGCCACCGCCGGCCCCGCCCGCGGCAACGGCGACCGCGCCCCGCTCGTGCTGTTCCTGCACGGGTTCCCGGAGATGTGGTGGGCCTGGCGCCACCAGCTCGCCTCGTTGTCCGACGACGGCGTCCGCGTCGCCGCGATCGACCTGCGCGGGGTCGGGGCCTCCGACAAGCCGCCCTCCGGTCACGACATCCCCACCCGGACCCGCGACGTCGCCGGGGTGGTGCGCTCCCTCGGGCACGACCGTGCCGTCGTCGTCGGCTCGGGCACCGGCGGCGCCCTGGCGTGGGCGATGGCGGCGCTCCAGCCCGCCGTCACCGCCGGCGTGGTGGCCCTGGCCGCACCGCACCCGCTGCGCCTGCACGTGCCCGGACGGCGCCTGCTCACGCCCGCCGCACGCCGCACGCTCGCGCTCTACCAGGTGCCGTCCGTCGCCGAGCGGCGGCTGACCCGGGGTGACGAGGTGGCCCGCGTGCTCACCGCGGGAGCCGCCCGGCCGCTGCCCGCCGACGTCGTGGACCGGTACCGCGAGGTCATCCGCATCCCGTTCGCCGCGCACAGCTCGGTCGAGTCGCTGCGCTGGCTGACGCGGTACGCCGTGCGACCCAGCGGGCGGCGGTTCCTCGCCGCGCTGCGCCGACCGATCGACGTGCCCGTGCTACAGGTGCACGGCACCGCCGACGGGTTCCTCCGGACCGGGACGGCCGACGTCGACGGTGCGGCATTCGCCCGCGACTTCCGCTTCGAGGTGGTCGACGGAGCCGGGCACTACCTCGCCGAGGAGGCGCCCGACGAGGTCAACGCCCTGCTGGCCGACTGGCTCCCCCACGCCTTCGCCGCGAGGTAGTACGGCATCCGCCGAGGTAGTTGCGCTCAGGCCCGGCCGCCCGTGCGGACGAGCTTCGCCGCCGCCACCGGGTCGGTCTCCCCCGCGCCGAACGACGGGCACCACCGCGCCACCGGGCACGCTCCGCACGCCGGACGACGGGCGTGGCACACCCGCCGCCCGTGCCACACGAGGTGGTGGCTGAGCATCGTCCAGTCCCTCTTCGGGAAGATGGCTCCGACGGCGTGCTCCACCTTGACCGGGTCCTCCTCCGTCGTGAAGCCCAGCCGCCGCGCCAGCCGCCCGAAGTGCGTGTCGACGGTGATCCCCGGGACGCCGAACGCGTTGCCCAGCACCACGTTCGCCGTCTTGCGCCCGACGCCGGGCAGCGTGACGAGGTCCTTCAGGCGAGGCGGGACCTCGCCGTCGTACCGCTCCACCAGAGCGCGGCCGAGACCCATCACCGCGCGGGTCTTCGCCCGGTAGAAGCCCAGCGGGCGCAGGATCTCCTCCATCTCCGCGGGATCCGCACCAGCGAGCGCGGCCGCGTCGGGATAGCGGGCGAACAGGACCGGCGTCGTCGCGTTGACCCGCACGTCCGTCGTCTGCGCGGAGAGCACCGTGGCGATCAGCAGCTCAAGGGGCGTGGTGAAGTCGAGCTCGGCACGCGCGTCCGGGTACGTCGCGGCCAGCACCCGGTCGATGCGGCGCGCACGGCGGACCAGTGCCAGGGGCGACTCCCCCGTCGGGGTAGGCTGCTGTGGCTTCTCGGCGGTCACCTCGGCAGCGTATCGGCCACCTCCGACAACGTCCGTGCTCCTGTCAGGAACCGCGGCGGTCGCCCGTTCGTTTCGCCGGGAGCCACCCGAGACCGACGTTCCAGGCAGGAGGCCCCTGCGTGAGGCACACTGAGACCTGGAACACATTTCGAGACAGCACCGTCCCGTGCGGACGGCATCTGAGAACGTGAGGATTCCTGTGGACGACACCGTCGTGCTCTCCGCCCCCCTCTTCGCGGACATGGACAGCGAAGAGTCGAAGGCGCTCTTCGAGTCCATGATCCCCGTCGAGCTGACCCGCGGGGACGTGCTGTTCCGCGAGGGAGAGCCGGGCGATCGCCTTTACGTGATCGCGCAGGGCAAGATCAAGCTCGGGCGCCGCTCCAGCGACGGCCGCGAGAACCTGCTCTCGATCCTCGGCCCCGGTGAGATGTTCGGTGAGCTGTCCCTCTTCGACCCGGGCCCCCGCACCGCCACGGCCTCGTCGGTCTCGGACGCCCTGTGCTACGAGCTGCGCCACCAGGCGCTCGTCCAGTGGATCGCCGCGCACCCGAACGTCGCCACGACGCTGCTCGGCGCCCTGGCCCGCCGACTGCGCCGCACCAACGAGACCCTCGCGGACCTCGTCTTCTCCGACGTCCCCGGCCGTGTCGCCAAGGCGCTGCTCGACCTGTCCAACCGGTTCGGCGAGCCCAACGACGAGGGCGTCCGCGTGGCCCACGACCTCACCCAGGAGGAGCTCGCCCAGCTCGTGGGCGCCTCCCGCGAGACGGTCAACAAGGCGCTGGCCGACTTCGCGACCCGCGGCTGGGTCCGCCGCGAGGGCCGCGCCGTCGTCCTCCTCGACCTGGACCGCCTGGAGCGAAGGGCTCGCTGAGCCTCGTCCGGCTTGCTCACGCAGGAGGCGAGGCCCTCCCGGGTCCGGTCGCGTTCACGGGCGCTGCGCGCCCTCCACTTCGGGGCAGAGACGACCGGACCCGGGAGGGCCTCGTCTCCTGCTCTTCACACCGCCTCTGTCGCGCTGTGCTCGGCTGGAGCGGACGACGGAGCGCTGGGGACGGCGACCCTCCGCACGGTCGTCAATCCCGAAGTGGAGGGCGCCCCGCGCCCGTGAACGCGACTGTGCGGAGGGTCGTCGTCCCCAGCGCGGAACCGAGCCGTGCTACCGGGTGAGCTCGGCGATCAGCTCGACCTCGACGGGGGCGTCGAGCGGGAGGACCGCGACGCCGACGGCGGAGCGCGCGTGCGTGCCGGCGTCGCCGAAGATCTCCCCCAGCACCTCGCTGGCACCGTTGAGGACGCCCGGCTGCCCGGTGAACGACGGGTCGCTGGCGACGAAGCCGGTGACCTTGACGATGCGGACGTCGTCGAGGGAGCCGACGACGGAACGCACCGCGGCGAGAGCGTTCAGCGCGCAGGTGCGCGCCAGGTCCGTGGCCGTGGCCGGGTCGACCAGGCCGTCACCCTCGCCGACCTTGCCCGTGGCGGGCAGCTCGCCGTTCACGAACGGGAGCTGGCCGGCCGTGTAGACGTAGCTGCCCGAGCGGATCGCCGGCTGGTATGCCGCGACCGGTGCCGCGACGTCGGGCAGGGTGATGCCGAGCTCGGTGAGGCGGGTCTCGACGCTCATGCCCGCGCTCATTCGCCGGAGGGTCGCTTGAGGTAGGCGACCAGCCCGGTGCCGTCGGGGCCGGGCACGACCTGCACGAGCTCCCAGCCGTCCGCACCCCACTGGTCCAGGATCGCCTTGGTGTTGTGGATGAGGAGGGGGATGGTCGCGTATTCCCACGTGGTAGCCATGCGGCGATGGTAGCCCGAGCGGGTGAATCCGACGCCTCGGACACGATGCTCGAACGCCTCGACCAGCGCTCCACAGGACCTGCACACGCGCGCCGCCCGGATCGGCTGGCCCGGTTGGTGCGACCCTCTAGGCTTTGAACATGGCGAACTCTGAGCCGCGCAGCGTGACGCGCACGATCCCCGCGACCCAGATGGTCGCGCTCCTGCTCGCCTTCCTGCTGGCTGCCGGCGCCGGTGGCGTGCTCGCCGCCGGGTTCGTCATCCCGGCGGTCGCCGGGGCCAACGCCGCGGCCGACAGCACCATCGAGATGTACGACGACGTGCCGGCCGAGCTCGAGCCGCAGCCGCTGTCCCAGCAGTCCCGCATCTACGCGAGCAACGGCAAGCTGCTCGCGACGTTCTACTATCAGAACCGCATCGTGGTGCCGCTCGACGAGATCTCCGAGCACATGCAGCACGCGGCCATCGCCATCGAGGACGAGCGCTTCTACGAGCACCACGGCGTGGACCCGAAGGGCATCACGCGGGCCGCGGTGAACAACCTCAGCGGCCAGGCCACCCAGGGTGCTTCCACGATCACGCAGCAGTACGTCAAGAACATGCTGATCGAGGCGGCGCTGCAGGCTGACGACCCGTTCGCGGTGATCGACGCCCACGAGGACTCGCTCAACCGCAAGCTGCGCGAGGCGAAGATGGCCATCGCGCTCGAGAAGAAGATGCCCAAGGAGGAGATCCTCCAGGGCTACCTCAACGTGGCGCAGTACGGCAAGAACCAGATCTACGGCGTCGAGACCGCCGCTCGCTTCTACTTCGACAAGTCGGCCAGCGACCTGACGCCGGTCGAGGCGGCCACGATCGCCGGTGTGACCAAGGCGCCGAGCCAGTTCGACCCGACCCAGCACCCGGAGCAGGCGGAGGAGCGCCGCAACCTCGTGCTGCAGAACATGTGGAAGCTCGGGTACATCACCACCGACGAGCGCGAGGAAGCCCAGGACACGCCGCTCGAGGACACCCTGGACGTGAAGCCGGTGTCGGCCGGCTGCCAGTCGGCAAAGGGTTCGGCGTTCTTCTGCGACTACGTCATCAAGGAGATCCTCCTCGACCCGACGTACGGCGAGACCCGCGCCGACCGCAACCAGCTCCTCTACCGCGGGGGACTCGAGATCCACACCACGCTCGACATGAAGATGCAGCGCCAGGCGCACAAGACGATCAAGAACAACATCCCGCCGGACGACGCGAGCGGCCTCGAGGCGTCGGTCGTCTCCGTCGAGCCCGGCACCGGCGAGATCAAGGCGATGGCGCAGAACGTGCCTTACTCCGGGACGAAGGCCGCCGGGAAGGCCTCGCGGGACACGACGGTCAACTACAACGCCGACTACATCCACGGGGCGTCCGGAGGCTTCCAGCCCGGCTCGAACTTCAAGCCGGTGGTGCTGGCGGAGTGGTTGCGCAGCGGTCACACCCTCAACGACACGGTCAGTGCGAACCACAACACGTACGTGGTGGGTAACTTCAACTCGCCGTGCGTCGGCAGCCTGGGCGGAGACACGTGGGACCCGGCGAACGCCGAGGGCAACACGGCGGGAAACATCTCGGTGCTGCGGGCCACCTACGAGTCGGTCAACACGGCCTACGCCTCGATGGGTGCTCGACTCAACCTCTGCGACCTGCGAGACACCGCCTGGAAGATGGGCTTCCGCCCCACGAGCAAGACCAACCACGGGCCTCTCAACACCGGTACGGTCGAGAAGACGGACATCGACATCGCTGCTCCCATGGTGCTCGGCACCCAGGAGTCCTCGCCGCTGAACATGGCCTCGACGTACGCGACGCTCGCCTCCGGCGGCACCTACTGCACCCCGGTCGCGATCACGGAGGTCACCGGGCCTGACGGCAAGGGCTACGAGGTCCCTAAGGCTCAGTGCGACAAGAACGCCCTGCCCAGCAACATTGCGAACACCGTCGTCTACGCCATGGAGAAGGTGTTCAGCGGCACCGGTACCGCACGCGCTCTCGGCGGTCTTGCCGACGGCCGTCCGGTCGCCGGCAAGACGGGTACCTCCCAGCTGGCCGCCCAGACCTGGTTCAGCGGGTTCACACCACAGCTCGCCTCGACCGTCTGGGTCGGGTCGGTGGACAACCCGCACGAGAACCACGCGACCGTGCCGATCACCGTCAACGGCGTCACCCACATGCCGATGTACGGTTCCCGTGTCGCCGCGCCCGCGTGGAAGGAATACATGGACGTGGCCGTCGAGGGCATGCCCGTCAAGGACTTCGGCGCCCCCGACCAGAGCCTCATCGGCTCGCCGCCCGTGACGGCTCCCCCGCCGTCGAGCGACGACGGTGACGACGACGGTGGGGACGATGACGGTGGCGACGACGACGGACCCGGGAACGGCGGGGGCCCCGGCACCGGCCGGGGCCCCGGCAACGGCCGAGGACCTGGCGGCGGCAACGGCGGGGGCGACGACTGAGCGCCCGCGGGGTGATCGGCGGCGTCGCCGCGGTCACGGCAGCGGGGCTCGCGTACGCGCACCTGGAGACCAAGCTCTTCACCGTCCGCCACGTGACCGTCCCGGTGCTGCCACCCGGTGAGCGCGACCTGCGGGTGCTGCACGTCTCCGACCTGCACCTGACCCCGACCCAGCACCGCAAGATCGCCTGGGTGCGGTCCCTGGCAGCCCTGGAGCCGGACCTGGTGATCGACACCGGCGACAACCTGGCGCACCGCGAGGCTCTGGGCCCGCTGCTCTACGCCCTGGAACCACTGCTCGAGCGGGTCCCCGGTGCCTTCGTCATGGGTTCCAACGACTACTACGCACCCCAGCCGAAGAACCCTGCCCGCTACCTGTGGACACGTTCCGGCCCCCGCACCCTCAACCCGCCGAACCTGCCAGCCGCGGAGCTCGCCGCGGCCCTGTCCGGCGCCGGGTGGGCCGACCTGACGAACCGGCGCGACGCCGTCGTCGTCGACGGACGACGCATCGCGTTCGCAGGGGTCGACGACCCGCACCTGGGCCTTGACGACTTCCCGGACCCGACGCCGGAGCCCGACGACGGCGCGCTGCTCCGGCTCGGCGTCACGCACGCGCCGTACACCCGCGTACTCGACCAGATGCACGCGGACGGCGCGGACGCGATCATCGCGGGGCACACGCACGGCGGCCAGCTCTGCGTACCGTTCTACGGGGCGCTCGTGACCAACTGCGACATCGACCGACGGCGCGCCAAGGGGCTGCACGGCTGGCCCGGCGCCCGCCCGGACACGCCCGACGGCAAGGACTCCACCTGGCTGCACGTCTCCGCCGGAGCAGGCACCTCGCCGTACGCGCCGGTGCGGTTCGCGTGCCGGCCGGAGGCGACCTTGATCACGTTCACCGCGCGGTAGCAGATCCGGTTTTCGTTCCCGGGCGATCGTCGGCTATTCTGAGCAGGCTTCCGCACACGGGGGCCTTCCTCCGGGTCGGCTCTAGAGCGGATGCAGTCCTTCGGGGTGTGGCGCAGCTTGGTAGCGCGCTTCGTTCGGGACGAAGAGGTCGCAGGTTCAAATCCTGTCACCCCGACCAGCCGAAAGGCCCTCTGACCAGCGGAAACGCTGAGTTCGGAGGGCCTTTCGTCGTGCATGGACCTGCGTCGTCGCTGGTCTACGGATACAACGAAGAGGTCGCACGTTCCTGACCTCGGTCACCCTGCCTGCCCTCAAGCCCGCAACCAACGGAAACGGCCGAGCCAGAGGATCTTGCCGCCCCCGAGGACGGCTCACGGACGAGGGTGCTTCATCAACTGCTTCATTGAGCACCAGCTCTCGCGGGGACTGGGCAGCGTTTCTGTACCCGCCTTCACGGTGTCCGCGGCGGAAGCCAGCAGACGTCGCGCGCCCCTTCGAGGACGTTCCTTGCGAACCCCGCCCAAGACGCGTCTACCCGATGGGTAGAGGATCGGCTGGCTCGGAAGTCGCGGACGCCAGCGCCGCCAGCCGCTGGCCTCGACCAGTGCCAACTCCGTCGGGCCGGTAGGCCGCCACAGTGTCTCCGGCGCGACACCACCGGACCTTCGATGCAAATATCCTCACTTCTTGTTAAGGTCTCTGCGTGAGCGAGCCGCGTACAGACCTCGAGCGACTGCGTGAGGTGGCGCTCGATCAGCACGGGTTCGTCACGACGGCGCAGGCTCTGGAGTCAGGAGTGTCGGACGCGTCCTTGGCCATGATGGTCCGCCGGGATCGACTCGAACGGGTCGCGCACGGCGTGTACCGCGTCTCGCAGGTCCCGGTCACTCAGGACGAGCCGTTCATGCTCGCCGTGTTGTGGACCGGAGTTCCCGAAGCCTGCCTGAGTCATGAGACCGCACTCGCAGTCCGTGAGCTCAGCGACATCAACCCGACCGCTATCCACGTGACAGTCGCCCGACGTCGAAGGATCCAGCGTGCTGGCGGGGAAGGCTACGTTCTGCACCGCGAGGACCTGACACCCGATCAGATGACATGGTGGCACCAGATCCCGATCGTCACCATCGCCGTGGCCATCAGCCAGTGCATCACCTCAGGTGTGCCGACCTACCTGATCCGGCAAGCCATCGAGCAGGCCTCCGCGACCGGGGACCTTCTGCATGCCGAACGAGCCGCGCTGACCGACCGGCTGGAGGCCCGCCATGTCCACTGACCCCGTCGACCTCACTGCGGGTCTGAATGAACTGCGACCGAAGGCGAAGGATCCGACGTCGGCCCGCGTCCTGGACACCTGGATCGCCCAGGCGGAACGGCAGATCGGCGCGTCCAGTGAGGGTGGGCGGCTCGGTTGGCTCGTCGCTTCGACCGTCGTGACCGCGGCGCTGCAGCGCGCGGCTGACGAAGACGGCAACAGCAGGTTTCTGCTCAAGGGCGGGACGCTGCTCCAGCATCGTCTCGGGCTGGCCGCACGCACCACGCGCGACCTCGACGGACTGGTCCGCGGAGACATCGACACGTTCCTGGCCCAACTCGACGAGGCCCTCCGCCTGCCGTGGGGCCCACTGACGATGCGCCGATCCGAGATCGAGGTCATCGCTACGCCGACCCGGGTCATCAAGCCACGCCGATTCACCGTGTTCGTCGAACTCCGCGGCGCGACATGGCGACGCATCCAGGTCGAGATCAGCCCCGACGAAGGCAGCGCCGGCGCCACCCCAGAGTTCGTCACCGCCCCGACGCTGAGGGGATTCGGCCTGCCATCCCCGGAACTGCTGGCGAGCCTGGCACTGAACTACCAGATCGCCCAGAAGATCCACGCCGCTACCGACCCGCACGACCCGCCAGTCGCAGTTAACGACCGCGCCCGCGACGTCACCGACCTACTCCTGCTCAAGTCGCTCACCGAAACCAGCGGTATCCCCAGGCTCGCTGACGTTCGGGCTGCTGTCCATGACGTCTTCGCCGCGCGAGCCGCCGACGCCGCACAGCTCGACCTTGTGCCCCGCACCTGGCCGGCCACACTGACGGCATTCCCGCACTGGGCCACGGACTACGCCACGGCCGCAACATCAGCCGGCGTCGACGTCCCCCTCGAGGATGCCGTAGCCACGATCAATGCCTGGTTGGACGAGATCGAGCAGACCACCACGTCATGAACGACAAGAGTCGGCCCTGCTTCATTAACTGCTTCACGAAGCCGCCCTCTGCCAGCGGACGCCCGTGAACGACCACGGGCGCAATCCCGCCGTTCCGACGACGTTAGAGCATGTCAGACTTGATTCGGGACGAAGAGGTCGCAGGTTCAAATCCTGTCACCCCGACCATGTGATGTCTCAGGACATCGACGAAAGGCCGGACCTACGATTTCGTAGGTCCGGCCTTTCGTCGTTTCGGGGTGGGGCCGGGTGGTCGGCCGGTGCGCCCGGTTCTCAGGCCAGAGCCCGGGTCAGACAGGCCGACCCGGGCTCGGAGCTCAGCGCGACTCGCTTCGCGTAGGCGGTGAACTCCGTGATGGACCACCAGCCGTCGGCGCTGCCGGTGTTGACCGCCTTGACGTGGCGAGCGGTCTGCGCGAGGAACGACGCCTCCCGGGTCGGCTGGGCGTCGCCCACGATGGCGGCGACCTTCGTCCAGTCGGCACTGTCCGAGGACACGTAGACGTCGGCGCTTCGGGCGTAGTCGTCCGCGTTGGTGTCGGAGTCGAGCTCGGCGGTGCGCGGTCACAGCATGTCTCTCGTGAGGCCCAGGGTGCGCATCGACTGCATCCAGCACCTCCACGTGCGTCAGCCCCGCCCTCGCATCCGTCTCACCAGCTATACCCTGACCGTTCGACTGCGTGACGGTTCTGGAGTCCACGGTCCGGCGATTCTGGAACTGAGCATCCGGCAGTTCTGGAGTTTATGGCCCGGTGGTTCTGGATCTCGGCTAGTCTTGCCTGGTGAGCGACTCGACCGGCCACCTGGTACCCAGACGGATTCTTGACGTGGCTCTCCAGCGCCACGCCGAGAGCCCTGTCCTCCTTCTGGAAGGCCCCCGCGCCGTCGGGAAGTCAACCCTGCTGAGGCAGCTGGCCGAACGCGTCGGGGGCCGGATCCTGGATCTCGACGACCTCGACACCCGGACGGCCGTCGCGCGCGACCCAGCCACGATGATCGACGGCGACCAGGTGGTCCTTATCGACGAGTACCAGCACGCAGCGGTCGTCCTCGACGCGATCAAGGCGAGACTCAACACCACCGGGCGCCCAGGTCAGTTCATCCTCACCGGCTCGGCGCGCCACGAGGCGCTGCCACGGGCAGCGCAGGCCCTTACCGGACGCCTCCAGCGGCTTCCCGTCCTGCCGCTCGCCCAGTCCGAACTCCGTGACGTCCGCGCGGACTTGCTGCCTCGACTCCTGACCGATCCAGACGCCGTCGTCGCGGCCGCTGCACGGCCCACATCCACCACGACACGCGATGACTACGCAGCCATGGTCGCGCGCGGCGGCTTCCCCATGGCTCGTGCCGCCGCGACCGACCGCGCCCGTGGGCGCTGGATCGACGATTATGTGCGCCTCACCCTCGAGCGTGACGCTCAGGAGCTGTCGAAGGTTCGCCAAGCCCACACCCTTCCGCTCATCCTTGAACGGGCAGCCGGCCAGACCGCTCAGGTTCTCAACACCGCCCGGATGGCCCACGCGACGGGCATCGACGGCAAGACCGCGCGGGATTACCTCCGCCTGCTCGAGGCCGTCTTCCTGCTGCGCATCCTGCCCGCGTGGGATCGCACCCTGACCAAGCGAACCAATGCCCGCCCCAAGGTCCACATGCTCGACACCGGCGTCTCCTCTCGTCTGCTGCGCCTGACGCCAGAGAAGCTCGCCCGTCGCGAGCCAGCCGCGCTCACCGAGTTCGGCCATGCGCTGGAGACCTTCGCCGTCGGGGAGATCCTCAAGGAAGCCAGTTGGACTGACGACATCGTCGACCACGGGCATTGGCGCACCCGCGACGACGAGGAAGTCGACCTCGTTCTCGAGTCCGACGACGGAGGCATCATCGGCTTCGAGATCAAGGCCGCGGCCCGCACCTCCCGCGACGACTTCGCCGGCCTCCGCAAGCTCCGCGACACCCTCGGGGCGACGTTCGTCGCTGGCGTCGTGCTCTACACGGGTCCGCGGAGCTACACGTACGACGACCGCCTCCATGTCATGGCGATCGACCGCATCTGGACCCCGTAGTCCCGAAGCCTGCCTGAACCCACTGCTGCACTACTGATGCGACACCCCGCGGACACCGACGAACGCCCACGAGCGCGAACCCGCCGTTCAGACCCTGTTCCGGCACGTCACAATCGCTTCGGGACGAAGAGGTCGCAGGTTCAAATCCTGTCACCCCGACCAGCCGAAAAGGGCCGCTGACCTGGGCGTACGCTCATGTCAGCGGTTCAACGGCGGCGTCACGTCAGGCACGGGAGCCCTCCTTCAGGTCCGGGATCTCGTCGGGGCGCACGAGCTCGCGCCCCACGAGGGTGGTGACCAGCGCGTCCCAGCGGTCGGGGGCGATCCGTGCCTGCAGGTCCGCCAGCGCCCTGGGGATCGTGGTCGTGGGCACGCCGTCGACGTCGGTCAGGTCTTCGTCGGTGATGTCGGCGCGGCGTTCCAGCACCATCCAGTCCGGAAGGGTCCGGCGCACGCGACGCCGAGTTCCCACGCGCACCTGCCGGGGGTTGAACTGACCGACCTCCAGCAAGTCGAGGACCGACTCGCGCTGTAGGAACGCGCCCGGCCCGGCGAGGGCGACAGCGACTGCCGGCTCGGTGCGGCGGGCCGTCGGAACGTCCAGGTGGGTGTAGACGCCCTGACCGTAGGAGCGCAGCACGCCTCGCACTGCCAACTTGCGCACCTCCACCGCGGGCACGCCAGCGTCTTCTGCCTCGGCGACGGTGACGACGCCGTGATTGCTCGCGGCGATCTCCCACAGGTCATGCCGATACCCCACAGCCCACCTCCACTGCCAATACCGTACCACTGGCGGTACGGGTTTGACCGCCAGAGGCTCATCCTCACTTCGCCCCCCCCGTCGCCGTGAAACGGCACGGGCGCACGGTGGGGCTCTTCATCCCGGCGAAAGCTGACCTGTCAGCTGACGTCGCCGCGCTCCAGTGCGCGGTGACCAAGCTGGCGGCGTTGATCGACGAACACGGTCTGGACGTTGAGGACCTGATGGAAGACCCCAAGGCCGCTCGCCGCGAGACGAGGCGGTAGTGCAGATCGACAGCAGCATCATCCTGGATGTGAACGTCCTCCTGCGCGTCGTGCTGGACGAGAGGGCGCGCCACCCTGGCCACCGAGCACGCCGGACACGTCGCGTTCTACCCCCCCCCCCCCCGGCCGGTTGCCTACGACGACGTCCGCCTTCGACGAGGAGTTCTACGCAGCCAAACGAAGCGGGTGCAGATCTACCTCGCCGAGGATGTCCCGCGTCAGACTGAGTGGCAGGGCCCGTTGCTTGCGGGTCTGACCAGGACCAGGAGTCGACCGGCCGGTGACCCGCTGGGGGCGCAACTGAGGGCTCACCGCACTGACCGACGGCGGATGCCAGCGGACCCTCACGTGCAGAATCTCGCCGTACCGACGGCGTCCGAGCACGTCCGAGTTGATTCGGGACGGAGAGGTCGCAGGTTCACATCCTGTCACCCCGACCAGTCGGAGGCACGGCGCTCGTCGCATTGGACCTCGCCAGCTCTCTCGATCCCCGTGGCCGCACGGCCGGGCTGAACGCGCTCACCACCGCTCTGGAGCGAGTGCGTGGCCGACCGTCCCACGATCGCCATCCCCACGCCGCCAGAGGGATGGCTCGCACCCCTGGCCCACGTCGCCGGATCGCCGCCGCCTGACCAAAGGGGTGACTGCGGTGGTCCCCTGCCTGCGTAGGGCAGAATCGCGTCGTGCTTCTGACGTTGTCGACGACTCACCGACCCGCCTCGGACCTGGGGTATCTGCTGTTCAAGCACCCCGATCGTGTCCAGGAGTTCAAGCAGTCGTTCGGCAAGGCCACCGTCTTCTACCCCGAGGCGAACGACGAGCGCTGCACTGTCGCGGTGCTGCTCGAGATCGACCCGGTGCGGCTCGCGCGTTCGGCAGGCAAGCGCAGTCCGGACTTCTCGCTCGCGCAGTACGTGAACGACCGGTCGTACGCGGCGTCGTCGATGCTCGGTGTGGCGGTCGCGAACGTGTTCAGCACCGCACGCAGCGGACGCGGCGACTCCCGGCAGGCCGTCGCGGACGCTGCGATCCCGCTGGAGATCACCATCCCGGTCCTGCCCTGCAGGGGCGGCCCTGACATCGCTCGCCGGATCTTCGGACCGCTCGGCTGGATCGTCGATGCCGAACCGATCCCGCTGGACGGACGGTTCCCAGAGTGGGGCGAGTCGAGGTACGTGCGCCTGACGTTGACGGGCACTCTCCGCCTCGCCGACGCCTTGAACCAGCTTCACGTGCTGCTGCCCGCGATGGACGAGGCGAAGCACTATTGGCAGAGCGACGACGAGGTGGACAAGCTGCTGCGCTCCGGGGAGGGCTGGCTTGCCACGCACCCGGACCGCGAGCTCATCACGCGCCGCTACCTGGGTCACCGGTCGTCGCTGGCCGGCCGAGCGCTCGAGCGCCTGGCCGAGCTGGGTGACGACGTCGTCGAGGACCTCGAGCCCGCGGCGGACGAGGAGGTCACGCAACCGCCCGAGAAGCGCGCCTCGCTCAACACCCAGCGCCACGAGGCCGTGCTCGCGGCACTCTCGGAGCTGCAGGTGCGGACGGTGATCGACCTGGGCTGCGGGCCTGGGGCGTTCCTCGACAAGCTTGTGCGCGAGCCGTCGTTCACGCGCATCGCCGGGGCGGACGTGTCGGCTCGTTCGCTGCAGATCGCGGCTCGTCGCCTGCGTGTCGACCGGATGAGCGAACGGCAGTCCGAGCGCCTCGAGCTGTTCCAGGGCGCGCTGACCTACGAGGACTCCCGGTTCTCCGGGTTCGACGCTGCGGTACTGATGGAGGTCGTCGAGCACGTCGACCCGCCACGCCTCGCCGCGCTGGAACGTGTCGTCTTCGGTGCAGCGCGCCCCGGTGCCGTCCTGGTGACGACGCCGAACTCCGAGTACAACCCGAACTACGAGGGACTGACCGGCATGCGCCACCCGGACCACCGCTTCGAGTGGACCCGTGCCGAGTTGCAGGACTGGGCGGCGGGGGTCGCCGCCGCGTACGACTACTCGGTCGAGCTGCGTGGCGTCGGCGACGTCGACCCCGAGCGCGGCACCAGCACCCAGATGGCGGTGTTCCTCCGTGGCTGAGACGACCACCCGCCAGATCTCCGTGCCCTCGACGGGCCTGGTGCTGCTCGTCGGCGTGTCCGGCAGCGGCAAGTCGACGTTCGGCGCGCGGCACTTCAAGCCCAGCCAGGTGATCTCCTCGGACTTCTGCCGTGCTCTGGTGTCCGACGACGAGAACGACCAGGCCGCCACCCCGGACGCGTTCGACGTCCTGCACTACATCGTCGGCACCCGCCTGCGCCGCGGACTTCTCACCGTCGTCGACGCGACCAACGTGCAGCGCGGCTCTCGCGCGTCGCTGGTCAGGCTCGCGAAGGACCACGACGTGCTCGTCGACGCCGTCGTGCTGGACGTGCCCGCGTCCGTCGCCGTCGAGCGCAACGCGTCCCGACCCGATCGTGACTTCGGCCCGCACGTCATCACCCGCCAGCACCGCGACCTCAAGCGGTCTCTGCGGGGTATCCGCAAGGAGGGGTTCCGCCGTGTCCACGTGCTGACTGAGACCGAGGTCGACACCGTCGAGATCGGCCGCGAGAAGCCGTGGAACGACCGCACCGAGCTGCACGGTCCGTTCGACATCATCGGTGACGTGCACGGCTGCGCCGACGAGCTGCGCACCCTGCTGGGCAAGCTCGGCTACGTGATTGCGTCAGACGCCGACGGTCGCGCCGTCGGGGCGTCGCACCCCGAGGGCCGCACCGCCGTGTTCGTCGGCGACCTGGTCGACCGCGGCCCCGACACCCCGGGTGTGCTGCGCCTGGTCATGGGCATGGTCGCCGCGGGGACCGCGCTGAGCGTGGCCGGCAACCACGAGGCCAAGCTCGTGCGTGCGCTCAAGGGTGCCAAGGTCCAGGTCACTCACGGCCTCGGCGAGTCCCTGGCCCAGCTCAAGGCCGAGGGCGAGGACTTCACCGCGTCTGCTCTGGCGTTCATGGACGGCTTGATCAGCCACTTCGTGCTCGACGGCGGCCGCCTGGTCGTCGCGCACGCGGGACTCAAGGAGGCCTTCCACGGTCGAACGTCCGGCCGCGTCCGCTCGTTCGCGCTGTACGGCGACACCACCGGCGAGACCGACGAGTACGGCCTGCCCGTGCGCTACCCCTGGGCGCGGGAGTACCGGGGCAAGGCGATGGTCGTCTACGGCCACACCCCGGTCCTGGAGCCGGAGTGGGTCAACCACACCATCTGCCTGGACACCGGCGTCGTGTTCGGGGGCCGGCTCACCGCGCTGCGCTACCCGGAGAAGGAGATCATCCAGGTTCCTGCGCTGCGCGAGTACTACGAACCGGTGCGACCGCTCGCCGCTCCGGTCCCCGACCGCGAGCCCACCGCCCTGAGCATCGACGACGTCACCGGCACCCGCTGGCTGTTCACCGAGCACGCTGGCAAGGTCAAGATCCCTGAGGAGAACGCCGCGGCCGCGCTCGAGGTCATGAGCCGGTTCGCCGTCGATCCGCGCTGGCTCGTCTACCTGCCGCCCACCATGTCGCCGGCACCGACGTCGAGCCTCGACGGGTTCCTCGAGCACCCCGATCAGGCGTTCGCCGCGTACGCCAAGCAGGGTGTCACCGAGGTCGTGTGCGAGGAGAAGCACATGGGCTCGCGCGCCATCGCCGTCGTCGCGAAGGACGCCGACGCGGCCGCCAAGCGGTTCGGCATCGCCGACGGCTCCACCGGCGTCGTCTACACCCGCACCGGCCGGGCGTTCTTCCCCGAACCGCTCGGCGGCGACCTCGTCGCCCGGCTGCGTACCGCCGTCGGACCGCTGTTCGACGACCTCGACACCGACTGGCTCGCCCTCGACTGCGAGCTGCTGCCGTGGTCGGCCAAGGCACTCGGGCTGATCAAGGAGCAGTACGCGTCGGTCGGTGCGGCCGCCCACGCGGCCTTGCCGGCAGCGACCGCCGTCCTGGACGTCGCTGCCGCGCGGGGGCTCGACGTCGGGCCGCTGGCCGAGCGCGTCGCACGACGCACCGCGAACGCCGAGGCCTACCGCGAGGCCTTCGCGGCCTACGTCCACCCGACAGCCGGGCTCGACGGCGTCACGCTCGCGCCGTTCCAGATCCTCGCCGCGGAAGGACGCCAGCTCGCCACCACCGAGTCCCACCGCTGGCACCTGGAGAAGATCGGCCAGCTCACCGACCCGCTCATCACCCACACCCGGCACCGGTTCGTCGACCTGGCGTCGGAGCAGGACAGGGCCGACGCCACCCGATGGTGGCTCGGCCTCACCGCAGCCGGTGGGGAAGGCATGATCGTCAAGCCGGTGGCGCCCGGACGCAGGATCCAGCCCGGGCTCAAGGTCCGCGGCCGTGAGTACCTGCGCATCGTCTACGGCCCCGACTACACCGACTCCCTGGAGGTGCTGCGCGATCGGCGCCTCGACAAGAAGCGCGTCCTCGCGCTGCGCGAGCACGGTCTGGGGCTCGAAGCCCTCGACCGGTTCGTGAGGAACGAGCCCTTGTGGTCCGTGCACCAGATGGCGTTCGCCGTGCTGGCGCTGGAGTCCGAGCCGGTCGACCCACGTCTCTAGACCTGCTGCTCGATCGGACCAGGCCGCGGCGCCGCCTGGCGTAGCGTGACCGCATGACATCGCGTCCCTCCGCGCCCGAGGTCCCCGACCGTCCCGACGACCTCGCGGACGCCCCGGCGGTCGACGCGTTCGTCACCGCCCGCCCGCAGCTCTTCGGCATCGCCTACCGCATGCTGGGCAGCGTCGCCGAGGCGGAGGACGTGCTGCAGGAGGCGTGGATCCGGTGGCAGGGCACCGACCGGACCCGCGTCGAGAACCCGGCCGCGTTCCTCACCACCATCGTGACGCGCCTCGCGATCAATGCGACGACGTCGGCGTACGCCCGGCGCGAGACGTATGTGGGGCAGTGGCTGCCGGAGCCCGTCGACACGACCGCCGACCCGGCCCTCGGCGCCGAACGTGCCGAGGCGCTCGAGACGGCGGTGCTCGTCCTGCTCGAGCGACTCACTCCGGTGGAGCGCGCCGTCTACGTGCTGCGCGAGGCCTTCGCCTATCCCTATCGCAGCGTCGCGGAGATCTTGGACCTGAGCGAGGCGAACACGCGCCAGCTCGCCCGCCGGTCCCGCGAGCGCCTCGGCACCCGCGACGCGGTCACGGTCGACCCGGCCGAGCACCGCCGTCTGCTCGCCGAGTTCGTCGCGGCGGCGCGCGACGGCGATCTGGGCCGCTTCGAGCAGTTCCTCGCCGAAGGTGTGGTTGCGCGCACGGACGGCGGCGACCGCGTGCACGCCGCCCGCGTCGAGCTGGTCGGCCCGGCACGGGTGGCGTCGTTCTTCGACAAGATCTGGCACAAGTACTGGTCTGGCGCCGAGGTGCGCATCGTCGAGGCGAACGGGTTGCCGGCGCTGCTCCTGCAGGACGGGTCGTCCGCGGCGCTCGTGGCGCTCGACGTGGGCCGGGACGGCATCCGGCGGGTGTTCGCCCAGGTGAATCCGGACAAGCTCGAAAGGTTCGCCGAGACCGTCTGACCGGTCGACGACGGTCACCGCGCCGCCGTCGACCGGTCGCCGGAGTCAGTCCCGCGAGCCGCCCAGCCACTCGTCGAACGTCACCGTTCCGCGCGGCCCCTCGCCGTCGGGCAGCAGCGCCCCGCCCCGGAAGTCGGCACCGGTGCCGGGGAAGTCGACCGGCAGCACCCACCGCCGTCGGCCCTGCGCACGGAGCAGCCGCCGCGCCATGTCCACCATCTGCTCCTCCCGCGGCCCAGCGATCTCCGGCGCGCGCCCCTGGGCCGGGCCGGCGGCGACCTCTGCCAGGTACGCACCCACCTCGGCCGCGGCGACCGGCCGGCACCGCATCCGCGGCATGATCCCGACCGGACCCGGGACCTGCCCGAGCACCTGCCCGGGGAACTCGTGGAACTGAGTCGCCCGCACCACCGTCCAGGGCACGCTCCCGCCGCGCACCACCTCCTCCTGCGCCGCCTTGGCGCGGTAGTACCCGTACCCCGCGGCCCGATCGACGCCCACGATCGAGAGCAGCACGTGGTGCCCGACGCCGGCCCTCGCCCCGGCGGACAGCAGGTTGCGCGAGGTGGTGGTGAAGAAGTCCGTGGCCACCTTCTCCTTCAGGCTCGTGACGTTGAGCGTGTCGACGACGGCGTCCGCACCCTCGAGCGCGGCGTCCAGCCCGTCCCCGGTCGCCACGTCGACGCCCCGGCTGCGCGCCAGCACCACGGCCTGGTGCCCACCGCGCTCCAGCGCGTCCACCACGTGACGCCCGACGACTCCGGTCCCACCCGCGACGGCGATCCTCATGCTGTTCATCCTCCTGGTCCGTCCTGCTGCTGACACCCTGACGACCACGCAGCACCCCGAGTCGTGACAGTCTGTGAGGCAGCTCACCCAGGACCACCAAGGAGGACCGATGGAGCCGATCGTCGTCGTCGGGGGCGGGTTCGCCGCCGCCCGCGCCACCCAGACGCTGCGCGAGGAGGGGTACGACGGAGACCTCGTGGTGCTCACGGGCGAGGCCGTCCCGCCGTATGAGCGCCCGCCGCTGTCCAAGGACTACCTGCGCGGCGAGGCCGGCTCGGAGGCCCTGTTCCCCCTCGACGCCGACTGGTACGCCGACCACGGCGTCGACCTGCGGACGTCCACGTCCGCAGTCGGGCTCGACGTGGGCAGCAGCAGCGTCGAGACGGCGCCCGGCGGGTCGCTGCGGTACTCGCGCCTGCTGCTCGCCACGGGCTCGCGGGTGCGCCGCCTCGAGGTCCCCGGCACCGACCTCACCGGCGTGCACCACCTGCGCACCGTCGTCGACGCCGACCGCCTGCGGGAAGCGCTGAGCGGTGACGGCCCGGTCGTCGTCGTCGGCGACGGCTGGATCGGGATGGAGGTGGCGGCGTCGGCCCGGCAGCTCGGCCGCGACGTGACCGTGGTCGGCCGGTCGCCGCACCCGTTGCACGGCCTCGGCGCGCGGGTGGGCGAGATCTTCGCGACCCTCCACCAGGAGAACGGCGTCCGGCTGCTCCGCGAGACCTCCGTGACCGCCCTGACCGGCTCCGGCCGGGTGACCGGCGTGGAGCTCGACGACGGCTCCACGCTCGAGGCGAGCACCGTCGTCGTCGGCGTCGGCGTCACGCCGCAGTGCGACCTGGCCAGGGCCGCGGGCATCGAGCTCCGGGCAGCGGCCGACGGCGGAGGGATCGCCGTGGACGGCAGCCTCCGGACGTCCGCGCCCGGCGTCTGGGCGGCCGGCGACATCGCCTCCGTGCCGTCTCCCCGCTACGGCCGGCCGCTGCGCGTCGAGCACTGGGCGTTCGCCGACGAGACGGGCAAGCACGCCGCCCGCTCGATGCTCGGTGCTGGCGACGCCTACGACGTGCTGCCGTACTTCTTCACCGACCAGTTCGACCTCGGCATGGAGGTCAAGGGCGTCACCGATGGTGAGGTGGTGCTCAGCGGGTCTCCGGAGAACCGGGAATGCGTCGCGTTCTGGGTGGACGGCGGCCGCGTGCAGGCGGGGATGGGCATCAACGTCTGGGACCGCATGGACGACGTCGAGGGGCTGATCCGCGCTGACGGTCCCGTCGACCGGAACACGCTGGAGACGTTCGTCTGAGCGGACCGGGCACCCCGGGCCGCCCCGGTCGTCTGGCTGGAGCTCGACAGCCCCCCCCCGGAGCCGCCGGTCTCGGCCCTCGCCGACCTGCCGGACGACGCGCTGGTGACCGCGATCGACAAGGCCTGCGGGTCCGGCGGATGCTGGCTCGAGGTCTCGGAGGTGGGCCCCACCGACGTGCGGTTCAGCGTCATGTACGACCGGTACCTCGATCTCTGAGGCACACCCGATACGGGCCGGACAGAGACGCTCGCGACACGCAGCGGCCGGTCAGGCGTCCCGCCGCGAGCGCACCGCAGCCGCCAGGACCTCCAGGAGCTCCGCCGTCGTGCCCCAGTCCATGCACTTGTCCGTGACGGACTTGCCGTACACGAGCGAGTCCAGCGGTCCGGGCTTCTGCGCGCCCGCCTCGATGAAGCTCTCCAGCATGAGTCCCGAGATCCCCTGCTCACCGCCGGCGAGACGCTCGGCGAGCTCCCGCACCACCTCGGCCTGGCGCACGTGGTCCTTGCCGGAGTTGCCGTGCGAGGCGTCCACGATCACGCCCGCCTCGACCGCTCCGCCCAGACCGGAGGTGCGGGCCACGCCCAGCGCCGCCGCGACGTCGTCGGACCCGTAGTTCGGGCCACCGCGCCCGCCCCGCAGGATGACGTGGCAGTCCGGGTTGCCGGCGGTCTCGACGGCGGCCGCACGGCCCTCGGCGTCCGCCCCGAAGAACGTGTGCTCGTTCGCGGCGGTGATGCAGCCGTCCACCGCGATCTGGACGTCGCCGTCCGTGGCGTTCTTGAACCCGACCGGCATCGACAGCCCCGACGCGAGCTGGCGGTGCACCTGCGACTCCGCGTTGCGCGCCCCGATCGCGCCCCACGTCACGGCGTCGGCGATGTACTGCGGGGACGTCGGCTCGAGGAACTCGCACGCGGCCGGCACCCCGGCATCCAGCACGCCGAGCAGCACCTCGCGGGCCAGGCGCAGGCCGTGGTGCACGTCGTGCGTGCCGTCCAGGTGCGGGTCGTTGATGAGGCCCTTCCACCCGACCGTGGTGCGCGGCTTCTCGAAGTAGACACGCATGACGACGACGAGGTCGTCCGACAGCTCCCGGGCGAGCGGCGCGAGACGGCGCGCGTAGTCGAGCGCGGCGGCCGGGTCGTGCACCGAGCAGGGCCCGACGATCACGACGAGACGGTCGTCCTCGCCGCGCAGCACGTCACGGACCTCACGGCGCGACGTCGTCACGAGGTCGCTGCGAGTGGTCCCCAGCGGCAGGTTCGCGCGCATCGTCCGCGGGGCGGGCAGGGGATCGAGCGCACGGACGCGCAGGTCAGAGGTCTCGGCCATCAGGTCAGTATCGCGCGGGCGGGTGGCGGTGTGCGCGTCGGGCACGGTCGTGGGACTCATCGGGGCTCCTGGTCGTGGCGGTGGTCGGCGGGTGCGGCGGTCCGGCGGCGTCGCCGGAGGCGGTCCGATCCCGACCGGAAGCCCCGACGACAAAGGGCCCGGACGCGCGTCGCGTCCCAGGCCCTGTGCTGGCTCCGGTGGAAGGTGTCGGTCAGGCGCGAGCCCGCCGAGCTCCCAGCGGAGCCGGCGTAAAGCGCCAATACCAACGGATGTTCACGGCCCTGACAGTACGCGCGGCCGCGCGGACCGTCCAGCGGTGTCCACCATCCGGTCACCGGTACGGTCGGCGCATGCCGATCCCCGAGTTCGTCGCCGCCGTCCGCGCCCAGGTCGGGACCGCACCGCTGTGGCTCCCCGGGGTGACCGCCGTCGTGCACGACGACGCCGGGCGCCTGCTGCTGGGACAGCGCGCGGACAACGGGCTGTGGGCGCTGGTCAGCGGGATCCTGGAGCCCGGCGAGGAGCCCGCGCGCGGGCTCGTGCGCGAGGTCCTCGAGGAGACCGGCGTCGAGGTGGAGGTGCAGGCCCTGGCGGCGGTCTCCACGACGCCCGAGGTCGTCTACCCGAACGGCGACCGCAGCTCGTACCTCGACCTGTGCTTCCTCGCGCGCCCCGTCTCGGCGGCGTCCGCCGCCGCCGCGCACGTCGCCGACGACGAGTCCGTCGCGGTGGCGTGGTTCGCCCCGGACGCCCTGCCCGACGACGTCGCCCCCTCGTCGCGCCGTCGGCTCGCGGCGGCCGAGCGGTACCGGGCCGACCCCGGCGCGGGCACCGTCTTCGCGCGGTGACCCACCCCGAGGGGCCCGGCCGTCAGCGTCCGTAGAGCTCGACGAAGTTGCGCAGGATGCGCATCGGCCAGGTCACCGGGCGTGCGGCGGCCCGGGTGACGACGTCGTCGGCCTCGGAGGCCGCGAAGTACCCGTAGTCGCGGTAGACCTCCACGCGCTGGGTGAGGCCCGCGAGGTCGAGCTCGGGGTGGAACTGCGTCGCGTACAGGTGGGACCGCAGCCGGAACATCTGGACCGGCACGCGGGGCGAGAACGCGAGCCGCACGGCGCCGGGGGGGTAGGGCTCGCATGCCCTCCTTGTGCCCGACGAACGCCGTGAACGCGGGCGGCAGCCCGGCCAGCAGCGGGTCCGCGAGGCCCTCCTGGGTCAGCTCGACCGTCGTCAGGCCGACGGCCTCGCCGTAGCGCCGGTCGACGACGCCCCCGGCGTACGTGCCGAGGGTGCCGACGCCGTAGCAGGCACCGAGGAACGGGAAGTCCCGCTCCACGACCTCGTCGAGCAGGGTGACGAACTCCCGCTCGACACGGAGCTGCACCGCGGACTTCTGCGCGTCCGGGTCGGAGGAGTTGAACGGGCCGCCGCCCACGAGGATGCCCGAGTACGCGTCGAGGTCGATCGCGGGCATCGGGCCGGCCTCCAGGCGGACCCGGTGGACCTGCTCCGCGGGGAGGCCGCCGTACCGGCAGAACGCCTCGTACTCGCTGTCGGCGGCGGCGTCCTCGGCACGCGTGCCCAGGAGCAGGAACGGCTTCATGGCCGCAGGCTATGCGCGCCTTCCGGGGGCCGCTCGCCGCCGTCGACCGGGCGCCGGGCCCAGAACGACGCGAGGACCGCCCCGGAGACGTTGTGCCACACGGAGAACAGCGCGGCAGGCAGGGCCGCCGCCGGCGAGAAGTGCGCCGTCGCCAGCGCCGCGGAGAGACCCGAGTTCTGCATCCCGACCTCGATGCTCACCGCACGCCGGGCGCTCTCGTCGAGCCGGGCGGCGCGCGCGGCGCCGTAGCCCAGCGCGATCCCCACGGCGTTGTGGACGACGACGGCGAGCGCCAGCAGCGCTCCCGTGGCCAGCACGGCGTCGGCGTTCGCCGCGACGATGCCGGCCACCACGACGACGATCCCGGTCACTGACACCAGCGGCAGGTAGGGCAGCAGGTACCGCTCCACCAGGCCGCCGGCGAAGGTGCGGACGAGCAGGCCCGCGAGGACGGGGAACAGCACGATCTGCACGATCGAGGTCATGAGGGAGCCGTAGGTGACGTCGAGCTGGGACCCCGCGAGCCACAGCACGAGCACCGGCGTGAGCAGCGGGGACAGCAGGGTCGACACCGCGGTGAGCGTCACCGACAGGGCGGTGTCGCCCCGGGCGAGGTACACGATGACGTTGGACGCCGTGCCGCCCGGGGCCGCACCGACCAGGATCATGCCGACCATCGCGGCGTCCTGCAGGCCGAACGCGGTGCCGATCGCCCAGGCCACCAGCGGCATGACCGTGAACTGCGCGACGACGCCGACCAGCACCGACCACGGCCGCCGGGCCACGAGCCCGAAGTCCGCGCCGCGCAGCGTCAGCCCCATGCCGAACATGATGATCCCGAGGAGCAGGGGGATGTGGCCGGCGATGGGGGCGAGCGTCGTCGGGGCCAGCAGCCCGGCCACTCCTCCGAGCACCACGATCACCGCGAACCACCGGCCTGCCAGCTCAGCCACCTTGCGCATGCCGCCGCACCCTACCGGCATGCAGGTCGAGCCTGCCGGGACCCGGTCGGGATCTCGACAGGCTCGACCGGCTCGACCGGCGTCAGGTCCAGCGGAACAGGCGGATCGCGAGCGGCAGCAGGACCGCCGTGTACGCCAGCATCACGACGTACTGCAGCAGCGGGAACCCCTCGCCGAACCAGCCGGTGTCCATGGCCTGCGCGGCCGCACCCATCGGGGTGAACTGGCCGATCTGCCGCACGATGTCGGGCATGATCGGGCCTGGCGTCCACAGCCCCGCCAGGAACAGCAGCGGGAAGTAGACGAGGGAGGCGACGGCGTTCGCCGTCGAGGGCTTGTTCACCACCGCGGACAGGAGCATGCCCAGCGAGAACAGCGAGAGCATCCCCAGCACGAACGCGCCGAGGACGACGCCGAGCTGGGTGGGCTGGACGATGCCGAACAGCGCCTGCGCCACGCCGAGGGCCAGCGCCACCCCGATGAACGTGGTGGCGACGCTGATGGCCAGGTGCGCCACGATGATCGCCTGCGGCCGCATCGGCGTCGTCGACATTCGCCGTAGCACGCCCTTGTCACGGAAGGTCGCGAACGTGACCGGCAGCGACAGGATCGCGAGCGTGCCGATCGCCATGGCGAGGACGGTGGGCAGGTATGTCGCGATGGGCGTCACGCCGTACCAGAGCGAGTCCTGCGGGGCGTCGGTGATCGGCTCGCGCATCCCCGGGATACCGAACCCGACGCCGACGAGGAGCACGGTGGGGAAGAGCACCCCGAAGAACACGGACGACGAGTCGCGCAGCCAGACGGCGGTCTCGGTGCGCAGCAGGCGGCCGAACCCGCGCCAGCCGGTGCCGGACGGGCGCACCCGCGTGGGGGTGGCGGTAGCGGTGGCGGTCATGACCGGCCTCCTTCGAGGACGAGAGTGGTGTCGGTGGGCGCGTCGGCGTCGCCGGTCCCCGTGCTGTAGGCGCGCCCGGTGTGGGCGAGGAACACGTCCTCGAGCGACCTGGCGACGGTGCGGACGTCGTCGGGCACGAGGTCCGCACCGGCGAGGGCCGGCACGAGGGCGAACAGGACCCGGCGGGTCCCGGTGACGACGACCTCGCCCGGCGAGGTCTCGGCGAGGTCGACCCGCGCGACCTCGGGGTCGTTGTCGGCGAGCTGCTCGAGCACGTCGCGTGCCCGGCCGGCGTCGTCGGGGGCGAACCGCAGCACCACGGTGCTGTCGTCGTCGAGGGCGTCGATGAGCCCCTGGGGCGTGCCCTCGGCGACGACGTTCCCGGCGTCGATGATGACGAGCCGGTCGCAGAGCCGCTCGGCCTCCTCCATGAAGTGCGTGACCAGGAGGATGGTGACGCCCGTGGCCCGCACGCGCTCCACGAGCTCCCAGGTGTTGCGCCGGGCCTGCGGGTCGAGCCCGGTGGTGAGCTCGTCGAGGATGGCGATCTCGGGGTTGCCGATCAGGGCGAGCGCGATCGACAGGCGCTGCTTCTGCCCGCCGGACAGCTTGGCGAACCGGCGGTCGGCGTGCGGGGTGAGGTCGAGCATCGCCAGGAGCTCTTCCGGGTCCGCAGGGTTCGCGTAGAACCCGGCGAACAGGTTGAGCGCCTCCCGCACGGTGATCTTGTCGTGCAGCGCCGCCTCCTGGAGCTGCACGCCCAGGATGTCCCGGACTGCGCCGGGGTGGCGCTGGGTGTCGATGCCGCGCACGCGGACGGTGCCTCCGTCGGCGGTGCGCAGTCCGGCGAGAGTCTCCACGGTCGTGGTCTTGCCGGCCCCGTTGGGGCCGAGGATCCCGAAGATCTCCCCGGGCTGGACGGCGAACGACACGTCGTCGACGGCGACCTTGTCGCCATAGGTCTTGCGGAGGTGCGACACCTCCACGATGGGCTTGGCCATCTCTGGCCTCCTTCTCGGGTGGGATACGGACTGGCGGGTCAGGTGAGGCGTGGTCGCACGGCACGGAGCACGTGGTGCGCGACGACGGCGGCCAGGAGCGCGGCGAGGAGCGCGCCGACGAGGCTCACTGCCGCGCCGAGCACCGAGTCGACGGGCTCGTCGCGCAGGGGGATCGCGAAGATGCCGGTGCGGCTCGCAAGGTCGACGAGCACGGCGGGGAGCAGCAGCGGGACGACGGCGAGGGTCCCGCGCCAGGCTCCCCAGCGCCGGTAGCCGCCGTGGACGGCGACACCGACGAGCACGTAGGTGGCGATGACGAACGTCTGGGCGACGACGGTCGCAGCGACGCCGGTCACGGTGTCGAGCGCGAAGGCCCCGCCGGCACCCTGGTAAGGCCGGTCGAGCCCTTCGAACACCTGCTCCTCGGCGATGCCCAACACCACCGTCAGGACGCCGAACACGAGCCCGCCGACGACGGCGCCGCGAGCGACGCCCTCGACGAGGGACCGGCGGGTCCCCCCGGCGGCCACGTGGGTGCCCAGGAGGGCGGCGGCGACGATGATGCCGACGGCGAACGCCGGCCAGCGAGCGGGGCTCCCCGCGGCGTCGTACGTCAGCCCGTCGGCCACGCCGCCCCAGCGGTCCACGACCAGCGGGGTGGCGATGACGAGCAGGCCCCAGCCGACCCAGAACCAGACCGCGGCCTTGAGCAGGTAGCTCTCCAGCCGCCGCCGTGCCGCGGTGACCGCCCGGCGGTGGGGAGATCTGTCGTGTGTCATGGTGCTCACCTCGTCGGCCGGAGTCGCAGGGTACGCAGGCGCAGGTGCAGCCACGCCGCGGAGAGCACGATGGCGACGGCGGCTCCGGCCATCCCGACGGCGATGGTGCCCGGGCCCTCAGCGGGCAGGAACCCGCCGAGCAGGTCGACGGCCCACCCGCTGCGGGTGGACAGCTCCGCGAGACCGAGCAGCGCCAGCGCGGGGACGAGGTGCAGGGTCCCGCGACCGACGCCGTCGACCAGGTAGCCGACGGCGACGGCGCACCCGACGAGCACGTAGACCACGACGACCAGGGCCTCGGCGCCGGCCGTCGGCCAGATGCCGGCATCGCCGGTGACGAGGCCGCCCTCGGGACGCGGCCAGGTCCAGCCGACGGCGCGGAACGTCCCTCGCTCGACCAGCAGCGCGATCGCGTGGAGCACGCCGTAGGCCGGGCCGGTGACACCCGCGGTGATCAGGGCGGCGTCGCGCAGCGCACGGCGAGTACCTCCGGCGGCCAGGTGGGTGGCCAGGATGATCGAGCAGGTGATGACTCCCAGCGTGAACGCGAACCACCGCGCGCTGTACTCGGCGGCGACCAGCACACCGACGTCCATGTGGCCCCCGAACCGGTCGACGACCACGGGGACGGCGGCCGCCGCCACCGTGACGAAGGCCCAGAAGCTCAGCCCGACGACGAGCGACGGGACCAGCATCGACCGGGCCGCACGGCGGGTCGCCCGCCGCTGCACCCGGGCCACCAGCTCCGCCCGCGACGCAGGTGCTGTCGTGGTGACGCTCATCGGCCCGCCCCTGTCCGGCTCGGCTCGGTGAGGCGCACGAAGAGGTCCTGCAGCGGCAGCGAGCCCAGCTCGACGCCGGCGGCTCGCGCGGCGGTGGCCTCGACGTCGTCGGGCGTGCCCTCGAGAGTGACCTGCAGCGTGCCGCCGAGCTGCTGACGGTGCAGCACGCGGCGGTCGCCGGCGAGCCGCTCGACCGCGGACGTCGGCCCGGTGAGGCTGAAGCCGCGCCGGCCCATCTCCTCGGCGGTCTCGGCGAGGAGCACGCCGCCGCGGTCGAGGACGATCACGTCCTCGAAGAGCCGCTCGACCTCCTCGACCAGATGGCTGGAGAGCAGGATGGTGCGGGGATGCTCGGCGTAGTCGGCGAGGATCTCGTCGTAGAACGCGTACCGGGTCGGGGCGTCCATGCCGAGGTAGACCTCGTCGAAGATCGTCAGCGGCGCGCGGGACGCCAGGCCGATGGTGGCGCCCACGGCGGACCGCTTGCCGCGCGACAGGGCGTTGGGCTTCTTGCGGGGGTTCACCTCGAACATGTCGAGCAGCCGCCCCGCGAGCTCCGCGTCCCAGAACGGACGCAGGTCGGCGTAGTACCTGAGGGACTCGGACAGCTTCTCGTCGTCCTGGAGGTCCCCCGACTCGCGCACCAGCTGGACGTTGGAGGTGACCCACGCGTTCTCCCACGGGTCCTCCCACGGGGCGTCGCCGTCGGGCCCGAGGCGCACGGTGCCCGACGTCGGCCGGTTGAAGGCTGCGAGCAGGGTGAGCAGCGTGGACTTGCCTGCGCCGTTGCGCCCGAGGACCCCGGTGATCACGCCGGGTCGGATCGTGAGGTCCACGCCGTCGAGCGCGACGGTCGCCTCGTCCTTGAAGGTCCTGCCGTCGATCGTCATCCGCCGCTGCTTGCCGAACCGGACGACGACGTCGTCCAGCCGGGCGCCGAAGGGCTCGGGGGTCATGACTCCTCCTGAGGGGTCTGGTGGGCGGTGCCGTGGATGTACGCGACGATCTCCTCGGCCGAGATGCCGAGCACGGCCGCCTGGGCGAGCGCGGGGGCGAGGACGTCGTCGTAGTACGCCTGGCGGTGCTGCTCGAGGAGGCGCTCGCGGGCGCCGGGCGCGACGAACATGCCCAGCCCGCGGCGCTTGTAGAGCACGCCCTCCTCGACGAGTCCGGTGAACGCCTTGGCCGCCGTGGCGGGGTTGATCCGGAACGTCGTCGCGAACTGTGTGGTGGACATGACCTGCTCCTCTTCCACGAGTTCCCCGGCGAGGACCTGTGACCGGATCATCTGCGCGATCTGGAGGTAGATCGGCTCGGGCCCGTCGAACATGCGGCCCTCCTCCCGGTCCTATGGTCCTGTGGTTCGTTACTCAACTAATGAACCACAGGACCTGGGGTGGCGTCAACCCCTGGCGGGCCGCTCGCTGACGCCGTGCCCGACGGCGCGACGTAGCGCCGCGCGTTCCACTGCGCGAGACGTTGTCCACAGGGTCGTGCCGGGGACCTGCGGTTTCGCTACCGTGACTCCGATGTCGCCGTCGACGCCCCTGGTGAAGGAATCCCTGATGCCCCGTACCGCCACCACCTTCGGCGCGGCCGCGCTGGTCGCGCTGCTGCTCGCCGGATGCACCACACCCGACCCGACTCCCACGGACCCCGGGTCGACGGCGCAGGCCCCCTCGAGCCCGGCACCCTCCGCGACCGAGTCCTCCCCCGCCGCGTCACCGACGCCGGTCGTGATCGCGCCCGAGCGGCCGGCCGCGATGGACGACGAGGGGTACCAGGGTGCCGAAGCCGCCGCGAAGTACTTCCTCAGCCTGGACGACTACATGATGAAGACGGGTGACACCGCCGAGTGGGAGGCGATGTCCCACAAGAAGTGCACGTTCTGCGCAGAAAGGCTCGAACAGGCCCGCACCATCGCAGACGAAGGTCAAAACTGGTCGGGCGGCGAGAATGCAGTCCAAATACTGCACACCTACGAACAGGATCGGCCGACTGGGATCTGGCCTATCGACATCGAGGTCACCGTGGAGCCGACTCGGGTCACCGACCCCTCCGGCAAGGAGACTTACGTGTCCGATGAAGTTGTCGCCGAACGGCGCCTCGAAGTCGTGCACCGCGGTGACGAGTGGAAGGTCGTCGACCTTTTCGCCATGCCCGAGTCCCCGGAGGAGCAGTGAACGCTGCCACCTCTGTGATCGCCGCCACGATCTTGTTCACCAATCTTGCGATGGGCGCAGAGATTGAGGGCACCATGGACGACGAACGGAATACAGCCGGGGTTGACGCGGTCGGCGAGGGCGCGAATCCCGCTGCCTCCGAGGACGACGGCCCCCGCGACCGGTACTTCCGCACCGACACCCAGACCTGCAACATCGCCACCACCGCGGACGGCATCGAGCTGATCACCACCCTGGACACCTGCCCCGACGGCTCACGAGAAGCAGACATCGAGAGCGCCCCCTGCAACGACGACGAGTACGAGCTCGCCGAGCTGTGGGTCGAACGCCTCCAGGACGACGGCACCTACACCGCACCCGAGCAGGTCTCCGGCCGCGAGTGCATCACCCCGGCCGACGTCGCCGCCCAGGCCCGACGCGCCTTCGCCGCCATGCGC
>NZ_JBLUNY010000007.1:0-224370 GCF_048065335.1 Isoptericola maris | reverse complement strand
GTGTGTTGTGTTGAAGTTGTTGGCTTATTAGTACCGGTCAGCTGCGACAGTCGTTGGTCCTGTCTTCCACTTCCGGCCTATCTACCCAGTGGTCTAGCTGGGTGCCTTCACCCCACGAGGGGGATGGAAACCTCATCTTGAAGCAGGCTTCCCGCTTAGATGCTTTCAGCGGTTATCCCTTCCGAACGTAGCGAACCAGCGGTGCTCCTGGCGGAACAACTGGCATACCAGAGGTTCGTCCGTCCCGGTCCTCTCGTACTAGGGACAGCCCTTCTCAAGTTTCCTGCGCGCGCAGCGGATAGGGACCGAACTGTCTCACGACGTTCTAAACCCAGCTCGCGTGCCGCTTTAATGGGCGAACAGCCCAACCCTTGGGACCTACTCCAGCCCCAGGATGCGACGAGCCGACATCGAGGTGCCAAACCATCCCGTCGATATGGACTCTTGGGGAAGATCAGCCTGTTATCCCCGGGGTACCTTTTATCCGTTGAGCGACGGCGCTTCCACAAGCCACCGCCGGATCACTAGTTCCGACTTTCGTCCCTGCTTGACCTGTCGGTCTCACAGTCAAGCTCCCTTGTGCACTTGCACTCGACACCTGATTGCCAACCAGGCTGAGGGAACCTTTGAGCGCCTCCGTTACATTTTGGGAGGCAACCGCCCCAGTTAAACTACCCACCAGGCACTGTCCCTGATCCGGATCACGGACCGAGGTTAGATGGTCGATGCGGTCAGAGTGGTATTTCAACGATGACTCCACTCGCGCTGGCGCGCGGGCTTCATAGTCTCCCACCTATCCTACACAAACCGCACCGAACACCAATACCAAGCTATAGTAAAGGTCCCGGGGTCTTTCCGTCCTGCTGCGCGTAACGAGCATCTTTACTCGTAGTGCAATTTCGCCGAGTTCGCGGTTGAGACAGCGGAGAAGTCGTTACGCCATTCGTGCAGGTCGGAACTTACCCGACAAGGAATTTCGCTACCTTAGGATGGTTATAGTTACCACCGCCGTTTACTGGGGCTTAAATTCTGGGCTTCGCCCGAAGGCTGACCCGTCCTCTTAACCTTCCAGCACCGGGCAGGCGTCAGTCCGTATACATCGTCTTGCGACTTCGCACGGACCTGTGTTTTTAGTAAACAGTCGCTTCTCCCTGGTCTCTGCGGCCCTTGCTGCCGTCACCCGCGAGGGGTTGGACAGTTCGGGCCCCCCTTCTCCCGAAGTTACGGGGGCATTTTGCCGAGTTCCTTAACCACGATTTGCTCGATCGCCTTGGTATTCTCTACCTGACCACCTGAGTCGGTTTGGGGTACGGGCGGCTAGAACCTCGCGTCGAGGCTTTTCTTGGCAGCAGAGGATCACCCGATTCCCGCTTGTGCGGTCACCGTCAGCTCTCACCGTGTGTGCTTCGCGGATTTACCTACGAAGCCGGCTACGGCCTTGGACGTGGTCTACCATCGCCACGCCGGGCTACCTTCCTGCGTCACCCCTGTTAACACGCTTACCTACTACCGGTTCGGGTCCCACGCCTCGCCACCGGTGTCACCCGAAGGTGACGGTGGTGGTCCGGGGTGGTTAGCATCACCGGGCTCGGTATGGGCGGTTCTTCGCCGGTAGGAGAATATCAACTCCTTGTCCATCGACTACGCCTGTCGGCCTCGCCTTAGGTCCCGACTTACCCAGGGCGGATTAACCTGGCCCTGGAACCCTTGGTCATTCGGCGGACGGGTTTCTCACCCGTCTTTCGCTACTCATGCCTGCATTCTCACTCGTGTGGCCTCCACCGCTGGATCACTCCGCGGCTTCACTGCCCACACGACGCTCCCCTACCCACCCACACACCTGAACACCCCTCAAGGGGATGCTGGGTAAAGTGTGAGTGCCACGGCTTCGGCGGTGTACTTGAGCCCCGCTACATTGTCGGCGCGGAATCACTTGACCAGTGAGCTATTACGCACTCTTTCAAGGGTGGCTGCTTCTAAGCCAACCTCCTGGTTGTCTGTGCAACTCCACATCCTTTCCCACTGAGCACACGCTTAGGGGCCTTAGCCGGTGGTCTGGGCTGTTTCCCTCTCGACTACGAAGCTTATCCCCCGCAGTCTCACTGCCACGCTCTGGCTTACCGGCATTCGGAGTTTGGTTGACGTCAGTAACCTGGTGAGGCCCATCGGCCATCCAGTAGCTCTACCTCCGGTAAGGAACGCGTGACGCTGCACCTAAATGCATTTCGGGGAGAACCAGCTATCACGAAGTTTGATTGGCCTTTCACCCCTAACCACAGGTCATCCCCTCAGTTTTCAACCTAAGTGGGTTCGGTCCTCCACGCCGTCTTACCGGCGCTTCAACCTGCCCATGGCTAGATCACTTCGCTTCGGGTCTAGACCCGGCGACTGCATCGCCCTGTTCGGACTCGCTTTCGCTACGGCTTCCCCACACGGGTTAACCTCGCCACCGAGCACTAACTCGCAGGCTCATTCTTCAAAAGGCACGCCGTCACCCCTGCTAGGGAGGCTCCGACGGATTGTAGGCACACGGTTTCAGGTACTATTTCACTCCCCTCCCGGGGTACTTTTCACCTTTCCCTCACGGTACTTGTCCGCTATCGGTCACTAGGTAGTATTTAGGCTTAGCAAGTGGTCTTGCCAGATTCACACGGGATTTCTCGGGCCCCGTGCTACTTGGGATCCCCTTCACCAGGCCACGCCATTTCGTCTACGGGACTCCCACCCTCTACGGTCCGCCTTTCAATGCGGTTCGACTATGACACGACTTTCTTACTGGTCAGGACCATGTCAGTGATCCTCGAAAGGTCCCACAACCCCATACACGCAACGCCTGACAGCTTGACACGCATATGGTTTGGCCTCATCCGCTTTCGCTCGCCACTACTCACGGAATATCTCTTCCTGCCGGTACTGAGATGTTTCACTTCCCGACGTTCCCCCCTGCACCCTATGAATTCAGGTACAGGTGACCGCACATGACTACGGCCGGGTTCCCCCATTCGGACATCCTCGGATCACAGCTCGTTTGCCAGCTCCCCGAGGCTTAACGCAGGCTACAACGTCCTTCTTCGGCTCCTAGTGCCAAGGCATTCACCGTGTGCCCTTAAAAACTTCGACACACACTACAAATATGCTACAGAAATCCAAGAATAATACTTGAACATCTGGGATGCTCGCGTCCACTGTGCAGTTCTCAAGCAACGGACGGTCCCGCCGGCCCACCGGTGCACCCACCCCCACAACCGTGGAGCGGTCTGCACCAGACCAACGACCCGTATCCATCCGAGGACAAGCCCCGACCACTTCCATGGCCGGTTGCCTCAGGACCCAACAGTGTGCTCAACCAACCCACCAGCCACGCCGACCACGTTCCAGACCACCACCCAAGAGCAGCAGACGTACTAGCAGCCGACCGCACCAGCGGACCGACGTTCGTCAATGTTCCACCCAGAGCAACCACCAGACGCACGTTCGGCGCCTACAGCAGCTGTGCATGACCACCCACCACGAGGCAAGCCCCGCAGCGAGCAGTATGTGCTCCTTAGAAAGGAGGTGATCCAGCCGCACCTTCCGGTACGGCTACCTTGTTACGACTTAGTCCCAATCGCCGGTCCCACCTTCGACCACTCCCCCCGGAAAACCGGTTGGGCCATGAGCTTCGGGTGTTACCAACTTTCGTGACTTGACGGGCGGTGTGTACAAGGCCCGGGAACGTATTCACCGCAGCGTTGCTGATCTGCGATTACTAGCGACTCCGACTTCATGGGGTCGAGTTGCAGACCCCAATCCGAACTGAGACCGGCTTTTTGGGATTCGCTCCACCTTACGGTATCGCAGCCCTCTGTACCGGCCATTGTAGCATGCGTGAAGCCCAAGACATAAGGGGCATGATGATTTGACGTCATCCCCGCCTTCCTCCGAGTTGACCCCGGCAGTCTCCCATGAGTCCCCGGCATAACCCGCTGGCAACATGGGACGAGGGTTGCGCTCGTTGCGGGACTTAACCCAACATCTCACGACACGAGCTGACGACAACCATGCACCACCTGTGCACCGACCTTGCGGAACCACCATCTCTGGCAGCGTCCGGTGCATGTCAAGCCTTGGTAAGGTTCTTCGCGTTGCATCGAATTAATCCGCATGCTCCGCCGCTTGTGCGGGCCCCCGTCAATTCCTTTGAGTTTTAGCCTTGCGGCCGTACTCCCCAGGCGGGGCACTTAATGCGTTAGCTGCGGCACGGAACTCGTGGAATGAGCCCCACACCTAGTGCCCAACGTTTACGGCATGGACTACCAGGGTATCTAATCCTGTTCGCTCCCCATGCTTTCGCTCCTCAGCGTCAGTGACTGCCCAGAGACCTGCCTTCGCCATCGGTGTTCCTCCTGATATCTGCGCATTCCACCGCTACACCAGGAATTCCAGTCTCCCCTACAGTACTCTAGTCTGCCCGTACCCGATGCAAGCCCGAAGTTGAGCCTCGGGATTTCACACCAGACGCGACAAACCGCCTACGAGCTCTTTACGCCCAATAATTCCGGACAACGCTTGCGCCCTACGTATTACCGCGGCTGCTGGCACGTAGTTAGCCGGCGCTTCTTCTGCAGGTACCGTCCACCCGAAGGCCTTCTTCCCTGCTGAAAGAGGTTTACAACCCGAAGGCCGTCATCCCTCACGCGGCGTCGCTGCATCAGGCTTTCGCCCATTGTGCAATATTCCCCACTGCTGCCTCCCGTAGGAGTCTGGGCCGTGTCTCAGTCCCAGTGTGGCCGGTCGCCCTCTCAGGCCGGCTACCCGTCGACGCCTTGGTAGGCCATCACCCCACCAACAAGCTGATAGGCCGCGAGCCCATCCCCCACCGAAAAACTTTCCAACACCCACCATGCGGCAGATGCTCATATCCGGTATTAGACCCCGTTTCCAAGGCTTATCCCGAAGTGGAGGGCAGGTTGCTCACGTGTTACTCACCCGTTCGCCACTGATCCACCCAGCAAGCTGGGCTTCACCGTTCGACTTGCATGTGTTAAGCACGCCGCCAGCGTTCGTCCTGAGCCAGGATCAAACTCTCCGTAAAAGAGAGAAAACAACCAACAACCCCCGAAAGAGCCGCCAGTCGCCTATCGATACTGGCCAGACCAAACAGACTAGCTGTTCAATCCAGTCCAAAGGAACCAAAAAGGTTCAAAATTTGGCATTGACTATCAAGCACACTGTTGAGTTCTCAAACAACCGACGCACACCATCCAAGACCGGAACAACCGCTCCGACCCCGTCCGGGGCAACCCTTCAACCTTACCCGATCTCCCGGCCCGGTCCAAACCGCCTTGGCGATCCGATCCAAGCCCGCATCTCGCGGCGAGGTCTCCCGCTCCTGGCTCGTGGCGCACGAAGCGATCCACGACCTTCGGTGAGAGTTTCAGACCCCGGCGGCCACCTCGCGGTGTCCGGTTCCTGTCGGGCTGACTTCGAGAACATTACACGTCCCCGGCCCTGGCGCCAACTCGGTCGCGGGGTGACGCCCGGCACACCGCGACCTCTCGTGTCGATGCAGGTCAGCCTGCTGCCACCGCCTGATGCCGGAGTCTCGCGCCCGCGCTAGGTTCGTCGGGTGACAGCACAACCCGTCGTCGTCCGCCGTGCCCGCGCGCGAGAGGCCGCCGAGATCGCGTGGCTGGCCGCGCTGACGTTCCCGCTGGCGTGCCCCCCGGGCACCCCCGTACCCACGATGGCAGCGCACGTCGCCCAGCACCTGACCCCCGGGCACTTCGCGAGATGGAGCACCTCCCCCGAGCACGTGCTGCTCGTCGCCGAGTCGCCGACCGGCGCCGGGGACACCGGGGGTCCCGTGGGTTACGCGCTGCTGGTGCGGGGCGAGCCCTCCGGGACGAAGGAGCTCGCGGTCCTGCGTGCCGCCGTCGGGCCCGGACCGTACGTCGAGCTGTCCAAGATCTACGTGCACCCCGACCACCTCGGGACCGGGACGGCCGGGCGCATCCTGTCGGAGGCGACCGACGAGGCCCGTCGCCTCGCCCCCGGCAGTCCGCTCTGGCTCGGGACCAACGGCGAGAACGCTCGCGCCCAGGCGTTCTACCGGCGCCACGGGTTCGACGTCGTGGGCCGGCGTACCTACGACGTCGGCGGGGTGCAGCACGACGACGTCGTCATGCTGCAGTCCCCCGCCGGGTAGTCACGCCGGGGCGCTCACTGCGACGAGAACGCCGCATCGAACGCGGCGTCCGGCGCATCGAACGCGTACCGGCGCACGAACTCGACCGCCTCGGCCGCACCCACGAGCCGATCCATGCCGGCGTCCTCCCACTCCACGGAGAGCGGACCGTCGTAGCCGATCGCGTTGAGCATGCGGAACGCGTCCTCCCACGGCACGTCGCCGTGCCCCGTGGAGATGAAGTCCCAGCCGCGTCGGGGGTCCGCCCAGGCCAGGTGGGAGGAGAGCCGGCCGTTGCGACCGTTCAGGCGCTTCTTCGTGTCCTTGCAGTGCACGTGGTAGATCCGGTCGGCGAAGTCCCAGAGGAACGCCACCGGGTCGATGTCCTGCCACACCATGTGGCTCGGGTCCCAGTTGAGGCCGAACGACTCGCGGTGACCGATCGCCTCGAGCGTGCGCTTCGCCGTCCAGTAGTCGTAGGCGATCTCGCTCGGGTGCACCTCCAGCGCGAACCGCACGCCGACCTCCTCGAAGACGTCGAGGATCGGGTTCCAACGGTCCGCGAAGTCCTGGTACCCCGCCTCCACCATGTCCGCCGGCACCGGCGGGAACATCGCGACCGTCTTCCAGATCGAAGACCCGGAGAAGCCGACGACGGTCTTCACACCCAGCTTCGCCGCCATGCGCGCCGTGTCCTTCATCGCCTCGGCGGCCCGCTGCCGCACACCCTCGGGGTCGCCGTCGCCCCACACCTGCGGCGGCAGGATCTCCTCGTGACGACGATCGATCGGGTCGTCGCACACGGCCTGCCCCGTGAGGTGGTTCGAGATGGCGACGATGCGCAGCCCGTGCCGCTCCATCAGGTCCAGGCGCCCCTGGACGTAGTCGGCGTCGTCCCACCGCGACACGTCCATGTGGTCGCCCCAGCAGCACAGCTCGAGGCCGTCGTAGCCCCAGCCCGCGGCCAGGCCGGCGACCTCCTCGAGCGGCAGATCGGCCCACTGGCCGGTGAAGAGAGAGATCGGTCGGGTCATGTCGGTTCCTTCCTTCGGTCGCCCCCTCTGCGGGGGCGAGGTCGTGACAGAGATCAGGCGGAGCGACGTCGCCTGACCAGGATCAGCACGGCGGCACCCACGACGACGACCCCGACGGCGATCCAGACCCAGGCCGGAGTCCCGGCCGTGGCGGTGCTCGCCGGGTCGGAGGCGTCGGCCGCGGTCTCCGCGGCGGCTTCGTCGACGTCGTCGGTGTCCGCAGGCTCGGCGGTGGGTGTCGGCGGCGCGACGACGTCGAGCTCGGTCTTCGACTTGTACTTCGAGGGTTCCGTCGCCCGCACCGTGAGAGTCCAGTGCCCCTCACCGAGCAGGCCCGCCTCGGACCGGTACCACCCCACACCCTCCGAGGCGGACGTCAGCTGCACAGGCCCGACCTCCTCGCCGTCGTCGGAGACGGCCTTGACCGTGACGTCGACGGTCTCCTCGACCGGGTGGCCGTCCGCGGCCCAGACGACCACGGCGTCGACACCCCCGGAGCCGTCGGTCCCGACGTCGATCTGCAGGTCACCTCCGTGCGCCGCGGCCGGCGGCAGAGCTGCTGCCCACGCCACGACGGCGAGGACGAGGGTCGCGAGGACGGCGAGCGCCGTCGTCGTCCATCGCCGTTGATCGTGCTGGGTGATCATCTGCCGTGCTCCTTCGAGTTCGTGACGCCGAGGCCCCTCGGCACAGGAGCGGAGCGCACCGTCCTGTGCCGAGGGTCTGCCGGCTCGAGGCCGGCCTACCGCTGGATGGTCACCGGCCGACGGCACCGTCCCCGGGCCGGGACCGCGCCGTCGGACGCCCGGCGCCCCGCCCAGCGGCGATCGTGGGGCGGGGGGGGGGGGGGGGGGGCCCCCCCCCCCCCCCCCCGGGCGGGGCCCCCCCCCCCCCCCCCCCCGCGGGGGCGCACGGCGCCCCGCCCAGGGGGGATGGTGGGGCGGGGGGCCGCACTTGCGGCCCCCCGCGACCGGATCAGTGGCAGTCCACCTCCTCCACGGTCAGGATGACCTTCGCCTTGCCCGACGGGCTCAGCTCCCAGTCACCCTCGACCTCGAGCTCGGTGCGCGGATCCGGGCTCGCGATCACGCGGTAGCTGCCCGCGGCCAGCGCCGACAGCTTCTTCGGCTTGCCCTGCGCGTGGCCGTCGACCCAGTTGTGGACCACGTACGACTTGACCCCGGCGACGTCGAGCGGATTCATCGAACCCGGCACGAGCGTGCCGTCGGTGCAGCTCGCCTGCGTGAGCTCCACCGCGGGGACACGGTCGCAGCCGTAGCCCTCGATCGTGACGACCAGCGTCGCCTTGCCCGACGGGCTCAGCTTCCAGTCACCGTCGATCTCGAGCACGTGGCCGGCGGCAGGCGTCGCGATCACGTGGTACTGGCCGGGTGCCAGGTTCCCCAGGTCCGACGGCTTGCCGTCGTTGAGGTCCCCGTCCACCCAGTTGTGCACCACGTAGCCCTTGACACCCTCGACCGCCACACCGGTGAGCGAACCACCGATGCGCACGTTCTCGCCGTCCCCGTCGACCTCGCAGCCGGCCTGCGTGACCGCGACCGTCGGGGTCACCGGAGTCGGCTCCGGGCACTCGGGCTCGTCGATGGTCACACGGAGGATGCCGAAGCCGTTGGCGTTGACACGCCAGCCGTCACCCGGCTCCACGACGTACCCGTCGCCCGGACGGGCTGCCACGCGGTAGGTGCCCGCGGCCAGGTCGTCGAGGTCGTCGACCACCGGACCCGCACCGTCCTCGGTGAGCGGACGCACGACGTACCGCACGCCCTCCACCTCGGCCGTGACGATCGCTCCACCCGTGACCTCGTGGGTGCCGTCGTCCGCCCAGGCGCACGTGGCCTGGACGACCTCGACGCTCGGGGTCACCGGCGTCGCGTCGGGCGCGGCGATGGTGAACGTCAGGGTCTCGCCCACGACGTCCTCACCGCCGGCCGAAGCACGCACCTCGACCGTGTGGTCGCCCGCTCCGGTCACCTCGACCGGAGCCGTGTACTCGGCCCAGCCGGCGCCGTCGACGTTCACCTCGCGGTAGACCGTCGCGCCGTCCGGACCACCCGTGGCCTCCACCGTGACCGTCACCGGCCCGGTGTAGGTGCCGTCCTCACGATCCGGCTCGGCCGGGTCGAGCGAACCGACGACCGCCAGCGGCTCCGTGTCGTCGCCGACCACCCGGAAGTGGTCGAAGAGAACGGTCGCCGAGGTCGTCTGCGAGCCGCCCAGGGCGAACAGGCCGACCTTGGCCTGCGCAAGCCCCTCGTGCTCGACCGGGTCGCCGAACTGCTCCCACGTCTCACCGTCGGTCGAGTACGAGCCCGTGAAGGTCGTGCCCTCCTTGGTCAGGCGCAGGGACCAGACGTCCTCGGTCAGACCGGAGACGTTCGGCTGGGGGTTGACGACGGTGGCGTCGACCTCCGACCGCAGCTCCAGACGCGCCGAGACGGGGTCACCGGCGGCGTTGTCCGTGACGTAGTCCAGCTTGACGTAGTTGTCGTCGTCCCCGTAGAGGATCAGACCGCCCTGCTGGTACTGCTCGACGAGCTGCGAGGCGTCGACCCGCGTCTCGACCGTCCAGTCACCCTCCGGCTGGTCCTGGAGGACGATGTTCGGCACGTCGGTGTTGGTCCCGGTGTAGATGTCGGTCGCCGTGGTGTCGATCTGCAGCGAACCGTCAGCCACCCGGTAGCCCGACTCGTCCTCGCGGACGATCTGCCAACGGCAGGTGTCGAGCTCCTCACCGTCGAACTCGTCGTCCGGCGTGGTCGACACCGAGTCGTCCGGCGTCAGGTGGAACCAGTCGAACTCAGCATCCACCACCGGGGCCGTCGAGCTGGCACCCGCGAGGGAGACCAGCCCGATCTGCGGGTCGACGAGGCCGTCGAGCGACTTCGTCTCCGGCATGTCGGTGAAGTCCGTGCCGTTCGCCGAGTAGGACGCCCGCAGGTCCGAGCCGTCCGTGCTCGTGAAGCGCACGTAGACCGTCGACGGGTAGTCCGCTCCCAGCGCCGCCGTGTTGGAGTCACCGACCTCGTTCGGCTGGCCGGCCTCCTCACGGATGAACTGGAAGACGCGCGTCGACGGGTCCGCCGGGGCCGAACGGCCCTGGATCACCATCTTGGCGTAGTCGTCGTCCCCGCCGTAGATCAGCAGGCCGGCCTGCTGGTACTGCGCGTTCGCCGGGATCGTCACCTTGGCCGTGGCCGTGAAGGGTCCGTCCGGCAGCTCCTGCAGCACCAGGTTCGGCACCGTCGAGTTGTCGGCCCCGTAGATGTCGGCCACCGTCGCAGGGATCCGGGCGACGCCGTCGGCGACGACGAGGCCCTGGTCCTGGTTGACGACGTTCCACCGCTCGGCGTCGATCTCGTCGCCGAGGAAGTCGTCCGAGCGGCCCTGGAAGCAGAGCGCCGGTTCGACGGCCTCCGCCGTGACGGTCACCGTCACGTACTCCTGGACGTAGGCACCGCCACCGTCGGTCACCTTCACCTGCAGGCGATAGGTGCCCGGCTCGGTGTAGGTGTGCTCGAACGCCGGCTCGCCGTCGACGAACCCGTCGCCGAGCCCGACGTCCCACGCGTAGACGAGCTCGTCGTCCTCGCCGTCCGGGTCGCTCGCCGTGGCCGAACCGGTCACCGTGAGCGGAGCCAACCCTTCCAGCGGGCCGACCTCGAGGTCCAGGTCCGGACGTTCGTTGGCGGTCACGCCGCGCCCGTCGATCTCGAACCAGTTGACGTTGATGCCACCGGACTCGAGCACGAAGTACAGCGCGTCCGAACCCGACGGGGCGTCCGTCAGCGACGTCGTGACGTCCTCGTAGACCTGCCAGTCACCGGTCGACGGGACCGAGAAGTGACCGATCTCCGGTCCGTCGGGTGCGCCCCAGCGCACCGAGACCTCACCGCCGTCCGGGGAGGCCACGCGCAGCGAGAGGCCGTCCACGTTGCCCAGGCTGATCGGGTCGTGCGCCCACCAGTCGTCGGGCTCGACGAACCCGATGTTCTGGCCGCCACCGGCGCTGTCGCCGGTCTCCTCGGTGACCACGCCGGCGTCGCCCGAGCTCGTCGAGCCGTCGAGCCGTCCGGTCGAGGTGAAGAACTCGGCCTGGACCAGCTTGGGCTGCAGCACCTGCAGGTCGTTGCCGGTGAGCGGCACGCCCGCGGCCCCGCCGTCGTCGGTGTACATCGCCTCGATCACCCAGAAGATGTTCGACTCGATGCCGTGGCCCTCGTCGCGAGCCGTCTGGATGACGCCCTCGCAGCCCGTCAGCTCGTCGAACGGGTGAGCGTGCGAGTCGTGCCCCAGCGACGTGAAGAGCTGCACGTCGGCGCAGTCCACCTCACCGTCCGGGTCGTCGACGGCGATCTCGTAGGCGACCTGGTCGCCCCACTCGAAGAAGCCGCCGTTCTCCGGGAACGTGATCGACACCGTCGGCGCCTCGTTCCCCACGACGATCGTCACGTTCGCGACTCCGGTCTGACCGGAGTCGTCGGTGACGGTGAGCTGTGCGGTGTACGAACCCTCTTCCGTGTAGGTGTGCGACGGGTTCGCCTCCGTGCTCGGGTCCGAGCCGTCGCCGAAGGTCCACTGCAACGAGATCGGCTCGTCGTTCGGGTGCCGCGTGCCCTCCGAGGAGAACTGCACCGTCAACGGAGCCGGTCCGCTCGTGACGTCCGCGGACGCCCTCGCGATCGGCGCCGGGTCACCCTGAACGTAGTTGACCTTGAAGATGCCCGACGAGTCGTTGTTCCCGCCGAAGCCGGAACCCCAGTCGACCATGTACATGGCGCCGTCGGGCCCGAACTCGAAATCCATCGGACGGTCGAATCCGGCGCCGGGGTCGAAGATGCCGGGCAGCACACGGTTGATGTCCACCAGGTCGTCGCGGTCCTCGCCGTCGAGCTGGAGAGAGAACATCGTGCCCTGGTTCCACTCACCGAGGAACGCCTTGCCGTCCCAGTACTCCGGCCACTTGACGTCCGAGTCGAGCTCGGGGTCGAACTCGTAGACCGGTCCACCCATCGGCGCACCGCCCCCACCGATCTCGGGGAAGTCCGGGTTCGTCTGGTAGCCGTACCAGATCTCCGCCTCGATCGCTCCGGGGAGCTGCTCGATGCCCGTGTTGTGCGGGGAGTCGTTGACGACGCCGCCGGCGCAGTCGAACGCCTCACCCGACTGGCCCGTGGCGAAGTCGTAGTCGATGTAGGCGTTGTTCGAGCCGGTGCAGTACGGCCAACCGTAGAAGCCGGGTTCGCTCACCACGTTCCACTCGACCGCTCCGGCCGGACCACGCGTCGCGCTGGCGCTGCCTGCGTCCGGGCCGTAGTCCGCGACGTGCACGTTGCCCGACACCGGGTCGAGACCGATCCGGAACGGGTTGCGGAACCCCATGGCGTAGATCTCGGGCAGCGTGTCCGCCGTCCCGCTCTCGAACATGTTGCCGTCCGGCACCGTGTAGGAGCCGTCGTCCTGCGGGGTGATCCGCAGGACCTTGCCGCGCAGGTCGTTCGAGTTCGCCGAGGTGCGCTGCGCGTCGTAGTTCTGGCGCCCGTCACGCTCGTCGAGCGGCGAGAAGCCCGCCGACTCGAACGGGTTCGTGTTGTCACCCGTGGCGAGGTAGAGGTTGCCCTCGTCGTCGAAGACCATGTCGCCACCCGCGTGGCAGCACGTCTGGCGCTGCGTCGGCACGACCAGCACCTTCTCCTCGGTGCTCAGGTCGATCGACCCGTCAGCGTAGGTGAACCGGGAGATCCGGTTGTGCGGCCCGTCCTCGCCCACGTCCGTCGGGGACCAGTACAGGTACACCCAGCCGTTGGACGCGAAGTCCGGGTCGAGCACGATGCCCGTCAGCCCGTCCTCGTTGGCCTGCGTCACGTCGAGCGTCGCCGCCGTCGTCGTCGTGCTGGTCTCCGGGTCGATGACCCTGACCCGACCGTCACGCTCGACGTAGAGGACCGTGCCGTCCGGCGCGACCTCGAGCATCATCGGGTTCGACGTGTCGTCATCCAGGGGCACCGCCTCGTAGCTCGCGCTCTGCGTCGCGGCGCAGTCGGAGCCCACGACGCCGGCCGCCGTCTGGATCCCGCCCAGCAGGTGCTGGAGGAACTCCGGCTCGGCGTAGGACTCGTCGGTGTGGCCGCCGCCCGTGTACCAGGACCGGCCGCCGTCGTACGCCTGGCACCAGGCGATCGGGTGCTCGGCACCCATCGCCCCCGAGCCGGCCGAGTAGCTCGACTCGTCGAGGCTCGCCAGCACGTGCACCGAGTCCCGCGGGTCCGTGCGGAAGTTGTACCACTCGTCGTACCGGTCCCAGCGAGCCGGCAGGTGCGCCGTCGACTCGTGGACGTGGTCCTCGACCTTGACCGTCGCGTCCTGGTTCTGCGGGTGGCTGTTGAAGTAGGCGCCCACCAGCTCGCCGTACCAGGGCCAGTCGTACTCCGTGTCGGATGCCGCGTGGACACCGGCGTAGCCGCCGCCGTCCTGGATGTACGCCTCGAACGCGGCCTGCTGGTCGGCGTCGAGCACGTCACCGGTCGTCGAGAGGAACAGCACGGCCTCGTACTGCTCGAGGTTCTCGGCCGTGAACGCTTCGGCGTCCTCGGTCGCCGTGACCGAGAAACCGTTGTCGTCACCGAGCCGCTGGATGGCCGCGATACCGGCCGGGATCGATCCGTGGCGGAAGCCCGCCGTCTTGGAGAAGACGAGGAGGTCGAACTCCTCGGCCGCCGCCTCCACGGGAGGCGGCTCGTCGGCCTCGGCCGCCTGTGCGCCGGCCATGCCGGCCCACGAGAGCGGCAGGACGACGGCGGCCGCCACAGCGGCTCCGACGCCTCGTCTCACAGCTCGCGAACGTACGCTGAGCACTGTACTCACCAGGAACTCCTTCGGTCTGGATCAGTGGTGCTGCGGGGGAAGCGCTCCGCCGTCATCCGTTCACGTCGGCCCGGACGTGATGGAACCGGTCGATGCTGGTGCTGTCTGCGTGCCTCCTTCGTCGGTCGGTGCAGAAGATCAGACGTCGAGCCAGACGCCCTTCTCGGCGCTGCGCTCGACCGCGTCCAGCACCCGCTGGACGGCGAGACCGTCCGCGAACGACGGCGCCGGGTCCTCGCCGCCGGCGATCGCCGAGACGAGGTCGACGACCTGGTGCGTGAACGCGTGCTCGTAGCCGAGCCCGTGGCCGGGAGGCCACCAGGCCGCGACATAGGCGTGGTGGTCCGCCTCGGTGACGACGATCCGTCGGAACCCGGCGGTGGCACCGGACTCCTCGGCGTCGAAGAAGTGCAGGACGTTCATGTCCTCGAAGTCGAACGCCAGCGAGCCCTTCGACCCGTTGATCTCGATCCGGATGGCGTTCTTGCGGCCCTGGGCGTAGCGCGTGGCCTCGAAGACGCCGAGGCCCCCGCCGGACATCCGCGCCAGGAAGGCGGCCGCGTCGTCGACGGTCACCGGACCGGTCTCGTCGCCCCCGGTGCCGGACAGCCCGGCGAACACGGTCGCCACCGGACGCTCGGTCACGAAGGTCTCCAGCACGCCGGTCACGCCGGTGATCTGCTCACCGGTGATGAACTGCGTCAGGTCGACGATGTGGGCGCCGATGTCACCCAGCGCCCCGGAGCCCGCCTTCTCCTTGTCCAGGCGCCACGACAGCGGCGCGGACGGGTCGGAGAGCCAGTCCTGCAGGTACTGGGCGCGCACGTGGCGCACCTGCCCGATGCGGCCGTCCGCGACGAGCTGACGCGCGAGCTGGATCGCCGGGACGCGCCGGTACGTGAAGCCGACCATCGCGCGGGCGCCACGAGCGGCGGCACGGTCGGCCGCGGCGACCATCTGCTCCGCCTCGGCCACCGTGTTGGCCAGCGGCTTCTCGCAGAGCACGTGCTTGCCGGCGTCCAGCGCCGCGATCGCGATCTCGGCGTGCGTGTTCCCCGGCGTGCAGATGTCGACCAGGTCGATGTCGTCACGCTCAAGCAGACGGTGCCAGTCCGTCTCGGAGGAGTCCCACCCGAGCCGTGTCGCGGCCTCGGCGACCCGCTCGGGGTCACGGCCGACGACGGCGGTCATCTCCGTGCGCAGCGGCAGCTCGAAGAAGCGGGGGGCGGTACGCCACGCGTGGGAGTGCGCGGCGCCCATGAACGAGTAGCCGACCATCCCGATGCCGAGACGTGCGCGGTCTGCGTCACCCATGTGCCTGGTCCTTCCTTTCGGGCGCGGCCCCGCTCCGGTCGAGGCCGGACGGGACCGCGGCGGCGGGGACAGGGCCCCGCCGCCGGGTGGTGTGGTGCGTCCGGTCAGGACTCGAACGCGGTGGGCAGGTACTGCTCGACGTTGTCCGCCGTGACGACCGGCGCGAAGAGCTGGACGGTGCGCGGGACGCCCGCCGATGTCAGGTCGCTCATGCCCTTGTCGTGCGCGACCAGACGGGCGAGCTTGATGCCGTCCGCGGCCTGGGTCGACGGGTAGACGACGGTCGCCTGGACGACGGAGTCGCCGCTCTGGATCTCCCGCATCATGTTGGCGGAGCCGGCACCGCCGACCATGAAGAACTCGTCGCGGCCGGCGTTCTCGATCGCCTGGAGCACGCCGACGCCCTGGTCGTCGTCGTGGTTCCAGATCGCGTCGATCTCCGGGGCGGCCTGCAGGAGGCTGGAGGTCACCTGCTCACCGCTCTGGACGGTGAACTCGGCCGCGACACGGTTGTCCACGTCGAGCCCGCAGTCGGACAGGGCGTCCTCGAAGCCCTGGCTGCGGTCCTGCGTCAGCGGCAGCGAGTCGATGCCGGCGATCTCGGCGACCACGGCGTCGGGGTTGTCGCCGAGCTGCTCGCAGATGTACTGGCCCGCCGAGACACCCATGCCGTAGTTGTCACCGAGCACCGTGCTGCGCGCGGCGAACGGGCTGGAGAACTCGCGGTCGACGTTGATGACCGGGATGCCGGCCTCCATCGCCTCGGTCGCGACGTCGGTGAGGGCCGCGCCGTCGAACGGCAGGAGCACGATGGCGTCGACGCCCTCGGCGATGAATCCCTCGATCTGGCTGATCTGCACGTTGACGTCGTTCGTGCCCTCGGCCACGCGGAGGTCGACGTCCTCGTACTTCTCGGCCTCGGCCTCCGCCGCGGAGGTGATCGCACCCATCCAGCCGTGGTCGGCGGCGGGGGCGGAGAAGCCGATGACGACCTCTTCGCCGGGCTCGTCGTTGGAGGTGCCGCCAGAACCCTCCTGGGTGCTCGCCGTGTCGGTCTCCGTCTCTTCCTCGGGCGGCTCGTTGCTCACGCAGCCGGTCAGCAGGAGTGCCGAGGCGGCGAGAGCGGCGGGGACACCGAGCATGCGGCGCCGGCGGTTCATACGTGCGGACATAGGATCTTCCTCGATTCGGTCCGGGTCGTGCAGGGTCGGTCGTGCGGGTGCTGATGGTGCGGGGTGACGGATCAGCTCGATCTCGGTGCCGAGATGCGCTGCTGCAGCAGCACGGCGCCGACGATGATCGCGCCCTTCGCGATCGCCTGCACCGAGCTGTCGAGGTTGTTGATGATGAAGACGTTCGAGAGGGTCGCGAAGATGAGGGCGCCGATGACGGTGCCGACGATCGTGCCGCGCCCGCCGGCCAGGAGCGTGCCGCCGACGACGACCGCGGCGATCGCCTCGAGCTCCCAGAGCATGCCGGTGGTCGACGAGCCCGCACCCGTGCGGGCGAGCATCATGACGCCGGCGATGCCGGCCGCGAGGCCGGAGAGCCCGTAGACGTACACCAGGTGCCGCTTGACGTTGATGCCCGCGAGGCGCGCGGCCTCCGGGTTGCCGCCCACGGCGACCGTACGGCGGCCGAACGTCGTGCGGTTGAGGAGGAACCAGCCCACGACGGCGACGAGCACGAAGATCCACACGATCTTCGGCACGCCCACGAGGTTGCCCTGGAACGTGTTGTCGAACGACGGCACGTCGACGATCTGCGTCCGGCGGTTCGCGATGAGCTCGGCGAGCCCACGGGCAGCGACGAGCATCGCCAGGGTCGCGATGAATGCGACGACGTTCCCGTAGGCGATGACCACGCCGTTCACGAGGCCGGCGGCGAGCCCGACCAGCAGCGCGCACCCGACCATGACGATCCAGCCGTACTGGTCGGCCAGGTTCTGCGTCGCCAGCGTCGAGGCCCACACGGTCGACAGCCCGACCACCGAGCCGACCGAAAGGTCGATGCCGCCCGTCGTGATGACGAACGTCATGCCGATGCTGAGGACGCCGATCGCCGAGGCGAGACTCAGGATGATCATCAGGTTCGTCAGGCTCGCGAACCGGTCGCCACCCGTGAGGAACCCGACCAGGCAAAGCAGCAGGAGGGCCGCTACCAGGCCGAGGTTACGACCGACGGCCCCGGAGAAGATGCTGTGCCCGCGGCGGTGGTCCGCCCGCGCCTTCGGGGTGTCCGCCGCCGGTCTCGACGACGTCTGCTGCTCGCTCACGCGGCACTTCCTTCCATGACCATGTCGAGCACCTGGTGCTCGTCGATCGAATCGGCGGGCCCTGCGTGCACGACCTCGCCCTCGGAGATCACGAGGACTCGGTCGGCAAGGCCCAGGACTTCGGGGATCTCGCTGGAGACCACCAGGACGGCTGTCCCGGCGTCGGCGAGCCGGCGCACCAGGGCGTAGATCTCGGACCGGGCCCCGACGTCGACGCCGCGGGTCGGCTCGTCGAGGAGCAGCACCTCGCAGCCGTGCACCAGCCAGCGGGCGAGCATGGCCTTCTGCTGGTTGCCGCCCGACAGGGTGCGGATCGACCGATCGACGTCCGGCGGCCGCAGGTCGAGCGCGACGGCCTGCTCCTTCGCCGCGTCCCGCTCGGCTCGTTCGTCGAGCCAGCCCGCGCGCGCCGTCCGGGCGAACGTGGACAGCGTGATGTTCCGGTACACGGGCTCGTCGAGGACCAGGCCCTGGCTCTTCCGCTCCTCGGGCGCCAGCCCGATACCGGCCCCGACCGCAGCCGTCACGGAGCCGTTGCGGAGGCGCCGGCCATCGAGCGCGACGGTCCCGCCGGCGGCCCGACGTGCCCCGTAGATCGTCTCGAGGATCTCCGAGCGTCCCGAGCCGACCAGCCCTGCGAGACCGACGATCTCGCCGGCTCGGACGCTCAGCGACACGCCGGAGAACACGCCGGCCAGCGAGAGGTCGGCGACCTCGAGCCGCACCGGGGCGTCGTCGGGTACCCCGGGACGCTCGGGGAAGGCGTACTCGACGTCCTTGCCGGTCATCAGCTTGATGAGCTCGTCCGTCGGCGTCGAGGCCACGTCCAGGTTGCGGCCGACGGTCCGGCCGTCCTTGATGACCGTGATCCGGTGACCGATCCGGCGGATCTCCTCCAGACGGTGGGAGATGTAGACGATCGCGATGCCCTGCTCGACCAGCTCCTCGACCACCCGGAAGAGGTTGTCGACCTCGCCCGAGTCGAGGACCGCCGACGGCTCGTCCATGACGATCACCCGGGCGTCGCGCGAGAGTGCGCGGGCCATCGAGACGACCTGCTTGCCGGCCGCGGAGAGCGTCCCGACCTCGCGGTGCGGCGAGATCTCCGGGTGCCCGAGCCGCTCCATGAGCTTGCGGGTGCGCCTCGTGGCCTCGCGCCGCTGGGTGAAGCCCACCGACGCCAGCTCGTGGCCGAGGTAGATGTTCTCCGCGACGGTGAGCCCGTCGACGACGTCCAGCTCCTGGTACATCGTGGCGACGCCGTGCTCCAGCGCCGCCACCGGGTGCGGGATCTCGATCTTCTCGCCGTCCATCAGGATCGTGCCCTCGGTCGGCTGGTGCGCACCGGCCAGGACCTTGATGAGCGTGGACTTGCCCGCTCCGTTCTGGCCGAGGAGGCAGTGCACCTCGCCGGGCCGGACGTCGAGGTCCACGCCGTCGAGGGCTCGCGCTCCGGGGAACGTCTTCACGATGCCTTGCATCTGCAGCAGCAGTGCTGGGGGGTCTTCTGTGACCATGTGACGAACGTAGACGGACTTATGTTGTCCGTCAAGCAAAAGTGTGGGAGCTTTGTGATCGTTACCCGCTCGTGATAGACACCGAGCGACAAAACACGAGGTCGGAAGGGCGTGGTTCACTGTGCTCATGGAAGGGCTGCAGAAATTTCCTCCGCGCCCCACCGGGGCCGGGGAGATGTTCCAGCTGTTCCGGGACGGCACTCCGCACACCCGCGCCTCGCTCGTCTCCGAGACCGGCCAGTCCCGGTCGACCGTCGCCGCGCGCATCGAGGCGCTGACGGCTGTCGGGCTGCTCGCGCCGGCCGGTGAGGCGTCCAGCACCGGAGGGCGACCGCCGTCGACCTTCGCCTTCGACCCCTCGAACCGCATCGTGCTCGGCGTCGACCTCGGGGCCACGCACGCGCGGCTCGCGATCACCGACCTCGCCGCCAGGCCGCTCGCGTCGACGCAGGAGCCGCTGGCCATCGCCGACGGCCCCGAGCCGGTGCTCTCCTGGGTCGCCGAAGCCGGCGCAGACCTCGTCACCCAGGCCGGGCGGAAGGTGGAAGAGCTCGCCGGCATCGGCATCGGGTTGCCCGGCCCTGTGGACCACGCCGACGGACGGCCGGTCAACCCGCCGATCATGCCGGGCTGGGACGGCACCGACGTCCCCGGCATCCTGCACCGGCTCCTGGGCGCCCCCGTCGTCGTCGACAACGACGTCAACGTGATGGCGCTCGGAGAGCACCGCACCGTGTGCCCCGACGAGCAGGACCTGCTGTTCGTCAAGGTCGCCACCGGCATCGGTGCGGGCGTCGTCATGGACGGAGAGCTGCGCCGCGGAGCACAAGGTGCCGCCGGCGACCTCGGGCACGTCGCGGTCTCGGGCGCCGCCGAGATCCCCTGCCGCTGCGGCAACGTCGGGTGCCTCGAAGCCGTCGCGGGCGGGCTCGCGATCGCCGGCGTGCTGCAGGAGTCCGGCGCACAGATCCGGACGACCCAGGACATCGTCGACCTGGTCCGCGCCGGGGACGTCGCGGCCGGTCAGGCGGTGCGTCAGGCAGGCCGCGACATCGGGACCGTGCTGGCCGCCTCGGTCAGCCTGCTCAACCCGTCACGCATCATCATCGGCGGTATCCTCGCCGGTGCCGGCGAGCACCTCGTCGCCGGGATCCGGGAAGTCGTCTACCAGCGGTCACTGCCCCTGGCGACCCAGCACCTGCGGATCGTCACCTCGCGGGCGGGGGCGCAGGCAGGCGTCGTCGGTGCTGCGACACTGGTCACCGATCGTTTCCTGGCTCCCCACTCGATCGACGCGCTCATCACCGTCAAGGAGGACTCGTGAGCAACCGTCAGGCCCTCGTCGTCCGCGGCGGGTGGCAGGGTCACGACCCTGTCGCCACCACGGACCTCTTTCTGCCCATGCTCGCCGTCGCCGGGTTCGACGTCACCGTCGAGGACTCGCTGGAGGTCTACGCCGACGAGTCCGTGATGACCGGCGTCGACCTGATCGTGCAGAGCTGGACCATGGGCGAGATCCTCGCCGACGAGATGCACGGGCTCCGCCTCGCGGTGGAGAACGGGGCCGGGCTCGCGGGCTGGCACGGCGGGCTGCTCGACGCGTTCCGCGGCGCCACCGACTTCCAGCACATCGTCGGTGGTCAGTTCGTCGCCCACCCGGACGACATGGTCGACCACGAGATCGACGTCCGCCCGGAGCGGGCCGACCATCCGGTCGTGGCCGGCATCGGACCACGCATCCGCCTGACCACCGAGCAGTACTGGGTCCAGACCGACCCGCTCTGCGACGTGCTGGCGACGACCACGCACGCCGTCCGGGACGGAGCACCGTGGCAGGAGCCGGCGACCGTGCCCGTCGTCTGGACCCGGCACTGGGGCCGGGGAAAGGTGTTCGCGTGCGCCGTCGGGCACAGCATCGCGGACCTCAAGATCCCCGAGATCCGGACGATGATCGAGCGCGGCATCCTCTGGGCGGCGCGCGACCACCGCTGAACCGCCGCGCCCGTCGGCACCCTCACTCCGCGAGCGCTTCCGGGCCTCCCTCCAGCAGCCGGGTGAACGCGTCCTCGTCGAGGATCGTCAGCCCGAGGTCGCGCGCCTTGGTCTCCTTGGAGCCGGCGTTCTCCCCCACCACGACGTAGTCGGTCTTCTTCGACACCGACCCTGATGCCTTGCCCCCCGCGGCGATGACCGCCTCCTTGGCCCCGTCGCGCGTGTAGCCCTCCAGCGACCCCGTCACGACGACGGTCAGCCCGGCGAGGGGGCCCGTCGGTCCCTCGGCGGCCTTCTCCGCCATCACGGCGGGTCCCGGGTGGCCGGGGATGACGAACCGGACGCCTGCCGCGGCCCAGACCTCGACGATCTCGCGGTGCCAGTCGACCTGGAACCAGGCCAGCAGCTCGTCGGCGATGACGGGCCCGACACCCTCGACCGCGGCCAGCTCCTCGCGCGACGCCTCGCGGATCGCGTCCAACGATCCGAACCAGTCCGCGAGCGCCCGCGCCGCCACCGGGCCGACGTGCCGGATGTTGAGCGAGACGAGGATGCGCCACAGGTCCTTGGTCCTGGCGCGGTCCAGCTCGTCGAGGAGCTTGGTCGCCTGGCTGGAGGGTTCGTGGACGGGGAGCGTCTCCCCTGCCTCCTCTGCGGCGAGCCGCGCCGCCTTGGAGTGCGTGAGCTTCTTGCGGAACGGTGTCCGACGGCGGAGCCCGCCGTCGTCGTCGACCTTCGGCAGGCCCGTCTCGGCGTCCCGCACGACGACCTCGATCGGCAGGAGCCGCTCCAGCGTGAGGTCGAAGAGCCCCGCCTCGGTCCGCAGCGGTGGCTCGGCCGGGAGGTCCGGCTGGGTGAGGGCCGCCGCCGTGACCTCGCCGAGCGCCTCGATGTCCAGTCCTCCGCGGGACCCGATGTGCTCCACGCGCCCGCGGACCTGGGCCGGGCAGGACTCCGCGTTCGGGCACCGCAGGTCGACGTCGCCCTCCTTCATCGCCCGCAGCGGGGTGCCGCACTCCGGGCACTCGGTGGGCATGACGAAGTCCTCGCGCGGGTAGCCGTCGTCGGCCAGCGCGGGAACGGGCCCGAGGATCTCGGGGATGACGTCGCCGGCCTTGCGCAGCACCACCATGTCACCGATGCGCACGCCCTTGGCCTTGACCACGTCCTGGTTGTGGAGGGTGGCCTGCCGCACCGTGGACCCGGCGACCGTCACCGGTTCCATGACGGCGTACGGGGTGGCGCGGCCCGTCCGCCCCACCCCGACCTGGATGGCGACCAGACGGGTGTTGACCTCCTCGGGCGGGTACTTGTAAGCCGTCGCCCACCTCGGCGCGCGGCTCGTGGTGCCCAGCCGGCGCTGGTCGGCGAGCGCGTCGACCTTGACCACGATGCCGTCGAGCTGGTGCTCGATGTCGTGCCGGTGCTCCGCGAAGTACGTGATCATGTCCACCACGCCGTCGATCCCCTGGACGACCCGGTTGTGCGGCGACACCGGGATGCCCCACCGCTCGAACAGGGTGTACGCGTCCGACTGGTTCGCCAGCTCCGCGTGCTCGCCCTCGGTCCACTGCAGGGCTCCGACGCCGTGCGCGTAGATCCGCAGGGCCTTCACGCGGGCGAGGCCCGCCTCTCGCTCCAGGCCGCTCTTCTTGTCCAGGAGCTGCCGCAGACCACCCGCAGCCGCGTTGCGAGGGTTCGCGAACTGCGGGAACCGGCGCAGCGCGGCCACGCGTGCGCGTTCCTCGTCGAAGGCACGGGTGGCGGCGGCACGGCCGTCCGCGCGGTCCCGCGCCTCGGCCACGGCCCGCTCCCTCAGCTGCTCCTGCAGCTCGTTGAGCCGCTCGAACGCCGAGACGGGGATGAAGACCTCACCGCGCACCTCGACGACCTCCGGGTGGTCGTCCCCGGCGAGCCGCTGGGGGATCTCGGCGATCCGCAGCGCGTTGGCGGTGATGTCCTCGCCCGTCTGGCCGTCGCCACGCGTCGCGGCACGCACCAGTCGGCCGCGCTCGTACAGCAGGGCGATCGCCAGCCCGTCGATCTTGACCTCGGTCAGGTAGCCGACGTCACCGCCGTCGACGCCGAGGTCTCGGGCGACGCGCGTGTCCCAGGCGCGCAGCTCGTCGACGCTGAACACGTTGTCGAGGGACAGCATGCGCTCGAGGTGCTCGACGGTCGAGAACCCGGCAGCGGCCTGGCCGCCGACCCGCTGCGTCGGTGACTCGGGACTGCGCAGGGCCGGGTGCGCGGCCTCGAGCGCCTCGAGCTCCCGCATGCGTGCGTCGTACTCGGCGTCGGACACCTTCGGGGCGTCGTGCTGGTAGTAGGCCCGCTGATCCTCCTCGACGAGGGCGACCAGCTCGGACCATCGGCGCTGGGCGGTGGGCTCGTCGAGAGCGGCGGGATCGGTCGTGTCGGTCACGACCCCATCTTGCCGGGTCCCACCGACAGCGGCAGGCCGGTCCGTCGTCACGACACGGACGCCCCGTCTCCCTGGTGCGCCGCTATCAGCCCGCCCGTGTCGGAGACGCGCCAGGCGCGCATCCCACCGGGCCCGTCCGCGGCGACGACGACCCCGTCACCGGACGGGTAGACCGCGCTCACGTCGGGCTGCGTCGACGGGACGGGGCTCCACCACCAGGTGCTGCCGTCCTGCGACAACCACAGGACCGGACCCGACCACTCCTCGGTCTCGACGCTGCCCGTCGCGGCAAGTCCGCCCGGGACCTCGACGATCTCGTCGAGGTGCTCGTCCGGCCCGGTGACGTGCCGCGTCTCGTACGTCAGGCCGTCCTCCGTGTACCGCAGCTCCGTACCGTTCTCGGTGCCGAAACGGACGAGCGAGCCCGCGCCGTCGACCCGGCACTCGCCCACCGTCTCATCGGGTCCCAGGTCGAGGGGCTCTCGCTTCCAACGCTCTCCGTCGCGCGCCCAGACGACGTCGTCCCCCTCGGCGGTGCCGAGGACGAAGGCACCGTCACCGGCGGCGCACACGTGGTCCGCGGACGAGGCTCCGTCGCCGGGCTCGAACTTCCCGACGGTCCGCCAGGACTTCCCGTCCTTCGAGGTCCACAGGGCGGCTCGGTGCCGTTCGGCGAAGTTCGCTCCCTTGCCGGCCACGCCGGTGGCCAGCCAGCGACCCCCGACCCACTCCATGTCCGAGGCGGAGGCGTACCCATGGGCGAGGACGGGCTCGGGGTCGGACCAGGTCTCGCCGTCGCTCGCCGCGGCCAGGACTCCCACGCGCAGGTCGTCACCCTTGCCGAGCCACCTCGTCTCGAGGGCGGCTCGGCGACCGTCCGGCGCCGAGGCCTCGACGCGCCGCTCGGCGTCGTCCACCGTGACGACGAGCTCGCCGTCCGCCGGCCCGAGGTGCGCGAACTCCGCACCACGCCGCCATCCGTCGTCGAGGATCTCGAAGAACGCGCGCGAGACCGGTACGCCGCCGTCGACGGCGAGGGCAGGCGTCGCGGGACGCTGCCACCGCTGCGGCTCGGCCAGGACCGCCACCACCTCCATCGACTCCTGCTTCTCGCGCAGGCGCACGACCGTCGCGCCGTGCTCCGCAGCCAGGACGCTGCGCACCTCACCGGTGCCCGCCACGCCGGCGCTGGGGCCCGAGTGCGACAGAGCAGCCATCTTCTCGGTCGCCGCGACGATACCGCTGCGCCCCTCCACGTCGATCGAGAGGGCCGCCTGTCGGTTGGCCTCCAGCCAGAGGACTGCGGCATACCCGTCCTGGAACGGTGCCGGTGCGCCGAACCCGGTGGAAGCGGTCTTGGAGTCGTTGTCTTCTGTGTGGCTGACCGACCACCTGTCGTCGTCACCAGTCGTGCTCCACGCCGTCGCGATCGTCCCCTCCCCGGCGGGTACGTCCCGCCGCGTGGTGCCCGTCGCCACGAACCCGCCCTCGACCGACGTCACGCCGACGACCTGCGGTTCGATGCCGGGGACGAAACGTCGGCTCCAGGTCTCGCCGGCGTCGCGGCTCCGGAGCGCCGTGACGAGATCATCGCCGGCCGGCGCCGTCTCGGTCAGGAGCACCACCATGTCGTCGCCGGACGCGGCCACCGCGACGACGCCGGTCGCCTCCTCGGGTGCATCGATCTCGAACTCGGTCACGCCACCGTCCGGTGCCACCCGCAGCCCTCGGACCGCGTCGCTCGACCGGTCGGTCCCGAGCGCCACGACGTCGCCGTCCGTCACGGCGATGCCCTCGACGCTCATCGCGTCGAGCTCTGGGGACTCCACCGGCTGCCAGGTGCTGCGATCGGTGCTCAGGAGGAGGTAGGTGCCGTACTCACCCTCCGACCACCGGGTCCCCCCGATGACGGCCGTGTCGCCGGCCGCCGCCACCGTGACAGACCGGACGTCGCCCGCCACGGGCAGGAGGCGCGGCTCCGCCGGTAGCTCGGCGCCGTCGGCGAGCCAGATCGCGAGCCTGCTGAGATCACCGGGTTCGGTCCTGGCCCCTGCGACGAACCACGGCAGGTCACCGGCGGGACCGACGATCGACGCGTGATCGACGACCGGTTGCTCAGGTCGGGTCGACGCCGGCAGGTCGAGCTCGACGAACTCGGCGGGCGGGGCAGCACCGTCGTCCGGGTCGGCTCCCGTCCCGGCCGAGCTCGGATCGCACCCGGCCAGGACCGCGACGAGGAGGATGGACAGTGCTGTGCTCAGCGATCTGGATCGCCGTCGGTCTGTGGTCACGGTCGGCGACGGTATCGAGTCCCGCCGCCTGTCTGCAGGCGTTGTCCACAGGCCGCTGGCCGACCGGTTCGTCCTGTTCTCGGGTCTATCGCCCGGTCTGTCCGGACCGCTACGATTCTTGGCATCACCGATGCCCGACCGAGAGCAAGGACGCCCATGAAGATCGCCGTCGTCGGCGCTGGATTCGCCGGTCTGGCCAGCGCCAAGATCCTGGCCGAGTTCGGCCACCAGGTCGTCGTGTTCGACAAGGCCCCAGACGTCGGGGGCGTCTGGAGCGCGACGCGCCGCTACACCGGCCTCTACACGCAGAACAACAAGGGCTCGTACTCCTTCTCGGACCTGCCCATGCCGAAGCACTACCCGGAGTGGCCCAGCGGCGAGCAGGTGCAGGCCTACCTCGAGCAGTACGTGGAGGAGCACGGGCTGTCCGCCCGGCTGCGCCTGTCCACCGAGGTCGTGCGCGCCGAGCTCACCGACGCCGAGGACGGCTGGCTCATCACCTCCCGGCACGTCGGCGAGGCTGTCGGCGACCCCGAGCCGTTCGACCACCTGATCGTCGCGAACGGCATCTTCTCCGACCCCGTCATCCCGGCGTTCGGAGGGCTCGCTGAGCTCATGCGTGCCGGCGGGAAGGTCGTGGCCGCGAGCCAGCTCTCCTCGGTGGAGGAGGCCCGCGGCAAGAACGTCGTCGTGGTCGGCTACGGGAAGTCGGCCTGCGACGTCGCCGGCGAGATCGGCCCGGTGGCGGAGCGCACGACGGTCGTCGCCCGTCAGCTGCTGTGGAAGCTTCCGAAGAAGCTCGGCAACACGCTGAACTACAAGTACCTGCTGCTGACGCGGCTCGGCGAGGCCCTGTTCCGCTACCAGACGCTCGACAACTCCATGGAGAAGTTCCTGCACGGGCCCGGCAACGCTGTCCGCGGGTCCATGGTCTCGAGCGTGGGTGCCCTCTCCAAGAAGCAGCTGCGCCTGGAGCATCTCGGCCTGGTGCCGCGCGGCGACTTCGCCGACATCGCCCGCTCGACGGTGTCGCTGGCCACCGACGGGTTCTACGAGCAGGTCGCCGACGGATCGATCGTCGTCCATCGCGACGCCGAGGTCGAACGGTTCGCCACCGACGACGACGGTGCTCCGGTCGCGGTGCTCAGCGACGACAGCACCGTCCGCGCCGACCTGGTGGTGTGCGGCACCGGTTTCCACCAGCGGGTGCCGTTCCTCGACCAGGACGTCACGGACCGTTTGCTCGACGACCGTGGCAACTTCCTCCTCTACCGCCAGATCCTGCCGCATGACGTGCCCCACCTGACATTCGCCGGCTACAACTCGTCGTTCTTCAGCCCTCTCTCGGCAGAGATGGGTGCCGTCTGGACGGCGGGATACCTCGCCGGGGCCCTGAACCTGCCGCCCCTCGAGGTCCGGCGCGAGCACGTCCGGGACCGCGTGGACTGGATGGAGAAGCGCACCGAGGGCCGGCACGCCCGCGGCACCAACGTGATCCCCTTCTCGATGCACCAGGTCGACGAGCTGCTCGACGACCTGGGCCTCAACGTCTCGAGGTTCGCCCAGACGAAGCAGTGGCTGCTGCCCGTCGACCCGAAGGCCTACCGCGGGGTCTCCGGCCGCCTGCGCGCCCGCGTCGGCGCCTGACCGCGCACCCTCGCCCCCGGCGCGCGCTCCCGGCCGGTCCCCTCAGCGGAACCGGACCGGGAGCTCGCGCGGATAGCAGGTCCATGCGGATCGCACGAGCTCGATCTCGTCGGGCCCGACCGTGAGCTCGATGTCGGCGACCCGGCTGAGGAAGTGCCCCATCACGAGCCGCGTGATGAGCGGAGCCGTGCGGTGGGCCGGGCACGCGTGCGCCCCCACGCCCCAGGTCAGGTGGAAGCGGGAGTCGACCTGCTCCCAGGGATCCGCGGCCTGCACTGCGGCATCGGCGTTGGCGGCCGCCACGGCGGGGACGACGGCGTCACCCGCCGCGATCGGCTGACCGCCGAGCTCGCTGTGGGTCAGTGCGTAGCGAGGAAGCAGGTGCGGCATCGGCGGCGTGTCCCGCGCGATCTCGTCGAGCGCGTCGTCGAGCGAGAGCCGTCCCCCGTGGACCTTCGCGCCGAACCCGGGGTCCGCGAGCATCCGCTGCAACGCGGTAGCGGTCCAGGCCACCTCGGCGTCGTGCGCGGTCCGGAACAGCAGGCCGACCGCCCCCATCACCTCGAGATCGTTCTCGTGCTGGCCATGAGCCAGCAGCTGGGACGTCAGATCGTCGGCCGGCTCAGCACGCCGCCCGGCGACGAAGGTCGCGAGCAGGTTCTCTATCTCGGCGACGGCCGGGAACGCGGACTCCGTCCCGGAACGTTGGTCCACGGTGAGCTCGTGCATCCGGCGCGCGTCGGCGAGGGTCATCCCGAGGAGGTCGGCCAGGACGCGGACCGGGACGTCGACCGCATAGTCCGCCACCAGGTCGGCCTCGCCACGGGCAGCGAGCCGTTCGAGGGCCGACGTGCACGCGACGCTGACCGTCCGGGTCAGCCGCTTCTCGTCGACGCCCCCCAGGACGTCCGCGATCGGTGCGCGCAACCGACGGTGCTCGCCGCCGTCGCGGTCGTGGACGCTGTCCCGCTGCGCGAGGACCGCCCGCGCCGGCGACCTCCAGGCGACCAGCCGCTCGGCCTCGTAGCGCCACGCACGCGAGTCACGGGAGAACAGCACCTCGTTGCGCAGGACCGTGCCGACCTCCTCGTAGCCGAGCGCCAGCCACGCCGGGACGCCGGGCTCCAGGTCAACCGGGGCCACGGCGCCCCAGCGGGAGCGCAGCGCCGCGTAGCCCGCCTGAGGATCGCGGGCACCGGCGAGGTCGGCGAGCAGCGGCCGGTCCGCGACCTCTTCGAGCCGGACGACGCGGCCGGCGGCGGTGATGCTCATGCGGCGGCGTTCCCGGCCCGTCGGAGGTCCAGCGCGTGCGCGACCAGCGTCGTCAACGCCTCGACCGCCTGCGGCCGACCGCGGACGTCTCCCGAGACGACGGGCGTCCCCTCCGGCAGGTCGAGCGCCGCGCGGACCTCGTCGAGCCCGTGGCGCGGAGAGTCGGGGAACTCGTTGACCACCACCGCGACGGGCAGGCGGGTGTGCTCCTCGAGCTGGTCCAGGACCTCGAAGCTCTGGGCCAGGTCACGCGTGTCGACCATCACCAGGGCGCCGACCGCACCGTCCGCCAGCCCTGACCAGAGGTCCCAGAACCGGCGCTGCCCGGGCGTGCCGAAAAGGTAGAGCGCGGTGTCGGAGCCGACGGTGACACGGCCGAAGTCCATCGCGACCGTCGTCGTCCGCTTCTCGTCGCGCCGAGGGTCGACACCGACGCTCGCCGTCGTGATCGACTCCTCGGTGCTGAGCATCGGGATCTCGCTCACAGCCCGGATGAGTGTCGTCTTGCCGACGCCGAACGCGCCGACGACCAGCACCTTGACCGACCGGGCCACGGTCGGGGCCAGGTGGTGTGCTGTGCGGGGCTCAGAGGCCGCGGAGCCCATCGAGCACCTCCTCGAGCAGGTCCGTGTCGGGCAGGTCGTGCACCGGGGTGGACAGCACCGCCAGGTAGCCGCCGTCGACGAGGTCCGAGACCATGACGGCCACGAGGCTCACCGGCAGGTGCAGGTAGGCGGCGAGCTCGGCCAGGGCCAGGGTTCCGCGGCAGGTCCGCAGCAACGCCTGCTCGTGCCGGCCCGCCGTCCCGGGAAGCTCACGACCGTCGTCGACGGCGCGCAGCAGCGTCTCCGGCCGCAGCGTGTTCCGGGTCGGGTGCGCTCGTCCGCCGGTCAGGACGTAGGAACGTACCGGGTGGTCGCGGTATCCGTCCGTGTGCATGTCGTCATCCCTCAGCTGACCGGGTCCGTGCCGAGCGCGTGCTCGCCGATCATGAGCACCTGCGCCTGCATCTGCTGGGCGACGAGCCCGGGATCGACCGTCGCGTCGGTCACGACGGCGAGCCGAGAACCGTCCCCGGCGCCGCGCACGAACAGGAACCCGCCGTCGAACTCGACGACGACCTGCCGCAGCCGGTCACCGGCCCCGAACTCGCGGCCCATGCTCATGCCGAGCGCGACGAGTCCGGCGCACGCGGCCGCGACCTTGTCGGCGGTGTCCGGGACCGTGTCGTCGGTCCGGACCTTGACGAGGCCGTCCGAGCTGAGCACGACGGCATGCTGCACGCCACGCACCTGGGCCACGAGGTCGAGCATCCAGCTGTCGGGGTCGTCCGTCCCGGGTGGTGTCGTTCCGGTGGTCTGGGTGGTCATCTGTCCTCCGAGGTCCCGTCCGTCGCGACGGACGGCTCATGGGTGTCAGGGTCGTCCTGCGATGGTGCGTCTGTCCTCGCGGCGAAGAACGCGCCGATCCAGGCTCCCGCCTCCTCCGCGGTCTGGTCGGGGGTCGAGGTCTCAGGTCGCCGTCCCGCCGGCGGCAGGCGGTGCCCGGGCGCAGGCGCCGACCCCGCCACCGCACGCCGGGTGCGTCGCTGCGGCAGCACCGGCGGGCCGCTCGGCGGACGCTCTCGCACCGCGGTGGCGTCCGGCGCCGGCTCCTGGGCCGCGGGCTCCTCCCACCCGTCGTCCACGCCGGGTGCGAGCACCGCGGGAGCCGTGGCGGCCACCTCGGTCAGGTTGCCGGGGACCATCACCACGGCCCGCAGGCCGCCGTACACGGACTCGGTGAGGTCGACCCGAAGGTCGAGGAAGCGTGCATAGGTCCCGACGACGGCGAGACCCGTCTGCGGGACCTCGCCGAGCTCGGCGATGCCCACCGATCGCTCACCGGCGGCGATCGCCCGGACCCGGCTCAGCTCGCGCGGGTCCATGCCCACGCCGCAGTCGTCGATCTCGATGACGGCACCGCGCTGGACCTGCCGGATGACCGCGAGCACCTGGGTGTTCGGTGGGGAGCACTGGGTGGCGTTGGCGAGCAGCTCCGCGACGACGTGCACGAGCGGCTCCACCGCACGCCCGACGATCGCCAGGCCCGGGTCGCCGGAGACCTCGACCCGCTGGAACGCGGTGATCCGGCCCGCGGCAGCCTTCACCACGTCCGGCAGCGGCAGGGCGTCCTCCCACGTCTGTCCCGGGCGGCGGCCGCACAGCGCCACCAGGCTCTGCGCCTGCCGGGCGTGCTGCGCCGCCGCGTGGTCGATCCGCATGGACGTCTGCAGCACGTCCGGGTCCGCGGAGTGTCGCTGGACCATCCGTGCCGCCTCCTCCTGGATGCGGTGGGCCGAGGCCTGCACCTTGCGGCTGAGCGCCACGACAGCCGTCTCGACCGATGCCCGCTGGTCGGCGCGGGCCTCCTGCTCGACGGTGAGCGCCGTCGTCGTCTCCCGCAGCGCCTGGGTCGTCTCGTGGAGACCGGCGGCGAGGCCGTCGCGCTCGATCAGCAGGGCACGGAACGCGGCGGCGTCACGGCGGGACGCGCCGGACAGCAGGACCGCCGCCACGACGGGCAGGACGACGGCAGCGACGGCGAGCACCCACACCACCCAGGGCGGAGCAGCCGCGCCGACGAGCGGGAGCGCTGCCACGCACAGGACCATGCCGGCGACGCAGAGCCACGGCAGGAGGCGGCCCGTCGCAGAGGGCCGGGCCGGGGTCGTCGTGCTCACCGCACCTCCGTCGGTGTGAGACCGGGTCCGACGGCGTCGTGCACAGATCGCGCGAACGCGACCTTCTCCGCGAACCCGTAGGAAGGTCTGAACCGGGCACAAAGCCCTGACCAGGAGTTTCTACCACAGGGATCACCCGGGTGAAAGAGGAAGCCGAAGCCGAGGATGCCCCTGCGGGCTCTGCGTCGCACCCCCGGGTTAGGGTCCTGGCCATGAGTGCCGACCCGCTGCTGCGCACCGCGGCCACCTCGCCCGACGCACCGCACACCTCCGACCCGTACCGCTGGCTCGAGGACGTCTCGGGCGACGAGGCGCTCGCCTGGGTACGGGAACGCAATGACGAGGCGCACGACGCGCTCGGCGGCAGCCGGCTCGACCCGACCGAGGCGGCTCTGCGAGAGGTCCTCGACTCGGACGACCGCATCCCCGACGTCTCACGGATCGGGGACCACCTGTACAACTTCTGGCGCGACGCCGACCACGAGCGCGGGCTGTGGCGGCGGACCACGCTCGAGTCCTACCGGACCGACGCACCGCGGTGGGAGACGGTGCTCGACCTCGACGCGCTCGCCGACGCCGAGGGCGAGTCGTGGGTGTGGCACGGCGCGTCGGTGCTGCGTCCGACCCCGGAGCAGCTCGCGGCGGGCGAGCCCTGGCGTCGTGCGCTGGTCGACCTTTCGCCCGGCGGTTCGGACGCCGACGTCACGCGTGAGCTCGACCTGGTCGAGAAGCGCTTCGTGCCGCCGTCCGAGGGCGGGTTCCGCCGTCCGCTGGCCAAGGGCGGCCTCTCCTGGGCGGACGAGGACACCGTCTACGTGTTCACCGACTTCGGCCCGGGCACGATGACGCCGTCCGGCTACCCCCGGATCGTCAAGCTGTGGCGCCGGGGCACCTCGATGGACGACGCGACCGTCGTCTACGAGGGGACCGACGAGGACATGTACATCATGGGGAGCCGGTCCCGTACGCCCGGGTTCGAGCGTGACGTCGTGCGTCGGTCGATCGCGTTCTACCGCTCCGAGACCTCCCTGGTGACCGACGTCGGCACGCCGGAGCAGCAGCTGGTACGCATCGACGTGCCCGACTCCGCCGAGGTCGGCCTGCACCGCGAGTGGCTCCTGGTCGAGCTGCGCGAGGACTGGGCGGTGGGCGGCCGTACCCACCCGGGAGGGTCGCTGCTGGCCGCACCCCTCGACGCGTTCCTCGACGGGTCGCGCGACCTGACCGTCCTGTTCGCCCCGACGCCCGCCACCTCGCTGGCCGGAGCCACCTGGACCCGCCACCACCTGGTGCTCAACGTCCTCGACGACGTCAAGAACGCCCTGCACGTCCTCACTCCGCCGGACCTCGCGGCGGGCGCCGACGGGACCGACCCGTGGACACGGTCCGAGCTGCCCCTCGGCGGCGAGCTGCTCACCGTCGGTGTCCGCGCCGTCTCCCCGGTGGACGGCGACGACGTGTGGGTGACCAGCAGCGGCTATCTCGCGCCCTCCACCCTCGCGCTCGCCACCGTCGTCGGCCCCGGGACGGACCCCACCGAGCCGGAGCCCTTGAAGTCCGCCCCGGCGTTCTTCGACGCGACCGGGATGGTCGCCGAGCAGCACTTCGCGACCTCCGACGACGGCACACGCGTGCCGTACTTCGTGGTCGGCTCCGCGGAGCTCGTCCGCCCGACGGACCCCACGGCGCCCGGCACGGCCCCGACCCTGCTGTACGGGTACGGCGGCTTCGAGATCCCGCTCCTGCCCGGCTACTCCGGGACCGCCGGCCGGGCCTGGCTCGCACGCGGCGGGGTGCGCGTCGTGGCCAACATCCGTGGCGGCGGGGAGTACGGCCCTCGCTGGCACCAGGCCGCACTGCGGGAGAACCGGCACCGGGCGTACGAAGACCTCGCCGCCGTCGCGCGGGACGTGGTGGCGCGCGGCATCACCACGCACGAGCACCTCGGCGTGCAGGGCGGGTCCAACGGAGGGCTGCTCGCCGGCAACATGCTCACGCAGTATCCCGAGCTGTTCGGCGCCGTCGTGATCCAGGTCCCGCTGCTCGACATGCAGCGGTACCACCACCTGCTCGCCGGCGCCTCGTGGGTCGCCGAGTACGGCGACCCGGACGTCCCCGAGGACTGGGAGTTCCTGCGGACCTTCTCGCCGTACCACCTGTTCGACGCCACCCGCGAGTACCCGCCGGTGCTGTTCACCACGTCGACCAAGGACGACCGCGTGCACCCCGGCCACGCACGCAAGATGGCCGCGAAGATGCTGGCCGCCGGCAAGGACGTCACCTACTACGAGAACATCGAGGGCGGCCACGGCGGCGCGGCCAACAACGCCCAGGCCGCGCACATGTCAGCGCTCGCCTGGACGTTCCTGCACGAGCGGCTCGCCTGACCGCCCCGCCGCGGGCGGGCAGGACGGCGGCTCAGACCGCAGCGCGCTCCGCGAGCGACTCCGCGACCCGCCCCAGGTTGGCGAGCCCCGCCCGGTGCTCGTCCGCGCCCGCCGGTGCCGTGCGCGGCGCCGCGAGCAGGGTGAGCGAGCCCAGGCCGGCGGGCGCCAGCCCGATACGGCGCCACGGCTCGGCGGCCAACCGCACCAGCTCGCCGAGCTGCGGTCCCGAGCACTGGGAGACCGTCGCCGGCGGCAGACCTGCCCAGAGCGCCACCCCACGCTCGGTCGCGCGGGCGACGAGCTCCCAGGCCCGCTCGTTCCAGCCGTCCGGACCGACCTCCGCCAGATCCAGCCCGATCGCGTCGGCACCCGCCAGCACGGCCGGCGGGATGCCCACCCACGTGCCGCCGAGGTGCACGACCGCCGTCGCACCGGCGTCGTGCACGGCCTCGATCACCGGACGCAGGCCCTCGACGACGCCGGGCCCGTCCACACCACGGATCCTCGAGTAGCCGGAGAACGTCGGCAGCACGCCTGCGTGCACCTGGCCCAGCAGCGGTTCGGCGAGCTGCACCACGACCTCCGCGCCCGGCACCTGGTCCCGGACGTCAGCGACGTGCTGTGCCAGCCCCGTGGCCAGGCCGAGCGAAAGATCGGCGCGCGCACCGGTGTCGGCCAGCACCCGGTCACCCCGCGCCGACCACAGCTCCGCCGCGAGCGTCCACGGCCCCGTCACCTCGACGGTCAACGGGCCCACGTAGCCGTGGGCCGCGATGGAGAGCGCCCCGAGGTCCTCACGCAGCAGGGCACGGGCGCGCCGCTCGTCCACGCCGGTACGGTCCGCCAGCTTCCACCCGTGCGGCCCGAGCTCGACCGCCGTCTCGGCCAGGAGGGTCGCGGTACGGCCCGTCGACCCGGCCCCGGGCCCGCGGTCCGTGAGCTGAGCGAGGAACGGCACGGCGCCGACGCCGGTGGGCAGCTCCGCGAGGTCACCGAAGATCGTCTGCTGCGCCTCCAGCACGTCGCGCTCGCCACCCGGCCACGGGCCGTGGCCGCTGACCGCCGTCATGCTCGCACCGCCCCGCCCGGTGCGCCCGCCGTGGCCGGCGCGTCGCGCCAGGCTCGTGACACGGTCGCCTGGCCCAGCACCCGGGTCCCCCGGTAGGCGACGACGGACTGCCCCGCCGCGATACCGCGGAGCTGCTCGCCGAGCCGGAGCTCCAGGCCGTCCGTGCCGCCGTCGGCCCCCGCGACGGCCCGGTAGAGCGCCGGTACCGCCCGGCCGTGCGCCCGCACCTGGACCTCGCACTCCGACCAGTCCGCCGGCGGCGGGGCGAGCCACACCGCCTGCTCCCCCGCGATCCGGTCCACGCTCAGGAGCTCCGCCGGGCCGACGACGACGGTGTTCGAGCCGGTGTCGACGTCGACGACGTACCGGGCCCGGCCGTCCGCGGCCGGTCGCCCGAGACCGAGGCCCTTACGCTGCCCGACCGTGTACGCGTACGCGCCCTGGTGCTCCCCCACCACGTTGCCCTCGGTGTCGCGCACCTCGCCCGGCTGTGCGCCGAGGCGTGAGCGCAGGAACCCGCGAGTGTCGCCGTCGGCCACGAAGCAGATGTCGTAGGAGTCCGGCTTGGCGCTCACGGACAGCCCACGGCGCTCCGCCTCGGCGCGCACCTCGTCCTTCGAGGCGAAACCGCCCAGCGGGAACATCGCACGCTCCAGACGCTCCGGACCCATCACCGCCAGCACGTACGACTGGTCCTTCGCGTCGTTCGGCGACCGGTGCAGCTCGCGCGTGACCGCCCCGTCCGCGTCCTCGTGCCTCTCGACGCGCGCGTAGTGGCCAGTCGCGACCGCGTCGAAGCCGAGAGCCGTCGCCTTGTCCAGCAGGGCCTCGAACTTGATGTGCTCGTTGCAGCGCACGCACGGGTTCGGGGTGCGCCCCGCCGAGTACTCGGACAGGAAGTCCGCGACCACCGTCTCCTCGAACGTCTCGGACAGGTCCCAGACGTAGTACGGGATACCGAGCACGTCCGCGGCACGGCGCGCGTCCCCCGCGTCCTCGATGGAGCAGCAGCCGCGCGAACCGGTGCGGAACTGGTCACGGTTCCGGCTCAGGGCCATGTGGACCCCGACGACCTCGTGACCCGCCTCCACGGCCAGCGCGGCAGCGACGGCGGAGTCGACGCCGCCCGACATCGCGGCGAGCACCCTCATGCGACACCCCCGGACAACGGGCGGGCGGCGACGAGCCCAGCCGCCCGAGCACGTTCCGCCACCTGGGGCAGCGCCGCCAGCAGCCGGTCGACGTCGTCGTGGGTCGACGTGGCACCGAGCGAGAAGCGCAACGCACCACGCGCGTCCGTCTCCTCCACGCCCATGGCGAGCAGCACATGGCTCGGCTGCGGCACCCCGGCCTGGCAGGCCGACCCCGTGGACGCCTGCACACCGGCGGAGTCCAGCAGGTAGAGCAGAGAGTCGCCCTCGGCGCCCGGGAACGTGAAGTGCGCGTTGGCGGGCAACCGGGCAGGCGTGCCCGACGACGTGACGGCCCGCGGGTCCGGACCGCGCAGGACGGCGTCGGGCACCGCGCGGCGGACCCTCTGCACCAGCTCGTCACGCAGGCCACCCAGGACGACGGCACGCTCCTCGCGGGCTGCAGCCGCCTCACGCAGGGCGACAGCGAAGGCTCGGATCGCCGCTGCGTCGAGCGTCCCCGAACGGACACCGCGCTCCTGCCCGCCACCGTGGGACACCGCCTCCAAGGGCAGCTCACGCCGCGCGAGCAACGCGCCGACCCCGACCGGCCCGCCCAGCTTGTGGCCCGTCACGGTCAGGGCGTCGACACCCGAGTCGGCGAAGTCGACCTCGACCTGCCCCACGGCCTGGACCGCGTCCGTGTGCACCGGCACGCCGTAGCGGTGCGCGATCCGCACGACCTCCCGGACCGGCTGGACCGTGCCGACCTCGTTGTTCGCCCACATGACCGAGACCAGGGCGATCTCGTCCGCATGAGCGGCGAGCTCCGCACGCAACGCCTCCAGGTCGACCAGACCTTCGCCGTCGACGGGCAGCAACGTGATCTCCGCCCCGGCGTGCCCGGCGAGCCAGAACGCCGGATCGAGCACCGCGTGGTGCTCGACGGCGGAGACGAGCACGCGGATGCGCTGCGCGTTCTGGGTGCGGCGGCCCCAGAAGATGCCCTTGATCGCCAAGTTGTCCGCCTCGGTGCCGCCGCCGGTGAAGATCACCTCGCTCGGGCGTGCGCCGAGCGCCGCCGCGACGGACTCGCGCGACTCCTCCACCGTGCGGCGGGCAGCACGGCCCGCCGAGTGCAGGGACGAGGCGTTGCCGGTGCGGCCGGCCTCGGCGACGAAGGCCTCGAGCGCCGCCGGGGACATGGGCGTCGTGGCGGCGTGGTCGAGGTAGGCGCCGGGCGCCTCGGTGGGTGTCACGGTCATCAAGTCTACGAACCATGCCGTGGTGCGTTCTCATCCCGCCGAGGTAGTACGGGTTGCGCCGAGGTAGCGGGGCGGTCTCCGTACTACCTCGACGGGCGGCGCACCAGCTCGGGTCAGGGTCGGAACTGTTCGCCGGGGCGGGGGTCGTGGGACGGGTGCTGGGTCGAGCCCTTGCCTCGACCACCACGACCGCCCGGGAAAGGGCCCGGCCCGTCGTGCCGGTCGCGTCCCTTTCCGCGGCCCCGGCCCCTGCCCTTGCCGTGCCCCTTGCCGGGGTGTTCGTGCTCCACATCGCTCCGGTAGACCTGGATCGTCGAGGGCCGAGGGCCGCGCCAGGCACCTGCCGGCACCTCCTCACCCTCGGCGAGGTAGTCCGGGAAATAGGACGTCTGCGCGGCCCACGTCCCGTCGTCGCCCGGGTGCTGCACGTTCACGTACGCCATGGAGTCGCGCACGTCGACGAGCGGGCCGCAGGTCTCCGCGCTGCGGGGTACCGAGAGGAACTGCTCCACCCGCCCACGACGGCGCCCGTCGAGCGTCACCTTGAACAGGCCGTCGCTCTTCTGGATCGAGGACGGCTGACCGTCCGTGGAGATCCACAGGTTGCCGTCAGTGTCGAACGCGAGGTTGTCCGGGCAGGAGATCGGCGAGACCTTGTCCGCCGGGTAGCCGGAGAAGTAGGTCGAGTCGTCGACCTCCGGGTCGCCGGCGACGAGCAGCAGGTTCCAGGTGAAGGTGGTGGCCGTCTGGTCGCCGCCGTCCTCGATGATCTCCACCACGTGCCCGTGGCGGTTGGAGCTGCGCGGGTTCGCCTCGTCGGCCGCCGCGTTGGAGCCGACGCCGCGGTTGGAGTTGTTCGTGCAGGCGACGTAGACGCGGCCCGTGAACGGGTTGGGTTCGACGTCCTCGGGCCGGTCCATCTTGGTCGCTCCGAGCGCGTCGGCCGCGACGCGCGTGAAGACCAGCACCTCGGCGAGCGACATGCCGGCCACCTGCGACTCGCCGTCCAGCACCAGCGGCAGCCATTCCCCGGTGCCGTCGAAGGACCGGTCGGAGGGCACCGCGCCAGACCCGTCGATCTCCGACGCCGGCGAGTCGCCCGTGAAGCGCGCCACGTAGAGGTCGCCCTCGCTCAGTAGCGTCTTGTTGTGCTCGCGAGCCCAGCGACTGTTGCCGTGACGCATCCGCTGCGACGAGACGAACTTGTACACGTAGTCGAACCGCTCGTCGTCGCCCATGTACACGACGGCGCGGTCGTCGTCGGACATGATGACGTTGGCGCCCTCGTGCTTGAGGCGCCCCAGGGCGGTGTGCTTGACCGGCTTCGACCCCGGGTCGTACGGGTCCAGCTCGACGACCCACCCGAACCGGTGGTTCTCGTTCTCGTACCCGGGGTTGTTGCCGTCGAACCGCGGCTCGTCCAGCTCCCAGCCGTACCCGGTCGGAGCGTTGCGCAGACCGTAGCGGGCGTCGCGGGAGTCGTTCCCGTTCACCCGCAGGTAGCCGTGGAAGTTCTCCTCGCCCGAGACGACCGTGCCCCACGGGGTGGTGCCGCCGGCGCAGTTGTTGAGCGTGCCCAGGACCTTGCGTCCGGACGGGTCGTCGGTCGTCTTCATGAGGTCGTGGCCGGCCGCGGGACCGTCGACGACGAACTCGGAGCCGATGTGGATCCGGCGGTTCAACCGCGCGATGCGGTCGTACTCCCATGGCGCGCCTTCCCGGTGGCGTCGCAGCTCGACCACCGACATGCCGTGCGCGGCGCGCTCGATCGCGCGGCGCGTCGCGGCGTCGTACGACTCGTCGAACATGATCTGCGGGTTGGTGTACTCGTGGTTGGACACGAGCACGCCGCGCCTGCCGCGGCGGGTCTCGACCATGGACCGGATGTGCTTGGGGTCCTCGGGCAGGATGTCGAGGTAGTCGCAGTTGTAGCCGAACTGACGAGCCTGCTGCTCCGGGCTCTGGCGGGCCGGGTCGAAGGCACGGCCGCCGGGCAGGATCGGGTCGCCCCAGCGGATGATCGGCGACCACTCGTAGCCCTCGGGCACGACGAACTGGTCGAGCTCCATCGGCTGCGGCGCGATGGCACGGAACGCGAGCCCCTTGCCGTGCTTGCGACCGCCGGCCGCGGCGGGCTGGGCACCGATCGCCTCGGCACCGACGACGACGGCGGCCGCGGCGGCCGCGACGCCGCCCAGCATGACACGTCGGCTCAGCGCCTTGGACGCGATGTCACGAAAGTACTCATTGGCGCTCAGGTTCGGCGCCGGGTGCGCGCAGGCGTCGGCGCACTTGTACCGGCAGGTCGCGGCGGCCCGCTTGCCGCGCGCGTAGTGCGGGGCCACCGTGACGGGGAGCTGGGGGCGGGACTCGGGGGCGATCGTCATCGGGCACTCCTGGATCGGGACCGGGGGTCCTGCCCGACGCTAGGAACGGTGCGTGGCGCGAGGGCGTCGCCCGGCCGACCGCACGATGAACAACCGATGACCTGCAGGGAGGCCGGCCGTGGATCAGCCGAGCGACCCGACCCATTCGCTCGACCCGTCGGCGAAGCCCTGCTCCTTCCAGATCGGCACTTCGGCCTTGAGCTCCTCGATCAGGTCGCTCGCGCAGGCGAACGCAGCCCGTCGGTGCCCGGAGGCGACGGCCACGACGACGGCGACGTCCCCGATCTGGAGGTCCCCCACCCGGTGCACGACGGCGGCACGCACGGTGTCCCCCGTCGCAGCGGCGACACGGTGGGCCACGCGTTCGGCGACGGTCGCGAGCACCGTGGCGGCGTCGGGGTGCGACTCGTAGTGCAGCGCGGTCACGCCTCGGCCCTCGTCGTGGTCCCGGACGTGGCCCGCGAACGTGGCGACCGCCCCGCAGGAGTCGTCGCGCACCAGGTCGGCGAGCCGCGCGACGGCGTCGTCGATCGGGTGGTCGACCACGTCGGCCTCCAGCACCACGGCGGACCGTGAAGTAGAGCCTGCGGTACCGGTGGAGTGCCCCGCGTGCTCGTCCGGAGTACCGGAGGCACTACTTCGCGGGACGGAGGGGTCGGCAACGGGGTCGGCGTGCGTGTGGTCGCCCCCGTGGAGCTGGTCGACGGCGTGCGGCAGGACGTCCGCCAGCGCGTCGAGGCCGTCGAGGACTCCCCCGACAGAGCCGGGCAGGTTCACGATCAACGAATGGTCTGCGACGCCGGCCACCCCCCGGGACAGCGCCGCACCGGGCACGGCCCGCTTGGCAGGATCGGTGGGCGCCAGCGACCTCGCCCGGACCAGCTCGGCGATCCCGGGCACCTCGCGGTCCAGCACGGCCCGCGTGGCCTCGGGAGTCATGTCCGACGGCGCGAGGCCGGTCCCACCGGCGGTGACGATCACGTCCGGCGCGCCGTCGTCGTCCACGTCGAGCAGGTCGAGCAGCGCCTCGCGGACGGGCTCGCCGTCGGGCACGACCTGGACGGGCAGCACCTCCCAGCCGCGCGCGGCGAACCACTCGGCCGCGGCCGGCCCGGAGCGGTCCGCATAGACGCCGGCAGCGGCGCGGTCGGACGCGACGACGACGGCGGCCCTCACGAGCGCTCCTCGCCGCGGACCCAGTCGCCGGACTTTCCGCCGGACTTCGCGACGACCTCGATGTCAGTGAGCGTCGCGGCCTTGTCGACGGCCTTGATCATGTCGTAGAGCGTCAGGCCCGCGACGGTCACCGCCGTCAGCGCCTCCATCTCGACGCCGGTGCGGCCGGTGGTCTTCACGGTCGCCGTGATCTCCACGGCGCCCGCCGAACCGCTCACCGGGGCGATGTCGATCTCGACGCCGGCGAGCGGCAGCGGATGGCACAGCGGCACGAGGTCCGGGGTGCGTTTGGCGCCCATGATCCCGGCGATGCGCGCGGTGGCGATGGCCTCCCCCTTGGGCAGCTCGCCCGAGGCGATGCGCTCGACGACGTCGGGCCGGGTGCGCAGGACGCCGCGCGCGGTCGCCTGACGCGTCGTGACGTCCTTGGCGGAGACGTCGACCATGTGGGCCGCGCCGTCGTCACGGTAGTGGGACAGGTCGCTCATCGGATCTCCCAGTAGTCGACGTCGTCGCCCTCGTCGAGGTGCGTGACGCCCGGCGGTACGTGTACCAGGAGCGTAGCCGCCGCGAGGTGGGCCAGGAGGTGGGAGCCGGGTCCGCCGACCATCTCGACGCGGCCGTCGGCGTCGCGGCGGCCGCGACGGACCTGGTGCAGGTGCCGGGGCGAGTCGACGGCCTCGGCCAGCGGCGCGCGGCCGCGCGACCGGTGCGTCGGCGTCGCGCCGGTGATCTCGGCAAGGACCGGGCGCAGGAACAGCTCGACGGACACCAGCGCGCTGACCGGGTTGCCGGGGAACGCGACGAGCGGGACCTCCCGGTTGCCGGCCGCGGTGCCCACGGTGATGGTGCCGAGCCCCTGCGGCCCACCGGGCTGGACGGCGACGTGCCCGAACCAGGCATCAGTGAGCGTCTGCCGCACCACCTCGTAGGCACCGGCCGAGACGCCGCCGCTGGTGACGACGAGCGCCACGTCGTCAGGTGCCTCGGCCAGCACGGCGCGCAGGGCGGCGGAGTCGTCGGCGACCACGCGATGGGAGACGCGCGCCCCGGCCTGCGCGAGCGCCGCGGTCAGCGCGGCGCCGTTGGCGTCGTAGAGCTGGGCCGCGCCCAGGGGCCGCCCGGCAGGGACGAGCTCGGAACCGGTGGAGATCAGCAGGACGTGCGGCGGCCCGGCGGTCTCGACCTGCGCCACGCCCGCCGCGACGAGCACCCCGAGCTGCGCAGGCCCGAGCGGCGTCCGCGCCGGCACGACGACGTCACCGGCTGCGACGTCGGAGCCCGCGCTCCGCACGAAGGTGCCGCCGGCGACCGGCATGGTGAACCGGACCGTCGCCGCGGTGCCGAGCTCGGGGAAAGCAGGTGGGTCGGCGTCCTCGATCTTGACGACGGCATCCGCGCCGTCGGGCATCGGGGCGCCCGTCATGACGGGCGCGGCCGCGCCGCGTGGGAGCGGTGGCGGCGTGGTCCCGGCCGGGACCGGGGCGACGACCGGCAGCTCGACCGGGTCGCCGGGCGCGGCGTCGGCCAGGTCGTCGCAACGCACCGCATAGCCGTCCATCTGGGAGTTGTCGAAGCCCGGCAGGTCGACGGCGGCCGTCGCGTCGCGCACCAGCACACGTGGCGCCAGCACGGCACCGGCCCGGGCGTCGGCCAGCAACGCGGCAAGGGTGACCGCGGTCGGCCCCGTGGCCGCCCGGAGGAGCGCCGGGCCCACCAGCTCGGCGACGGCCGCAGCATGGTCCGCCACCGGCCGGTTCGTCGCATCGTCGTGCACGAACGCCAGCCTACGGGGGCACACCGCGCACGGACGATCCCCGTCATTCAGGCACGTGCGCCTGGCAGGCGTTGCTGACGACGTAGATACGCCCTTAAGGTCATGGTCATGCCGCAGATGAGGATCAGCGAGGCCGCCGTCTACCTCGGCGTCAGCGACGACACCGTGCGCCGCTGGATCGACCGCGGGCTGCTCACCGCCATCCGTGACGACGCCGGCCGCAAGGTGGTCGACGGGTACGAGGTGGCGATGGCCGCCCGCGAGCACGCCACGCCGCCCGGTCTGCCGCACGGCATGAAGAGCTCCGCCCGCAACCGGTTCGTCGGGCTGGTCACCGATCTCCAGGTCGACGCCGTGATGGCGCAGGTCGAGCTGCAGTGCGGTCCGTTCCGCGTCGTGTCGCTGATGAGCAGCGAGGCGGTCCGCGACCTGGGCCTGGAACGCGGTTCCGTCGCGGTCGCCGTCATCAAGTCGACCAACGTGGTGGTCGAGGTGCCGGACCGGGGCCAGGGATGACGGCGGCGCTCCCCCGCCGTGCGCGCGCCGCCGGGGCCGCGCTCGTCGCCGCGAGCGCCGCCGTCGTCGTCACCGCCTGCAGCACCGGCACCACCGACGGCGGCACCACACTGACCGTCTACGCCGCCGCCTCCCTGACCGAGGCGTTCGAGCAGATCGCCGCCGACTTCGAGGCCGAGCACCCCGACGTCGACGTCCGGCTCGGCGTCGCCGGGTCCTCGACCCTCGCCGCACAGATCCAGCAGGGCGCCCCGGCCGACGTGTTCGCCTCGGCAGACACGTCGACCATGGACGAACTCGTCGCCGACGGCCTGGTGAGCACCCCGCAGGACATCGCCGCCAACGCGCTGGAGATCGCCGTCCCGCCCGGGAACCCGGCCGGGGTCTCCGCGCTGGCCGACCTCGCCGAACCCGGTCTCCGGCTGGTGGTGTGCGCCCCGGAGGTGCCGTGCGGCGCAGCCACCACCGCCGTCGTCGGTCACGCCGGGCTGACGCTGCACCCCGTCAGCGAGGAGCAGAGCGTCACCGACGTCCTCGGGAAGGTCACCGCGGGCGAGGCCGACGCCGGGCTCGTCTACGTCACCGACGTCGCCCGGGCGGGCGACCAGGTCGAGGGCGTCATGTTCCGGGAGTCCGCCGCAGCGGTGAACACCTACCCGATCGCTACTATCACCGGCACCCCCCGGCCTGCCCTCGCCGACGAGTTCGTCGATGCCGTCCTGTCCGACGACGGCCGGGCGGTCCTCGCGGATCTCGGGTTCGCCGCACCATGACCGCCCCGGCGACCACCCGCGCCGCCCGCAGGCGCGCCACCCGAGACCCTGCCGAGGTCGCGGCCGGGCTGCCGCGCTGGGCGTTCCTGCCCGCCGCCGTCGGCGGCCTGTTCGTGGTGCTGCCGCTGATCGCCCTGGGTACCCGGGTCGACCTGACCGGCTACTGGGGACTGGTCACCAGCGAGTCGGCCCGCGCCGCCCTGGTCCTCAGCCTGCGGACCGCCGCCGTCAGCACGCTGCTCTGCCTGGTGCTCGGCGTCCCGATGGCGATCGTCCTGGCCCGTGGGCGGTTCCGCGGCCGGAACCTGCTGCGGGCCTTCGTCCTCGTCCCGCTCGTCCTGCCGCCCGTGGTGGGCGGCGTCGCGCTGCTCGCCACGTTCGGCCGCCGCGGCCTGCTCGGCGAGTCGATGGAGGTCGCGGGGCTCCAGGTCGCGTTCTCGACGACGGCGGTGGTCATCGCCCAGACGTTCGTCGCCCTGCCGTTCCTCGTCATCAGCCTGGAGGGCTCGCTGCGCAGCGCCGGGACGCGGTACGACGTCGTCGCGGCCTCCCTCGGCGCCGGCCCGACGACGGTCCTGCGCCGCGTGACGCTCCCTCTCGTGCGGCCCGGCCTGCTCTCGGGGGCCGTGCTGGCCTTCGCCCGGGCGCTCGGCGAGTTCGGCGCCACCATCACGTTCGCGGGCAGCCTGCAGGGCGTGACCCGCACGCTCCCGCTGGAGATCTACCTGCAGCGCGAGACCGACCCCGACGCCGCCGTGGCGCTGTCCCTGCTGCTGGTGGCGATCGCCGTCGTCGTCATCGCCGGCACCCACCACCGGGCGACGCCATGACGTTCACGCTGAACGCCTCGGTCCCCTCGCGCGGGTTCGACGTCACGGTCGACGTCGCCGAGGGCCGCACCCTGGCGCTGCTCGGCCCCAACGGCGCGGGCAAGTCCACCGCCCTGGGACTCGCAGCGGGGACCCTGCGCCCGCACGACGGCGAGATCACCCTGGACGGCCGTGCCCTCGCCGGTGCCCGGGCCGGCCGCCGCACGGTCTGGGTGGCGCCGCACCGCCGCAGGGTGGCGCTGCTCGCCCAGGACCCGATGCTGTTCCCGCACCTGAGCGTGCGCGACAACGTCGCCTTCGGGCCCCGCTCGCAAGGCCGCTCCCGCCGGGAGGCCACCGCCGCGGCCGACGGGTGGCTCGCCGCGACCGACCTCACCGCGCTGGCCGGCCGCCGTCCGGCCGCGCTGTCCGGCGGGCAGGCCCAGCGCGTCGCCATCGTCCGGGCGCTGGCCGCCGCGCCGCGGCTCCTGCTGCTGGACGAGCCGATGGCGGCCCTCGACGTCGACGTCACACCCACCCTGCGGCAGACCCTGCAGCACCTGCTCGCCCGGCAGACCACCGTCATCGCCACCCACGACGTCCTCGACGCGCTGCTGCTGGCGGACGAGATCGCCGTCATCGACGGCGGCCGCGTCGTCGAGCGAGGCCCGACGGCGGAGGTCCTGTCCCGGCCGCGCAGCGCGTTCGGTGCGTCGATCGCCGGCTTCAACCTGCTGTCGGGGACGTGGACCGGCCACGGCGTCGCCACCGCGAGCGGCGCCGTCGTGCACGGCTACTCCACCCAGGCCGACATGCCGGCCGGGACGGCGATGACCGCCGTGTTCCGGCCCGCCGCCGTCGCGCTGCACCTGACCGACCCGCACGGCTCGCCCCGGAACACCTTCCGCGCCACGGTGCGCTCGGTGGAACCGCACGGCGCGCTGGTGCGGGTGCGCACCGACCAGCTCGCAGCCGACGTGACGCCCCAGGCCGTCGCCGAGCTCGCCCTGGTGCCCGGCCGTGCCGTCGTCGCCACGGTCAAGGCCGCCGAGGTCGACGTCTACCCCCGCTGAGCGGCTAGCTCGACACGTCCGCCGTCGTGAACCGGCTCCAGGCCAGCGCCCCGAAGACCGCGACCCAGGCACCCTGCACGGCCAAGCCGCCCAGCACCGTCGGGACGTCGACCTGGAGGCGCAAGAACTCGCCGAGGTCCAACCAGTGGTGGGTGAGCAGCCACGGATGGACGGCCGAGAGCTGCGGCAGCGCGTCGAGCACACCGCTGACGATCGCGACCACCACGGTCGAGGCCATCGCGGCGACGGGGACCTCGGTCAGCGTCGACAGGAAGAGCCCGACCGCCACGAGACCGGTGAGCGACAGGACGACGTACCCGACGACCCCGAGCGTGCGCAGGATGCCCTCGGCGAGCGGGACGGTGTCGCCGGACAGCAGGGTCACGTCGCCCACGCCGAAGAGCACCGCACCGACGACGAGGCCCGTGACCGCGATCGCGGCGACGGCCGCGACGGCGAACGCCAGGACCGCACCGGCCTTGACGAGCAGCAGGCGGGTCCGCGGCACGGGTACCACGAGCAGGTACCGCAGGGTCCCGGCGGCTGCCTCGCCCGCCACCGCGTCGCCGGAGACGATCGCGACGCACAACGGCAGGAGGAACGGCAGGCAGCTGACCAGCGCCGCGAACACGAGGAACAGTCCGTTGCCGGTCACGCGGTCGAGGAACGGCGGACCCTGCCCGGCCACCGGGGAGTCCTGCGTGACGAACAGGACGATCCCGACCAGCACCGGGACGGCGGCCAGGCCGGCCAGCAGCACAATGTTGCGGACCCGCCCGAACACCAGGCGCAGCTCGCTGCGCAGCAGGCGTGCCGTGGCGACCCCTCGCCGCGCCGGCGCGGCGACCGTGCCCGCCTCAGCGAGCGACATCGAACCCCTCCCCCGTGAGCCGGACGAACACGTCCTCGAGCGTCGGCCGCCGGACCTCCAGACCGAGCAGGTCGATCCCGTCGCCGACGACCGCCTGCGCGATCTTCTCGACGGCGACGTCACCGAGCGGAGCCACCAGAGCGCCGCCGTCCGACCGGACGTCGGCGAGCCCCAGGCCCGCCAGGACGCGCGCGAGGTGGTCCCGCTGGTCCGGGCGGACGGCGACCCGCACCTGCGTGGTCGCGGCGTCCGCGATCTCCTCGGGCGCGCCCTGGGCGAGCAGCCTCCCACGGCTCATGATCCCCACGTGCGAGCACACCTGCTCGATCTCGCTCAGCAGGTGCGACGAGACGAGCACCGTGGTGCCGGCCGCGGCCAGCTCCCGCACGAGCGCGCGCACCTCGCGCGTGCCCTGCGGGTCGAGGCCGTTGGTGGGCTCGTCGAGCAGCAGCAGGTCCCGCGGCCGCAGGAGCGTCGCCGCCAGGCCCAGGCGCTGCTTCATGCCCAGCGAGTACTGCCGGTAGCGCTTGTCCGCGGCCGCGGCGAGCCCGACCCGGTCGAGCGCGGCAGCGACCCGGGCCGCCCGGGTCCCCGGGTCCGCGGTGGCGTCCGCGGCGTCGAGCCGCTCGAGGTTCGCCCGCCCGTGGAGGTACGGGTGGAACGCGGGGCCCTCGACCAGCGCACCGACGCGCGGCAGCACCGACCGGCCGCGTGCGGGCATCGGCGCGCCGAGGAGCTCGACCGTCCCCGCCGTCGGCGCCACCAGCCCGAGGAGCATGCGGATCGTGGTCGTCTTGCCCGAACCGTTCGGGCCGAGGAAGCCGTAGGCGGCGCCACGCGGGACCAGCAGGTCGATCCCGTCCACGCCGACCTGCCCCGAACGGAACCTCTTGGTCAGCCCACGGGTGCGGACCGCGGGCTCCGCGGCGCCCTCGGCACCTGTCATCCGGCGAGCTCCTCGAGCGTGGCCGGCGGCACCGAGCCCGCCAGGACACGGCCGTCGTCGGTCACCAGCACGGACAGCAGCGCGGAGGTGAGGACCCGGCCACCGTCGACCTCCGTGGTGAGCTGCTCGTACAGGGCCCGCGTGTCGAGCTCCGGCAGGGCGGGCATCTCACCGTCGGACGGCGAGAGCTCGTCGAGCAGGTCGTCCGCGCCGCTCGACCCGGTGCCGTCCTTGGGCAGCCGGCCCTCGGCCGCCGCCCCGAGGATCGCGTCGACGTCGACGTCGGACAGCTCGACGACGGTCTCCCAGCCCGTGCCCGAGACGGTGACGCCCTCGGCCCCGTCCAGCGCGTCCGGGTGCTTCTGCTCCAGCGCTCCCGGCTCCGGGAGGGGCACCTCGACCTCGCGGACGTCGGCCCCCGCCGGGGCGGAGAAGTCGAAGACGCTCGCGTCGGGCATCTCGAACGAGACGTCGGTGAACCCGACCTCCAGGGCGGGTGCCGCGTCGTCCCCGACGCCCCACACCTGGGCACGCAGCGGCACGGAGGTCTCGGCGTCGACGGCGACCCGCACCCGGTCCACCAGCGTGCCGTCCGTCTGCGGGCGCATCTCGAGCTGGTAGGCGGCGCGCCCCGCCACCTCGACCGGCTCGGTCGTGGTGACGTCGGTGGTGGTGCGGGCGTAGGCGAGAGCCAGCTCGGCCGCCTCGGACGGCGTCGGCAGGTCGCCGTCCACCGGCGGCTCGGCGGCCTCCTCGGAGAGCTCCTCGTAGCGCTCCAGGTCCGCCGGGTCGACGACGTAGTGCACCGCCTCGTCGTCGGCGCTCGAGTAGGTCCACGCCTCCGGCCCGTCCCGGACCACGGAGTACTCCGAGACCTCGCCGAGCAGGGCAGCCCGGGAGGAATCCTCGCCGTCGGACCAGACCCGGACCGTCGAGCTGCCCCCGAGCAGGTCGAGCGGGCCCGCGCCCTGCAGCTCGGGGACGGTCACGTCGGGCAGCCCGAGCCGCGCCGTGTACACGACGGTCCCCGAGACCGGGACGCGGTCGGCGTTCGCCATGCGGTCCACGAGGTCGTCGGCCGAGACGGAGGGCAGGTCGTCGCTCGCGGACGCGCCGAGGGTGGCCGGGACGACGAAGGCGGCGGCGACGGCGGCAGCGGCGACGGCCGGGACCGCCCACCGTGCCCGGGGCGAGAAGGTGCGCGTGGTGTCCATGGCCCCACTGTGCGCGACCTCGCCTGAGACGACGCTGAGAACGCAGACCTGGCCCCCCGGTGCCATGCTGCGGTGGTGCGTGTACTGGTGGTGGAGGACGAGGACGTGCTCGCGCGAGCACTGCGCCGGGGCCTGCAGGCGGAGGGCTTCGCCGTCGACGTGGCGGCCGACGGCGAGACGGGCCTGCGGCTCGCGCTCGAGGGCGAGCACGACGTCGTGGTCCTTGACCTCATGCTGCCGGGGCGGTCGGGCCTCGACGTGCTCCGCACGATGCGCGGCGAGGAGGTCTGGACCCCGGTGCTCATCCTCAGCGCGAAGGACGGCGACGCCGACGTGACCGCCGGGCTGGACGTCGGAGCCGACGACTACCTGCCCAAGCCGTTCGCGTTCACCGTGCTCGTGGCGCGGCTACGGGCGTTGCTGCGCCGGGGCGCCCCGCCGCGGCCGGCCGTCCTGCGGATGGGCCGGCTGGAGCTCGACCCCGCCTCCCGCGAGGTGCGTCGGGACGGGAGCCCGGTCGAGCTGACCACCCGCGAGACGGCGCTGCTCGAGCAGCTCATGCGCCGACCGGGCGAGGTGCTGACGAAGATCGAGCTCCGCGACCACGTGTGGGACGCGGTGGGCGACGACCTCAACGTCGTGGAGGTCTACGTCAGCTACCTGCGCCGCAAGCTCGGCCGGGACGCCGTCGAGACGGTGCGCGGCGTCGGCTACCGGGTCGTGGGGCGGTGAGGAGCGGCTGGTCGTTGCGCCTGCGGCTGACCCTCGCGGCCGCGGGCCTGACCGGCGTCGCTCTGGCGGTCGGCGCGCTGCTGCTCACCACCGTGGTGTCGCAGAGCCGGATCGCGGCGACGGACGCCGTCCTGCGCGGCACCGTCGCCCAGGTGTCGGCGCTCGTCGCCGAGGATCGCGTCCCGCAGGTGCTCGCCGCCGACGAGCCGGGCGAGGTCGTCCAGCTCGTGGACACGTCCGGTCGTGTGGTCGCCTCCTCGCCCAACGCCAGCCGGACGCTGCCCGTCCTCGCGCCCGAGGTGCTCAGCCAGACGCCCGACGGCGCCACGACCCGCGACGACGCCGCCTACGGTTCCGGGTCGGTGCGGGTGCTCGTCGGCACGGCGCCCACCGGGGGACGCGTCGTCGCCGCCCTGCCGCTGGGCACGATCGAGGGTGCGCTCGACGCGCTGCGCCTCTCGCTCGGGCTCGTGGTGCCCCTGCTGACGCTCGCCCTCGGGCTCGTGACGTGGATGGTGCTGGGGCGGGCGCTGCGCCCGGTCGAGGAGCTGCGCGCCGGTGCCGCCCGGGTGAGCGACGTGGGCGGCCCCGGCACGCTCCCGGTGCCGCGCGCCCAGGAGATCGCCGCCCTGGCCCAGACCCTCAACGCGATGCTCGACCGGCTGGCCGCGTCGGCACAGCGGCAGCGCAGCTTCGTGGCCGACGCCGCGCACGAGCTGCGCTCACCGATCGCGGCCCTGCGGACGAGCCTCGAGGTGGCGCGTGCCCACCCCGAGGCCTACGAGGACGCCGAGCTGACGGCGGACCTCGAGCACGAGGTGATCCGCCTGCACGTGCTCGCCGACGACCTGCTCGTCCTCGCCCGGGTCGGTGCGGCACCGCTCGACGTGCGGGAGGCCGACCTGGCCGAGGTCGCCCGGTCGGCCGCGGGGCAGGTCGAGGTCCGCGGCGAGGGCCGCGCGATGGTCGACCCCTCCGCCGTCGGGCGGGTGGTGCGCAACCTGGTGGACAACGCGCGCCGGTACGCGCGCGACGACGTGGTGGTCGAGGTCGGCGACGGTGTCGTGACGGTGGACGACGACGGCCCGGGGATCGCGGCGGCAGACCGCGAGCGCGTGTTCGAGCGGTTCACGCGGCTCGGGTCGGCGCGCGGCCGGGACTCGGGCGGTGCCGGGCTGGGCCTGGCCATCGCCCGCGAGATCGCGCGCGAGCACGGCGGGGACGTCACGCTGGGCGACGGCGACCTCGGCGGTCTGCGCGCCACGGTCACGCTCCCCACGCCGGACCGCGGCGCGTGAGCGTGCCGTTCAGTCGTGCGCCAGCTCGAGCCGGTAGCCGCGCTTGACCACGGTCTTGACGAGGTCGCGACGCCCGGCGGCCTCGCGCAGCCGCGCCACCGCGACCTCGACCGCGTGCCCGTCGCGGGAGTCGCCGGGAAGCACCTCCAGCACCTGGTCGCGGGAGACGACGTCGCCACCGGCTGACGCGAGGAGCCGCAGCACCTCGACGCCGGTGGGTGACAACGGCAGCACCTGGCCGTCGAGCACCGCCACGCGGGCGCGGATCACCAGAGAACCGGCGACCGTGCTCAGCGCGACGGACTCGATGTGCTCGTAGTGCCCCACCAGGGCCCGCACGAGCGCGCCGAGGCGCCCCCGCTCGGGCTCGAGGGGTGCGATGCCGCGGGCCACCAACGGCCGGGAGGTGACGGGACCCACGGACGCCGCCACCAGCTCGCCCGTGGTGAAGCGCGAGACCACCTCGTCCCGGACGCCCGCGGCCTCCACCGCTTCCATCCATGCCTCCGCACCCGGGGCCGACGTGAAGACGACGGCGTCGATCTCCCCGGCGGCCGCCGCGCGGACCGACGCCTGCACGGCCTGCGGGTCCGGAGCAGGTCCCCACCGGTAGACGACCAGGGGCGAGACCCGGGCGCCGGCCTTGGCGAAGACCTCGTCGAGACCGTCGGCGCCGGCGCCGTGGTGCTGGATCGCCACGTGCAGCCCGCTCACGCCCTCGCTGAGCAGCACCTCGGCCACCTCGGCGGACGTCTCGGACTCGGCGACCCAGTCGGCGGCCAGGCCGGCCGCCTGGACCGCTCCGCGCGCCTTCGGCCCGCGCGCCACGATGCGGGCCTCGCCCAGCACGCGCAGCAGGTCGTCGGCGAGCCCGTGGGCGTCGGCCGCCTCGATCCACGCCCGGAACCCGACACCGGTCGTGGCCACGACGACGTCCGGCGCGTCCGCCACGAGGCCCGCCGTGGCGGTGACCAGCGCGTCGTCGTCCACGTGCGGGATCATGCTCAGCGCGGGAGCGTGCCGGATGGCGGCGCCCCGGCGCTCGAGGGCGGCGGCGAGCTCGCCGGACCGGCGGTCCGCGGTGACCAGCACGGTGCACCCCGCCATGACCTGCCCCAGGGCAGGCCTCGCCGAGGTGTCAGCCACGCGCGTCCCCCAGGACGACGTCTCCTCGTTCACACACACCCTCCAGCAGGCCCGGCGCCGCCACGTCCCCGACCACGATCACGGCAGGGGCACGGACCCCGAGCTCGTCGGCACGCTTGGCCGCCAGGTCCAGCCCGACGCGCGTCACCCGCTGCTCGGGCGTCGACCCTCGTTCGACGATCGCCACGGGAGTGGCCGGTGCCGCTCCGGCGTCGAGCAACCGGGTCACGATCGTCGGCAGCGAGGACACCCCCATGAGGATCACCAGCGTAGCCGCCCGCTCGGTGACGCAGGCCACGGCGACGTCGTCCAGCTCCTGCTCGCCGCTGCGGGTGTGCGCGGTGACGACGTGGAACGCCGTCGTCGTCCCGCGATGGGTGAGCGGGACGCCCGCGAGCGCCGGCACCGCCAGGGCGGACGAGACGCCCGGCACGACGTCGACGGGCACGCCCGCCGCCGCACAGGCGGCGTGCTCCTCGCCGCCGCGGCCGAAGACGAACGGGTCGCCGCCCTTGAGCCGCACCACCTCCTTGCCCGCCAGGGCGTGCCGTACGAGGAGCTCGTTGATGCCGTCCTGGGGCACCTTGTGCCTGCCGGGCGCCTTGCCGACGTCGATCACCTCGACGTCGGCGGCCAGGTCGTCGAGCACCTCCCGGGGCACGAGACGGTCGTGGACGACGACGTCGGCCCGCGCGATCGCCCGCCAGGCGCGGTAGGTCAGCAGGTCGGCCGCGCCGGGGCCGGCCCCGACGAGCGTGACGTGGCCCGCCCGGCCGGTCATGTCAGGCCGGCCCTGCGATGTCGAGGTGCACGACGCCGCCGCGCACCTCGACGTCGAAGGGCTCCAGGTGGGCACCGAGCCCGGGCTTCGGCGTCTTGCCGCCGGCCTCCAGGCACCGGCCGGTCGCCAGCGCGAAGACCTGCTTGAAGATCGGCGAGGCGACCGTGGGCTCCACTCCGCGGCTGCCGACGATGCCACGCGACATGACGTACGCGCCGGAGTAGGGGTCGAGCTGCTGGACGGCCCGGACGGAGTCGTCCAGGAGGCGGAAGACGGCCACCTGGACGGTCGAGCCGTCGGCCCGCTCGAGCAGCGCGGCGGCACCGCGCTCCGGGGCCAGGTCGTCGAGGCGGCACACGGCGGTCCAACGGCTGACGGCGCCGGTGGTGTCGGTGGTGGCGTGGATGACGGTCATGCGCGGACCTCCAGGGTGGCGCCGGCCACGAGGACCGGTCCGGTGAGCGACGGGTCCACCGGACCGGCAGGTCCGGCGGCGATCTCCTCGGGGGTGGCGGGGCGCTTCTGCCCGCGCTCGGGGACGTACGCGAGCGTCGGGTCCGGCGTCGTCGGCGCGTTGACGAACGAGCCGAACCGGGCGAGCTTCTCGGGGTCCTCCAGGACCGCCTTCCACTCGTCCTCGTAGCCCTCGACGTGGGCGGCCATCGCGGCGTCCAGGTCGGCCGCGACCCCCAGCGAGTCCTCCAGGACGACCTCCCGGATGGCGTCGAGCCCGCCCTCGTACTCCTCGACCCACGGGGCGGTGCGCTGCAGACGGTCCGCGGTGCGGATGTAGAGCATGAGGAACCGGTCGATCGCGCGCAGCATCTCCTCGGACGTGAGGTCTTCGGCGAGGAGCTGGGCGTGCTTGGGCGTCTGGCCACCGTTGCCGCCGACGTAGACGTTCCAGCCCTTGTCGGTGGCGATGACGCCGACGTCCTTGCCGCGGGCTTCGGCGCACTCGCGGGCACAGCCCGAGACCCCCATCTTGAGCTTGTGCGGCGAGCGCAGGCCCCGGTAGCGCAGCTCGAGCTCGACCGCCATGCCGACCGAGTCCTGCACACCGAACCGGCACCAGGTGGAGCCCACGCAGGACTTCACGGTCCTCAACGACTTGCCGTAGGCGTGACCGGACTCGAAGCCGGCGTCGACCAGCCGCCTCCAGATCTCCGGGAGCTGCTCGACGCGGGCGCCGAACATGTCGATGCGCTGGCCGCCGGTGATCTTCGTGTACAGCCCGAAGTCCTTCGCGACCTGCCCGACGACGATGAGCCCCTCGGGCGTGACCTCGCCGCCGGGCATGCGCGGCACCACGGAGTAGGTGCCGTCCTTCTGCATGTTGGCGAGCATGTGGTCGTTGGTGTCCTGCAGCGCCGCCTGCTCGCCGGACAGGATGTGGCCGTTGCCGAGGCTGGCGAGGATCGAGCCGACCACGGGCTTGCAGATGTCGCAGCCCCGGCCGGGGCTCGTGAGCCCGTCGGGGCGCACGCCGAACCGCTCGATGATCTCGCTGAAGGAGTGCAGGTCGGCGACGAGCACGGCGTCGAAGAGCTGCGCGCGGGACATCTCGAAGTGCTCGCACAGCGCGCTCGAGACCTCGATGCCCGCCTTGGTCATCTCCGTCTCGGTGATCTTCTTGACCAGGGGCAGGCAGGCTCCGCAGGTGGTGCCCGCCTTGGTGCAGCTCTTGACGTCGCCCACCGAGGTGCAGTCGTGCTCCGTCACGGCGCCGCGGATGGTGCCGGCCGAGACGTTGTTGCAGGAGCAGACGTTCGCCTCGTCGGGCAGCTCGAGGTCCGGCGCCCCGGTGCCCTCCGGGAGCAGGAACGCGGCCGGGTCGCCGGGCAGCTGGGCGCCGAGCATCGGACGTAGCGAGGCGTAGGGCGCGGCGTCACCGACGAACACGCCGCCGAGCAGCGTCTTCGCGTCGTCGGACATGACGAGCTTCTTGTACACGCCCGCGGTGGGGTCGGCCCACACGATCTCGATGCAGTCCTCGGTGCGGCCGTGCGCGTCGCCGAAGGACGCGACGTCGACGCCCGAGAGCTTGAGCTTGGTCGCGGTGTCCGCGCCGGGGAACGCGGCCTCGCCGCCCAGGAGCTGGTCGACGACGACCTCGGCCATCGTGTTGCCGGGCGCCACCAGACCGATGCAGCGGCCCTCGATGCAGGCGACCTCGCCGATCGCCCAGACGTGCGGGTCCTCGGTGCGGCAGGTGAGGTCGACGACGGCGCCACCGCGCTCGCCGACCGGCAGCCCGGCGGAGCGGGCCAGCTCGTCGCGGGGTCGCACGCCGGTGGCCATGACGACGACGTCGACGTCGAGGCGGCCGCCGTCGGCGAAGTCCATGCGCCCCACGTGGCCGGTACGGCGGTGCGGCCGCATCTCCTTCGTGGCGGTCTCGGCGCGCACCGCGATGCCCTTGTCGTTGATGAGCCGCTTGAGCGCCTGGCCGCCACCCAGGTCGACCTGGACGCCCATGAGGTGGGTCCCGAACTCGACGACGGTCGCCTGGGCACCGAGCGCCTTGAGCGCGCCGGCAGCCTCCAGGCCGAGCAGGCCGCCGCCGATCACGGCGCCCCGGACCGGCTTCTCGACGACGCCGCCGCGCGTCTCGACGCGACCCGCCGCGCGCTTGGCCTCGACCCAGCCGCGCAGCTCGGCGACGTCGTCGATGGTGCGGTAGACGAACACACCGGGCAGGTCGTTGCCCGGGATCGGCGGGCGTGCCGCGTCCGACCCGGTGGCCAGCACCAGCTCGTCGTAGGGGTGGACGTTGCCGAGGCGGTCCGTGACCGTCCGCCCCTCGCGGTCGACGGCGACGACCTGGCAGTCGCGGTGCAGGTCCACCAGCGGGTCGTCCCAGAGCGCCGGGTCGCCGAGCGTGAGCTCCTCGGCGTCGCGGACCTCGAAGTAGCGGGTCAGGCCGACGCGGTCGTACGGCTTGCGCGGCTCCTCGGCGAAGAGGCTGACGCGCCACGCGCCGACGGTGTCGCGGGCACGCAGGGCTTCGACGAAGCGCTGGGCGACCATGCCGCCGCCGACGACGACGACGTGCCGCGGGGCGGTGGCTCCGGGGGTGCTGCCTGTGGTGGAGGGCTCGCTCGTCATGCTGCGAACCTAGGCAGCCACCGTGACCGGACCGTCAGGAGGCGGTTACCCCGCGGGAACATCTTGCTCACGCGCGGCGCGGCGCCCGTGAGAGGAACCGGACACAGCGGCACCCAGTCCTGCGCTTAATCGCTTCAGCGCCTTCCGTCCGCGAACCCGTCCCGGCACGGTGAACCGTGCCAGGGACCCGACAGGAAGGACCCACCATGACTCGCCTCCGCACCCGCACCGTCGCGGGCGTCGCGGCCGCGACGTTCGCCGCCGGCGGCCTGAGCGCGCTCGCCGCCCACAGCGCCGCCGCCGACGACGCGCCCGGCATCCATGTCGCCGACGGCCGCATCGTCGAGGCCGACGGCACCGACCTGGTGCTGCGCGGCGTCAACCACCCGCACGCCTGGTACACCGGGACGACCACGCAGGCGCTGGCCGACATCAAGTCGGTCGACGCCAACGCCGTGCGCGTCGTCCTCGCCAGCGGCGAGCGCTGGACCCGCACCAGCGCGTCCGAGGTCGCCTCGATCGTCGACGAGTGCGAGGCCAACCGGCTGATCTGCCAGCTCGAGGTGCACGACACCACCGGCTACGGCGAGCAGGCCGGCGCCGCCACGCTCGACCAGGCCGCCGACTACTGGGAGTACCTCTACCCCACCCTCGCCGGGACCGAGGACCACGTGCTGGTCAACATCGGCAACGAGCCGTACGGCAACGACGAGGCCACCAACGCCGGCTGGGCGGACGACACCTCGGCAGCGATCCAGCGCCTGCGCGACGTCGGCTACGAGCACGCGCTCGTCGTGGACGCCCCGAGCTGGGGCCAGGACTGGGCTCACATCATGTCCGACCAGGCGTCTACCGTGGCCGCCGCGGACCCCGCCGGGAACACCATCTTCTCCGTGCACATGTACGGCGTGTACAGCCAGGGCTCCACCGTCACGGAATATCTGGAGCACTTCGTCGACCTCGGGCTACCCCTGATGATCGGCGAGTTCGGATACACGCACTCCGACGGCGACGTCGCCTACGACACGATCCTCGCCGAGACCGAGCGGCTCGGGATCGGCTGGCTCGCCTGGTCGTGGAGCGGCAACGGCGGCGGCGTCGAGTACCTCGACCTCGTGGAGAACTTCGACGTCGGCTCCCCGTCGCCGTGGGGCGAGCGGATCTTCACCGGGCCGGACGGCCTCTCCGAGACGTCCGTCGAGGCCTCCGTGTTCGGCGGGGGCACGCCCGACCCGGACCCCACGCCGGACCCCGACCCGACGGAGCCCGAGCCGGGCGACGGTGCCTGCACGGCCGAGCTGGCCGTCGCCAACGCGTGGCAGGGCGGCTACCAGGCCCAGGTCACCGTCACCGCCGGCGACGCCGCGATCGACGGCTGGACCACCACCCTACCCGCCGGGGTCGAGGTCACCCAGCTCTGGGGCGGCACGCTGGGCGACGACGGGACGACCGTCACCCACGCCGCCTGGAACGGGAACCTCGGCGCCGGGGCGGCGACGTCCTACGGGTTCATCGGCAGCGGTGCCGCGCCGTCGGACGCCGAGGTCACCTGCGGCACGGACTGACCTTCGCCCGACGTAGCGCTGGTTCGCCCTTCACCGACCGATGCGTGGTCCAGGACGACGCCCGGCTCGGGCGACGTAGCGCTGGTTCACCCGTCACCCGACGACGCGTGAACCAGCGCTACGTCGGTCTCGGCCGAGGCCTCGCCGACTTCCCGGGTCTCGGCCAGCCAGTCCGCCAGCCCGCACACGGCCTCGCGGCAGCTCCCGCAGCCGGTCGTGGCGCGCGTCGCCGCGGCGATGTCGTCGACGGACCGGGCGCCGTCGTCCCAGCAGCGGGTGATGTCGTGCTTGGTGACGCCGTTGCACCGGCAGACCGTGGCGTCCTCGGGCATGTGCTCCGGGGACGACGCGGGCTCCGCGCTCGGCATCACCGGCGTCAGGAGCAGGAACGCCGGGTCCACCGGCACCGGGGTCCGGCGGGTGTAGGCGGCCGTGAGGTCCGCCGCGACCCGCGGGTCGCCCACGCACGTGGCGCCCACGAGGATCCCGTCCGCGACCACCACCTCGACGTAGCGTCCGGCAGTCGCGTCGTGGAGCGCGACCGCCCGGTGCCCGGGTGCCGGCTCGCGCCGACCGCTCACCCCCATCGCCACGATGCTCAAGGCACCCGCCTTGACCTTCACCACGTCCGTGCCGCGCGTCTCCACCCCCTGGTCGGTCGGCGCCCGGGAGGCGAGCAGCGTGCCCAGGCGCACCGCCATCGACGGCCGCTCGCCCTCCTGCGGGAACCGCAGGTGCTCGCGCGGCGCCGCATCCCGCCGGGACTCCCGGGCACGGACCGCCACCAGCGAGGCGAGATGGTCCGCCAGCCGCCGCGCCTGGTCCCAGCCCTCGGCCACCAGCCCGCGCGACCCCTGCGGCGGCTGCGCGCAGTCGCCGATCGCGAAGACACGCGGGTCGTCCGGGCTCGCCAGGTCGTGCCCGACGACGATCCCGCGGTCCGCGGTCAGGCCCGCCTCGCGCGCGATCCCGGCCTCCGGGACCGTGCCCGTCGTGAGCACCACCAGCCCCGCGGCGACCACCTCGCCGTCGTCACCGCCCAGGCGCACGCCTACCACGCGCCCGCCCGCGACGAGCACCTCCCGGGGCCGCGCGCCGAGGTGCAGCGTGACCCCCGCGTCCCGCAGGCCCGCCGCCAGGACGTCCCCCGCAGTGGTGTCGAGCTGGCGGGACATCGGCGCGGACGAGGGATCCACCAGCGTGACCCGCAGGCCGCGGCTCGCCAGGCCGTAGGCCGCCTCGACACCGAGCACCCCGCCGCCGACCACGACGGCGCGGGGCGTGTTGACGCTCGCCGCCACGATCTCGCGGGCATCGTCGAGTGTGCGCAGCGCGTGGACACCGGCGGGCAGGTCCACCGCGCCGTCGCCGTCGACGAGGCCCGGCAGCGGGAGCACGCGGGCGCGAGAACCGGTCGCCAGCACCAGGTGGTCGTAGCCGTGCACCGCCCCGGCCGAGTCAGTGACGGTGCGGACCTTACGGTCGACCGACACGGCGGCCACCCCGCGCAGGGTGGTGACGTGGTCGCCGCCCGGTGCGGGCATCGAGATCGACGCCACCTCGGTGCGGCCGGCGACGACGTCGCTCAGCAACACCCGGTTGTACGGCTCGTACGGCTCCGCGCCCAGCACGGTGATGTCGAACGACTCAGCGCTGCGGCGGACCAGCTCGTCCACCAGACGCGAGCCGACCATGCCGTGACCGACGACGACGACCTTCAGGGGCACGTGGAGTGTCATGCCGGCACCTCCTGGGTGACGTGGACGGGCTGCGCATCCGGGGCATCCTGCGTGACCGGGCTGACCCGGACGGCACACACCTTGAACTCGGGCATCGCGGAGATCGGGTCGACGGCGTCGCTCGTGACGCGGTTGACGCTGCCGGCCCCGCTCCAGTGGAAGGGCATGAAGACGGTGTCCGGGCGGACGGCGTCGGTCCATCGGGCGACGGCCTCGACCGACCCGCGGGCCGACGTCACCCGGACCCGCGCGCCGTCCGCCACCCCGGTGCGCAGCCCGAGCTGCGGGTGCAGCTCGACGTACGGCTCGGGGACGATCCGGTCCAGCTCCGGCACGCGACGAGTCTGCGCGCCCGACTGGTAGTGCTGCAGCACGCGGCCCGTGACCAGGTACGTGGGGGCGTCACCGCGCACGTCGTCCGTGGGCCCGGCATGGTCCACCGGCATCAGGCGGGCCCGGCCGTTCGGCGTCGGGAACTCATCCAGGAACATCCGCGGCGTCCCGGCGTGCTCGGCCGCCCCCGCTGACGGCGCCGGGCACGGCCAGAACAGCCCCGGGGCACCGGCCTCCTCGGCGGCGTCCAGCCGTGCGTGCGAGAGCCCGGAATAGTCCGCGACGCCACCGGCCGACGCCCGGGCGAGCTCGTCGAACACGACGGCCGGGTCCGTGGGGAACGTGACGTCCGACCCCAGCCGCCGGGCGAGCTCGGCGAGGAGCCACAGCTCCGAACGCACCTCGCCCGGCGCAGCGACCGCCCGCCGACGCCGGATGACCCGGCCCTCCAGCGACGTCATCGTGCCCTCCTCCTCCGCCCACTGCGTCACGGGCAGCACGACGTCGGCAACGCGCGCGGTCTCGGAGGGCACCACGTCGCAGACCACCAGCAGGTCGAGCGCGACGAGACGCTCGCGGACCTTGTCCGCGTTCGGCGCCGAGACCAGCACGTTGGACCCGTGCACGAACAGCGCGTGCGGGCCGCCGGGCGTGCCGAGCGACCCCAGGAGCGCGACGGCCGGCAGGCCCGGACCGGGGATCGTGGCCGGGTCGACGCCCCACACCGCGGCGACGTGCTCACGGGCGGCCGGATCATCGATCTTGCGGTACCCGGGCAGCTGGTCGTTCTTCTGGCCATGCTCGCGACCGCCCTGGCCGTTGCCCTGGCCCGTCAGGCAGCCATACCCGGACCCCGGGCGGCCGACGAGGCCGAGCGCGAGGGACAGGTTGATCGCCGCCGTGACGGTCGCCGTGCCCTGGGCGGACTGCTCGACGCCCCGCCCGGTGAGCACGTAGGCGCCGCGGCCACCTCGCGTCGGTGCGGCGGCGGCGAGCCGCCGTGCCGTCACGCGCAGCTCCTCGGCGGGGATGCCGCACACGGTCTCCGCGCGCTCCGGCCACCACGCCGCGACCGACCGGACGACGTCGTCCCACCCCGCGGTGCGCGTGGCCAGGTAGTCGCGGTCGGCGAGCCCTTCCGCGACGACGACGTGCAGCAACGCCAGCAGCACCACCATGTCGGTGCCCGGGACGGGCTGCAGGTGGATGCCCTGACCGTCGTCGGTGAGCCGCGCGGTCGCCGAGCGCCGGGGGTCGACGACCACGAGGCCGCCGTGCTCGCGCGCCCCGGCGAGGTGCTGGACGAACGGCGGCATGGTCTCGGCGGGGTTCGATCCGAGCAGCAGCACCACGTCCGCGCCGCCCAGGTCCGTGAGCGGGAACGGCAGGCCGCGGTCCGCACCGAACGCGCGGTTGCCGGCCGCCGCCGCGGACGACATGCAGAACCGGCCGTTGTAGTCGATGTTCGGCGTGCGCAGGACGGTCCGGGCGAACTTGCCCAGCGTGTACGCCTTCTCGTTGGTCAGGCCGCCCCCGCCGAAGATCGCGACGCCCTGCGGGCCGTGCTCAGCCTGGACCGACCGCACGCGCGACACGACCAGATCGAGCGCTTCGTCCCACGTGGTCGCGGCCAGCTCGCCGTCCGCCCCACGGACCAGCGGTGCGGTGAGACGGTCCGGGACGCCCAGGACCGTCGCGCTCGTCCAGCCCTTCTGGCACAGCCCCCCGGCGTTCGTCGGGAAGTCGCGCGGCGCGACGGCCACCGGGAGGGCAGCGCGCCCGTCAGGACCCGAGGTCTCGACGGGCGTGAGCTCCATGCCGCACTGCAGCGCACAGTAGGGGCAGTGGGTCTTCCGCGCCGCGGCGGGTGAGGACACGGACGTGCTCATACGCGGGCCGCCCCCATGGCGCTGCCCCGGCGCCCGTAGACGGCCCAGGTGACCAGCGCCATGACCACGTAGGCGGCGATGATCACCCACAGGGCGGGGACGAGGGAGCCCGTCAGGCTGTTCGACATCGCGAACCCGCGCGGGATGAGGAACCCGCCGAAGGCGCCCACCGCGCCGGCGATCCCGATGCAGCCGGCCGCCGCCTTCGCCGTCGCGGCCCCGCCGCCGCCCACCTTCGCGACCCGGAAGGTCGCCGGGATCATCCGGTACACCGACCCGTTGCCGACGCCGGTGGCGACGAACAGCAGCATGAAGGAGCTGAAGAACAGGGCGAACGAGCCGGTGCCGAGCGCCTGGATCGCGCCCAGCGCACCGAGGATCATCACGGCGAAGCTGGCCACGCTGACGACGGCGCCGCCGAGGCGGTCCGCGACCCAGCCGCCGAGCGGGCGGGTCACCGAGCCGACCAGGGCACCCACGAAGGCGAGCGACAGGGTCACATCCGGGAACTCCCGGGCCAGCAGCGTCGGGAACGCCCCGGCGAACCCGACGAAGCTGCCGAACGTCCCGATGTACACGAACGAGATGACCCAGGTGTGCTTCTCGCGGGCGGCGACCCCGAACGAGCGCGGGTCGGCCTTGGCGGTGCCCAGGTTGTCCATCAGCCGCCACGCCAGGATCACGGCGAGCAGGATGAACGGGACGAAGACGAGGCCGGCGCGCTGCAGCGACACCCCGGCCGCGGTGACGATGATCAGCGGCACGACGAACTGCACGGCGGCGGTGCCGAGGTTGCCGCCCGCCGCGTTCCAGCCGAGCGCGGCACCCTTCTCCTTCTCCGGGAAGAAGAACGAGATGTTCGCCATCGAGGAGGCGAAGTTCCCGCCACCGAGGCCGGCGAGCGCCGCGACGAGCAGCAGCACGCCGAACGACGTCTCGGGCCGCTGTACCACCCACACGAGCGCGAGCGCGGGGACCAGCAGCAGCGCGGCGGAGATCATCGTCCAGTTGCGGCCCCCGAAGACCGGCACGGCCAGGGTGTAGGGCACCCGCAGCGTGGCGCCGACGAGGGCCGGCAGGCCGATGAGCCAGAACATCTGGTCGGCGGTGAGCGCGAACCCGGCGGCGGGGAGCTGGGGGACGACGATCGACCAGATCGCCCAGACGCAGAACCCGAGGAACTCCGCGAAGATCGACACCACGAGGTTGCGGCGGGCGATGCGGCGTCCGCCGTCGCGCCAGAAGACGGGGTCCTCCGGGTCCCAGTGGTCGATCCACCGGCCGGAGCGGTGGACCGGGCGGCGCGGCGGTGCATCGATGGCGGTGGTCTCGCTGGTCGGAGCGACCATCGTCGTTCTCCCCTCCGTGCTCGTGCCCGACGGCGTCGGGCCGGTGCTGCCGACAGTAGGAACCGGGTGTTTCGCCGTGCGGTGTGGGGGCGTGAACTCTCGATGAGGCGAATCTCTCAGTGCATGGCCGACTGCTGTGAGTTCCCGGTTCGGCATGCGGAGGCGTGCTCGCTACGATTGACTTCGAGGTGGACGATCGAGTGCTCCTACCAGGAAGGTCGCGATGACGCAGGCTTCCACGGGTCCGTCCCGAACCACCGACCAGGACGCGTCGCGCGAGACCGACCCGCTGCTGCGGCTCGGACGACATCTCCGCAAGGGCGAGACGAGCGAGGACCTGCGCCAGCTCTTCCTCACCGGTGGCCGCGCCGGGGACGTCTTCTACCGTGACCGCTGGTCGCACGACAAGGTGGTCCGCTCGACCCACGGCGTCAACTGCACCGGATCGTGCTCGTGGAAGGTGTACGTCAAGGACGGCATCATCACGTGGGAGACCCAGCAGACGGACTACCCGTCCGTGGGCCCGGACTCCCCGGAGTACGAGCCGCGCGGCTGCCCGCGCGGCGCCGCGTTCAGCTGGTACACCTACTCCCCCACCCGGGTGCGCTACCCGTACGTGCGCGGCGTCCTGCTGGAGGCCTACCGCGCGGCGAAGGCCCGTACCGGCGACCCGGTGCTGGCCTGGGCCGAGGTCACCGACGACCCCGAGACGGCCCGGCGGTACAAGGCGGCCCGCGGCAAGGGCGGCCTCGTGCGCGCCACCTGGGAGGAGGTGGCCGAGATCGTCGCGGCGGCCCACGTGCACACCATCAAGCGCTGGGGCCCGGACCGGGTGGCCGGGTTCTCCCCGATCCCAGCGATGTCGATGGTGTCCCACGGTGCCGGAGCGCGGTTCGTGCAGATGCTCGGCGGCACCATGCTGTCCTTCTACGACTGGTACGCGGACCTGCCGGTGGCCAGCCCGCAGGTGTTCGGCGACCAGACCGACGTCCCCGAGTCCGCCGACTGGTGGAACGCCGCATACCTCATCATGTGGGGCTCCAACGTGCCGGTCACGCGCACCCCGGACGCCCACTTCATGGCGGAGGCGCGGTACCGCGGCCAGAAGGTGGTCAACGTCTCGCCGGACTTCGCCGACAGCACCAAGTTCGCCGACGAATGGCTCTCGCCGCACCCCGGCACCGACGGTGCGCTCGCCTTCGCGATGGGCCACGTCATCCTGCGCGAGTTCCTCGTCGAACGGCGCACCGAGCGGTTCGAGAGCTATCTCAAGCGGTTCGCGGACGCCCCGTTCCTCGTCCGGCTCGAGCGAGCGTCCGAAGCGAGCTTGCGAGTGCAGGACGATCGCGACCAAGGGAACCGAGCGACGTCCGAAGCGAGCTTGCGAGTGCAGGACGATCGCGACCAAGGGAACCGAGCGACGTCCGAAGCGAGCTTGCGAGTGCAGGACGATCGCGACCAAGGGAACCGAGCGACGTCCGAAGCGAGCCCTCACGGGACCTCCGCCGTCGTGCCCGGGAAGTTCCTCACGGCGGCGGACCTGCCCGAGCACGCGCAGGAGGCCAACGCCCACTTCAAGACGGTCCTGCTCGACGCCGACGGCACGCCGGTGGTCCCGAACGGGACGCTCGGCCACCGCTACGGCGACGCCGACGAGGGCCGCTGGAACCTCGACCTCGGTGACGTGGACCCGCTGCTGAGCGTCGCGGACGGCGCCGACGCCCCCGAGACGGTGCCCGTGCGCCTGCCACGTTTCGACCTGCTGCCCGACGACGGCGCGGCGGGCGGGTCGGGCGCGGACGAGGCGGCGGCTCACCTCGGCGGCTCCGGCGTCGTCGTCCGCGGTGTCCCGGTGCGACGGGTCGGCGACCACCTCGTCACGACGGTCTTCGACCTGCTGCTGGCCCAGTACGGCGTCGACCGCCCCGGCCTCGGCCTGCCCGGGACGTGGCCCACCGGCTACGACGACGCGAGCACGCCGGGGACACCGGCGTGGCAGGAGGAGATCACCGGCGTGCCCGCGGCCGCCGCCGAGCGGATCGGACGGGAGTTCGCTGCCAACGCGGAGGACTCCGACGGCCGCTCGATGATCATCATGGGCGCCGGGACGAACCACTGGTTCCACTCGGACACCATCTACCGCGCGTTCCTCACGCTCACGACGATCACCGGCTGCCAGGGCGTCAACGGCGGTGGCTGGGCGCACTACGTCGGTCAGGAGAAGTGCCGGCCCCTCACCGGGTGGGCGCAGTACGCCGGCGGGCTGGACTGGTCGCGCCCACCGCGGCAGATGATCGGCACCGGATGGTTCTACCTCGCGACCGGCCAGTGGCGGTACGACGGGATGGCGGCCGATGCCCTCGCTTCACCCCTCGCCCCAGGCAGGCTGGCCGGACGCACGACGGCGGACGCCCTCGTGGAGTCGGCGCAGCGCGGGTGGATGCCCAGCTACCCGACGTTCGACCGCAACCCGCTCGACCTCGCGGACGAGGCCCGCGCGGCGGGCAAGGCGCCGGAGGGGCACGTCGTCGACGAGCTGAAGGCGGGCCGGCTGCGGTTCGCCTGCGAGGACCCCGACGACCCGGCGAACTTCCCTCGCGTGCTCACGGTGTGGCGGGCGAACATCCTGGGCTCCTCCGGCAAGGGCAACGAGTACTTCCTCCAGAACCTGCTCGGCACGGACGCATCCGTCCGCGCGGACGAAGCACCGCCCGGTCGTCGCCCGACCTCGATGGTGTGGCGTGACGAGGCGTCCCGCGGCAAGCTCGACCTGCTGGTGACCGCGGACTTCCGGATGACGAGCACCACGCTGTTCTCCGACGTCGTGCTCCCCGCGGCGACCTGGTACGAGAAGCACGACCTGTCCAGTACCGACATGCACCCGTTCATCCACTCGTTCAGCCCGGCGATCGACCCCCCGTGGCAGTGCCGCACCGACTTCGCGACGTTCCACACGATCGCGCAGGTGTTCTCCCGGCTCGCCGAGACCCACCTGGGTGTGCGCGAGGACCTGGTCGCCTCACCGCTCGCCCACGACACGGCCGACGAGATGGCGATGCCGCACGGCACGGTGCCCGACCCGGGCAAGGGGCCGACCGAGCGCGATCTGGTGCCCGGGGTGACCATGCCGAAGCTGACGGTGGTCGAGCGCGACTACCCCGCGTTGGCCGCGCGGATGGCGTCGCTGGGGCCGCTGACGGAGACCGCAGGCATGGTCACGAAGGGCGTGACGTTCTCCCCGGTCGAGGAGGTGCGGGAGCTCGGGCGGCGCAACGGCATCGTGCCCAGCGGCCCGGCCGCAGGACGCCCGCGGCTCGACCGGGACACGCACGCGTGCGAGATGATCCTCGCGCTGTCCGGGACGTCGAACGGCCGCCTCGCCGTGCAGGGCTTCGAGCACCTGGAGCGACGCACGGGGCAGCGGCTCGCCGACCTGGCGAGCGACGAGGAGGGCAAGCGCATCACGTTCGCCGACACCCAGGCGCGGCCCGTCCCGGTCATCACCTCGCCCGAGTGGTCCGGGTCCGAGCACGGCGGACGGCGCTACACGGCGTTCGCCGTCAACGTCGACCGGCTCAAGCCGTGGCACACCTTGACCGGCCGCCAGCACTTCTACCTGGACCACGACTGGATGGTCGAGCTCGGTGAGCAGCTCCCCGTCTACCGCCCCCCGCTGGACCTGCACCGGCTGTTCGGCGACTCCCCCGTGCCCGGCACCCTCGGCACCGAGGCGGGCCAGGCGGCGGTAGCGGTGCGCTACCTGACTCCGCACTCCAAGTGGTCCATCCACTCGGAGTATCAGGACAACCTGTTCATGCTGTCGCTCTCCCGGGGCGGGCCGAACATCTGGATGAGTCCCGCCGACGCCGCCAAGATCGGTGTGGCCGACAACGAGTGGGTCGAGGCGGTCAACCGCAACGGCGTCGTGGTGGCCCGCGCGATCGTGAGCCACCGCATGCCCGAAGGCACCGTGTACATGTACCACGCCACGGAACGCACCATCGACGTCCCGCTGGCCGAGACGACCGGGAAGCGTGGCGGGATCCACAACTCCCTGACGCGCCTCCTGCTCAAGCCCACCCACCTGGCCGGCGGGTACGCCCAGCTCTCCTACGCCTTCAACTACATCGGCCCGACCGGCAACCAGCGCGACGAGATCACCGTGGTCCGCCGGCGCTCACAAGAGGTGCAGTACTGATGATCCGAGCAGGACGAGCGTGCAAGGAGGTGCGGGCATGAAGGTCATGGCCCAGATGTCGATGGTGATGAACCTCGACAAGTGCATCGGGTGCCACACCTGCTCGGTGACGTGCAAGCAGGCGTGGACCAACCGCACCGGCATGGAGTACGTGTGGTTCAACAACGTGGAGACGCGTCCCGGGCTCGGCTACCCGCGCACCTACCAGGACCAGGAGAAGTGGCAGGGCGGCTGGAAGCTCACGAAGCGGGGTCGGCTCACCCTCAAGGCCGGCGGACGCTGGAAGAAGCTCGCCTCGATCTTCTTCAACCCGAAGCTGCCCGACATCCACGACTACTACGAGCCGTGGACGTACGAGTACGACATGCTGCTCAACGCCCCGGCGCAGGAGCACACGCCGGTCGCCAAGCCGAAGTCGCTGCTGACCGGCAAGGACATGAAGATCTCCTGGTCGGCGAACTGGGACGACGACCTGGGCGGCTCCACGGCCACCATGCAGCAGGACCCGGTGCTGCAGCACATGAGCTCCCACGTCGCCGAGGAGCTCGAGAAGACCTTCATGTTCTACCTGCCGCGCATCTGCGAGCACTGCCTCAACCCCTCGTGCGTGGCGTCCTGCCCCTCCGGTGCGATGTACAAGCGGGCCGAGGACGGGATCGTCCTGGTGGACCAGGACCAGTGCCGCGGCTGGCGGATGTGCGTCACCGGCTGCCCGTACAAGAAGGTCTACTTCAACCACAAGACCGGCAAGGCCGAGAAGTGCACGCTGTGCTACCCCCGCATCGAGGTGGGCCTTCCCACCGTCTGCTCGGAGACCTGCGTCGGCCGTCTGCGCTACCTCGGGCTGGTGCTCTACGACGCCGACCGGGTCGGGGAGGCCGCGGCGACCGAGGACGAGCAGGACCTGCTCGCCGCCCAGCGCTCGGTGCTGCTCGACCCGCACGACCCCGAGGTCGTCGCCGCCGCCCGCCGGGAGGGCATCCCCGACGACTGGATCGACGCGGCCCAGCGATCCCCGGTGTGGCGGCTCATCTCCGACTACGAGGTGGCGCTGCCCCTGCACCCCGAGTACCGGACGCTGCCGATGGTCTGGTACATCCCGCCGCTGTCGCCCGTCGTGGACGTGGTGACGTCGTCGGGCAACGACGGCGAGGACGGGCGCACCCTGTTCGCCGCGATCTCTCAGCTGCGCATCCCGCTGGACTACCTCGCCGGGCTGTTCACCGCCGGCGACACCGCGCCGGTGGAGCGGGTGCTGCGGCGGCTCGCGGCGATGCGCTCGTTCATGCGGGACGTCAACCTCGGCCGGGAGCCCGTCGAGGAGACCGCGTCGGCCGTCGGGATGACCGGCGACGAGGTCCAGGAGATGTACCGGCTGCTCGCCATCGCCAAGTACGAGGAGCGGTACGTGATCCCCACCGCTCACGCCGAGGTGGCCGACGACCTGGAGGAGATGGCCTGCTCGTTGGACTTCGAGGGTGGTCCCGGCATGGGAGGGCAGGGCATGGACGGTGCCGGCCCGTTCGGCTCGTCGTCCGGGCAGCCGACGCCGGTCGCGGTCGAGAACTTCCACGCCCTGTCCTCCCGGCAGACGGCGGACTCGCCCTACGGACCGTCCACCCCGGGGCGCGTCAACCTGCTCAACTGGGACGGCAACGGTCGCCCCGACGGGCTCTTCCCGCCGGACGAACCCGGCTCCGACGCACCGCGGGAGGCGTCATGAGGCTCGCGTTCCTGCCCCGACCCGGGGTGCGGGCCCGTCGGCTGGACGCCCTCGAGCCCGTACGGCTCGACGGCCCCTCCCGCGCCACCGCCCACATGGCGGCGTCGCTGCTCCTCGCCTACCCCGACGACGCGACGCTCGCCGCGGCGCGCGAGGTGCGTGCCGCCGTCGGCCGCCTCCCCGCACCCGTGCGCGATCGGCTCGACGGGCTCGCGGCGACCCTCCTGACCGGGGACCAGCGCGACCTGCAGGCGCGCTACGTGGAGACGTTCGACCTCAAGCGTCGGTGCTCGATGTACCTGTCCTACTACGCCGCCGGGGACACCCGACGACGGGGCGAGGCGCTGGTCCGGTTCGTCGAGGCGTACCGGGCCGCCGGGTTCGAGACGACCGGCACCGAGCTGCCGGACTACCTGCCGACCGTGCTGGAGCTCTCCGCCTGCGGCGGTCCCGACGGCGCGCGGATCGCCGGAGCCCTGCTGGACGCGCACCGCGAGGGGATCGAGGTGCTGCGGTCCGCGCTGGCCGCCCTCGACGTGCCGTGGACCGCCGGCGTCGAGGCCGTGTGCCTCACCCTTGCGCCCGTGGACGCGGCGACGGCCGAGCGGGTCGCCGACCTCGTGGCGTCGGGCCCACCCGCGGAGGCCGTCGGCCTGGAGGGGTACGGAGCCGGGCCGGCGGCGCCGGGAACGGCCGGCGCACCCGGAGGGAGGGAGCTGCCGTGGAGCTGAGCGCCGCCGAGATCCTGCTGTGGATCGTGGTGCCGTACGCGTGCCTGACCACCTTCGTGGTGGGCACCATCTGGCGGTACCGGTACGACAAGTTCGGCTGGACCACCCGGTCCAGCGAGCTGTACGAGAAGCGCCTGCTGCGCCTGGGCAGCCCGCTGTTCCACTTCGGGCTGCTGGCCGTCATCGCCGGGCACTTCGTGGGTCTCGTGATCCCGGAGTCCTGGACGCACGCCGTCGGCGTCACCGAGGCGGCGTACCACTTCCTGGCCACGTGGCTCGGCACGCTCGGCGCGCTGCTGCTCGTGAGCGGTCTGGTCATCCTCGTCTACCGTCGCCGGTCCACCGGGCCGGTCTTCCTCGCCACCACGCGCACCGACAAGTTCATGTACGTGATGCTGGCCGCCTCGATCCTGTCCGGTACCTGGGCCACCGTGCACACCCAGATCCTGGCCGGCGGCTTCGGGTACGACTACCGCCAGACGATCTCGCCCTGGTTCCGCTCGCTGTTCCTCCTGCAGCCCGAACCGGCCCTGATGGTCGGCGTGCCCCTGGCGTTCGCGGTGCACGTCACGCTCGCGATGCTGCTGTTCGCGGTCTGGCCGTTCACCCGGCTGGTGCACGCGTTCTCGGCGCCCGTGACGTACCCCCTGCGCCCGTACATCGTCTACCGGTCTCGCGACGCCGCCACCGGTGGCGGGACCCGCGCCCCGCGTCCGGGATGGGAACCGAGCACGGCACGGAGGAAGCAGCGATGACGTCCGAGACCCACCCGGACCGGGCGCCCGCGAGCGCCACCGTACCTGGGTCGACGGCCCAGCTCGCGCTGGCCACGACCGGTTTCGCGATCTGCTTCTGGGCCTGGGCGCTGCTGAGCCCGCTCGGCAACAGCTACGGCCAGCTGTACTCCCTGTCGGACTTCGAGGTGTCGGTGCTGGTCGCGGTGCCGGTGATCGTCGGCTCGCTCGGGCGCATCCCGGTGGGCGCGCTGACCGACCGGCTCGGTGCGCGCGTCATGTTCCCGCTGGCCTCCGCGCTGACGATCGTGCCCGTGCTGTTCATCGGGTTCGTCGCCGACAGCCTCTTGTGGCTGCTGATCGGCGGGTTCTTCCTCGGGCTGGGCGGGACGACCTTCGCCATCGGCGTCCCGTTCGTCAACGGCTGGTACCCGCCGGCCCGTCGCGGGACGGCGATCGGCATCTTCGGCGCGGGGATGGGCGGCACGGCGGTGGCCGCGTTCTCGACGGTGCCGATCCGCGACGCGTGGGGCGACGGCGCCCCCTTCCTCATCGTCTCGGCCGCGCTGGCCGTCTTCGCGGTGGTCTCGCGCGTGGCGCTGCACGAGGCGCCGGCCTGGGCACCGGGCAGCGGTGGCGGGATGCTCGCCCGTACCTGGGCGATCGTCCGTCTGCCCGCGACGCTGCAGCTGTCCTGGCTGTACGCCATCGGGTTCGGCGGCTTCGTCGCGTTCTCGGTGTACCTGCCGACGTTCCTCGAGAACGCCTATGGCCTGGAGCCGTCGGACGCGTCGTTCCGGACGGCGGGATTCGTGGTGCTCGCCGTGGTGATGCGCCCGGTGGGCGGCGGCCTGTCGGACAGGTTCGGCGGGGTCGCGGTCAACGCGGCCTGCTACGCCGTCGTCGCGGTGTTCGCCGCCGTGATCGTGCTCCAGCCGGCGCTGATGCCCGGTGCGACGATCGCGTTCCTGGGGATGGCCGCCGGGTTGGGCGCCTCGTCGGGAGCGACGTTCGCACTGGTGGCGAAGATGGCGCCGGCGGACAAGGTCGGCGGGGTGACCGGCGTCGTCGGCGCGGCCGGTGGCCTCGGCGGGTTCATCCCACCGCTGATCATGGGCGCGGTGTACAGCGCGGACGGCACCTACGACCTCGGCTTCGGCCTGCTGGCGGTGACGACCCTGTTCACGCTGCTGGTCACGCTGGGGCCGGTGCGACGCCGCGTCCGTGCGCAGGCACGGTGATCTCACCGGCACGGTCGACACGCTGTGAGGTCGGTGCTGCACGGGCGACACATCCGCCGCCTACGGTGGCGGGCATGACCGGTCCGACGCCGCGCACCATCGCCGAGCACCTCGCGGCGACGCTGGCTCGCGTGCACCCGCTCGAGACGACCGGCGTCCGGCTGGACGCGGAGGGCGTGCTCGGGCTCGTCCTCGCCCGCGACGTCGTGGCGGTCGCACCGGTGCCGGCCTTCGACAACTCCGCGATGGACGGCTACGCGGTGCGGCTCACCGACCTGCCCGACGACGGCGCGCAGGTCACGCTGCCGGTGCTGGCCGACATCCGTCCCGGCCACCCCGCTGGTGTTGTGGGCGCAATCTCTGGTCCGTTCTGCCCCGATTCAGAGGACACGTCGGGCCAGGAACTGCGCCCGCAGCCATGGGGCGCGGTGCGGATCATGACCGGGGCTCCCCTGCCCCACGGGTACGACGCCGTCGTCCCCGTCGAGCGGACCTCGACCGGCCGGTTCGTCGCGGGCCGCCCGACGACGGAGCGGTCCGTCACCCTGGGCCGCCAGCACCGCGACCACGTGCGCCGCGCCGGGACCGACCTCGCCGCCGGTGACCTGGTCGCCGCCGCCGGCGCCGTCGTCACCCCGGGGGCCCTCGCCGCGTCCGCCGCCGCGGGTCTCACGACGCTGCCCGTGCACCGGCGCCCCCGCGTCGCGGTCGTCTCGACCGGCTCCGAGCTCGCCGGCCTCGGGTCGACCGCCCCGGGCACGATCCCGGACTCGAACTCGCTCATGCTGGCCGCCCTGGCCCGCGCGGCGGGCGCCGACGTCGTGCGCGTGGGCGCCGTGCCGGACGACCCCGGTGCGCTGACCGCCGTCCTCGACCGCGTGGCCGGCGACGCCGACCTGATCGTCACCTCGGGTGGCGTCTCGGCGGGCGCCAGCGACGTGGTCCGCGAGGTGCTCGCGGCGGGGACCGCCCAGCACGTCGACGTCGCCGCGGTCGCCATGCGTCCCGGCCGCCCGCAGGCGCTGGCCACCTGGCGTGGCGTGCCGTGGGTCGCCGTGCCCGGCAACCCCGTCAGCGCCCTCGTGTCGTTCACGCTCTTCGCGCGGCCCGCGGTGCACCGCCTCGGCGGGCGCCGCGGCCTGCCGCACGACCGGACGGCGCGGGCGGCGCGCGGCTGGGCCAGCCCGGCGGGCGCCGAGCAGGTGCTCCCCGTCGTCACCGGGCACGACGGCGTCGCCCCGGCCGCGCACGACGGTCACCACCTGTCCGCCCTCCCGACGGCGGACGCGCTGGCCGTCGTCCCCGCCGACGTCACGCGGGTCGCTCCCGGCGACGAGGTCACGGTCCTCCCGCTCGGGGACGACGCATGAGGTACGACGCCGTGATCCTCGCCGGCGGTCGTGCCACGCGGCTGGGCGGCACCCCCAAGCCGGGCATCGTCGTCGGGGGCGCGTCGCTGCTCGACCACGCGCTGGCCGCCACCGCCGAGGCCGAGTCGACCGCCGTCGTCGGCCCCCGGGACGCCGTCGCGCAGCCCTGCCGCTCGCTCGTCGTCACCCGAGAGGACCCGCCGTTCGGCGGGCCCGTGGCGGGACTCGACGCGGGGTTGCGCGCGCTCGACCGACCCGGTGCGCCGCCCTGGGTCCTGCTGCTCGCCGTCGACGTCCCCGGGGCGGCGGCCGCCGTACCCGCCCTGTGCGCCGCCCTCAGCGACGAACCCGACGCCGACGGCGCCCACCTGGTGCGCGCGGACCGCGCCCAGTGGCTCGTCGGGATCTACCGGCGGGCCGCGCTGGGAGCGGCGCTGCGAGCGGTCGACCCGCACGGCGCAGCGGTCCGCAGGCTCGTCGCGTCGATGCGGCTGATCACCGTGCCGGACGAGACGGGGACGAGCGACGACGTCGACACCTGGGAGGATGTGAACAGGCTCACCGCGCGGCACGCGGTAGGCCACACCGAGGAGGGAGAACGATGACCCAGGACACCGCCGACGTGCTGGCACGTTGGGTCGAGGCCCTCGAGGCCGAGCTCGAGCTGCCCGCCGGCAGCGTCGACCTCCACGAGATCCTCGACCTGGCCCGGGACGCCGCGCACCACGTCGCCCGGCCCGCCGCCCCCGTGACCACCTACCTCGTCGGCTACGCGCGCGGGCTCGCGGCGGCGTCCAGCCGCCCCACCCCGGACGACGTCGTCGCCGAGCGCGCCTCCCGCCTCGCGCTGGGCTGGCAGCCCGACCGGACCTGAGGAGGCACCGTGCCCCCCGTCGACCTCGGGATCCCCGCGATCCCCACTCCCTGGCAGGACGCCGTGCTGCCCACCGACCGGCCCACCACGGGCGGCCTGGTGGACCGCTACGGGCGCACGGCCACAGACCTCCGCGTCTCCCTGACCGACCGCTGCAACCTGCGCTGCACGTACTGCATGCCCGCCGAGGGCCTGCCCGCCCTGCCGAAGGACTCGGTCATGACTCGCGCGGAGATCGCGCGGCTCGTCGGCGTCGCGACGGGTGAGCTCGGGGTGCGCCAGGTGCGCTTCACCGGCGGAGAGCCCCTGCTGCGTCGCGACCTGGTCGAGGTCGTGCGCGACGTGGCCGCCCTGGAGCACCGGCCGGAGATCAGCCTGACCACCAACGCGGTCGGGCTCGACTCGCGGGCCGACGCCCTGCGCGACGCCGGGCTGGACCGCGTCAACGTCTCCCTGGACACCCTGGACCCGGACACGTTCGCCACCCTCGCCCGGCGCCCGTTCCTCGAGCGCACCCTCGCGGGGATCGACGCCGCCGCCCGCGTGTTCGACCTGGTCAAGATCAACGCCGTGCTGGTGCGCGGGGTCAACCTCGACCACGCCGCAGACCTGCTGGCCTGGTCGCTGGAGCGCGGGTTCGAGCTGCGCTTCATCGAGCAGATGCCCCTGGACGCCGACCACTCGTGGGACCGGGCCGCCATGGTGACCGCGGCGGAGGTGCGGGAGCTTCTGGGTCGCCGCGTCACGCTGGCGCCCGACGACGAGCCCCGCGACGGCGCTCCGGCGGAACGGTTCACGGTCCGCTCGCCCGCGACCGGCGCGCTGCTCGGCCGGGTCGGCATCATCGCGTCGGTCACCGAGCCGTTCTGCGCCGACTGCCGCCGCACCCGCCTCACCGCGGAGGGCGGCGTGCGCGACTGCCTGTTCGCGCACGACGAGTCGGACCTCCTCGGCCCGCTGCGCGCGGGCGCCTCCGACGCCGAGCTGGCCGACCTGTGGCGCACCGCCATGTGGGGCAAGGGCGCCGGGCACGGCATGGACGACCCGTCCTTCACGCAGCCGGAACGAACCATGAGCGCGATCGGAGGCTAGAGCATGGTGGAGCTGCGATACTTCGCCGCCGCCCGAGCGGCCCTGGGACGCTCGACCGACACCATGGACGTGCCCGACGGCGCGACCGTCGGTGACGTCGTCGGGCACCTCACCGGCGCCTCCCCCGAGGCCGGACCGGTGCTGGCTCGCTGCGCCGTGCTGCTGGACGGGCGCCGTGCCGCGCCGACCGACGTCGTGCCGGACGGGTCACGGGTCGACCTGCTGCCGCCCTTCGCCGGCGGCTGACGCTGCCGAGATATCGAGAGCTCGGGGTTCGACGGCCGTCCAACCGTCGTCCGCGAGCAGTGCGGCAGCCCCGCGCGACCGCAGGCCGTACGGGCACACGACGACGACGGGGCCGTCCTTCGGATGAGCCGCCAGCTCCGGCGGGTACTCCCCCGCCGCGAGGTCCTCGAGCCGCGCCCACACGGACCCCTCGGGCCTGCCGCCGGCCACGAGCGACACGTCCACCACCAGCACCCCCTCTTCCACCTCACGACCGACGGGGCCGGGGCCTTCGGACCTCAGCGCCGCAGCGGTGGGCGGCTCGACCCCCGACGCAAGCGGAGCCAACCGCACCTCGTCCCAGGCCGACGTCCGTGCGTCGTACGACAGCAACCGGCCCAGCGCCGGCTCCCCCGTCCCGGTGAGCAGCTTGACAGCCTCCACCGCCATCGTGGCGCCGACGACGCCGCACGCCGGTGAGAGCACCCCGACGGTCTCGCAGGACTCGCCCTCGGCGGACGGCTGCGGGCCGAACACGTCCGGGTAGGTGATCGACCGGCCGTCCGGCGCCGCCGACCACCAGACGGCGACCTGTCCGTCCCAGCCCAGCACGCTCCCCCACACGACGGGCAGGCCCAACGCCGCCGCGGCGTCGGAGACGGCGTAGCGGGTGGCGAAGGTGTCGCAGCCGTCCACGACCACGTCGTACCCCGCGAGGACGCGACGAGCGTTCGCCTCGTCGAGGCGCTCGCGGTGCTCGACGACCCGCACCCCCGGGGCGAGGCGCCGCAGGGCGGCCGCGGCGGACGTCGTCTTGGGCGACCCGACGGTGCCCTCGCCGTGCAGCACCTGGCGCTGCAGGTTGGAGAGCTCCACGACGTCGTCGTCCACGACGCCCAGGGTGCCGACCCCGGCAGCGGCCAGGTACTGCAGCGCCGGCGAACCGAGGCCACCGGCACCGATCACCAGGACGCGCGCGCCGGCGAGCCGCTCCTGCGCCGCACGGCCGAAACCCTCGAGCAGGAGGTGCCGCGCGGTGCGCCGCCGCTCCTCGGCGGGCAGCGCGCCACGGGCCGGCACCACCGGGTCGAGCGGCACTACTGCTCCTTGTGGGCCCGGATGATCTCAGCGGCCTGCGGGAGCACGTCGGCGAGGTCGCCGACGACGGCGAAGTCGCAAATCTCGAAGATCGGCGCCTCCGGGTCGTTGTTGACCGCGACGACGACCTGGGAGGCCTGCATGCCGCCCCGGTGGTGCGGCGCGCCGGAGATGCCCGCGCCGATGTACACGCGGGGCGCGACGGTGACGCCGGTCTGCCCGACGTAGCGGTCGAACCAGCCCTCGAACACGGCGTCCCGGGAGGCTCCGACGGCCGCGCCGAGCGCGTCGGCCAGCTCGGTGACCGGCCCGAAGTCTCCTCCGGTACCCCGGCCCCCGGCGACGACGACCGCCGCCTCCTCGAGGGTGGGGCGGGCCGCGTCACGCTCGGTGGGGGTGCGCTCCACGACGGTCGGGACGACGCCGTCGACCGTCACGGCGAACCCTTCGACCACGGTGCTGACGGCGGCGTCCGCGGGCTGCGGGACCACGGAGTTGGCGCGGACCGTCACCACGGCCGCCGGGGTACGGACCACGCTCGTGGTGTCCCACGAGCCGGCGAAGACCCGCTTGCCGGCGACGATCCGGCCCTCGTCGTCCTGCGTGACGCTCGCGGCGTCGATGACGACGCCGGCGCCGAGCTCGCGCGCGGTCAGCGCGGCGGCCTCCTTCGCGGTGAACGACGACGGCGTCAGCACGACGTCGGCGTCGGTGAGCCGGACGGCGGCCGCGAGGGTCGCCGCGACCACGGCCGACAGGTGGCGGGCCTCGCCCTGCGCGGACGGCGGGAGCTCGGCCTGGTGGACCGTCTCGACGCCGTGGGCGCCGAGCTGCGCGAGCACCTCGACGGTGGGGGCCTCGAGCGTGACGGCCTCGACGCGCCCCAGCGAGCGGCCGATCGTGAACAGCTCGAGGACGCTCGAGCGGACTTCCGTGGCGGGGTCGAGCAGGACCAGCACGGTGCGGTTGTGGGTAGGCGCAGGCATGTCGGCGTCTCCGATCAGACCAGGTCGTTGCGGATGAGGTACTCGGCCAGGGCCCGGCCGCCCGAGCCCTTGTCCTGGACGAGCTCGACCTCGGGCTTCTCCGGCCGCGGGGACGCCTGCGTCGTCTCGGTGCGCGCGCCGGCAGCACCCACCGCGGCCAGGTCGAGGTCCAGGTCGGCCGCGGACCACGTCTCGATCTGCTTGGTGCGCGCGGCCATGATGAGCTTGAAGTTCGGGAACCGCGGGGTGTTCGCGGTGTCCGCGACGGACAGCACGGCGGGCAACGGTGCCGACAGCGTCTCGGTCGCCTCGTCCGTCTCACGGGTGACCTCGAGGGTCCCGCCGTCGACGGCGACCTTCTTCGCGAAGGTCACCGCGGGCCGGCCGAGCTCGGCGGCGAGCAGCGCGGGCACCACGGAGCCGAGCCCGTCGAGCGCCGCCATCCCGGTCACGACCAGGTCGACCGGGCCCTCGGTCTCGAGCCGGCGGACCGCGGCCGCCAGGGCCGCCGTCGTGCCGAAGTAGTCCGAGCCGGCCAGGGCGTCGTCGGAGACGCGGATGCCGCGGTCCACACCCATCTGGAAGGACTTGCGGACCGCGATGTCGCCCTCCGGCGGGGCCACCGTCACGGCGACGACCTCGCTGGCCTCGCGCTCGTCGTCGGGCAGGGCCTCGACGATCCGCAGCGCGGCCTCGAGCGCGTTCTCGTCGAGCTCGTTGAGGGTCCCCTCCGCCGGGTCACGCACGACGCGACAGTCCTCGAAACGCCGCTCGGCGTTGATGTCCGGCACGTACTTCACGAGAACGGCGATGCGCACGGGGAACCTTCCGATCCAGGTGCTCGACGGATGGACGCTGGCGACCAGGGGCCACCGGGGCCGAGCCTACTCGGCCCCGGCCGTGCGCTCCGCCGTCGTCCGCATGGCGTGACGCACCTCGACCTCGTGGCATGGCTCCGCTCGTCGCTGTCGGTGGCCTGGTCCAGGATGGGCCCATGCAGGCCCGCCCCAAGGTCACCCCGCTGACCCGCCCCAACCGGACGCGCAGCCACGTCCCGCCGCTCGGAGTGCGCATCACGTCCGACGGCGGCATCGACGTCGCGGTGCTGGCCTCGCACGCCTCCGGCGTCGAGCTGTGCCTGATCGACGTCGTCGCCCCCGAGAGGGACGAGCACGACCCGGCGCGGTACGTCGAGCGGCGCATCGCCCTGGACGGGCCGACGTACGGCGTCTGGCACGGGCACGTCCCCGACGTCCCGCCCGGGCAGCGCTACGGGTTTCGTGCGCACGGTCCCTGGGACCCCGACGCCGGCATGCGACACAACCCGGCCAAGCTGCTGCTCGACCCGTACGCCCGCGGCTACGCCGGCGAGCTCGCGTACGTCCCGGCGACACTCGGCGGCGGGGCGGCCGACGACGGCGGCCCGGACGAGGAGGACTCGCTGCCGTTCGTGCCCCACGCCGTCGTCCTGGACGGGCTGCCCGAGGCGCCCCCGCTGAGCCGGCCGCGGATCCCCTGGGCGGACACCGTGGTCTACGAGGCGCACGTGCGCGGGCTGACGCTGCAGCACCCCGAGATCCCGGAGGAGCTGCGGGGCACCTATGCGGGCCTGGCGCACCCGGCGATGATCGAGCACCTGACGTCGCTCGGTGTGACGACCCTCGAGCTGCTGCCCATCCACGCCTCGACGGCGGAGCCGTGGTTGGCCGACCGCGGCCTGACCAACTACTGGGGCTACTCCACGATGGGGTTCTTCGCGCCGCACGCGGCGTACGCGACCCGCGCCGCGCAGGAGGCCGGCCCGGCCGCCGTGCTGGACGAGGTGCGCGGCATGGTGCACCTGCTGCACGAGGCCGGCATCGAGGTGCTGCTCGACGTCGTCTACAACCACACGTGCGAGGGCGGCGACGACGCGCTGTTCCTGTCCTGGCGAGGCCTCGACAACCCGCTCTACTACCTGCACGACGGCGGCAGCCCGGCCGCGATCGCCGACGTCACCGGGACGGGCAACACCCTCGACTTCCGACGGCACCGCGTGGTGCAGCTCACCCTGGACTCCCTGCGCTTCTGGGCGGACGTCGTCGGCGTGGACGGCTTCCGGTTCGACCTGGCAGTCACCCTGGGGCGCGACCACGAGGGTTTCACGGCGGACCACCCGTTCCTGGTCGCGCTGCAGACGGACCCGGTGCTCTCCGGGCTCAAGCTCGTCGCCGAGCCGTGGGACGTGGGACCGGGCGGCTGGCAGACCGGCCAGTTCCCCGCCCCGATGGCCGAGTGGAACGACCGGTTCCGCAACGCGGTCCGCTCGTTCTGGCTCGAGTCGCCGCGCGCGGGCTCGCAGGGTGAGGCCATGTTCGGCATGCGCGAGCTGACCACCCGCCTGGCCGGCTCGGCCGACCTCTTCGGCCCCTCCGACCCACCCCTGATGCGCGGCCCGGTCGCCTCGATCAACTACGTGACCGCGCACGACGGCTTCACCCTCGCCGACCTCGTGGCGTTCGACCGCAAGCACAACGAGGCCAACGGTGAGGACAACCAGGACGGCACGGACGACAACCGCTCGTGGAACCACGGCGTGGAGGGGCACGCCCCGGATGGCGCCGACGACGCCACGACCGAGCCGTGGTCCGCCGTCGTCCCGCTGCGTCGCCGCTCGCAGCGCAACCTGCTGGCCACCCTCCTGCTCTCGGCGGGGACGCCCATGCTGACCGCCGGGGACGAGCTGGGTCGCAGCCAGCGCGGGAACAACAACGCCTACACCCAGGACTCCCCCGTCTCCTGGCTGGACTGGGATCTGGACGCCGCGGGCCGAGACCTGCTCGCCACGGCCCGGTTCCTCACCGGCCTGCGGGCCGAGCATGCCGCGCTCCGGGCGGAGTCGTTCTTCCTCGGGTCGCCGCGGCCCGGCGAGGAGGTGCCCGACCTGCTCTGGTTCGACGACGCCGGCGAGGCGATGGACCACGGTGCCTGGGCCGTGCAGGGCCGGCGGATCATCCAGATGCTGAGGCCGGGGCCGGACGACGGCGAGGCGGACGTGCTGCTCGTGATCAACGGAGGGCTGGACGACGCCGACGTGACGCTGCCCCGTCCCCTGACCGGGGAGGGCGCATGGGAACGCGTCTGGAGCTCGACGTGGGACACCCCCGAGGGCCCGGAGCAGGCCGACGAGGCGGTCGAGCCCGGCCACGTGGTGCTCGAATCCCTCAGCGTCGACGTGCTCGTCGCCCGCCGCTGACCGACCTGGCTCTGGCAGACTGCGAGCATGGACGCCGACGTCATCGTGATCGGGGCCGGTCTGTCAGGCCTCGTCACCGCCACCGAGCTCACCGCTGCCGGACGCAAGGTGGTCCTGCTCGACCAGGAACCCGAGGCCTCGCTCGGCGGGCAAGCATGGTGGTCGTTCGGCGGGCTGTTCCTCGTCGACTCCCCCGAGCAGCGCCGCCTCGGGGTCCACGACAGCGCCGAGCTCGCCTGGTCGGACTGGCTCGGCTCGGCCCAGTTCGCGCCTGGTGCCGAGCGCGGGGAGGGGCCCGACCGCCACGGGTACGCCTGGGCGCGACACTTCGTGGAGACCGCGAGCGGCGACCTGCGCTCGTGGCTGCACGGCAAGGGCGTCCGCTGGTTCCCGCTGGTGCAGTGGGCCGAGCGGGGCGGCTACGCGTTCGGACCGGACCACGGCACCGCGCACGGGAACACCGTGCCGCGCTTCCACGTCACGTGGGGCACCGGCCCCGCCATCATCGAGCCCTTCGTCCGGGCCGCGCTGGACGCCCGGTCCGCCGGCCTGCTCGACCTGCGCTTCCGCCGTCGGGCCGTCGAGCTCGTCGTGACGGACGGTCGGGTCACCGGCGTCCGCACCGAGATCCTGTCCGACGACGACGCCCTGCGCGGCGCTCCCTCCTCCCGCGAGGTGGTGGGCATCGAGGAGATCTCGGCCGGCGCCGTCGTCGTCGCCTCGGGCGGGATCGGGGCGAACCACGACCTCGCCCGGTCCCGGTGGGACCACGAGGCCGGCGCGCTGCCGGACCGCATGCTCTCCGGCGTCCCCGACTCCACCGACGGCCTCATGCTGGGCCACGCCGCCGACTCCGGTGCCGCCCTCGTGCACGAGGACCGCATGTGGCACTACCCCGAGGGCATCGCGAACCACTCCCCCGTCTGGACGAACCACGGGATCCGCATCCTGCCCGGGCCGTCCTCCCTGTGGCTGGACGCCGACGGACGGCGCCTGCCCGCGCCCCTGTTCCCTGGCTTCGACGCCCTCGGCGCGCTGCAGCACGTCACCCGGCGCGGCGACGACCACTCCTGGTTCGTGCTCAACAAGGCGATCATGGACGCCGAGTTCGCCCTGTCCGGCTCGGAGCAGAACCCCGACCTGACGGGCAAGGACGTCCGGCTGCTCGCCCAGCGGGTGCTGCCCGGAGCCGTGGGACCGGTCGCACGGTTCGCCCGCGAGTCCCCCGAGTTCCTCTGGGCCGACACCCCGGAGGAGCTCGCCGGAGCGATGAACGCGCTGACCGAGGCGACGCCGGGCTCGACCGGGCACGTGGACCCGGTCGCACTGGCCGCCGTCGTCCGCGCGCGCGACGCGCAGGTCGCCTCCGGCCTCGGCAAGGACCCTCAGGTCGTCGCCACCCGTGCGGCCCGGGACTTCAAGGTCGACAAGATGATCCGCGTGTCCCCGCCGCGACCGTTGACCACCCCGAAGGACGGCCCGCTCCTGGCCGTGCGGCTGTCGGTGCTGACCCGCAAGACCCTCGGGGGCCTGTGGTGCGACCCGTCCGGACGCGTGCTCCGGCCCGACGGCACCGTGCTGGACGGGCTGTGGGCCGTCGGTGAGGCAGCAGGGTTCGGCGGGGGCGGGGTGCACGGCCACCGGGCGCTCGAGGGCACGTTCCTCGGCGGGTGCCTGCACACCGGGCGCGTCACGGGGCGTGCGCTGGCCGCCGACGCCTGACTCCTGACCGTCCGAGCCGCTCAGTCCCCGAACGCCTCACCGCGAAGTAGAGCCTCCTGTTCTCGAGTCGAGGTCTGGGGACACCTCCGCGGTACCGGAGGCTCTACTTCGCGGTCAGAGGGGGCGGCGACCGGTTCGCTGTCGCGCCACCGCAACGACGAGGGCCGCACGGATCCGGCCGATCAGCGCAGCCGGGTCACGCAGGTCGAACCAGTAGGTGCCCCGGTCGGTCTGCGCAGGCACCGCCAGGTCGGGCCGGTCGAGACCGGCCTGCAGCACGAACCATCGCACCAGCGACTCGGCGGCGGACTCGGCACGAGCATCGGCGAGCTCGACCACCCACCGGCCCTGCCGGATGCCCGGCCGTCCCGCCGCCTCCCGCAGCAGCACGTCGACCAGGTCGAGATCCGCACCGGCACGCAGGGCGGAGTCGGCCACCACCAGCGCCCGTGGTCCGGGCAGCCATCGGGCACAGTCGACGAGCGTGCGCTCGACCGTCGTCACCGGTCGGCCGCCGACGACGGTGCGGTCCCGCCCAGGCAGCGTGATCGCATGGCGGTGCAGGTGCGGGTCCGCGCGGCGCACCGTGGGCTTCGACCGTTGCGTGACATGGACCTCCTCGGCGAGCCGGTAGACGCTCAGGCCATGGATCAGGGCCGCCGTCTCGTGGCTGAACACGAAGTCGTTCTGCAGGGTCTCCGCCGTCGCCGCGGCCATCTCCAGGACGCGACGTTCGCGCCGGAGCGCCGGGCCGTCGTCGTCCACCGTGGTCGGCAGGTAGATCCCCCGGCGCAGCTCGCCTCGCCGCACCTGGCGCTCGATCACCGACCGCTGCGCCGCGCGGAACCGGACCACCTCGGGCAGATCGCGGGGGTTGGTCGTCGCAGAGTCACCGGGCCGGCGCCGGCTGGGTCGGCGCTGCGCGGTGCCGTCCCGCGGGGGCGCCGTCATGGTCGGTCGCGGGCCACGCCGTCGCGTGCTCGTCGTCTTGATCGCCGTCGTCATGCTCGCCGTCGTGCTCTGCGTCGTCGTGCTCGGAGGTGCTGCGTCGTCGTCCATGGCGCCGATCGTGGCAGGGCCGGCCCGGTCGTCGCGGACCCCCTGTGGACAACCAACCGTCCCTGCCGCGAAGTAGCGCCTGCGGTACTCGAGAAGCGCCCCCGGGACTCGAACGGAGTACGGGAGGCTCTACTTCGCGACACGAGGAGGCGGCGGACAGTGACGGACGACGGCGGCGGCGGACGACGACAGGACTCGCCAGCCGGGTGCGCGCGCACCGGACGTCGGGGGTGGATAGCGTGGAGCCGTGACGTCGCCCCAACCAGCACCGCCCCGGCCCATCGGACGCATCCCCGTGCTCGAGGTCTCCCCCGTGATCGAAGGGGGACGCTGGCCCGCCAAGGCCACGCCCGGCGAGGTCGTGCCCGTCGAGGCGACGGTGTTCCGGGAGGGCCACGACGCCGTCGCCGCCACCGCCGTCCTCTTCGGCCCGGACCGCAGGGTCCACTCGTGGGCGCCGATGGAGGACGTCGCGCCGGGCCTGGACCGGTTCCGCGGGTTCCTCCAGCCCGACGCCACCGGTGACTGGTCGTTCCGGGTCGAGGCCTGGTCCGACCCGTACTCGACGTGGGCGCACGACGCCACGATCAAGATCGACGCCGGGCAGGACGTCGACCTCATGCTCGCCGAGGGAGCGCGGCTGTTCGAGCAGATCACCGCGCGGAGCCTCCAGCGGCGCCGCACCCCGCAGGACGCCGAGCTGCTCGCCGACGTCGCCCGGGAGCTCGCCGACACGTCCCGCCCGGCCGAGGCCCGCCTCGCGATGGCCACCACCCACGACGTCCGGGCCGCGCTGCGTCGCATCCCGCTGCGGCGCCTGATGAGCCCGAGCGCCACGTATCCCCTGCGCGTCCACCGCCGGCTCGCGCTGGCCGGCTCCTGGTACGAGATGTTCCCCCGGTCGGAGGGTGCGACGCAGCGCCGGGACGGCACCTGGCGGTCCGGCACGTTCGTCTCGGCGGCGAAGCGGCTGCCCGCGATCGCGGCGATGGGGTTCGACGTCGTCTACCTCACCCCGGTCCACCCCATCGGCACCACGTTCCGCAAGGGACGCAACAACACGCTGGACGCCCAGCCCGGCGACCCGGGCAGTCCTTACGCGATCGGCTCGCCGGAGGGCGGGCACGACGCGATCCATCCCGAGCTCGGGACGGAGCGCGGGTTCAAGGCGTTCGTCGCGCAGGCCCAGGAGAACGGCCTGGAGGTCGCGCTCGACCTGGCGCTGCAGTGCTCGCCCGACCACCCGTGGGTCACCGAGCACCCGGAGTGGTTCACGGTGCGCGCCGACGGGTCGATCGCGTACGCGGAGAACCCGCCGAAGAAGTACCAGGACATCTACCCGCTGAACTTCGACAACGACCCGGCGGGCATCTACGCCGAGGTGCTGCGGGTCGTGCGGTTGTGGATCGCCCGGGGGGTCACCCTGTTCCGGGTGGACAACCCGCACACGAAGCCGCTGGACTTCTGGGAGTGGCTGCTCGCGGAGGTCCACGCGACCGACCCTGACGTCATCTTCCTGTCGGAGGCGTTCACGAAGCCCGCCATGATGGAGACCCTCGCCCGCATCGGGTTCCACCAGTCGTACACGTACTTCACCTGGCGCAACACCAAGGAGGAGGTCCTCGAGTACCTCGAGGAGGTCTCGGGCGAGGCGGGGTCGGTGATGCGGCCGAGCTTCTGGCCGACCACCCACGACATCCTGCCGCCCTACCTGCAGGAGGGCGGCGTCGCGGGTTTCGCGATCCGCGCCGTCCTCGCGGCGACAGGGGCCCCCACCTGGGGCATCTACTCCGGCTACGAGCTCGTCGAGGACGTACCGCGGCCCGGCGCCGACGAACAGATCGACAACGAGAAGTACGAGTACCGGCCGCGCGACTGGGAGCGGGCGGACGAGATCGGCATCTCGATGCTGCTGGGGCGCCTCAACGAGCTGCGCCGCGCCCACCCGGCCCTGCAGCAGCTGCGCAACCTGACCGTGCACACCACCACCAACGACCAGGTCGTCGCCTTCTCCCGCCGGGTGCGGGCCGAGCACCTCCCGGCTGCCGGCCGCCCCGGCGCCACGCAGGACGACGTCGTCCTGGTCGTGCTGACGCTCGACCCCCACCAGGTCCAGGAGTCGACGGTGCTCCTGGACCTCGAGTCCCTGGGCCTGACCCGGCCCGAGGGCGTCGAGGACCAGCCGTTCTTCACGGCGCACGACCTGCTCTCCGGCGAGTCCTACCCCTGGGGGCAGCATCCGTACGTCCGCCTGGACCCCCGGCAGCGGGTGGCCCACGTCCTGAGGATCGGTCCGGCATGAACGCGTCCGTGAGCGCCGGGGGCGTCGAGGTGCCCCGCCCGATCACCCGGCAGATCCCCGTGCAGGCACTGCCTCCGCGACAGCAGCCGGAACCGCCACCGCTGGCCAAGCCGGGCCTGAGCGACGACCCGGACTGGTACCGCAAGGCCGTCTTCTACGAGGTCATCGTCCGCGCCTTCTCCGACACGGAGGGGGCGGGCTCGGGTGACCTGCGAGGGATCGTCGACCGGCTCGACTACCTGCAGTGGCTCGGCGTCGACTGCCTGTGGCTGCCCCCGTTCTACCCGTCGCCGCAGCGCGACGGCGGGTACGACGTCGCCGACTTCACGGCGATCGCTCCCCAGTACGGCACGCTGCAGGACTTCCAGCGCCTCATCGAGGCGGCGCACGCGCGCGGCATCCGGGTGGTGATCGACCTGGTCATGAACCACACGAGCGACCAGCACCCGTGGTTCCAGGCGTCCCGCTCGGACCCGGAGGGACCGTACGGCGACTTCTACGTGTGGTCGGACGACGACACGCGCTACCCGGACGCGCGGATCATCTTCGTCGACACCGAGACCTCGAACTGGACGTTCGACCCGGTGCGCCGCCAGTACTACTGGCACCGGTTCTTCAGCCACCAGCCGGACCTCAACTTCGAGAACCCGAAGGTGACGCAGGCGATGATCGACGTCGCCCGGTTCTGGTTGCGGATCGGTGTGGACGGGTTCCGGCTCGACGCCGTGCCGTACCTCTTCGAGGAGGAGGGCACCAACTGCGAGAACCTGCCCCGCACGCACCAGTTCCTGCGCCAGGTGCGCCGGATGATCGACGACGAGTTCCCCGGCCGGATCATGCTCGCCGAGGCCAACCAGTGGCCGCAGGACGTCGTGGAGTACTTCGGCACCGCCGACGAGCCCGAGTGCCACATGTGCTTCCACTTCCCGGTGATGCCGCGCATCTTCTACGCGATCAAGGACCAGCGCGCCAACCAGCTCCTGGACATCATGGCCGACACGCCGGACATCCCCGCCCCGGGCGGGCAGTGGAGCACGTTCCTGCGCAACCACGACGAGCTCACCCTGGAGATGGTCTCGACCGAGGAGCGCGCCGCCATGTACGGCTGGTACGCGCACGACCCGCGCATGCGCGCGAACGTGGGCATCCGCCGTCGGCTCGCCCCGCTGCTGGACAACTCGCGCAAGGAGATCGAGCTCGTCCATGCCCTGCTGCTGTCGCTGCCGGGCAGTCCGTGCCTGTACTACGGCGACGAGATCGGCATGGGCGACAACATCTGGCTCCCGGACCGCGACGCCGTCCGCACCCCGATGCAGTGGACCCCGGACCGCAACGCGGGGTTCTCCACGTCGGACCCCGGCAAGCTGTACCTGCCGCTGATCCAGTCGCTGGTGCACCACTACGAGTACGCGAACGTCGAGGCCCAGCTCGCCCAGCCCTCGTCGCTGCTGCACTGGGTGCACGGCATGCTGGCCGTGCGGCGTCTTCACCCGGCCTTCGGCACGGGGACCTTCACGGCGTGCGCGGCCGACGACGAGGCGGTCCTGGCCTTCACACGCACGGAGGGCGAGACGCTGGTCGTCGCGGCGAACCTGTCCGCCACGGCGCGGTCGGCGACCATCGAGCTGGAAGGGCTCGAGGGGTGGTCGCTCACGGACCTGTTCGGTGGTGGGAAGTTCCCTGACGTCGGCGAGGACGGCCGCGTGAGCCTCTCGTGGGGTTCGCGCGACTTCTACTGGCTGGTCGCGACCCCGCCCGACGGCGGCACCACGGACCTGGCCGAAGCGGCGCGGGCAGGCGAACCGTCATGACCGACCTCGCCGTGCGGGCGGCCGCGCAGGGACCCGACCCGAGCGTCGCGGCCCTGCTGGCCACGTGGCTGCCCACACGGCGCTGGTACCCGGGGCGCGGCGAGGTCCGCGCGGAGGCCTGGCTCGCGGTGACCTTCGATCCTGGCGACGACGGCGAGACCACGGCCGGGCCAGACGGTGCGACCCTCGACGCGACACCGGCGGACGTCGTGCTGCTGCTCACCCGCCTCGAGGGCACCGCGCTGCCCGGTGGCGCCGTCACCGTGCAGGTCCCGCTGGTGATCTGCGACCCGGCGGCGCGCGGCCCGGGGTACATCGACACCGTGACCACGTCGTCGGGGGACGTCGCGGTGCACGACGGCGGTGCGCACCCGGTCTGCTGGCTCACCCTGGCTCGAGCGATGGGCATCGGCGGCGACCCGGTCACCCTGACGGAGCGGGGGCGCGTGCTGGCCGGCGAGCAGTCGAACACCTCGGTGATCCTGCCCGGCGTGCCGTCCGCCGGAGGTGCGGGTGGGATGCTGAAGATCTTGCGGACGGTCGCGGACGGCCCGCATCCCGACGTGGTGGTGCCCCAGGCCCTGACGGCGGACGGCTGGGACGGGGTGCCACGGTTCCTCGGCGCGCTCGAGGTCGACGCCGGCGACGCCGGCCGGGTGCTGCCGGTGCACCTGGCGATCATGTCGGAGCTGGTGCCGCACGCCGCCGACGGGTTCGAGCTGGCCTGCGACGTCGCGAGCCGGGGCGAGTCGTTCGCGGACCATGCGGCGGCCCTCGGGCGGCGGGTCGCCGAGCTGCACGGGCGGATGGCGCGCGTGCTCCCGCCGGGCCCGCCCCTGGACGCGAGGCGATTCGTGGCAGGGCTGCGCGGCCGGGCCGCACGCGCCGTGGAGGACGCACCGTCGCTGGCGGACCACACGACCGAGATCGCCGCCCTGCTCGACGCGCTCGAGGACCGGTTGACCGCCCTGCCGGAGCCGGTCCCGACCCAGCGCATCCACGGCGACCTGCACCTGGCGCAGACGCTGTTCGGCGACGGCACCTGGAAGATCCTCGACTTCGAGGGCGAGCCGCAGCGTCCCGTCGCCGAGCGCACGCGCCCCGACCTGCCGTTACGCGACGTCGCGGGGATGCTGCGGTCCTTCGACTACGCCGCCGCGGTCGGCGCGGCGCCCGACCCGGCCACCTGGCAGGACGAGGCGACCCGCGCCTTCCTGGCGGGCTGCCGCACGGCCGCCGTCCCGCCGTCGGGCACCGGCCTGGACGACGACACCGCGGCGCTGGTGCTGCGCGCGCTGGTGCTCGACAAGGCGCTCTACGAGGTGGTCTACGAGACCCACCACCGCCCGCAGTGGCTGCCCATCCCGCTCGGTGCCGTCGACCGGGTCTTCACCTGGCGGCGGTGACGCGCAGCAGCAGCGCGCGGTCGGCGAAGAGCACCGGCATCGCCAGGCCCACCTCGCCCAGCAGCCGGCCCGGCAGCTCCGCTCCGCCGGCCTCGACCCACGGCAGTCCCGCCCCCCAGCGGGCGGCGATGCCCTCGAGGTCGCGCACCGGCCCGTCGAGCGTCACCCGGTAGCGGCGCCGCGGGTCCAGGCCCGGGAGCCGCACGGGCGGCGGCGGCCACACCTCTGACGACGCCGTGCACACCCACCCGTACAGGGCTTCGTCATGCCCGGGCGCCACGACGCCGTGCAGGTCGTACGCCGGGTCGGGCACGTCGGCATGCACCACGCGGCCGGAGTGCAGGAGGCCGCGCCGCTCCTTGTAGAACGCCACCCACTCGGCCAGCCGCCGGCGCTCCGCCGGGTCGGCCTCGGTGACGTCCCACTCGATGCCGAAGTGGCCGAACAGGGCGACGGCGCACCGGAAGTCGAGCGGCAGCGCCCGGTCCGAGGTCGGCGCGACGGGCGCGGAGACGTGCGCACCGAGGAGCTCGTACGGCACGAGCAGCGACGTCCAGCGCTGGATGCCGAGCCGCTCGTGGGCGTCGGTGGAGTCCGAGGCCCACACCCGGTCGGTGTGCTGCAGGATACCCAGGTCGACGCGGCCGCCGCCCGAGGCGCAGGTCTCGATCTCCAGGCCCGGGTGGCGCGAGCGCAGCTCGTCCATCAGCCGGAGGACGGCGCGGGTCTGGACGTGGACGGCGCCGCGGCCCGACGGCGGCAGGCCCGCCTCACCGACCTCCCGGTTGTGGTCCCACTTGAGGTACGCGATCGGGTGCTCGTCGAGCAGCGCGTCGAGCTGGCCGAGCACGTGGGCGTAGGCGCCGGGGGCGCTCAGGTCGAGCACCTGCTGGTGGCGGCCCGGCGCTGCCCGACGTCCGCCGGGGGCGGTGAGGATCCACTCGGGGTGGGCACGCGCGAGGTCGGAGTCGGGGTTGACCATCTCCGGCTCCACCCACAGGCCGACGTCCATGCCGAGCCCGCGCACGTGGTCCACCAACGGCTGCAGCCCGTCGGGGTAGACCTCGCGCGAGACCACCCAGTCCCCGAGCCCCGCGGTGTCGTCCCGCCGCGCGCCGAACCAGCCGTCGTCGAGCACGAACCGTTCCGCGCCCACCTCGGCGGCCGCGTCCGCGAGCGCCGTGAGCCGCGCGAGGGAGTGGTCGAACGTGACCGCCTCCCACGTGTTGACGACGACGGGTCGCGGGCGGCGGGGGTGCTCAGGGCGTGAGCGCAACCAGTCGTGCACCCGCGCGCTCGCGTCGTCGAGGCCGACGCCGTAGGTGGCGTAGGTCCAGGGCGAGGTGTACCGCTCACCGGGGCCGAGCCGGACCTCCCCCGGCTCCAGGAGCTCCCCGGCACCCAGCAGCGACACGCCGTGGTAGCTGCGCTCGGCAAGCATCCGCTGGTTGCCCGACCACCCGGGGTGCACGGCCCAGACCTCGCCCGCGCGGGCGCCGAACCCGGGTTCGCCGGCGCAGAGCAGGAACCCGCTGTCGAACCCGGGCCGCCCGCGGTGGCCGTTGCGCTCGTGCGTGCCGTGCGTGAACGGCTGCCGCTGGGGGCTGCGCTCGCGCAGCTGGTGGCCGGTGAAGTCGAGCAGCTCGCGTGCGCGGTCCGGCACGGGCAGCGCGGGCAGGACGCCGACCAGGTCGTACACGCCGTCCGTGCGGGAGGTGAGCGTCGCCCGCAGCCGGAGCAGGCCGGTGCGCGCCTGCTCGATCTCCAGGCGCAGGTCGAGCCCGGCGTCGGTGTCGGTCGCGTCGAGGGTCAGGGCCGCCGACCAGGGCGCGGGGCGCTCGGCCCGGGCGACGTCCGTGACGACGAACCGGGTGGACGGCGCCGCACCGGCCCGGTGGCCGGCGACACCGCGTACCCCGGGCCAGCCGGTCGAGGCCTCGGGCAGCACCGACACGGGCATCGGTCCGTCGACGGGGTACCCGAACGGCTGGGGCGCGACGCCGAGCGCGAGCGCGTGCAGCTCGTCGGTGGTCGCGCCGAGGTCGGCGCCCCAGTGGACCACCGTGGGCAGGCGGTCGCCGGTGACGGCGAGCACGAGGCTGACCCCACCGGCGCGCAGGTGGTGCAGGCTGCTCATGCGCTCGGTGCTCCCTCGCCGAGCCGGCGGTACGTCGCGGCGATCACGTCAGCGGCCGGCTTGCCGTAGGGGCAGTAGTCGTCGTTCGTCGCGGCGTCCTGCGGCGCGTACAGCTCGGCGGGCCAGTCCCACAGCACCCAGCCCTGCACCCACGGCCGGGCGGCGCTCGCGGTGAGCATGTCCGCGTACCAGCGTGCCTGCTCGTCGCCGTCGGGGGGCCCCTCGAGCGTCCAGTCGTTGGGCAGGGCCGCGGACCCGGTCCTGCTGGGGCAGCCGGTCTCCATGAAGAAGAACGGCTTGCCCTCCCGGGCGACCACCTTCTCGATGCGGTCGAGCTGGGCCTCCCACTCCCCGAGCGGGTAGTAGCCGGACGCGCTCATCACGTCGACGGCGTCCCACCAGGTGAGGCGGTCCTCCTGGTACTTGTCGCAGTTGTAGGTGATCAGCCCGTCGTAGACCTCCCGCACGGCGGCGACGACGGCGCGCCAGTGGTCCGCGTGAGCGTCCGCGCGAACCATCTCGCAGCCCACGCAGAACATGTCCACGCCCTCGGTGGCCGCGATCCGCGCATGGTGCACCACGAACCGGGTGTACGCGGCGAACCACTGCGACCAGGTGGGCTCGTTCGGCACGTCCGGCTCGAGGAACCCGATGTGGGCGCGCCACGTGCCGTCGGCCACGTTGACGACCGGCTTGAGGCACACCCGCTGCCCGCGCGCCTTCGCGGCGCGCACGGCCCAGCGGACCTCGTCGTCGGTGGGTGCCGGGGCGTCGCGGAACGGGATCTCGGTGGACTGCGCGGTGGCCTGCTCGGCGGCGTACGTCACCGCCGTCCAGGTGGTGGCCAACGAGTCGACCATCGCGTCCATCGACCGTTCGGCCGCCGGGGTGGCCCACGTCCCGCGCACCCCGGTCCAGCCCCACGTCATCCCGAGCACGGGCCCGCCGGGCAGCGGGACCACCGGCACCTGCCCGCTCATCGGTCGGCCTCCACGAGCTGGTTGAGCGACCGCAGCACCCGGGGGGCCGACACGGCCTCCGCGTCGAGCGTGACGCCGTCGGGCACCGCGACGTGCAGCGTGGCCTCCTCGCCGGGCAGGAGCGTGACGAGCTGGTCGTCCACCCGTGCGTCCGGGTGCAGCTTGTCGGCGAGCAGCGTCAGGTCGCGCACCAGGTTCTGCGCCCGGACCCGGACCCGGTACCCGCCGGGGCAGGTTTCGAGCGTGGTCTCCAGCACCGGCGCCGCGAGCGCCGAGTCACGGGGTTCGGCGAAGAACCACAGCCCGCGCGCGTCGCCCAGGTGGGCGCGCACCAGCTCGCCGGCTGCCTCACCCGCGGTGGCGACGTCGTCGGGCAGCGGCAGCGTGAAGGTGGTGCGCGGCGCGACGTCCACCCGTTCGTGGGCCTTCGCGAGCTCGGTGCCGTCGTCACCCAGGCGTTGCACGACGACGTCACCCGACCAGCGTTCGTCGCTGTCGTTGACGAGCACGGCGGCGAGCCCGTCGCGCCCGTGCGTGCGTCGCGGCTGCACGGTGACCAGGCGGTCCGCGTGGGCGTGCCGCAGCGCGTACAGCAGAGGCTTGGGGCGTTCGTCGCCGTCCACCGCCGACCAGGACGTCACCGGCCAGCAGTCGTTGAGCTGCCACACGACGGAGCCCGTGCAGCGCGGCGACCAGGAGCGCAGGTGCTCCACGGCGACCTGCACCGCCGTGGCCTGGTTCCACGACATGGCCCAGTGCCAGTCGTCCATGTCGTCCGGTATCGCCAGGTGGCGCACGAGCCCCAGGCTCAGCTTCTTGTGGCCCTCGATCGCCTTCTGGTGGACCTGCATGCCGGGCGACTCGGGGGTCAGCGGGTCGTCGCTGATCGCACGGGTGAGCGTGGCCCACGTGGGCGGTCCCTGCCAGCCGAACTCCGCCATGAACCGTGGGACGTCGTCGCGGTAGCGGGTCCAGTCCAACCGGTTCCACACCTCCCAGGAGTGCATGGAGCCGTGGTCGGGGTCGTTCGGGGGGACGGCCGGGTCGTCCGACCAGGGCGACGACGGCGTGTACGGGCGGGTGCCGTCCTCCTCCGCGACGACGGCGGGCAGCAGCTCGGTGTAGTAGCCCCAACCCCACGACCGGCCGGCCAGGAGCGGCTCCCAGCCCCACTCGCGCACGCCCCACACGTTCTCGTTGGACCCGTTCCACAGCACGAGCGACGGGTGCGGCGTGAGTCGCGCGACGTTCTCGCGGGCCTCCGCCTCGACCTCGGAGCGCAGCGGCTCGTCCTCGCTGTAGGCGGCGCACGCGAAGGCGAAGTCCTGCCAGGTGAGGATGCCGCGCTCGTCGCACAGCTCGTAGAAGTCGTCTGCCTCGTAGATCCCCCCGCCCCAGACGCGCAGCAGGTTGATGCCCGCCTGCTCGGCCTGGTCGAGCCGGCGGGCGTACCGGGCCCGGTCCACGCGGTGCACGAACGCGTCGTCCGGGATCCAGTTGGCGCCCTTGACCCACACCGGTCTGTCGTTGACCACCAGCGTGAAGGAGGTGCCGTCATCGTCCGGGGTCTGGTCCAGCCGGACCGAGCGGAACCCGGTGCGCGTGCGCCAGGTGTCCAGGAGCGCGCCGTCGGCGGCGAAGGTGACCTCGACGTCGTACAACGGCTGGGCGCCGTGGCCGCGCGGCCACCACAGGTCGACGTCGTCCACCTCGAGGCGGACGACGGCGGGGCCGCCGTCGGCGGGGACGGTCGCGCTAGCCGTCGGCTCGCCCCGGCCGCCGGCGAGGCGGACCGACACGGTGCCGGACGGCGCACCCGGTGCCGTCACGACGTCGGCGCGGACCTCGAGGTGCCCGCGAGCGCCCTCCGCGGGCCCTGCCTGGTCGCGCGTCCCCTGAGCCGCCTCGTCCCGCCCGACGGATGCGGTCGCGAGCACGCGGACGGTGCCGAGCCGGGCGGTGCGCCAGGTCTCGAGGCGCACGGGGCGCCAGATCCCGACGGTGGCGGCGTCGATCCCCCAGTCCCACCCGAAGTTGGCCGCCATCTTGCGCATCGCGTTGAAGGGATGGTGGTTGACCTGCGGCCGCTGCCCCAGCGCGAGGCTCTGGGCGTCGGCGTACGGCACGGGAGCGGCGAAGCGGACGACGAGCTCGTTGTCACCGTCGGCCAGCAGCTCGGTGACGTCGAGCCGGTAGGAGCGGTGCTGGTTGGCGGTCCGGGCGACCTCGGTGCCGTTGAGCAGCACGGTGGCGACGGTGTCCAGTCCGTCGAAGGCCAGCTCGTGATGCTCGTCGCCGGTACCGGCCTCGTGGGTGAACGTCGTCGTGTACTCCCAGTCGCACCGGCCGATCCAGCCGAGCAGCCGTTCGTGGTCGTCGAGGTACGGGTCGGGGATCAGCCCGGCGGCCATCAGGTCGGTGTGGATGCAGCCTGGCACGGTGGCCGCGACGCCCTGGCCGGCGAGGCGTTCGGCCAGGGGCTCGGGGACGCCGGCGCTCGCGCTCCGGGCGGTCCACCCGGTGTGGAGCGGTGCGGTGCGACGGGAGGAAGGATGGGTCACTTGGTGGCTCCGGAGGTCAGTCCGCTGTAGATCTGCCGCTGCAGCAGGAGGAACGCGACGAGGGTCGGGACGATGACGAGCACCGCACCGGCGGAGATGACCTCCCACTGGGCGCCGAACGGGCCCATGAACCGGAACAGTGACGTCGAGACCACGCCGAGGTCGCGCGAGGGCATGTAGAGGAACGGGATGTAGTACTCGTTGTAGATCGCGATGCCCTTGACGATGACGACCGTCGCGATCGCGGGGCGCAGCAGCGGGAAGATGATCCGTGCGTAGATGGTCAGGCGGTTCGCGCCGTCGAGCATCGCGGCCTCGTCCAGCGACCGGGAGATGCCCCGCATGAACTGCAGGAAGATGTAGATCGAGATGATGTCGGTCCCCGTGAACAGGACGATCGCGGCCCAGCGGGTGTTGAACAGCCCGAGCCCGTTGACCACCTGGAACGTGGCGACCTGTGTGGTCACCGCCGGCACGAGCGTCGCGAGCAGGAACGCCCCCATGACGAGGCGCCGGCCACGGAAGTCGAAGCGGTCGACGGCGTAGGCCGTCATCGTGCCGATGATGATGGTGCCGACGAGCGCCACGACCAGGATGATCGAGGTGTTGAGGAACCCCTGCACCATGCCACCGTCGACGAAGGCGGTGGCGAAGTTGTCGAGGTTGGTCCAGCTCTGCGGGGGTGCCAGGGGGTCGGAGGTCGCGAACTCCTCCTTCGACTTGAAGGCCGCCATGAACACCGTCACCAGCGGGATGATCGCGGCGGCGCAGGCCACCACGAGGCTGGCGTACTTCGCGGTGGTGGCCACGGGGCCGAGCAGCGGGTGCAGGGCACGCAGGCCGTGCCGGGCGCGCAGCACCGTCCGCTCGACGGGTCCGGTCCGGCCGGGCAGCGTCGTCGCGCTCATGTCAGGTCCACCTTCTCGTCCGGGAGGATCCGGCGCTGGACCCAGGTGATGAGCAGCACGATGAGCAGCAGGACCACGGCCATCGCCGACGCGAGGCCGAACTTCTTGAACTCGAAAGCCTGCTGGACGGTCTGGATGACGAACGTCGTCGTGCCGTTGGCCCCGCCGGTCATGATCCAGGGGATCTCGAACACCGCCAGGGAGCCGGAGATCGCCAGGATCGTCATGAGGCCGATCACCTGCTTGATCCCCGGGGCGATGATGAAGCGGAACTTCTGCCAGCTCGTGGCGCCGTCCAGGTCCGCAGCCTCGAAGAGCTCGGCCGGGATCGACTGGATCGCCCCGAGGAACAGCACGAAGTTCAGCCCCATGTAGCGCCAGACGCTGGTCGACGCCAGGGAGATGTTCGCCAGGTCGGGGTCGCCCAGCCACTGCGGGGGTTCGGCGACGCCGACGAGCGCCAGCACCGCATCCAGGGTGCCCCCGGGGCGCAGGAAGAACAGGAACACCAGCCCGATCGCGACGCCGTTGATCAGGTAGGGGAAGAACAGGATCCCCTTGAAGAGGTTCCGCACGCGGGTGCGGAAGCTGAGGACGGTCGCGAAGTACAGGGCCAGCACGAGCTGCAGGAACGCGCCCGCCAGGTAGTACAGGCTCACGAGGAAGACGCTGAACATGTCCGGGTCGGTGAAGATCCGCTGGTAGTTGTCCAGCCCGACGGGCTCCTTGACCGGCGCCATCCCGTCCCAGCTCGTGAAGCTGTACCAGACCATGTTGGCGACCGGGACGTACGTGAACAGCACCAGCAGACCCAGGGGCACGAGCAGGAAGAGCCACGGGGTGACCTTCCAGCCGCGACCGGGCCCACGCCGTCGTGGCGCCGGTGCCGGGAGGGCCGTGGAGCGGGCTGCCGCTCCACGGACCGGGGACGAGACCGTCGACATGGCGGTCCTCCTCTCGGTGGGGTCCCCGGGGCGAGGACGCCAGGTCGCCGCCCCGGGGCGTTCGGTCACTCGCCGACGGTCGCGCGGGCGTCGGCCCAGCGCTGGTTCAGCTCGGCGAAGTACGACTCCTTGTCCCCGTCCGCGGCACCGCGGGCGATGTCCACGAGCTTCTGCCGGTAGATGTTGCCGTAGAGGTCGATCTCGGCGGTGTTGACGACGTCGGTCTCGTGGGCCTCCTGGCCCGCCGGGGCGGGCGTCATCTCCACGTACTCCACGCCGGCCGCCTCGAAGTCACCCAGGGTGTCCGGCGTCGGGCCGTCGAGCAGCGGGGAGATGCCACCCTCGTCGAAGGCGTAGCCGGACTCCTCCGCGAACCAGTCGATCCAGGCGCGGGCCGCGGCCTTGTGCTCGCTGTTGACGTTGACGGCGTTCTTGTAGTCCCCGGCCACCTGGGCGTGGAACGTGCCGTCGACCTGGTGCGGGAACGGCATGTACCCGATGTCGTCCGCCGACGCCCCGGCGTCCTCGGCAGACTGCTGCATCTGGGTGATGGCCCAGGAGCCGAGCAGCATGGTGGCGACCTGGCCCGTACCGAGCAGCGTCTTGGACTCCTCCCAGTTCGTCGTGGTCGGGTCGTCCTCGCTGAGGCCCTTCGCGACCACGTCGTACAGCAGCCCGTCGGAGATACCGTGCCACTCGTCGGCGGCCCAGGGGGTGTCGGAGTGGGCCACGTGGGTGTTCTGGTAGTCGGGGTCGCCCATGGCCCCGCGGTTGCCGTCCCACTGGCTCAGCGGCCAGCCGTCGGCGTAGTTGGTGTAGTACGGGACGGCGTCGGTCTCGTCCGCGATGGCCTGCAGGTCGGCCAGGAACTCGTCCGGCGTGGTGGGCAGGTCGGTGATCCCGGCCTCCTGCCAGACCTTCTTGTTGTAGACGAGACCCTGGGTGTTGACGGTGATGGAGACGCCGTAGACCTCGTCCTCGAACGCCGCCTCCTCCACGAGGCGGTAGGTCTGGCCCAGCTCGTCCACGGTGCCCAGCGGCTCGAAGAAGCTCGCGTACTGGTCCTTGGTCACGCTGTTGGGGATGAGCAGGACGTCGCCGTAGTCGGACGTGTTCATCCGGACGGCGATCTCGCCCTCGTAGTCGGTGAGCGCCTCGAAGTTGACCGTGACCTGCGGGTACTCCGCCTCGAACTGCTCCTTGTAGTCGGCGAAGACGGTGTCGACGATGTCGGTGCGCTGCGTGATGACGGTGATCTCGCCGGACGGCTCGCCGTCGTCGGCGGCCTCGCCCGGGTCGGTGCCGCCGCCGCAGGCGGACAGGGCGAGCGCGGCGGCCGCTGTGGCGGCCACGCCGGTGATGTTGTGCCTCGTTGCCATGTCGTGCTCGATTCCGGTCGTCGTTGACGGGGTGACGACCCTCACATTAAGCGCTTAAGTCGCGAGAGGTCAACACCCTCGCTCGATCTCAGCGTGACCCGCGCCGGGCCCGCGGCCGTCAGGCTCGCGCGGGAGCCGGCCCCGTCGAGCCCCGCACGCGCAGCACCGGCGTCGCGTCGAGGAAGCTCCCGTGCGGGGCGCCCTCGATGCGCTCGAACAGCCGGCGGGCGACGTGCGCCCCGTAGCTCGTGACGTCGTGGCTCAGCGCGGTGAGCTGCGGGAACGCGGCCTCGCACAGCGGGGAGTCGTCCCAGGCCACCAGCGAGACGTCCTGCGGGACGCGCACGCCCAGCTCGTGGGCCACCCCCAGGCCCGCGAGCGCCATGACATCGTTGTCGAAGACGATGGCGGTCACCGGCCGGTCCGCGGTCAGCAGCGTCCGCGTGGCCGCCGCCCCGGCCTCCGGGGTGAAGTCGGCACGCTCCACCCGGGCCTCCACCCCCCGCCGTCGCGCCTCGTCGAAGAACGCGAGGTCGCGGATGTGCGTGTGGCCGAACGCCTCGGTCCCCGTCACCCTCCCGATCCTGCGGTGACCCAGTCCCGCCAGGTAGCCCACGCACTCCCGCAGCGCGGCCGCGTCGTCGGTCCACACCGCCGTGGCCCCGCCCGCGAGGGACGGGTCCCCCACGACGACGGCGGGCAGCGCGGCCGCGTCCGTGAGCAGGGGCAGCCGCGGGTCGTCCTGGCGCGGGTCCACCACGACGACGCCGTCGACCCGGCGCGCCGCCCGCCACCGCCGGTGCGCGACGACCTCGGCGTCGACGTCGGGCACGACCTGCAGCAGCAGACCGTAGGACCGCTCGGAGAGCACCTGCTCGATGCCGGCCACGAACTGCATGTAGAAGGACTCGAACCCGAGCGTCTCCGGCGCCCGCGCCAGGATCAGACCGATGGTCTCCGCCCGCGCGCCGGACAACGACCGGGCGGCCTGGCTGGGCTGCCAACCCATCTCGGCGGCGATCTCGAGGATGCGCTCACGGGTCCGCGCCGACACCCCCGGCCGGTCGTTCAGGGCGTACGAGACGGCTCCGGTCGACACCCCGGCGCGGTCGGCGATGTCGGCGATCGTGATGCGAGCCATTCCTCACCTCTCCTCGCCCAGGATCGTACGTCCTTCCCGGGGTCGCGCCCGGACGCCGACACGTCGGTGCGCCCATGGAGACAACTCGTGGACGCGGTGGAAGGGTGGACGCATGAGACCCGAGCCTCCCGCCGTCGACACCGAGGTCCTCACCGCCGTCGCGCAGGGCACCACCCACGACCCCCACGCGGTGCTCGGCCCCCACCTGCTCCCCGCCGACGAGGGGCCGTACGCCGTGGTCCGGGTGCTGCGACCGCTGGCCGACGAGGTCGTCGTCCTCACCGGCGACCCGGACGGGCCCGGCGTCACCGAGCACCCGACGGTGCACGAGGCCGCCGGCGTGTGGTCCGGCGTCGGCCCCCCCCCGGTGGACGCCGACGGCACCCGCCACGCGCCCGACTACCGCGTCCGCTCGCGGTACGGCGACGAGACGACCACCGCCGACGACCCGTACCGGTTCCTGCCGTCCCTGGGCGAGATGGACCTGCACCTGATCGGCGAGGGCCGCCACGAGACGCTGTGGCAGGTGCTCGGCGCGAACCTGCGGACCTATCCCGCGGCCGACGGGGACATCACCGGAACCTCTTTCGCCGTGTGGGCGCCGAACGCCCGCGGCGTCCGGCTCGTGGGCGACCACAACCGTTGGTCGTCCGTGCACCCCCTGCGGTCGCTCGGCTCCAGCGGCGTGTGGGAGATCTTCGTGCCGGGCGTGGGTGCCGGGACCCGTTACAAGTACGAGATCTGCGGCCCGGACGGCGGCTGGCGCGCGAAGGCCGACCCGATGGCCAAGGCGAGCGAGACGCCCCCGGCGACCGCCTCCGTCGTCGCGGCGAGCGAGCACCGGTGGGGCGACGGCGACTGGATGGCGCGCCGCGCGTCGTCCGACCCGCACGGCGGGCCGATCAGCGTCTACGAGGTCCACCTCGCCTCGTGGCGTCCGGGCCTCGGGTACCGCGAGCTCGCCGAGGAGCTGACGGCGTACGTCACCGACCAAGGCTTCACGCACGTGGAGCTGATGCCCGTGGCCGAGCACCCGTTCGGCGGCTCGTGGGGCTACCAGGTGACGGGCTACTACGCGCCCACCGCACGGCTCGGCTCCCCCGACGACTTCCGGTACCTCGTCGACCGGCTCCACCAGGCGGGCATCGGCGTGATCCTCGACTGGGTGCCGGCGCACTTCCCCCGCGACGAGTTCGCCCTCGCCCGGTTCGACGGAACTCCCCTGTACGAGCACCCGGACCCGCGGCGCGGCGAGCAGCCCGACTGGGGCACGCTCGTCTTCGACTTCGGCCGCCGCGAGGTGCGCAACTTCCTGGTGGCGAACGCCTCCTACTGGTTCGAGGAGTTCCACGTGGACGGGCTGCGGGTGGACGCCGTCGCCTCGATGCTCTACCTCGACTACTCGCGCGAGGAGGGCGGCTGGACGCCCAACGTGCACGGCGGACGGGAGAACCTCGAGGCGATCTCGTTCCTCCAGGAGGCGAACGCCACGGCCTACCGCCGCAGCCCCGGCGTGATGATGATCGCCGAGGAGTCCACCGCGTTCCCGGGCGTCACCCGCCCCACCGACACCGGCGGTCTCGGGTTCGGCCTGAAGTGGAACATGGGCTGGATGAACGACTCGCTGCGGTACGTCGCGAAGGACCCGATGTACCGCAGCCACCACCACGGCGAGCTGACCTTCTCGCTGGTCTACGCGTTCTCCGAGCAGTACGTCCTGCCGATCAGTCACGACGAGGTCGTGCACGGCAAGGGCTCGCTGCTGCGCAAGATGCCGGGTGACCGTTGGCAGCAGCTCGCCGGCGTGCGCGCCTTCCTCACCTACCAGTGGACGCACCCGGGCAAGCAGCTGCTCTTCATGGGATCGGAGCTCGCCCAGGACGCCGAGTGGAGCGAGAGCCAGGGCCTCGACTGGTGGCACCTGGACGATCCCGGGCACGCGGGCGTCCAGCGGACGGTGCGCGACCTCAACGCGCTCTACCGCGCCACGCCCGCGCTCTGGGAACGCGACTTCGACGCCTCGGGCTTCGAGTGGCTCGAGGCCGACGACGCCGCCCGCAACGTGCTGGTCTACGCCCGCCGCGCCGCCGACGGCACCCCGGTCGTCGTCGTGGTCAACTTCGCCGGGGTGCCGCACGAGGGCTACCGGATCGGGCTGCCCGACGGCGGCACGTGGGTCGAGGCGTTCTGCTCGGACGCGCCGGAGTACGGAGGATCCGGCGTGGTGAACACCGGCGAGCTGCACGCCGAGGACGTGCCGTCACACGGGCGGCGGCACTCCCTCGCGCTCCGGGTCCCGCCCCTGGGCGGCCTCGTCCTGCGCCGTCAGTAGAGGTACATCGCCAGGCGCCGACGGGCCTTGGCGACCCGCGGGTCGGACGCGCCGACGACCTCGAAGTAGTCGACGAGCCGGCCGCGCAGCTTCTCCTTGGCATCGTCGTCCGCCCCCGGCAGGAGGTCGAGCAGGCGAGCCAGCGCGTCGTCGACCTTGCCACCGAGCATGTCCATGTCGGCCACCGCGAGCTGGGCGTCGACGTCCGTCGGAGCGTCCGCCGCAGCCTGCCTGACCTGCTGCAGGTCGGCCCCACGGGTGCGCTGCATGAGCGCCACCTGGGCGAGCCCGGCGACGGCCTGCGCGTCCTTCGGGTCCTGCTTGAGCGCCTTGCCGTACGCCGCGGCCGCAGCGTCCAGGTCGTCGCGCTCGATCGCGTCGTAGGCCTCCTGGTGCAGCGGCGGCAGCGGCTCCTCGGGCTCCTCGACCGGCGCTTCGGCAGCCGGCTCGGACCCGTCCTGCGCCGGTACCCGCCCGGTCACACCGTTCTGCTCGGCGGCGGCCAGGAGCTGGTCCAGGACTCCGCGGACCTGCTCCTCGGAGGCCCCACCGGCGAAGAGCGGCACAGGCTGGCCCTGCAGCACGGCGACGACGGTCGGCACACCCTCCGGCTGGAAGGCCGCGGCGAGCTGCGGGTACGCGTCGACGTCGAGGCGGCCCAGCAGGAACCGCCCGGCGTACTCGTCGGCGACCGCCCCGAGGCTGGTGGCCAGGTCGGCGTTCGCCTGGTCGGTGGGCTTCCACAGCAGGACGACCACGAGGTGCTTGGTCGAGTCCTGCACGACCTGCTGGAAGTTGGCGTCGGTGAGGTCGACGACGAAGCCACCGGCCGTGGGCGCACCGCCCGGCTCGCCCGGGGGCGGTGACTGCGGGCGGTTCAGCGCCGACAGGTCGACGGCGCCGCGCGGGCTGAAGCTCGGGTCGGGCACGGGGTTGCTCATGCACTCATCCTACGAAGTCGGGCGGGAGGGACGGACCGGGGCGCGACTACTCCTCGGACTCCTCGCGGTCGGTGTTGCGCTTCTTGGGGATCTCGTTGGCCGCAGCGACCGCCACGTGGGAGTACCCGAGCGGTCGGATCGGGTCCTCCGAGCCCGCCGGCGGGACGTAGAGCGCCACCTGGTCGGTGTACTCGACGTACAGCTCGTTCGTCTCGTCCTCGCCCGCCAGGAGCGCGGACTGCGTCTCGGTGAGCGGCGGGATCGTGCCGCCCTCCTCGACGTCGATCCGGACGTTGCCGTCGAGGACGCCCATGACCACGGCGCCGCCGTCGGACGTCCGCACCGTGAGGGGGTCGTCCCGCGCGGCGAACGCCAGCCGGTACCGGCCGTCGGCCGTGTCGAACGTCTCGGCCTCGCGCACGTTGCGCGCGTCGGCCTGGATCCGCTTGACGAGGTCCTGGCTCTCGCCGGGCAGCTCGAACGCGTCGGCATGCTCCGAGTCGTCGGTGCCCTTGGCCACCAGGTCGGCGTACCGGGCGACGGCGTCGGCGGGGGTCACCGCCAGCGAGTCGTCGTCGGGCGCCACCTCCTCGGAGCCGATGGCCTCCGGGTCGGCGAAGTTCGGCATCGTGGTGCCCGGGATGAGCTGCACCCACGACCACAGCTTGTAGCTGTCCCGCGCGGACTCCTGCTGGTAGGCCACCATGCGGGGGACCTCGAGGTTCTCCGTCGGCTGCGTGATCGTGTACGTGACCCGCGGCCAGGTCTCGGTGGTGGGGATGATCGCGGCCCGGAGGTCCGTCGGGATCTGGGTCACGAGCGAGTCGTCGCCCCGTTCCTCGGCCACCTTGATCTGGCTCTTGCGGACCTCCAGCGCCGGTCCGCCGACGCGGCTGCGGAGGGCCTTCGGGTCGTTCTCCTCCGCCGCCTTGTCGAGGACTCCCGCGACGTCCTGCACGACGGCGGTCTCCTGCTCCATCGTCAGCACGGGCCCTTCGAAGGGCTCGTCGGCGACCGGGGTCGGGAGCTCCTCGGCGCAGCCGGCGAGGAGCGCGGCAGCGGCCGCGAGCCCGACGGCGGCGCTCGCGCGCCGCGCGACGCGCGTGTTCCTGGCAGTCATCGGGTCCTCCCGTCGGTGTGGTCGTCCTGCTGCTCGTCGGGGCGGGCGGCCGTGGCGTCGAAGCCCCACGTCTCCCGCCACGCCGCCGCACGCCGTCCCGAGATGGGCGGCGGGTCGTCGGCTGCCGGGGGCGTGGCCGGCGCCGGCGGCACCACGGGCGTCTGACCCGTGAGCGCGCGGAACGCCCGCCCGACGCCGGACTGCCCGTCGGCGCGGCGTTCCTCCTCGCGACGCCGCAGCTCGCGCCGCGTGAGCGGGCGGCCGTCGAGCATCGGCAGCGACCCGGTCGTCGTGGTCGGCGGTTCGGCCGGCACCGACGGGGACGCCGGTGCGGCGCCCTGCTGCGCACCGTCCTCGGCCGCCGGCTCCGGCGCGGACCGCGTGCGACGCAGCCGCGTCGACCGGCGGGAGAACCGTCCGGCGACCGGGACCGGCGCCGTGCCCGTCCTGCTCTCGCCGGGGTCCTCCGGGGAGGACCCGGTCGCGCCCTGCTCGGGGCCGTCGGTCGAGCCCTCGTCCGCGGGTGCCGGGACGGGTGCGGAGACCGTCGTGTCCGAGGTGCCCGCCGTCGCGGCCCAGCCGGCTCCCGCAGCCGCGCCGGCGGCAGGTGCGGTCCAGACCGGAGCGGCTGCCGACGTCGTCGACCCGAAGGGCGACGCCGGTGCGTCGGGCGACGCGGGTGACTCGGGCGACGCGGGCTCGGCCGGGCTGCCGCCCACCGGGCCGGACGACGCCGTCCCCGGCGTCGCAGCGGCAGCCCCGGCCGCGCCCCCGCCCGCACGGCGCCCACGACCCGGCTTCTTCTTCCGGCGGCCGAGCAGGAGCAGCACGATGCCGAGCAGCAGGAGCAGGCCACCGAGGCCGACGGCGGGCCACAGCCACGGTGTGCCGACCTCGCGGTCCCAGCTGAGCTCGAGGGTAGGCGCCACGGCGTCGGCGTCGGACGCCTCGGCCGGCGCCTCCTCACCCTCGGCAGCCTCGGCTTCCTCCACCGGGGCCGCGCCGGAACCGGCAGCGAGCAGCACCCACGGTCCGGGCCGGTCGTTCCAGCGCAGGCTGACTTCCTCGGTGGCGGTCAGCTCGGTGATCCACATGTCGGAGCCCGCCGGGTCCGGCAGCTCGACCTCCTCGGGCTCCTCGGGCTCCTCGCCCTCGGCGGCCTCGGCCTCCTCACCCTCGGGGGCCTCGGGAAGCATCTCGAAGGTGGTCAGGGTGTCCCAGTCCTGGAGGCCGGTGACCCGGGTGTAGGGGTCGCCCTCGAGCCAGCCGAGCACGTCGACGTCACGGCCGACGACCACCGTGACCTCTTGGCCCTCCGGCACCGAGGCGGTGACCGTCACGTCGGAGTCGACGAGGTCGAGGACCCCGGGGTCCGTGACGACGAGCGTGCCGTCACCGACGGGCCGGGCCGTGGCGACCACCGTGTCCGACTCGCGCAGGACGGTCGCTGTCGCGACCCCGAACGCGATGGCGGCCAGACCGGCGATCACCAAGACGGCACCGAGAATGCGTTGCAGCACCAAGCTTCCCTTCGACGTGGACTCCTCAGGATAGGGAGGCGTGGCGATCGCCCCGGACCACGAGGGCACCCTGGACGGATCGGTTCACGAACCCTTCACGAGTCCGGTACCAGCATTCCCGAGCCTCCCACGGCCGCGGGCCCTACGACCACTGAACCGCCGCCGCACGACGGTGATCTTTCCGTTTCGCGAGGATCGGACGTCCGGTTCAGGTGTCGGAGGTTCCACGTGACGTCTATCCTGGCCGGAGCCTCGGCACCCACGACAGACGGAGGTCTACACGTGTCCGACGAGCGCACGCTCTTCCCGATCACCATGCGCGGATACGACCGCGCCGCGGTCGAGAACCAGATCTCCCGCCTCGAGCAGGCCGTCGAGGAGGCTCGACGCAACGTCGAGGCGACCGACGCTCGCGCCATGCAGCTCTCCTCCGAGCTCGCCGAGGCGCACCGCCAGCTGCGTGAGAACGACAAGCCGTCCTACGCCGGGCTCGGCGCTCGCGCCGAGCGACTGCTGCGCTCGGCCGACGAGCAGGCCGCCGAGGTCCTGACGCAGGCGAACCAGCAGGCGTCCGACGTCATGGCGCGAGCCAAGCTGTCGGCCGGCCAGGTCCGCCAGCGAGCCGAGACCGAGGCGTCCGAGCTGCTCTCCAGCGCCCGTCGGGAGGCCGAGGAGATCCGGTCGACCACCGGGTCGGAGGCCGAGGGCATCCTGCAGGGCGCCCAGCGCCGGGCCGAGGAGCTCGTCGGGTCGGCCGAGCGGGAGTCCGCGCTCATCATGAGCACCCTCACCACGGAGGAGAGCGAGCGACGAGCGTCGCTCGAGCGCGAGATCGGCACGATGCGCTCCACCGCCGAGCGGGAGGTGACCGAGGCGCGGGTCACGACGGACCGCGAGGTCGCCCAGCTCCGTGCCGAGGCGGCCGCCGAGTCGGCCGCTCTGCGCGAGGAGGCCGAGCGCGAGTCCAACGACCTCCTCGAACGCACCCGGACCGAGGCCGCGCGCATCGTGGCGGAGGCCAAGCACCAGGCTGCCGAGGCGGCCAACGCCGTCACGACCGAGCTCGAGGACCTCCGCGAGCGCGCACGCCGCGCCCTCTCGGACGCCGAGCTCGAGGCCGCCCAGATGCGCGAGCGGGTCGAGAACGAGGCCGCCGAGCGCCACGAGGTGGCCCGGGCCGAGACCGAGCGTCTCGTCGCCGCGGCCGAGGAGCACGCCGCCGAGGCCGAGAAGCGGGTCGCCGTCGCCCTCCAGCAGGCCGACCAGGTGCGCACCGAGTCCGACGCCTACATCAAGGAGCTCGTCGCCGACGCCCGGCGCACCGCGGACTCCATCGTGGCCGAGGCACGGACCTTCGCCGACCAGACCGTCTCCGACGCCCAGGCCGAGGCCGAGCAGAGCCGCACGACGGCGGAGCGCCAGCTCGAGGACCTGACACGCCGGCACGACTCCATCAACTCCTATCTCGAGGAGCTGCGCGGGCTCCTGGGCAGCGAGAAGGCGGCGGACGTCGTCCCGGTCGCCACGGTCGACGCCCCGTCGAGCCCGACCGGCAGCGCGACGTCCGCAGAGACGCGCCGCGCCGACAGCACCGACAGCGCCGAGAGCCCGCAGTCCGAGAACCCTCTCGACCAGACGCCCGCCCAGCGTGCCCGCGCGGCCTCCGCCCAGTCGGCGGAGGAGGCGTCCTCGCCCACGGACGAGGCGGCGACCAGCCGGGCCTGAGGCCGTCAGGCCCGGTCGGGCACCGTCACCGCAGCCTGGTGTGCAGGGCGGCCACGGCCCGGGCCACCGCGGCCGGCTCCTCGACCGCGCTGAGGTGAGCCGCCTCCGGCACCACGGAGAGTGTCGCGTCGCGGGCCGCGTCGGCCATGTGGTGCGCGTCGTCGACGGTCGTCACGCGGTCCTCCGCCCCGACGACGACGGCTACCGGGCCCTCGAAGGAGCGCAGGACATCGGTCCGGTCCGGCCGCGCCGCCATCGCACGCTGCGCCCAGGCCACGCCGGCCACCGCCTGGGAGCGGATCCAGGCGTACACCGTCGGGTACAGCGACCGCCGTTCCAGCTCCGAGGTGGGCCCGAGGAGCTTGGCCGGCATGCCCATCACGGCGTCGAGGGTCTGCGTCGACTCGACGGCGGCAGCGACCTGCAGCCGTCCCTCGCGGGCCGCGTCGTCGTCGGCGGTCGACTTGGTGTCGACGAGGCCGAGGCCCCGCACGAACCCGGGGTGGCGCTCCGCCATCGCGAGCGCCACGTACCCACCCATCGAGAGCCCGACCACGACGGCGTTGCCCTCCCCCTGCTCGCGGAGCGTCGCGTGCACGAGGTCGGCCGTCGCGTCGAGGCTGGCGGGGAGCTGGCCGAGGTCGCTGTGCCCGTGGCCCGGCAGGTCGACGGCGATGATGCGCAGGCCGTCCGGCAGCGCGTCGACCATGGAGACCCACATGCGGTGGTCGAGCGGGAAGCCGTGCAGCAGCACCACCGGGACGCCGGCACCGTCGCGCAGCAGGTAGGTGGCCAGGGTCGGGCTCGTCATGGTCCTCATCCTCTCGTCGTGGCCGGGGCGACGTCCGAGGCGTGCTGCACCTCGCCGTCGTAGTGCGTGGGCAGCGGGGCGTGGCCTGGCAGCACGTGCTGGACGATCTCGTCGAGCACGCGACGCACGGCGGGCTCCCCCACCCACAGGTGCTTGGCGCCGTCCACCCCGATCACCTCCGCCTGGGGCACGCGGGCGAACCGCTCCCGTGCCTCGGCCGGCTGGAGGTAGTCGTCGTGCTCCGGGACGAGGACCACGAGCGGCTTGCCGAACTCGGCCCAGCGGTCGAGGTCGGCGTCGGTGGCGCGGTGCAGCGGCGGCGAGAGCAGGATCGCACCCTCGATGCTCGGGTCCGCGCCGTGCTTGAGCACGAGCTCCGTCCCGAACGACCACCCGACGAGCCAGGGGTGCGGCAGCTCGCGGAACTCGGCGAGCTCCAGCGCCGCCGCGACGTCGAAGCGTTCCGCGTCGCCGCCGTCGAACTCCCCCTGCGAGGTGCCGCGGGCCGACGTCGTGCCGCGCGTGTTGAAGCGCAGGACGGCCAGGTCGGCGAGCTCCGGCAGGCGCCAGGCCGCCTTGCGGTACACGTGGGAGTCCATGAATCCGCCGTGCGTCGGCAGGGGGTGGAGCGTCAGCAGGCTGGCCACCGGTTCCTGCGCGGCCGGCAGGGCGAGCTCCCCGACGAGCGTCAGCCCGTCCGCGGTGTGCAGCTCGACGTCCTCGCGACGGGCGGGCAGGACGGTCATCGAGCGGATCTGGTGGCCGGTGGCGGCGTCGTCGTTCACTCTTCCACCCTAGTTCGGGTGTCGGCTCACGCTCGCCCAGGACGGCGCGTGCGGCCAGGTCAGCGCAACCGTTCGCGCCGCTCCCAGCATGCGGTGTGCCAGTGCCGGCGCGCCTCGAGGCCGGCCGCCTCGCCCCCGATCGCGTCCCGGGCCCACGCGACCACGTGGGGAGTTCCTGCGGGGATCTGCTGGCGGCACGTCGGGCACGTGTACGCCTTGTCACCGCCGCGCACGCGGCGGACAGTCCACTCCCCGTCACCGGCGCTGACGTGCTGGACGCCTCCGAGGGCGCGGTCCATGTCCAGGGGCTGGTGCTCGGCGCCCCAGGGGCGCTTCCGGGAGGGTCGACGCGACGGCATGCCATCCATTGTCACGCGTCCGCGGCCCTGCCGACACACCTGGCAATCTCGTCAAGGTTCGGCCGCTACAGTGTCCCGGATCCACTTTCGACCGAAGGGCACCTCGTGAAGCTCCGTACCTCCGTCGGCGCCGCCGGCGTCGTGCTGGCCGCCTCCCTCGCGCTGGCAGGCTGTGCCGACGGCGACAGCGCGCCCGAGGAGAACTCCTCGTCCGCCTCCGCCGGGACGTCGGAGTCGGCCGAGGCCACCGACCAGCCCGAGCCCACCGAGGCGGACGTCGCCGCGGTCGCGGCGATCAAGGTCACCGGCGACCCGGGCTCCGAGCCCGAGCTCGCCTTCGAAGAGCTCGAGGTCTCGGTGCCGACCACCCGCGTCGTCGACGAAGGCGACGGCGACGAGCTGGCCGAGGGCATGAAGGTCACCATGCAGTACGTCGCCTACGACGCCGCGGGCGAGCGCCTCGGGTCCACGTGGGAGAACGACGCCCCGGAGAGCTTTACGCTCGGCGACCCCAGCTACGACCTGCTCACCGACCCGCTGCTCGGGCAGCCGGTGGGCACCCGGATCCTCATCGCGAACCCGACCGTCGACGCGCAGAACGAGCCGTCGACCGTCGTCAACCTCGTCGAGATCACCGAGGCGGTCCAGATCCCCGCGCGCGCCGAGGGCGAGGCCGTCGAGCCGGCCGACGGCCTGCCTGCCGTGACCCTCGCGGACGACGGCGCGCCGTCGGTCGAGATCCCCGAGGGCTACGAGGCCCCAGACGAGCTCGTCGCGCAGACCCTGATCGAGGGCGAGGGCGACGAGGTGAGCGCCGACCAGACGGTCACCGCGCACTACACCGGCTGGACGCTGGACGGCGAGGTCTTCGACTCGTCCTGGGAGCGCGGCGAGCCGACGTCGTTCTCCCTGCAGCAGGTCATCCCGGGCTGGACCGACGGGATCTCCGGCCAGACGGTGGGCAGCCAGGTACTGCTCGTCATCCCCGCCGAGCAGGCCTACGGGGCCAATCCGCCGGAGGGCAGTGGCATCGAGCCGGACAGCCCTCTGATCTTCGTCGTCGACATCCTCGACGCCGACTGACCCTCCCCGGGCCACGGCCCGGACCGACGAAGGGGCGGGCCCTCGCTTCACGCGAGGGTCCGCCCTTCGCCATCCCGCCGAGGTAGTACCGGCCCGAGGGCGGAGGACGACGACGGCCCTGCGCTCGGCTGAGCGCAGGGCCGTCGGTGGTCACCACGGCGGGCGAGGGATCAGAAGTCCCAGTCGTCGTCCTCGGTGTGGACCGCCTTGCCGATGACGTAGGAGGACCCCGACCCCGAGAAGAAGTCGTGGTTCTCGTCCGCGTTCGGGCTCAGCGCCGCGAGGATCGCCGGGTTGACGTCCGTCTCGTCCTTGGGGAACAGGCCTTCGTAGCCCAGGTTCATCAGGGCCTTGTTGGCGTTGTACCGCAGGAACTTCTTGACGTCCTCCGTGAGGCCGAGCTCGCCGTAGAGCGCGTCGGTGTACTCGACCTCGTTCTCGTACAGCTCGAAGAGCAGCTCGAAGGTGTAGGCCTTCATCTCGTCCTGCTCGGTCGAGCTGAGCCGGGCCAGACCCTTCTGGAACTTGTAGCCGATGTAGTAACCGTGCACGGCCTCGTCGCGGATGATGAGGCGGATGAGGTCGGCCGTGTTGGTCAGCTTCGCGCGGCTGGACCAGTACATCGGGGCGTAGAAGCCGGAGTAGAACAGGAACGACTCGAGCATCGTCGAGGCGACCTTGCGCTTCAGCGGGTCGTCGCCGCGGTAGTAGTCGAGGACGATCTCCGCCTTGCGCTGCAGGTACGGGTTCTCCTCCGACCAGGCGAACGCCTCGTCGATCTCCTTGGTCGAGATCAGGGTGGAGAAGATCGAGGAGTAGCTCTTGGCGTGCACCGACTCCATGAACGCGATGTTGGTGTACACCGCCTCCTCGTGCGGTGTGATCGCGTCCGGGATGAGCGACACGGCACCGACCGTGCCCTGGATCGTGTCCAGGAGCGTCAGGCCGGTGAACACGCGCGTGGTCATGAGCTTCTCGGCGTCCGAGAGCGTGTTCCACGACTGGATGTCGTTGGACACCGGGACCTTCTCCGGCAGCCAGAAGTTGCCGACCAGGCGATCCCAGACCTCGAGGTCCTTGTCGTCCTGGACACGGTTCCAGTTGATCGCGCTGACGCGGTCGATGAGCTTGAGCTGGCCGGTGGGTGCCATGGCAGGTTCCTTCAGGTGCGGGTGACGGGGTGCGGTCGAGAGCGGGTCGGCGTCACAGCATGCAGCTGACGCAGTTGTCCACCTCGGTCCCCTCGAGCGCGAGCTGTCGCAGGCGGATGTAGTAGAGCGTCTTGATGCCCTTGCGCCAGGCGTAGATCTGCGCCTTGTTGACGTCGCGCGTGGTGACCGTGTCCGGGAAGAACAGCGTCAGAGACAGCCCTTGGTCGACGTGCTGGGTGGCCGCCGCGTAGGTGTCGATGATCTTCTCGTAGCCGATCTCGTACGCGTCCTGGTAGTACTCCAGGTTGTCGTTCGTCATGTACGGCGCCGGGTAGTACGCGCGACCGAGCTTGCCTTCCTTGCGGATCTCGATCTTCGCCGCCACCGGGTGGATGGAGGACGTCGAGTTGTTGATGTAGCTGATCGAGCCGGTCGGCGGCACCGCCTGGAGGTTCTGGTTGTAGATGCCGTGCTCCATGACGGACGCCTTGAGCCGGCGCCAGTCGTCCTGCGTCGGGATGTGCACGCCGGCCTCGGCGAAGAGCCGCGCCACCCGCTCGGTGGCTGGCTTCCACTCGGCGTCCGTGTACTTGTCGAAGTACTCGCCGGTGGCGTACTTCGAGTCCTCGAAGCCGCCGAACGCACGCCCACGCTGCTCGGCGAGCCGGTTGGAGGCCGCGATCGCGTGGTACGCCACGGTGTAGAAGTAGATGTTGGTGAAGTCGATGCCCTCGTCGGAGCCGTAGTAGATCCGCTCGCGCGCGAGGTAGCCGTGCAGGTTCATCTGCCCGAGACCGATGGCGTGGCCCATCTCGTTGGCCCGCTTGACCGACGGCACCGACTCGATGCTCGTCTGGTCGGAGACCGCGGTGAGGGCACGGATCGCCGTGTCGATCGTCGCACCGAAGTCCGGCGAGTCCATCGTCTTGGCGATGTTCAGCGATCCGAGGTTGCAGGAGATGTCGCGGCCGACCTCGTCGTAGGACAGGTCCTCGTGGAACGTGGACGGGGTGGAGACCTGCAGGATCTCGGAGCACAGGTTCGAGTGGGTGATGCGGCCCTTGATCGGGTTCGCACGGTTCACCGTGTCCTCGAACATGACGTACGGGTAGCCCGACTCGAACTGCAGCTCGGCGATCGTCTGGAAGAAGTCGCGCGCCTTGATCGTCGTGGACCGGATCCGCTCGTCGGCGACCAGCTCGTCGTACTTCTCGGTGATCGAGACGTCCGCGAACGGCTTGCCGTAGACGCGCTCGACGTCGTACGGGCTGAACAGGTGCATGTCCTCGTTGCGCTTGGCGAGCTCGAACGTGATGTCCGGGATCACGACGCCGAGCGAGAGGGTCTTGATCCGGATCTTCTCGTCGGCGTTCTCGCGCTTGGTGTCGAGGAACCGCAGGATGTCGGGGTGGTGCGCGTGCAGGTACACGGCGCCGGCACCCTGGCGGGCACCGAGCTGGTTGGCGTAGGAGAACGAGTCCTCGAGCAGCTTCATCACGGGGATGACGCCGGACGACTGGTTCTGGATGTGCTTGATCGGCGCACCGTGCTCACGGACGTTGCTGAGCAGCAGCGCGACGCCACCGCCGCGCTTGGAGAGCTGCAGCGCGGAGTTGATGCCGCGCGCGATGGACTCCATGTTGTCCTCGATGCGCAGCAGGAAGCAGGACACGGGCTCGCCGCGCTGCGCCTTGCCCACGTTGAGGAACGTCGGGGTGGCGGGCTGGAACCGACCGGAGATGACCTCGTCGACGATGTCGCGGGCCGTCTGCTCGTCACCGTCGGCCAGCCCGAGCGCGACCATCGAGACCCGGTCCTCGAACCGCTCGAGGTAGTTCTTCCCGTCGAACGTCTTGAGCGTGTACGAGGTGTAGTACTTGAACGCGCCGAGGAACGACTCGAAGCGGAAGTCCGCGGCGTAGGCGCGCTGGAAGAGCTCCTTGACGAACGCGCGCGGATACTTCGCCAGCACGGTGGGGTCGTAGTACTTGTTCTCGACCAGGTGGTCGAGCTTCTCGTCGAGCGTGTCGAACTCGATCGTGTGGGGCAGCACGTGCTGCCGGAAGTACGCCGACGCGGCCTCGTGGTCCTTGTCGAACTGGATCTTGCCGTCCGGTCCGTACAGGTTCAGCATCGCGTTGAGCGCGTGGTAGTCGAGCTCCGACTGCTGCAGCGGGACCGCTGCCGCCTGCGGAGCGTCCACCGACGTGCTGTTCACGCCGAGATCAGTGACTGTCGTTGCCAAAATCGTCCCAATCCGTCACGGACGCGCTGGGCGTCCTCGGCCGTCCCGAGCAGCTCGAAGGCATACAGGTACGGCACCTGGCACTTCGCCGAGATGATGTCGCCGGCGATGCAGTACGCAGCGCCGAAGTTGGTGTTGCCCGCAGCGATGACGCCGCGGATCAGCGACCGGTTGTGCGCGTCGCCGAGGAACCGGCGGACCTGGCGCGGTACCGACCCGCCCTCGTTGCCCCCGCCGTAGGTGGGGACCATGAGGACGTACGGCTCGTCGACCGTCAGGAATCCGTCGGCGGGGCGCAACGGGATGCGGTGGACCGGCATCCCCAGCTCCTCGAGGTCGAGGCGCTGGACGAACCGGTGCGTGTTCTCCGAGACGCTGGAGAAGTAGACGAGCGACCCCATGTCACCCTCCCCCGAAAAAACGTGCTGCGTACCGCCCGACCGCGCCGCGATCGGGCGGGGTCGTCAGGCCGAGACGGCCTGCTGCGCCGCGACGGCGCTGATCTGGTCGGGACGGAAGCCCGACCAGTGCGTGTCGCCGGCGACGACGACCGGGGCCTGCAGGTATCCGAGCCCGCGGACCATCTCGAGGGCGTCGGCGTCCTCGGTGATGTCCACGACCGTGTACTCGACGCCCTTCCGGTCGAGGGCACGATAGGTCGCGTCGCACTGCACGCAGGCCGGCTTGCTGTAGACCGTGATGCTCATGTCGCACTCCCTGTCTCGCCGCCCGATCGGCGGTCGTCCGATGTCTCGTGTGTCGCGTCCTGGCGTGCGGTCCACGACGGTCTCGACCGACCCCGAGGCCCCCTTCCGAGGGTCCGTGACCAGTGACGACACCGGTGGAACTACGCCGATGTTGCTGCTGCGGCGGCCAGTGGCCTCCGCGTCCCACAAACACTACACCTAGTGTTCGCGGACTGCTCGCCTACGACATGTTGTGGTCGACACGGTTGTTGTTACACCGGTGTGATTCGCCCGGAATGGCCGTCAGGAGCCTCCGGGAGACTCCTGCGAGCATCGTCGCACGCGCCTCTGACACCATCGCCCGTCCACTGCTCGGTCCACCGGTCCGGGTGCTGCTGGGGCGCGCCGTCGTGCGCCTGGCGGACACCCGTCCACAACCCGTGGACGACGGCGGTCCACACCCTGTGCACGGCGCCCCGACGGCGCCGTGCGCCGGTCGGACCAGACGACCTCAGATCTTCCTCACACCTGACGCGCCCGGGCGTGTCTCGCACGTCCGGGCGCGTCGCCGTCGTCCCCACGGACGAGTCACGAACGAGGGTCAGACGGGCGGGCCGGCCTCGAACACCGCCGGGATGCGGCCCGTCCGGGTCAGTCGGGCGTACCAGTACGCGGAGTCCTTCCAGGTCCGCTCCCCCGTCGGGTAGTCGACGTGCAGGATGCCGAACCGCTTCGAGTAGCCGTAGGCCCACTCGAAGTTGTCCATCAGCGACCACGCGAAGTAGCCCCGCACGTCCGCCCCGGCGTCGATCGCGGCGGCCACGGCCGCCACGTGGTCCCGCAGGTACGCCACCCGCGAGACGTCGTGGACGCGCGCGATGCCCAGTGCCGGGTCCTGGACGACCTCGTCGGTGAACGACGCCCCGTTCTCGGTCACGGCCAGCGGCTGGTCCGGGTAACGCTCGTGCAGGTCCAGCAGCAGCTCCGTCAGGCCGCCCGGCTCGACGTTCCAGCCCATCGCGGTGTACGGCCCCGGCTGCGGCAGGAACTCGACGTCGTCGGCCGCGACCCACGGCGAGACGGCCGTGGTCTTGTGCCCGTCGGCCCGCACGGGCTCACCTTCGCCGTCGAACCGGCGCACACGGGTCGACGAGTAGTAGTTGACCCCCAGCACGTCCAAGGGCTGGCGCACGACGTCGAGGTCACCGTCCTGGACGAAGGACCAGTCCGTGACGCTCGCCGTGTCCGCCTGGACGTCGGCCGGGTAGGTGCCCTCCAGCAGCGGTCCGAGGAACACCCGGTTGGCCAGCCCGTCGACCTGGCGCACGGCGTCCGCGTCGGCAGCCGAGTCCGAGGCCGCACGGAACACGTGCAGGTTCAGCGTGATCGAGCACGCCGCCCCGGGGATCTCCTCGCGGATCGCGCGCGCGGCCAGGCCGTGCGCCAGGTTGAGGTGGTGCACGGCCGCGAGCGCCGCCGCCGGCTCGGTGCGACCGGGTGCGTGCACGCCGGACGCGTAGCCGAGGTACGCGGAGCACCAGGGCTCGTTCAGCGTGGTCCACAGCGCGACACGGTCGCCGAGCTCGCGGGCCATCGCCCGGGCGTAGTCGGCGAAGGCGTAGGCCGTCTCGCGGGCGGCCCAGCCGCCGGCGTCCTCCAGCTCCTGGGGCAGGTCCCAGTGGTAGAGGGTCACGTAGGGCGTGATGCCCCGCTCCCGGAGCGCGTCGAGCAGGTTCCGGTAGAACTCGACGCCCTCGGCGTTGAGCGGTCCCGTGCCGCCGGGCTGGACGCGGGACCACGAGATCGACAGGCGGTAGGCGCTGACGCCGAGCCGCGCCAGGTGGTCCACGTCCTCGGCCCAGCGGTGGTAGTGGTCGCAGGCGACGTCACCGGTGTCGCCGCCCTGGATGGCGCCCGGCACGCGGCAGAGCGTGTCCCAGATGGACGGGCCGCGCCCGCCCTCCGCGGCCGCGCCCTCGATCTGGTAGGCCGCGGTGGCGGTCCCCCACAGGAAGCCGTCCGGGAACTGCCCGGTGGTGCTGATGGTGCTCACAGCTCGATCCTCACTTCTTCCGGACCGTTCGCCTCGGTCCGCAGGCCACCGACCTGGACCGCCCATCGTGTGGAAGCGTTCCCACTCGAGACGACGACGGCGCTCTCGGTGCGTCGTACGCGGAAAGTTGCCGGTGCGCCCTCGCCACCGGGCACACTGACCTCGGAGTCGTGACCCACCGCGAGCTCGACGCAGTGGAGGGTCACGCCCTCGGCCCAGGCATAGTCGGGACGGTCGGTGCGGGCCCCGACGGGGAGCACGCTACCCGGTCGCACCAGCAGCGGCAGACTCGCGAACCCGTGCGTCTGCGCGACCCACCGCGGACCGGTGACGACGCGTCCGTCGACCGCTCCGCCGTCGGCGGTCGCGCCCGGGTCGAGGAGCGTCCAGCGGCCCTCGGGCACGTAGACCTCTGCCACGCCGTCCTCGCGCAGGACGGGGGCGACCAGCAGCGAGTCGCCCAGCATGTACTGGGTGTCGACACCATAGGTCGCGCGGTCGTCGGGGAACTCCAGGACCATCGGGCGCATCATCGGCGTACCGGCGTCCACGACCTCCTCGGCGAGCCGGCCGAGGTAGGGCATCAGGCGCATCTTCAGGTGCGTGAACCGCCGGGCGACGTCCACCGCCTCGTCGTCGAAGGCCCACGGCACCCGGTACGACGACGAACCGTGCAGGCGCGAGTGGCTCGAGAGCAGGCCGAACGCGAGCCACCGCTTGAAGACGCCCGCGTCGGGCGTCCCCTCGAAGCCGCCGATGTCGTGGCTCCAGTACCCGAACCCGGACATCGCCAGGGAGAGCCCGCCACGCAGCGACTCCGCCATGGCCGTGTACGTCGAGTCGCAGTCCCCGCCCCAGTGCACGGGCATCCGCTGCCCGCCCGCGGTCGCGGCCCGGGCGAAGACGACCGCCTCGCCCGCACCCCGCCGCCGCTCGAGCATCCCGAACACGGCCTCGTTGTAGAGCTGGGCGTAGTAGTTGTGCATCCGCTGCGGGTCGGACCCGTCGTGCCAGACCACGCCCTCGGCGGGCACCCGCTCGCCGAAGTCGGTCTTGAAGCAGTCCACTCCCTGGTCGAGGAGCCGTTCGAGGTACCCCAGGTACCAGGCGGTGGCCTCCGGGTTGGTGAAGTCCACCAGCCCCATGCCCGCCTGCCACAGGTCCCACTGCCACACCCCGCCGTCCTCGGTGCGCAGCAGATAGCCTCGCTCGGCGCCCTCGGCGAACAACGGCGAGCGCTGCGCGATGTACGGGTTGATCCACGCGCTGACCTTCAGGCCGCGATCGTGCAGGCGCGCGAGCATGCCCTCCGGGTCCGGGAAGGTGCGCGGGTCCCACTCGAAGTCGCACCACTGGTACTCGCGCATCCAGAAGCAGTCGAAGTGGAAGACGCTCAGCGGCAGGTCGCGCTCGGCCATCCCCTCGATGAACGAGGTGACGGTCTTCTCGTCGTAGTCCGTGGTGAACGACGTCGACAACCACAGCCCGTACGACCAGGCCGGCACGCGGGGCGGGCGTCCGGTGAGCGCCGTGTAGCGCCGCAGCACGTCCTTCGGCGTCGGGCCCGCGACCACGTGGTACGTGAGCGACTGCCCCGGGACGGAGAGCTGGACCCGCGAGTTCACCTCGGAGGCCACCTCGAGCGACACCTTCTCGGGGTGGGCGACGAAGACGCCGTACCCGGCGGACGTGACGTAGAAGGGGACGTTCTTGTAGGCCTGCTCGCTGGAGGTGCCGCCGTCGGCGTTCCAGACCTCGACCTCCTGACCGTTCTTGACGAACGGGCCGAACCGCTCCCCCAGCCCGTACACGTGCTCTCCCGGCGCGAGGGCGAGCTGCTCGTGCACCCAGCGCTCGCCGGTGTCCGCGGAGATCGCGGCGACGGACTTGGGCAGGCTCGAGGTGATCACCCGACCCTCGTGCTCGAAGTCGACCCGCCAGGCGCCCTGCCGGTGCACCCGCACGGTGAGCCCTCCGGTCTCCAGCACGCCCGCCGCCTCGTCGACCTTGACGACGGGTCGGAACCCGGGTTCGGCGTGCACCGCGAAGTCCGGGCCTCGCCGGACGGCACCGGCATGGTGCTCCACGCGCACGGTCACGACGCCGGGTGCCGGCGAGGAGTAGGTCAGCGTCAGCACGGGCCGGTTGAGGGTGTCCCCGCGGTCGCGGACCACGGACGTCGGCGCGAACACCGTCATCGTCCCGTGCGTCTCGTCCACGCGGACGTCGTCGACCTCCGTCGCGTACAGCGGGTGCAGGCCCGGCCGGGACAGCCAGTAGCCGTCGGTGAACTTCATGCGTTCCTCTCGGTCAGGACGACGACGTCGCCCGCGGGCACGTCGACCACGTCGGTGAAGATGGAGCCGCTCAGCACGTCGGCGTGCTCCCCGGGCACGGGCACGTGCGCCGCGGCCCCGGAGTGGTTGAGCAGGAAGAGGTGGTCGCCGCGGCGGACGGCTTCCACGTCGGGCAGGTCGGTCAGGCCCGGGAGGGCGCCGGTCACGCCGGCCCGCTCGCAGGCGTCGGTCAGCACGCGCCGCAGCAGAGGCTCCGGCAGGACCGTGCCCAGGTACCAGGCCCACCCGGCGGTCGGGTCGGCCGTGTCGGCCGCGCCACCGTCCAGGCCGGGGACCCGGTGCCGGGTCACGGCGGGCGCCCCCGCGAGGTGCCCGACGGCGTAGCTCGCCAGCACCTCGGCCCCGTCGGCGCGGAGCAGCTCGCCCAGCACGTGCGCCCGCGGGCCGTCACCGGCGTCCGCGAGGTCGGTGGCCGTCGAGCCGCCGGGGCCGGCGAGCCGTCCGGTGAGCGGGACGCCGTCGTCGGGGAGCGCGGCCCACTCCTCGCCGCTGACGCCGAGCAGGTCGCTCAGGAGCGCGGGGAACCGGCCGGTGCGGACGTGGGCGTCCTGGTCGGCGACGCCGGTGAAGCACCCGACGACGACGCTGGCACCCCGGGCGGCGGCGGCAGCGACCGCGTCGGCCGCCTCGGGCGACAGGAGGTAGCTCTGCGGGACGAGCAGCACGTCGTAGCCCGCCGCGCCGGTGACCGCGAGGTCGTCCGGGTGGGCCAGGTCGACCGCGACGCCCGCGTCCCACAGGACGCGGTACCAGGCGCGCAGCACGTCCAGGGTGCGCAGCCGTTCGGTGGGCCGGGCCTGTTCCTCGGCCGCCCACCAGGACTCCCAGTCGAAGAGCACGACCACGCGTGCCGGGACCCGCTGCCCGACGACGTCGCGCAGCCGGGCCAGGTCGCCGCCGACGCGCACGACTCCAGCGTGCACCCTGGTGTCCGGCCCCGCGTGCGGGAGCATCGCGGAGTGGAAGCGCTCGGCGCCGGCCCGGGAGGCCCGCCACTGGAAGTAGCACACGCCGTCGGCCCCGTGCGCCACCGCCTGCAGCGCCTCGCGCCGTGACCGCGCGGGCGTCTTGGGCAGGTTGTGGTCCCGCCAGCTCACCGCGCCGACCGCGGCCTCCATGAGCATCCAGGGCCGGCCGCCGCCGAGCGAGCGCACGAGGTCGGCGGTCAGCGCGGCGTCCGCCGGTGAGCGCGGGTCGCCGGGGTCGGGATACGCGTCGTCCGCGACCACGTCGAGGTCCTGGGCCCACGACCAGTAGTCGGCCAGCGGGAAGAACCCCATGAGGTTCGTGGTCACCGGGCGCTCGGTGTCGACGGCGCGGATCAGCTCGCGCTGCTCGCGGTAGAGCGCCAGGAGCTGGTCGGACGTGTAGCGGCGGAAGTCCAGGGACTGCGTGGGGTTCACGTGGTACGGCGTGCGGCGTGGCGGGAGGATCTCGTCGAACGACGCGTAGTGCTGGGACCACACCGCGGTGGCCCAGGCCTCGTTGAGCGCCTCGACCGTCCCGTAGCGGTCGCGCAGCCACCGCCGGAACTCCGCGGCGGACTCCTCGCCGTAGCAGACCTGCCCGAGCTCGTTGCCCACGTGCCACATGCGGACGGCCGGGTGGCCGGCGTAGCGGTCCACGAGGTCGCGGGTGATCGCGAGCGCGTGCTCGCGGTAGACCCGGGAGGCGGGGCTGAACTGGTTGCGCGAACCGGCCACGAGCCGCACGCCGTCGGCGTCGACGGGCAGGGTGTCCGGGTGGAGCGTGCCGAGCCACGGCGGGGGCGAGGCCGTGGGCGTGGCGAGGTCGACCGCGACGCCGGCTACGTGCAGCAGGTCCAGGACCTCGTCGAGCCAGCCGAAGTCGCGGACCCCGGGGCGTGGCTCGTAGCGCGCCCAGGAGAACACCCCGACCGTGACGAGGTTGACCCCGGCCTCGACCATCAGGCGGACGTCCTCGCGCCAGGTGTCGCGGTCCCACTGCTCGGGGTTGTAGTCACCGCCGTAGAGCAGGCCGAGGTCGTCGGTCAGCGCGGCGAACCCTGCCGGGTCACCCGTGTGCCCGGTGGCGCTGTTCGTCTGCGGCACCGTCGCCCTCCTGTCGCTCGGCACGCCTCGTCGCGTGCTCGGTCCGCTCGTGCGCGTCACGCCGAGGCCTGTGTCGGCAGCATCGTCGAAGCGTTTCAACACGCTAGCCTGTCCCTATGCCCGGTGTCCAGCGTCGAACGACCGCGCCCTCGCCCCCGCTCGCAGAGCGCCTCGCCACCGACGATCAGCCGCACGATGACGCGCTTCCTGAGGCTGCGGAAGGCCGCCCACCCCGGCCCGGCCCGAACGATCCGCCACGGGGAGACGACGAGCTCCATCGACTGTTCTTCGACACCGCGGCCACCCGATGGGTCGAAGCGCTTCCGGTGGGAAACGGCCACCGTGCGGCGCTCTGCGCCGGCCGCCCCGGGACCGAGCACCTCTGGCTGAACGACGTCGCCGCCTGGTCGGGGCTGCCTGGGCGTGACCCGCTCTCCGGGGTCGCCGCCCGCGGGCCCGCGCACCTCGCCGCGGTCCGGGCGGCTCTCGACGCCGGCGACGTGCGCCGCGCCGAGGAGCTCCTCGCCGAGATGCAGAGCCCCTGGGCACAGGCCTACCTGCCCCTGGCGTCCGCGGACGTCACGGTCCGGCCCGCCGACGGCGCGTCCGGTCCCCGCCCGGCCGACACCCGGCTGCACCGTCGCGAGCTCGACCTGCGCACCGCCGTCGCCCGCCACACCTGGTCGGCCACGGGGATCGGAGAGGTCACGCAGGAGACGTGGGCGGACGCCCGCGGCGGCGCGATCGTCCACGTGGTGCACGCCACCGAACCGGTCGAGCTGTCCGTCGAGCTCTCCAGCCTCCTGCGGCCGGCCGCGGCCGGCGCCCACCCCTCGTCGGACCTGGTGCATACCTGGCACCTGCCGGTCGACGTCGCCCCTCCGCACGCCGGCCTCGACGAGCCGGTCCGCTACGACACCGCCCGCGGGCGGACCGGTCGGGTGACGGTGACGGCGCTCGACGACGAGGGCGCGCGGGTGACCGGCGGGAAGCTGCGCACGTCCGCCCGCCACCGGCACGTGCTCCGGATCGACACGTCGACGAGCGACACCGCCCCGACACCCGCGGACCAGGCCGGTGCACGCGGCGGCGAGAGCCTGGACGAGCTGCGGCGCGAGCACGTGGCCGCCCACGCCGACCTGTACGACCGGTTCGCCCTGTGGCTGCCCTCCGCCGACGGCGCCGCCGCGACGGCGACCGACGCCCGCGTCGTCGCGAACGTCGAGCACGCCGACCCCGGCCTCGTCGCTCTGGCCGTCCACTACGGCCGCTACCTGCTGCTGTGCTCGTCCCGCCCCGGCGGGGCGCCCGCCACCCTGCAGGGCATCTGGAACACCGAGCTGCCGGCGCCGTGGTCGAGCGCCTACACCACGAACATCAACCTGCAGATGGTCTACTGGCCCGCCGAGGTCACCGGGCTCGGCGAGTGCCACGAGCCGTTGCTGGACTTCGTGGGCCGCCTCGCCGCCGGCCCGGGAGCCGAGGTCGCCCGTGCCCTCTACGGCGCGGACGGCTGGACCTGCCACCACAACTCCGACGTCTGGGGGCACGCCGCACCCGTCGGGGACGGTCGCGGTGACGCCGCCTGGGCCGCCTGGCCCTGGGGCGGTATCTGGCTGGCGGACCACCTCGTCGAACGCCACCGGTTCCGCCCCGACCGCCAGCTCCTGCGCGAGGTCGCCTGGCCCGTCCTGACCGGCGCCGCACAGTTCTGCCTGGACTGGGTGCAGACCTCCGACGACGGCGCCCTGCACGCACGGACCACGCCGTCGACGTCGCCCGAGAACCACTTCACCGCCGCCGACGCGCACCCCGCCGCCGTGACGACGTCCGCCACCATGGACGTGGCTCTCGTGCGGCGCCTCGCGGACTCCTGCCGCACGGTGGCCGACGAGCTGGGCGCCGCACCCGCCTGGCTCGCGCGGCTCGAGGCCGTCGCGGACGCGCTGCCCGACCTCCGCGTGGACGCTCGCGGCGCGGTGGCCGAGTGGGCCGCGGACCTGCCCGAGGCCGAACCCGAGCACCGCCACCTGTCCCACCTGGTCGGGCTGTTCCCCTTCGACCAGATCGACCTGGAGACCACACCCGCGACGGCGGCCGCCGCCGCTCGCAGCATCGCGTTGCGCGGGCCGGAGAGCACCGGCTGGTCGCTCGCGTGGCGCACGGCCCTGTGGGCACGGCTGGGCGAGGCCGAGCTCGCCGCCGACCAGGTCCGCCGGGCGCTGCGCCCGGCCCTGGACGGGCACGGCGAGCGCGGTGGCGTCTACCCGAACCTGTTCAGCGCACACCCGCCCTACCAGATGGACGGCAACTGCGGTCTGACCGCGGGCGTGGCCGAGATGCTGGTCCAGTCCCACCGCAGGGCCGGCCGGTCCGTCCGGATCGACCTGCTGCCCGCCCTGCCCGGCGGCTGGCCCGACGGCAGCGTCCGCGGGCTGCGCGCTCGTGGCGGTGTCGTCGTCGACGTCGACTGGCGTGGCGGTCGGCTCACCTCGGCCGCCCTGCACGCCACCTGCGACACCGAGGTGATGATCACCCGGCCGGGAGCGCCGTCCACGACGGAACGGCTTCTGCGGGGCGCTACCGTGAGCCTCACCGGACCCGAGTCCGCCGCACCGACCGCGAGGAGCTGACCATGGCCACCATCGAGGACGTCGCCCGCGCGGCCGAGGTCTCGTCGTCCACGGTGTCGTACGTGCTGTCCGGCAAGCGGTCGATCTCCCCGCCGACCCGGCGCCGCGTCGAGCAGGCCATCGCCGAGCTCGGCTACCGCCCGCACATGGGTGCGCGGGCGCTGGCCTCCCGGCGGACCAGCGTCATCGGCCTCATGGCCCCGCTGCGGTCCGGGGTCGACGTGTCGGTCATCATGCAGTTCGTGGCCGGGGTGGTCTCGCGCGCCAAGGAGTTCGAGCACGACGTGCTCCTGCTCACCCAGGACGACATCGGCGGGATCGAGCGGGTGGCCGCGGGTTCCATGGTCGACGCGATCATCGTCATGGACGTCGAGGCCGAGGACCGGCGCATCCCCACGCTCGGCGCGCTCAAGCAGCCCGCCGTCCTGATCGGCCTGCCCCGTGAGGCGGACGGCCTGAGCTGCGTCGACCTGGACTTCGAGGCGACCGGGCGTCTCGCCGCCCGGCACCTGCGGCAGACGGGTCACCGCGACGTCGCCCTCATCGGGTCCCCTCCCGAGGTGATGGCCCGGCACACCTCGTACGCGGACCGCGTGCACCGCGGCTTCACCGCCGAGTGCGACGAGAACGCGCTGACCGGCACGGTGGAGCCTTGCGAGCCCACGCCCGACGGCGCCCGGACGGCCGTCGACGCGTTGCTCGACCGCGCGCCGGAGACCTCAGGGTTCGTGGTGCACAACGAGCGGGCGCTCCCGCACGTCCTGGACCGGTTGCGCGAGCGGGGGCGGATCGTGGGACGGGACACCTCGGTGGTCGCCGTGTGCCCGCACGACACGGCGCTGGCGCAGCACGTGCCGATGACGAGCATCGACATCCCCGGCGAGGTGATCGGTGCGGTGGCGGTCGAGATGGCGATGACGCGTCTCGACGGCACCCACCCGTCCGAGACCCGGCTCCTCGCCCCGGTGCTCACCGAGCGCGGCAGCTCCGCCCCGGGGCCGTACGCCCGTGCCGAGGTCGACGTCTGACGCGGCGCCTCGCCCGCGCGGCTCACCCCTTGATGGCCCCGAAGATGACGCCCTTGGTGAAGTGCCGCTGGACGAACGGGTAGACCAACAGGATCGGGACCACGGCCAGCACCAGCACCGCCATCTTCACCGGCAGGCCCGTCACGGCACCCGTGGCGACGTCGACCTGCCCCGTACCCGACCCTGGCAGGGTCGCCCCCTGCAGCACGTACGAGCGCAGCACCAGCTGCAGCGGCCACTTGGCGTTGTCGTTGATGTACAGCATCGCGTTGAAGAACGCGTTCCAGTACCCCACCCCGTAGAACAGGGCGACGACGGCGATCGCCGCCTTGGACATCGGCGTGACGATCTGGAACAGGACCCGCCAGTCCCCCGCCCCGTCGATCCGGGCGGCGTCGGTGATGGCGGGGTCGATGCCCATGAAGAACGACCGCAGGATGAGCACGTTGAACGCCGAGACCGCCGTCGGCAGGATCAGCGCCCAGTAGGAGTCGATCAGCCCCAGCGCCGAGACCAGCAGGTAGGTCGGGATCATCCCGGCGCCGAAGAACATGGTGATCAGCAGGACGAACAGCAGCGGTCGGTGGCCGAACGAGCCGGGCCGGGAGAGCCCGAACGCCGCCAGCACGGAGACGACCGTCGACAACAGGGTGCCGACCGCGGTGATGCCGATCGACACCAGCGCGGCCCGCGTGACGATGCCGCCCGAGAGGATCTGCTCGTAGGCCGCCAGCGACAGCTCGCCGGGCACCGTGACCAGACCGCCGGAGCGCGTGACGTCCGCCTGCGTCGAGACGCTCGTGAGCATGATCGTGTAGAGGGGGAACGCCACGGCCAGCACGATGAACGCCAGCAGGACCACCTTGCCGGTGAACCCGACCGGCCCCGGGGCCTCCTCCCAGACGGCCCGGTGCTTGGAGCGCCGACGACGGCGGGCCGCCGTCGGGCGCGAGGTGTCCCCGGCGGTTCTCGGGGACGGGACGTGTGTCGTGGAAGTCATGCGCGCTTGTACACCCCCGCCTCGCCGAACACGTGGGCGAGCTTGTTGGCACCGACGACGAGCACGAGCGAGACGATGCCCTTGAGGAGCCCGGCCGCCGCCGCGAAGGACCAGTCGCCGTTGATGACGCCCTGGTAGTAGACGAACGTGTCGAGGACCTCGGAGGCGTCCACGCCGACCGCTCCTCGTTGCAGGATGAGCTGCTCGAAGCCGACCGTCAGCGCGTCGCCGAGCCGCAGGATGAGCAGCAGGATGATGACGGGCCGCAGCGCGGGCAGCGTGATGTGCCAGATGCGACGCCAGCGGTCGGCACCGTCCACCACGGAGGCCTCGTAGAGCGCCGGGTCGATGGTGGACAGGGCCGCCAGGAAGATGATCATCCCCCACCCGGCGTCCTTCCAGACGCTCTGCATGGTGATGAGCACCAGGAACGTGTCCGGGTTCGTCATCAGGTCGAACCCGTCGTAGCCCAGGTCGGCCAGCCGCTGGGCCACGAACCCGGCGCCGCCGAAGAGCTGCTGGAAGACCGTCACCACGATCACCCACGAGAAGAAGTGCGGCAGGTACACGATCGACTGGATCGTGGTCCGCACCCGGGGCGTCATCACGCTGTTGAGCAGCAGCGCCATCGCGATGGGGATCGGGAAGAAGAAGACGAGCTGGAACGCCGTGATGAGCAGGGTGTTGCCCACCGCGTGCCAGAACGCGGCGTTGACGAACAGCCGCTGGAAGTTGTACCAGCCGACCCACTGGCTGTCCGCGATCCCGAGGAACGGCGAGTAGTCCTGCCAGGCGACGACGTTGCCCGCGATGGGCACGTAGGCGAACACGAGCAGCAGGAGCACGGCCGGCATCGTCATGATGATCAGTGACCGGTCACGGGCGAACCGTGCCCGCCACGAGACCTTCCGACGGGGCGGGGCGGTCGGGCCCCCGGTCGCGAGCGTCGGGGCGGCGGTGCCGGCCGCGGGGGGGGCGGGGGGCGGGGGGGCCCCCGGGGGGGGCCCGGGGGGCGCGGGCCCCCCCCCCCGGGCGCGCGGGGGGGGGGGGGGGGGGCCCCGGGTCGGGGGGGGGGGGGGGGGGGGGCGGGCGGGGGGGCGCGCGGCGGCCGGTGCGACCGTCGCGAGCGCCGGGTCGTCCGCGTCCCCCCGGCCGCGGACGTCCTGGGACGAGCCGTACGTCACTGCGCGTCCAGGATGTCCTGGTAGAACTGCCGCAGCTCGTCGCCGCCGGACGCTCGCCACGTCTCGATCGCCTCGTCCATGTCCGCCATCGACTTGCGACCGCGGGAGACGTCCTTCTCGAGATCCTCGAACGGGGCGTCCAGCGCGGCGAACCGGCTCGGCTCGCTGATCTGCATGCCGTAGAACAGCGGGTCGACGAGGTGCTGCGCCGCGTCCGCCATCCACGTGCAGTAGTCCTCGACGAAGCCGGGGTACTGGACCTTGGTGTTCACCACGGGCGGGTCGACGAGGAAGGTGTAGGTGGGCTGCAGCTCGGTCGCGGCCAGGTCGGTCGCCACCGGCAGGCCGTCGCCGTCCGTCTCGTAGTGCACGCCCTCGACGCCGAAGTTGACGAGGTGGTACTCCTCGGTGCCGAACGGCGCCGCGAGGAAGTCGGCCACCGCGAGGAGCTCCTCGATCCTGGCCGGGTCGTCACTCTTCCGGAGGAACGAGAAGATGTTGGCCGGGGCGCTCTTGTAGAGGACCGGGGTGCCGCCGTCGGCCGCGATGGGAGCGAACGCCTGCTGGTCGTAGCCGGGGTTCGACTGGAGCTGGCGCGACAGCGCCTCGTGCCAGCCGCCCACGCCGTCGGTCGCGATGAGCGACTCACCCGACTCGAACCGCTGCTTGGACTCCTCCGTCTTGTCGGCGACCGCGTCCGGGTGGACGGCACCGGAGGCGTAGAGGGCGACGTGCCACTCCAGCGCGGCACGGTACTGCTCGGTCTCGATGCGGTGGACCAGGTTGCCCGCGTCGTCCTGCGTCCACTTCTCGGGGACGGCGAACATCATCGTGGCGGCGCCCCAGAGGTCCTCGCAGCCCCAGCGCTGCTCCCCGGGGCTCGTGAGCTCTTTGGCCAGGTCCAGCAGGCCCTGGGCGTCGGTGGGCTGGTCCGCGATGCCGAGCTCGTCGAGGATGTCCTTGCGATAGAAGATGGCGTTGTTGATGACCTCGCCGGGGAACGGCAGGGCGTAGAGCTTGTCGTTGAAGACGCAGAACTTCCACACGTCGGTGGGGATGTTGGCGAGGTTCTTGTACTTCTCGACGTTGGCGCCGGACAGGTACGGGGTCAGGTCCTCGAAGAGGCCCTCGACGGCCTCGGTGAACCGTGGCGGCACGTTCCAGGTGGGGATGCTGACCCAGTCCGGGACGTCGTCGGCGGAGGCCAGGACGGCGGCGAGCTTGTCACCGTAGGTGTTGCCGTCGGAGATCTGGAACCGGATAGTCGAGCCGAGCGCCTCGTTGACGGCGTCGTAGTACTGGTTGCCCTCCGTGGGCGGGATCGTGCCCCACAGCGGCGTCATGGCCGTGAAGCTGCTGCCGGCTCCCGGCGGCGCGGAGAATGCCTTGACCAGGTCGCTCGGGATGGAGGAGTAGCCGACCGTCGAGCCGTTGACGCCCGGGAAGTCGGGCGCGATGTACTCGATCGGCAGGTAGTTCGGCAGCACGCCGGTGCTCACCGCTCCTCCGCCACCGGCCGAGCCGACGGCTCCACCACCGCTGCTGCAGGCGGCGAGCAGCGACGGCGTACCGATCGCCGCGGCACCGAGTCCCATCAGGCCGAGAAACCCTCTGCGGCCGACCCGATACCGGGCCGGCGAGGTTCCGGGAGACTTCGTCGTCATGCGGACACTCCTTCGTGGACACCACGGCACCCGTTGGCGCCGTGCAGACAACTGCTCCGCGATTCTCCGTCGAAGCGCTTCGACATCGCAGCGTAGCCATCTCCACCGCCCCTGACAACACCTCGCCCGGAATCCGTGCGACGGCCGCTTGGCCGCACGGATGTTAGCGCGCCGGCCCGGACCGGCCGTGCCGAGAACCGAGGACGGCGTGACCGCGAGCCATGCCGTAGTGTCTGGCCACGCGCCCTGCGGGCCCCCATGTTGTCGAACCGTTTCGATCTTGATGGAAAGGATCACGCCGTCGTGACCCACCCCTTCCGCGACCCCACCCTGCCGCTGGCCGAACGCGCGCTCGACCTGCTCGGCCGCCTCGACCCGGGCGAGCGCGTCGCGATGCTCCACCAAGTCTCTCCCGCCGTCGACCGCCTCGGCCTGGGCCCGTTCCGCACCGGCACCGAGGGCCTCCACGGCGTGGCCTGGCTGGGCACCGCGACGGTGTTCCCGCAACCGGTCGGCCTCGCCGCCACCTGGGACACCGACCTGCTGCGCCGCGTCGGGGACGCGGTCGCCACCGAGGTGCGGGCCAAGCACGCCGCCGACCCCACGGTCAGCCTCAACGTGTGGGCGCCCGTGGTGAACCCGTTGCGCCACCCCCGCTGGGGTCGCACCGAGGAGGGCTGGTCCGAGGACGCCCACCTCACCGCGCACCTGGGCGCCGCCTACGCGGCCGGGCTGCGGGGCAGCCACCGGGTGTGGAAGACGGTTCCGACCCTCAAGCACTTCCTCGGGTACGACCACGAGACGGACCGGGCGGCGACGAGCTCGAACCTCACCCTGCGCACGCTCCACGAGCACGAGCTGGCCGCCTACCGCGGGCCCGTCGAGGCCGGCGTCGTCGGCGCCGTCATGCCCGCCTACAACCTCGTCGACGGCCGGCCGTGCCACGTCTCCGGCGAGCTGCTCGACGAGCTGCGCCGCTGGACCGACGGCTCGCTCGCCGTCGTCTCCGACGCTGCGGCACCCACCAACCTGGTCACCGGCGAGCGCTACTTCGACGACCACGTCACCTCGCACGCGGCAGCCTTGCGGGCCGGGGTGGACTCCTTCACCGACAACGACGCCGACGCCGGACCCACCGTCGAACGGATCACCCACGCCCTCGACCAGGGGCTCGTCAGCGCCGAGCACGTGGACCGGGCCGTGCTCCGGCTCCTCGAGCTGCGCCTGCGCACCGGGGAGCTCGACGGCGACGCCGACCCGTACGCGCAGATCGGCCCGGGAGCGATCGACCCGCCCGCGCACCGGGCGCTCGCCCGGGAGGCCGCCGCCCGCGCGGTGGTGCTGCTGCGCAACGCGGACGTGCTGCCCCTGGGCCAGCCGGCGGCACCGGGCCACGTCGCGGTCGTCGGCCCGCTCGCCGACCGCGTGCTCACCGACTGGTACTCCGGCACGCCGCCGTACGCCGTCGGCGTCGGCACCGCGCTGCGCGAGCGGTGGCCGGACGCCGAGGTCACCGTGACGACCGGCGCGGACGTCCTGGCCCTGCGGTCGACCACGGCGCACGCCTACCTGACCGTCACCGACGACGACGAAGGCCCCGTGCTGGTGGCCGCGTCGCCCGACGCCGCACCCGCCACCCACCTCGAGGTCATGGACTGGGGGGACGGCCTGCTCACCCTGCGCTCGGTCTCGCACGACCGGCTGCTCACCGGGGCCGGATGGATCGTGCGTGCCACCGCACGGCGGGTCGGCGGCTGGGTCGCCCAGGAGAGCTTCCGCCGCCACCACCACGCCGACGGCAGCTGGTCCCTCCAGCACGTCGGCTCGGGGCGATGGCTGCGCGTCCAGCACGGCTCCGGCCTGGTCGTCGCCGAGGCGCACGGTGCCGCCGAGGCGGAACGCTTCACCGCTCGCACCGTCCGCTCCGGGCATGTTGCCGTCGCTGCGGCCGCCGCCCGGGCCGACGCCGTCGTCGTGGTCGTCGGCAACGACCCCCACCTGTCCGGCCGGGAGACGGAGGACCGACCCCATCTGCGCCTGCCCGACGCCGCGGTCGAGGTGTGGCGCACCGCCCGCGAGGAGCACCCCGACGCCGTGCTCGCGCTCGTCTCGAGCTACCCGTACGTGCTCGGCCCGGAGACCGCCGACGCTCGCGCGGTGCTGTGGTCCTCCCACGGCGGGCAGGAGCTGGGGCACGGCGTCGCCGACGTGCTGGCCGGCGACGTGGAACCCACCGGCCGCCTCGCCCAGACGTGGCCTGCCGCCGAGGACGACCCCGGCGACCTGCTCGACCACGACCTCGCCGCCCAGCGCGCCACCTACCGTCACGCCGACGCACAGCCCGCCTTCGCCTTCGGGCACGGGCTGACCTACACCACGGTCGAGTACACCGGCCTGGCCGTCGAGCGGTCCGACGTCGGCGCCCCGGCACCCACGCAGACCCATCCGACGTACGGGCGGGCGCCGTCCGACCCGGACCGCACGGTCCTGGTGCGGGTCTCGCTGCGCAACACCGGCGCACGGCCGGCGCACGAGCTGGTCCAGGTCTACGCCCTGCCCGGCGCGCTGCCGGTCCCCGGACCGCGGCGGCTGCTCGTCGCCCACGAACGCGTGGTGCTGGCGCCGGGCGAGGCGCGCGAGGTGACGCTCGCCTTCGACGTCGCGCGGCTCGCCGTCTGGGACGTCGCCGAGCAGGTGCCGGGTACGCCTGCCGACTGGGTGCACGTCGGCGCGCTGCGGGTGCAGCCCGGCTCGTACGCCCTCGCCGCAGGTCCGTCGGCCGCCGACCTGCCGGTCCGGACCACCCTGCGCGTCACCGGTAGCGGCCCGCGCACGCGACGGATCGCCGACGGACCCCTGCACGGCCATGCGTTCCACACCGGCAGCGGCGTGGTCGTGGGCGACCTGAGCCGGGAGTCCGGCGCCTGCGTCGAGACGCCGGCCGGCGCCGGCTCCCCCGGCGTCGTGCGGTACGACGGCGTGGACCTCGCCGGGTGCAGCGTCCTGCGCCTGCGTCTCGCGACCCGACGACCGGCCGCGTCCCGGGTGGATCTGGCCTGGCGTCCTGCCGGCGACTCCGGGGCGCCGTGGCTGCCGCTCGCGTCGGTCGCGGCGCCCCGACCCACCGGCAGCGACGCCCGCTACCGCTGGCAGGAGACGTCGGTCGCACTCGGGGACGCCCCCGCCGGGCCCGTCGACCTCCGCGTCACGCTGCCACCAGGGACGCGCCTGGCGACGATCAGCGCCTGAGGCTCAGACCCTCCGACCGCCCCGGCACACGTGCTGCACCACGAGCTCCCGGTCGGTCACGAGGAGATCGGCGCGGCGGCCCGCGACCAGACCGCCGACGTCGTCGAGCCCCAGCACCCCAGCAGGCACCCACGACGCGCACCGCACCGCCACCGCGAGCGGGACGCCCGCCGCGACCGTGGCACGGACGACGTCGACGAGGTGGGCGGTACCGCCGGCGATGGCTCCACCCTCGGGGTGGTCGGCGTCGACGACGCGCGCGACGCCGTCGGTCACGGTGACCGACGTCGGCCCGAGGTCGTAGGCACCGTCCGCCATGCCGGCCGCTGCCATGGCGTCGGTGACGAGCGCGACCTGGTCGACGCCCACGGTCTGGAGCAGGGTGCGGACCAGCGCCGGGTCGAGGTGCACGCCGTCCGCGACGAGCTCCACGACGAGGTTCCCGCTGCGCGCGGCGGCGAGGCAGGCCGGGATCGGTCCGGCGTCGCGGTGGTGCAGCGGCCGCATGGCGTTGAACAGGTGCGTCGCCGTCATCCGGCGCGGCACCTCGGCGGCACGCAGCCGCGCGACGACCTGGGCGACGAGATCCTCGGCCTCCTGCGTCGTCGCGTCGGTGTGACCGATCGACGGGACGACGCCGGCACGCACGAGCGCGTCGGCGACCCCGCCGGCCCCGGCGACGCCCTCGACGTCGGGAGCGATCGTCATCGTGCGCAGGTGACCGCGGGAGGCCTCGGCCAGCTCGCGCACCAGCGTGACGTCACCGGTCAGCAGGTGCGCGGGGTCGTGGGCGCCGCGGCGGGCGGGCGCCAGGAAGGGTCCCTCGGCGTGGATCCCGGCGATCTCCCCGTCGTCGGCCAGGTCCGCGAGGACGGCGGCCCGCGCCAGGAGCGTGGCGCGGTCGGCGGTCACCAGCGAGGCGAGCATCGTCGTCGTGCCGTGCCGGCGGTGCTCGTGGACGGCGGTCATCGCCTCGTCGTACGTCGTGGCGTCCGGGAAGCTCGCGCCACCGCCACCGTGGTCGTGCAGGTCCACGAGACCGGGGAGGACGTACGTCCCCGGCGCCGGCTCGTCGGCAGCCCGCACGGCGTCGCCCACCCCGGCCGCGGCGGCATCCTCCAGCGGGCCGACCCACACGATGCGGTCCCCCGCGACGACGACGGCGGCGTCGGGGACGAGGGCCGTCGGCGTGACGACGTCCCCACGGACGGCGAAGACCGCCGGTGCGGAGGGCGTGTCGGTCGGCGGCGGCGGAGGAGGTTCGAGGGCCATCCCTCCATCCTGCACCACGGCGGAGTGGTTAGGTAGCTTTCCTGCCGAACCGTCGCGAACCGTCGCTCAGAAGAGGCGGGAGTCCGCGTCGTCGACGCCGCGCATCGCGTCGTAGTCGAGGAGGAGGCAGCCGATCCCCCGGTCGGTCGCGAGGACCCGGGCCTGCGGCTTGATCTCCTGCGCCGCGAAGACGCCCCGTACCGGGGCCAGCAGGGGGTCCCGGTTGAGCAGGTCCAGGTAGCGCGTGAGCTGTTCGACGCCGTCGATCTCGCCCCGGCGCTTGATCTCGATCGCGACCGTCCCGCCCTCGGCGTCCTTGGCGAGGATGTCGACCGGACCGATCGCCGTCATGTACTCGCGGCGGACCAGCGTGTGGCCCGTGCCGAGGAGCTCGATCTGGGCGGCGAGCAGCTCCTGGAGGTGCGCCTCGACGCCGTCCTTCACCAGGCCGGGGTCGACGCCCAGGTCGTGCGCCGAGTCGTGGTGCACCTCGTGCAGGTCGATCTCCAGGCGGTCGTCCGACTTCTGGTGCTGCACGGTCCACACGGCGGTCACGCCGCGGTCGGCCGCCTCCGCGTCCGGCTCCGAGACGGTCAGCGTGCAGGGCGGGCTCATCCAGTTCAACGGCTTGTACGACCCGCCGTCGGAGTGGAGCAGCACGCTCCCGTCGCTCTTGACGACGAGCAGGCGCGTGGCCTGCGGCAGGTGCGCGTTGAGTCGGCCGGTGTAACGAGCCGAGCAGCGGGCGACGACGAGTCGCACGGTCCCCCTTCGGGTGCGGTGTGGTCGGTCAGACGACGAGGCCGCGGCGGCCCGGAGGTGCGGACTCGAGCCACGACGCGAGACCGGCGTAGGCGCCCGAGGACATGGTCAGCTCGAAGTCGACACCGTCGTAGCGGCAGCGGACGAGGTACTGGTCGACCTGGCCCGCCTGGTCCAGCGGGGCGCGACCGGTCACGGTGAGCCGGTCGCGGTGCCAGGTGCGGGTCGGGCGCGGGGCGAGCGACCAGCAGCGCCACCAGTCGATCCGCCCGACGCCGTACTGGGCGATGCCGGCCGACCACGGTGCCTGGGGCCGCGCCGGCCGGGCGCCGCACGGGAAGGAACCCACGCGGCGCGAGAGCGTGCGCAGGCGTGATGCTCCGAGCACCAGCCCGAGGGCGAGCACCACCGCGACCGCGATGACGACCCCGAGCGTGTACCCCACCGTGCGGCCCGCCTCAGGCCAGCGAGCTCTCGCGGCCGGAGACCTCGGTGATCTGGTCGACGACGATCGTCACGACGTTCGCGTCCACCGAGACGAAGCCTCCGCTCACCTGCGCCTCGACCGCGACCTGTCCAGGCGCGGTGGAGACCTTCACGGTGCCGGGTCGCAGCACGGCGAGCAGCGGCGTGTGGCCGGCGAGGATGCCGATCTGACCGTCGGCGGACGGGGCGCTGACCTCGCGCGCCGCGCCGGACCAGACCTTGCGGTCGGCTGCGACGAGGTCGACGTTCAGCTCTGCCATGTCGGGCTCCCGGGTTCTTCAGTCGAGGGTGGCACGTCGTGCGGGCCCCCCCGGGCCCGCCCCGCCCGGCGCACCCCGGGGGGGCGCGGCCCCGGGGGGCCGCCCCCCCCGTTGTGTGGGGGGGGGGGGGCCGGGGGCGCGGCCGGCCGGGGCCGGGGCGCCCCCCCCCGACGCGGGGGCGTCCGAGGACGAGGGCTCAGGCCCCGTACTCCTTCTGGATGCGCGCCCAGTTCTGCTCGAGGTCCTCGAGCCCACCGATGTTGTAGAAGGCCTGCTCGGCCACGTGGTCGAACTCGCCCTCCGAGATCTTCTTGAACGCCTCGATGGTCTCGCTCAGCGGCACGGTCGAACCCTCGACGCCCGTGAACTTCTTGGCCATGTAGGTGTTCTGGGAGAGGAACTGCTGGATGCGACGCGCACGCGCCACCAGCGTCTTGTCCTCCTCCGAGAGCTCGTCCACACCGAGGATCGCGATGATGTCCTGCAGCTCCTTGTTGCGCTGGAGGATCTGCTTGACGTTCGTCGCGACGTCGTAGTGCTCCTGACCCACGTAGCGCGGGTCGAGGATGCGGGACGTCGAGGTGAGCGGGTCGATCGCGGGGTACAGACCCTTCGAGGCGATCTCTCGCGACAGCTCGGTCGTCGCGTCCAGGTGGGCGAACGTGGTCGCCGGCGCCGGGTCCGTGTAGTCGTCGGCCGGCACGTAGATCGCCTGCAGCGAGGTGATCGAGTGCCCACGCGTCGAGGTGATGCGCTCCTGCAGGATGCCCATCTCGTCCGCGAGGTTCGGCTGGTAGCCGACGGCGGACGGCATGCGGCCGAGCAGCGTCGAGACCTCGGAACCCGCCTGCGTGAAGCGGAAGATGTTGTCGATGAAGAGCAGCACGTCCTGCTTGCGCACGTCGCGGAAGTACTCCGCCATCGTGAGCGCGGACAGCGCGACCCGCAGGCGCGTGCCCGGCGGCTCGTCCATCTGGCCGAAGACCAGGGCGGTCTTGTCGAAGACGCCCGCCTCCTCCATCTCGGCGATGAGGTCGTTGCCCTCACGGGTGCGCTCACCGACACCGGCGAACACCGAGACACCACCGTGGTCCTGCGCCACGCGCTGGATCATCTCCTGGATGAGGACGGTCTTGCCGACGCCCGCACCACCGAACAGACCGATCTTCCCACCCAGCACGTACGGGGTGAGGAGGTCGATCGACTTGATGCCCGTCTCGAACATCTGCGTCTTCGACTCGAGCTGGTCGAAGCTCGGCGGCTTGCGGTGGATCGGCCAGCGCTCGGTGACCTCGAGCTCCTCGCCCTCGGCGAGGTTGAGGACCTCGCCCGTGACGTTGAAGACCTTGCCCTTGGTGACGTCACCGACGGGCACCGAGATCGGCTCACCGGTGTCCGTGACCACGGCGCCGCGGACGAGGCCGTCGGTCGGCTTCAGCGCGATCGCACGGATGAGCGAGTCGCCGAGGTGCTGGGCGGTCTCGAGGGTGAGGGTGAACTTGTTCTCCCCCTCGCCCATGCCGGACAGGTCCAGCTCGACGGTCAGGGCGTTGTAGATGTCGGGGATCGAGTCCTCGGGGAACTCGATGTCGACGACAGGGCCGATCACGCGGGCAACGCGGCCAGTTGCCGGCTCAGCCGGGGCCGCGCCGCGTGAGTCCACGGTGGTGGCGGTCATTGCTTGCCTCGCTTCGAAAGGTTCGGGTGTGAGTTCGTCGGTCGACGGCGTCGTGCGCGGGTGGTCGTCACGATGCCGCGAGGGCGTCAGCACCCGAGACGATCTCGCTGATCTCCTGGGTGATGTCCGCCTGGCGGGCCTGGTTCGCCAGGCGCGTGTAGGTACGGATCAGGTCCTCGGCGTTGTCCGTCGCCGTGTGCATCGCGCGCTGGCGGGAAGCCAGCTCGGAGGCAGCGGCGTCGAGCATGAAGCTGAAGATCCGGCTGCGCACGTACCTCGGGAGCAGGGAGTCGAGCACCTGCTCGGGCGACGGCTCGAAGTCGTACAGCGGCAGCGTCTCGTGCTCGCCGGGGACGGCGACGCCCTCGACGACCTCGAGCGGCAGCATCCGCACGACGCGCGGTCGCTGGGTGACCATGTTGACGAACTGCGTGTACACGACGTGCAGCTCGCCCACACCGCCCTCGGCCACCGGCGCGAGGAACGCCCCGAGGAGAGTGTCCGCGATCTCCGTGGCCGTGTCCGACTGCGGGTGGTCCGAGCCGTACGACCACTGACCGGCGAGCTCGCGCCCTCGGTAGCGGTAGAACGAGATCGCCCGGCGGCCGGCGGCGTAGAGGCTGACCTCCTTGCCCTCGGCCGTGAGCTGGGCGACCAGACGCTCCGACTCACGGATGAGCGACGCCGAGTAGGAGCCGGCCATGCCACGGTCCGAGGCGATCACGAGGACCGCGACCCGGTTCGTGTCGGGCCGCTCGCTCGTCAGCGGGTGATCCATCGACGTGTGCGTCGCGACCGCCGAGACGGCGCGGGTGATCGCCCGCTCGTACGGGGCCGCCGCCGCGGTGCGACCCCGCGCCTTGCTGATGCGGGACGCCGCGATCAGCTCCTGCGCGCGGAACATCTTCTTCAGCGACTGCGTCGACTTGATCCGCTGCTTGTAGACGCGCTGGGATCCTCCGGCCATACGATCAAGCCTTCTTCTGCACGACGAGCTGCTCCTGCTCGACGTCGGTCTCCTCGTCCGCGGTGTCGCCACCGACGAGCGGGCTCCCGTCGCCCTTGAGGAACCCGTTGCGGAAGTCGTCCACGGCCGCGGCGAGCGCGTCCTCCGTCTCCTGCTCCAGCTTGCCCGTCTTCTCGATCGTGGTGAAGACGTCGGTGTTGCGGCGCAGGTGGTCGAGCAGCTCGGACTCGAACCGCTTGACGTCCGGCACGGGAACGTCGTCGATCTTGCCCTTGGTGCCGGCCCAGATGGACGCGACCTGCTCCTCGACCGGGTACGGCGTGTACTGCGGCTGCTTGAGCAGCTCCATGAGCACCGCACCACGGGCGAGCTGGCCGCGCGACGCGGCGTCGAGGTCGGAGGCGAACATCGCGAAGGCCTCGAGCGAGCGGTACTGCGCGAGCTCGAGCTTCAGCGTGCCGGAGACCTTCTTCATCGCCTTGACCTGTGCGTCACCACCGACTCGGGAGACGGAGATACCGACGTCGACGGCCGGGCGCTGGTCGGCGTTGAAGAGGTCCGACTGCAGGAAGATCTGCCCGTCGGTGATGGAGATGACGTTGGTCGGGATGAAGGCCGACACGTCGTTCGCCTTCGTCTCGATGATCGGCAGACCCGTCATCGAACCGGCACCGAGCTCGTCCGAGAGCTTGGCGCAACGCTCGAGGAGGCGGGAGTGCAGGTAGAAGACGTCGCCGGGGTACGCCTCGCGGCCCGGCGGACGGCGCAGCAGCAGCGACACGGCGCGGTAGGCGTCCGCCTGCTTCGACAGGTCGTCGAAGATGATGAGGACGTGCTTGCCGTCGTACATCCAGTGCTGGCCGATGGCCGAGCCGGTGTACGGGGCGAGGTACTTGAAACCGGCCGGGTCGGACGCCGGGGCGGCCACGATCGTCGTGTAGTCGAGCGCGCCGGCCTCCTCGAGGGCGCCGCGCACGGAGGCGATCGTCGAGCCCTTCTGGCCGATGGCGACGTAGATGCAGCGAACCTGCTTCGTCGGGTCGCCCGACTCCCAGTTGGCCTTCTGGTTGATGATCGTGTCGACCGCGATCGCCGTCTTGCCGGTCTGGCGGTCGCCGATGATCAGCTGTCGCTGGCCACGGCCCACGGGGATCATCGAGTCGATCGCCTTGATACCGGTCTGCAGCGGCTCGTGCACCGACTTGCGCTGCATCACGCCGGGCGCCTGGAGCTCCAGGGCGCGGCGACCGTCGGTCTCGATCTCGCCGAGGCCGTCGATCGGGTTGCCCAGCGGGTCGACGACGCGGCCCAGGTAGCCCTCGCCGACCGGGACCGAGAGCACCTCACCGGTACGGCGGACCTCCTGGCCCTCCTCGATGCCGGTGAACTCGCCCAGGACGACGACACCGATCGTGCGCACGTCCAGGTTCAGCGCAAGGCCCAGCGTGCCGTCCTCGAAACGAAGCAGCTCGTTGGCCATGGCGCCGGGAAGGCCCTCGACGTTGGCGATACCGTCGGCGGCGAAGGTGACGCGGCCGACCTCCTCGGTCACCGCGCCCTCGGGCTCGTAGGACTTCACGAAGCTGTCCAGAGCGGCGCGGATCTCCTCCGGCCTGATCGTCAGCTCAGCCATTGCTCTTCTCCTGTCGTGGCCGCGTCTGCGACCGAACGTTCATCTGCGCCGACCGGTGGCCGGCTGGGCGTCGAATGGATCAGCCGGCCAGCCGGCGACGGGCGTCAGCCAGGCGGGACAGCACGGTGGAGTCGACGACGTCTGCGCCGACCTGGATTCGCAGCCCGCCCACGACGGCCGGGTCGACCGTCACGTTGAGCTGCACGGGGCGGCCGTAGGCGCGCTCGAGGATCTCGCCGAGACGCTGCTCCTGCGCCCCGGTCAGCACCGAGCCGCTCGTCACGGTGGCGACGAGGCGCTGGCGGCGCTCGGCCGCCACGTCCCCGTACCACGTGAGCGTCGGCACGAACCGGCGGCCGCGCAGCGTCGTGGTCGCGCGACGCACCAGCGCCAGCGTGACCTCGTCGACCTTGCCTTCGACCAGCGCGTCGACCAGCGCCGTGCGGCGGGCCGGGTCGGTGGTCTCGTCGGACAGGATCTGCCGGGCCTCGCGCTGACCGACCAGCGCACGCGTCAGGCGGAAGAGCTCGTCCTCCACCGTCTCGAGCGCACCGCGCGACTCCGCCGCGGCCAGCAGCGCGTCCACGCCGAGCCGCTCGACGGCGTCGACCAGGTCGGCGTCGCTCGACCAGCGCGACCGGGTGAGACCCGACACGAGGTCGACCACACGCTCGTCGAACCCGGTCAGCACGGCCGACACGAGGCGTGCCTTGTCCTCACCGTTCCGCGACGGGTCCGCGAGCGAGCGGCGCAGCGCACCGGACTCGTCGAGCGCGGTCACGACGGCGAACAGCTGCTCACCGAGCGTGACCGACTCGCCGGCCGCGGACCGCAGCACCGGCTCGAGCCGCTCCTGGGCGGCCGCCAGCGATGCTCCGCTCGTTCCTCGCATCAGCCCTCCTTGACGCTCGTCGTCGCCGACTGGTCCGCCTCGAGCTCGTCGAGGAACCGGTCGACCACGCGCGACTGGCGCGCGCTGTCCTCGAGGGACTCGCCGACGATCTTCGACGCGAGCTCGGTGGCCAGCGTGCCGACCTCGGCCCGCAGCGAGACCGCCGCGGACTGCCGCTCGGCCTCGATCTGCCGGTGTGCGGTCTCGACGATACGCGCCGCCTCGTCGCTGGCCTTCGTCTTCAGCTCCGCGACGATGGCCGTGCCCTCGGCGCGGGCCTCCTCGCGGGTCTTCGACGCCTCGGCGCGAGCCTCGGCGAGCTGCTGGTGGTACTCCGCCAGCGCTGCCGCGGCCTCCTCCTGCGCCTTCTCGGCCTTGGCGAGGCCGCCCTCGATCTTCGCCGTGCGCTCGTCCAGGACGGCCTGGAACTTCGGCAGCACGTACTTGTAGAAGACGACGGCGATGACGAGCATGACGACCGACGACCAGATGATGTCGTACCAGGCGGGGATGAAGAGGTCGATGCCCTCCGCGGTCCCCTCCGCCGCCACGATGACCGGGGCGGCGTTCTGCGCCGCCGCCATCACGCGGCCGGGAACAGGAAGCCGGCGACGAGGCCGAGGAGCGCGAGGAGCTCGACGAACGCGACACCGAGGAACATGGTAGCGCGCAGCTGGCCGGCGACCTCGGGCTGACGGGCCATGCCCTCGATGGTCTTGCCGATGAGGATACCGAGGCCGATGCCCGGGCCGACGGCGGCGAGGCCGTAGCCGACAGCGTTGAGGTTACCGGTGACCTCGGCGAGGGTGGTGACGTCCACTGGGTTTCCTTCCGTTGGGCGACGGACCGGCGGTCCGACGTCGCTGACTTGCGTCTGTGTGGGTGGTGGGCGTGATCAGTCGAGGAGCCGACCGCGAGGTCAGTGCTCCTCCTCCAGCGAGAGGCTGATGTAGACCGCGGCGAGCAGGGCGAAGATGTACGCCTGCAGCAGCGCCACCAGGATCTCGAACAGCGTGATGGCGAAACCGCCGGCGAGCGTGAGCACGCCGATCCCCTTGAGGGCCGGAGCCGCCTCGAGCAGGAAGAAGTGCGTCGCCGCGAAGCACAGCACGAGCATGATGTGCCCGGCGATCATGTTGGCCGCGAGTCGCAGCGCGAGCGAGAGCGGACGGACCACGAGGATCTGCAGCAGCTCGATCGGCGTCACGATGAAGTAGATCGGCCACGGGATGCCGGGCGGGAAGAGGTTGTTCTTCAGGTAGCCGCCGAGCCCGTGCTGGCGGATGCCCACCCACCAGTAGGTGGCGAAGACCCACAGGGCAAGCACCAGCGGCAGACCGATCCGGGACGTTCCCGCCAGGTTGAGGAACGGGATGATCCCCGTGATGTTGAAGACGAGGATCGCCAGGAAGATCGTCGTCAGCATGGGGACGAAGCGCCGGGCGTTCGCCTTGCCGAGGATCTCCTCCGCGATCTGGACCCGCACGAAGTCGAGGATCATCTCGATGGCGCCCTGGAACCGGCCGGGCACGAGCCTGGCCCGCCGGGCGGCGACGACGAAGACCGCGAGCAGCACGATCACCGCGAGGACACGGATGATCCAGATCCGGTCGATCTGGAAGATCGTGTCCTCGAAGAGGATCGCCGGCGGGAAGAACTCGTCGATGGACGGCACGTGGAAGCCGCCCTCACCCTCGGAGGCGGCGAACAGCGTGGGGGTCGCTGACGTAAACAGGAGGACTCCCGGAGGTCGAAGGTCTTGCAGCACTCCCACGGTCGTGGGCACGCCGTCGGACCTGGCCGTCATGGATTCGGGTACAGCCTACCGGACGCTGTGCCGTGCTCCGACACATCCACGACGATCCGAGGCTGCAATCCTGCGCCTTGTGAACGACCGCACTTTCTCGCGTCCGACCGGCGGGCCGCGCGGGCGGCCGGGGCACGGGGTCAGGGCTGGACGTAGGGCATCCGCGCACCCTTGACCGCCAGGTAGTCGAGCAGCGCGGAACCGATCGCCCCGATCGCCAGCACCACGAAGAGCACGTACGGGTCGTAGAAGTCGGCACCCCGCAGCACGGCCAGGACGACGACCAGCACGACGATCTTGGCCAGCCAGGTCCCCATGACCACGCCAGCCATCACCGTGGGGGGCTTGCCCACCGTGCGCTGCATCGACCAGACGGTCGTGGCGCAGAAGAGCGCGGCGAGCGCGGCTCCGACGAGAGCACCCCAGAGCCCTTCGGTCCCCGCGACGAGCACACCGACGGCAGAGCCCAGCACCACGAGCGCCCCCACGAGGACGAGCGTCCACCGCATCGCGCGGCGCAGCATGGCGCGCTCGCCGGCCTGGACCTCGTCGAACGAGCGGCCCGGAGCCCCGGCCGGCTCGTCAGGGTTGTCCGGGGCGGGTGGCTGTGCGGTCATGGTCCGACTCCTTCGACTGCGGTTTCACGGGGGGCGGGGCGGCTACCTGCGCTGTCGGCAACGCACCGGAGGCGACGTCGTCGTCCAGGAAGCGACCCCTGGTGCGCAGCGGTCCGAGCGTCAGCAGCAGGGCGACGACGACGGCGACGAGCAACCAGACGAGGACCACCTGCCAGCGCCAGCGGACGAACGCGGACGCGCCGAACGCGAACACCGCCGTCCAGACGTACAGGATCAGCACGGCACGGCGGTGCGAGTGCCCGAGGGCCAGCATCCGGTGGTGCAGGTGCATCCGGTCCGGGGCCATGGGCGACTTGCCCGCGGCGAGCCGCCGCACCACGGCCATCGTCATGTCGAGCAGCGGCAGCATCGCGACCGCGAGCGGCAGCAGCAGGGGGATGAACAGCGGCGCACGCTGGGCCCCGGACAGCGCGTCGGTGATCGTCGGGTCGATCCGACCGGTCACCGAGATCGCCGCACCGGCGAGGACCAGCCCGAGCACCATCGAGCCCGAGTCGCCCATGAAGATGTGCGACGGGTAGAAGTTGTGCGGCAGGAAGCCGAGACAGACGCCGACCAGCACGGCCGTCATCATGGCCGCGAGGCTCGAGAAGTCCGTGGGGCTCGCCTGCGTCGTGAGCGAGTAGGTGTACAGGAAGAACGCGGAGCCGCCGATCGCCACGATCCCGGCCGCCAGCCCGTCGAGCCCGTCGACGAAGTTCACGGCGTTCATCGCCACGACCACCACCAGCACGGTGACGAACAGCGACAGCCTGGCCGACGGGATGGTGAGCCCGCCGGGAGTCGGCAGCGACGTGAGCTGGACCTGGTTGAACGCCATGAAGCCGGCGGCGAGCACCTGGCCGGCCAGCTTGGTCATCCAGTCGAGGTCCCAGACGTCGTCGGCCCACCCGAGCAGGCAGACGATGACCGCTCCCCCGAGGATGCCGAGCACCTGCGGCTCTTCCGCCACCCCGTCGAGGAACGGCATCTGCCCGGCGACCAGCACGGCGACGACGATCCCCAGCAGCATCGCCAGGCCACCGAGGCGCGGCGTCGGCAGCACGTGGACGTCGCGCGCGCGGACGGCGGAGATGGCGTTCGTCTTGTTGGCGACCCACCGCGCTCCGGGGGTGGCCAGGTACGTCACCGCCGCGGCGATGAGCATGACCAGGAGGTAGGCCCTCACCCGGCCGGCACCTCGCTCGTCTCCTCGCCGACGCCCAGCACGGGCGCGACCTCACGGAGCTGCTCCAGGGACACGGCGCCGTCGCGCGCGACGCGCAGGTGCTCGCCCGTCGCGTCCACGATGGTGGACGCCACACCACCGGGCGCGGTCCCCCCGTCGAGGTAGCAGCGGACGGCGTCCCCGAGCTGCTCGACGGCGTCGCCCGCCTCGCGCGCCGCGGCCTGACCGGTGCGGTTCGCGCTGGAGACGGCGAGCGGTCCGGTGCGACGCAGCAGCGCCAGCGCGGCCTCGTGGTCGGGCATGCGCAGGGCCACGGTCCCGTGCGTCTCCCCCAGGTCCCACTGCAGGGAGGGCTGGGCACGCAGGATGATGGTGAAGCCGCCGGGCCAGAAGGCCTCGACGAGAGCCCGCGCCGCGTCGGGCACCTCGGTCGCCAGCCCGTCCAGGGTGCGCGCGTCCGGCACGAGCACCGGCGGCGGCATCTGGCGCCCCCGCCCCTTGGCCGCCAGAAGCGCGGCGACCGCGGCGGCGTCGAAGGCGTCGGCCCCGATGCCGTAGACGGTGTCGGTCGGGAGGACCACGAGTCCGCCGCGGGAGATCGCGTTGACCGCCTCGTCGATGCCGGGTCCCCAGGTGTTCGCGTCGGTGACGTCGTGCACGCTGCTCACACGTCCCAGTCTGTCACGGTTCGTAGGGCGTCCCGTGCACGCGTCGGTCGCCGCGCGACGACCATCCGAGGCCGTCCGGCGAGGTCCGGTCGGGTGACCGCGTCCACCAGCCCCGCACGGGCGGCGGTCGCGCGAGCCGCCTCGGCCTGCACCTCGGCGTGCTCCATGACGTAGAGGCCACCGGGTCGCAGGAGCCGCACGGCTGCCGCCGTCACCCCGCGGGGCACCTCGAGCCCGTCGTCGCCCAGCCCGTAGAGCGCCACCGCCGGGTCGTGGTCGGCGACCTCCGGGTCGTGCGGCACGGCGCCCGGCGGTACGTACGGCGGGTTGGAGACCACGACGTCGGCGGTCCCGTCGAGCTCCGTCAGGGCCGTCCGGGCGTCGCCCCGCACCAGGTGCACGACGGCGGCCCCGGCGGACGTGACCGTCTCGACGTTGCGCGCCGCCCACCTGTGAGCGGCGGCGTCGAGCTCCACGGCGTGCACGACCGCCCCCGGGACCTCCGTCGCGACGGACAGCGCGATCGCACCCGAACCGGTGCACAGGTCGACGACGACGGCGCTGCCCCGGTCGGCGACAGCGCGGGCCGCGGCGTCGATCGCCACCTGGGCGACCTCCTCCGTCTCCGGGCGAGGCACGAAGACACCCGGCCCCACCGCGAGCTCGAGGTGCCGGAACGCGGCCGACCCGGTGAGGTGCTGCAGCGGCTCGCGGCGGACGCGGCGCGCCACGAGGCGGGCGAAGCGATCGGTGACGGCGCCGTCGTCCGGGGCACCGCCGTCGGGCACGGTGTTCGCGACCGGGGTGTCCAGCAGGGCGAGGCGTCGCACCTCGCCGCGGTCCACGCCGAGCACGTGGGCGAGCAGGACCTCGGCGTCCACCCGGGGCGACGGCACCGCCGCGTCGGCGAGCGTCGCGGTCGCCGCGCGCAGCAGGGCGGCAGCACCCGGCACAGTCACGCGGTCAGGCATCGCCGGCCGCGGCCAGCCGGGCCGCCTCGTCGGCGTCGATCGCCGACTGCACCACCGGGTCCAGGTCCCCCGCCAGCACGTGGTCGAGGTTGTACGCCTTGTAGCCGGTGCGGTGGTCCGCGATCCGGTTCTCCGGGAAGTTGTAGGTGCGGATCCGCTCCGACCGGTCGACGGTCCGGATCTGGGAACGCCGGATGTCGGCCGCCGCCGCGGCCGCCGCCTCCTGCTGCGCGGCGAGCAGCCGCGCCCGGAGCACGCGCATCGCCTGCTCCTTGTTCTGGAGCTGCGACTTCTCGTTCTGCATCGACACCACGATGCCGGTGGGCAGGTGGGTGATGCGCACCGCGGAGTCGGTCGTGTTCACGGACTGGCCGCCCGGGCCGGAGGACCGGTACACGTCGATGCGCAGATCGTTCGTGTCGATCTCGACCTCGCCCGGGTCGTCGACCTCCGGGAAGACGAGCACACCGGCGGCCGAGGTGTGGATGCGGCCCTGCGACTCGGTGACGGGTACCCGCTGGACCCGGTGCACGCCACCCTCGTACTTGAGGTGGGCCCAGACGCCGTCGCCCGGATCCTGAGGCGTGCCCTTGGACTTGATCGCGACCTGGACGTCCTTGTACCCGCCGAGCTCGGTGTCGGTGGCCTCGAGCACCTGGGTGCTCCAACCGTGCCGCTCGGCGTACCGCAGGTACATGCGCAACAGGTCGCCGGCGAAGAGTGCCGACTCGTCGCCGCCCTCCCCCGCCTTGATCTCGAGGATGACGTCGCGGCCGTCGTCCGGGTCGCGCGGGACGAGCACCCGCCGCAGGTGCTCGGCGGCGTCGTCCAGGGCCGACCGCATGGCGGGCAGCTCGGCGGCGAACGTCGCGTCGTCCCGGGCCAGCTCGGCGGCCGTCTCCGCGTCGTCGCGCGCAGCCTGCCACGTTCGGTACGCACCCACGACCCGGTTGAGCTCCGCGTACCGTCGCCCGAGCGTGCGGGCCCGGCCGGCGTCCGCGTGCACCGCCGGGTCCGCCAGCTCGCCCTCGATCTCGGCGTGCTCGGCGAGCAGGGGCTCCGCCACCGCGAAGTCTTCGGTCACGTCAGCTCTTCTCTCTCATGGATCGCGCAGGCCGTCGACGTCGGTCCGCAGATCCCCTTGCCCCCGACGGACGGTGGGGAGACACGACAGCGCCGGTGGCCCGACGTCCGACTGCCCCTGGAGAGGTTGTCGGGCGGACCACCGGCGCTGCGGAGGTGCTACTTCTTGCCGTAGCGGGCCTGGAACCGGGCGACGCGGCCACCGGTGTCCAGGATCTTCTGCTTGCCCGTGTAGAACGGGTGGCAGGCGCTGCACACGTCCGCCGCGATCTTGCCCGACTTCTCGGTGCTGCGGGTCGTGAACGTGTTGCCACAGGTACAGGTCACCTCGGTGACGACGTACTCGGGGTGGATTCCGGACTTCATGATGCTCCTTGGTGTGATGCCGCCGGGTCGCCTCGCAGGACAGCGAGCCGTGAACCGGACAGCCGACGAACCATTGTGCCAGAACGCGTGCGCGCCTGGAATGTTCTCCGCTGTGACGTCAGATGGTCTCGCCCGGGTCCCCGTCCGAGAGGCCCGCCGGCGTCGTCTTCTGCACGTGCAGGAGGAACTCGACGTTGGTCTTGGTCTTGCGGAGCTGCCCGAGCAGGAGCTCGATCGCCTGCTGCTGGTCCAGCGCGCCCATGACGCGCCGCAGCTTGTAGACGATCCCGAGCTCGTCCTTCGACAGCAGGATCTCCTCGCGGCGCGTGCCCGACGCGTTGACGTCCACGGCCGGGAAGATCCGCTTGTCCGCGAGGTTGCGGGACAGGCGCAGCTCCATGTTGCCCGTGCCCTTGAACTCCTCGAAGATCACCTCGTCCATCTTCGAGCCCGTCTCGACCAGCGCGGAACCGAGGATGGTCAGCGAGCCGCCCTCCTCGATGTTCCGGGCGGCGCCGAAGAACTTCTTCGGCGGGTAGAGCGCCGCGGCGTCCACACCACCGGAGAGGATGCGGCCCGACGCCGGCGCGGCCAGGTTGTAGGCGCGCGACAGGCGGGTGATGGAGTCGAGCAGCACGACGACGTCCTGGCCCAGCTCGACGAGGCGCTTGGCGCGCTCGATGGCCAGCTCGGCGACGATCGTGTGGTCCGAGGCCGGACGGTCGAACGTCGAGGCGATGACCTCGCCCTTGACCGTCCGCTCCATGTCGGTGACCTCTTCGGGCCGCTCGTCCACGAGCACCACCATGAGGTGGACCTCGGGGTTGTTCGCGGTGATCGCGTTGGCGATCTGCTGCATGATGATCGTCTTGCCGGCCTTGGGCGGCGAGACGATGAGACCACGCTGGCCCTTGCCGATCGGGGCGACGATGTCGATCACGCGCGGCGTGAGCCGGGTCGCCTCGGGGTTCTCCAGGCGGAGCCGGTCCTGCGGGTACAGCGGCGTCAGCTTGTTGAACTCCGAGCGCTGCCGCGCCTCGTCGGGCGTCATGCCGTTCACGGAGTCGAGCCGCACGAGCGCCGCGAACTTGCTGCGCACGTTCTTGCCGGTCTGGGTGCCGCCGCTGGGCGGCTCCTCGCCCTCGCGCGGCTGACGGATCGCCCCGACGACGGCGTCACCCCGGCGCAGACCCGACTTGCGGACCTGGTTGAGGGAGACGTAGACGTCCTTCGGGCCGGGCAGGTAGCCGCTCGTGCGCACGAAGGCGTAGTTGTCGAGGATGTCGAGGATGCCCGCGACGGGGACCAGGACGTCGTCCTCGCGGACCTCGACCTCCTCGGGTCCCAGGTCGGGGCCGTTGCCGCCGCGGCCGCCGCCCTGGCCGCCGCGGTTGCGCTTGCGGTCACGGCCGCGGTCCCGGCCCCGACGACGGCGCGAGCCGTTGCGGTCCTGCTGGTCGCCGCCGCGCTGGCGGTCGCCCTGACCGCCCTGGTTGCGGTCCTCGGAGTCCCCGCCCTGGTCGGAGCCCCTGGCGCTCTGGGTCTGACCACCCTGGTTGCCCTGGCCGGCCTGTCCCCCCTGGCTGCCCTGGTTGCCTCGCTGGCGCTGTTCCCGCTCACGGGGCGCAGCGACGGCGTCGGCGAGCTCGGCGAGGCGCGCCTCCCGGTCCGCACCGCTCTCGCCGGACGCGCCGCCGGAGCGGTCGGCCCCGGCGTCGGCCGAGGAGCCGGTCGGGCGCGTGGCGCGTCGGCGGCGCTGCCCGGACTCGGCCGGTGCGTCGGTGCGCACCGTCGGCGTCCCGGTGGACGCGGCGGCGACCGGAGCGGCGGACGAGGCCCGCTCGACGGCCGGGGCGGTCTCGACCGCGGCGGCGCCGCGCTGCTGCGCGGGAGCCTTCTCGGTCGTGGGCTGCGAGCCGGACGCGCCCCCGCGCCTGGCGCGGATGGTCTCGGCAAGGTCGCCCTTGCGCATGCGGCTCGTCCCCTTGACGCCCATCTGGGACGCCAGTGCCTGGAGCTCGGCAAGCTTCATCGAGCTCAGGTTGTCGGTGGTGTTCGTCACGAAGGACCCTTCCCCCTCGTATGCGGTCCGGCGGTTTCATCCGCTCGGACCGGGGTGGTGGGCGCCCGGGCGCAGGGGGCGCCTGGACGCGGAACCTCACGTCAGTGGTACGACGACGTCGGCTGACGGGGTTGCTGTCGGCCTCCTGCACGGGACGTCGGTGACGATACGGCTGCCGCCGCGCCCTGACACACCTCGGACTGCGACGATGCGCGCGTGAGCGCGGCGCAGAGGGGGTGGGTGCCGTCGTGGTCGATGCTGAAGGCTTGCTTCATGCTACCACCCATGCGGGACGCTACGACACGTCGTGCCCGTCGTGTCGATCGCCGGATGGCCGACGTGCCAGCCGGCTCCCCCGTGCGGGTCACCCAGGAGATCCCCGAGGACGGACTCGAGCTCCGACTCCTGCCCGACGGCCGTGAGCACGAGCACCGTCGGCCCGGCCCCCGAGACGGTCGCCGCCAGCCCGGCGGCACGCACCGAACGGACGAGCTCCGCCGTGGCGGCCATGACCTCCGCCCGGTAGTCCTGGTGCAGCCGGTCCTCCGTCGCGTCCAGCAGCAGCTCGGGGCGGCGCGCGAGCGCCTCGACCAGCAGCGCGGCGCGTCCGGCGGTGAACGCCGCATCGGCGTGCGGCACCTGCTCGGGAAGCACACCCCGGGCGCGGCTGGTGGCCAGCTGTACGTCCGGGACGAGCACCGTCGCCCGGATCCGCGGGTCGAGCTCCAGGTCCACCGCTCGCGGCCCGTCCACCCCGGACCAGGCCAGCGTGACACCGCCTCGTAGCGCCGGGGCGGCGTTGTCGGGGTGCCCCTCGAACTGTGTGGCGACACCGAGCATCGTCCGGGCGTCCAGCGCCTGCGGGTCGGCGAGGAGACCCCGCGCAGCCACGATCCCCGAGACGACGGCCGCCGCGGACGATCCCAGGCCGCGGCCGTGCGGGATCCGGTTCGTGCACCGCAGATGGACGCCCGTCAGCGGCGCACCGGCCAGCTCCAGCGTGTGCTGCAGGGCGCGCACCACGAGGTGGTCGGCGCCGTCGGGCACCGCGCCGGCGCCCTCCCCCACGACCTCGACGCGGACCTCGTCGCTCGCGACGAGCTGCACCTCGATCTCGTCGTGCAGGCCGAGCGCGAGTCCCATCGCGTCGAAGCCGGGACCCAGGTTCGCGCTCGTGGCGGGGACCCGGACCAGGACGTGGTCGGCACCGAGCCTCATGTCACTCCAGCCCGAGCGCGTCCGCGACGGACACGACGTCGGCCGACACGCGGGTCGGGGCCACCTCTTCACCGTCGAGCGTGCGCAGCGCCCACTGCGGGTCCTTCAGGCCGTGCCCCGTCACCGTGATCACGATGCGGGCACCGGCCGGCACCAGACCTCGCTCCGCACGGGAAAGGACCCCGGCCACGCCGGCCGCCGAGGCGGGCTCGACGAACACCCCGACGTCGGCCGAGAGCAGTCGGTGCGCCGCGAGGATCTCCGCGTCCGAGACGGCCTCGATGACGCCGCCGGAGTCGTCGCGCGCGGCCTCCGCCTGGGCCCACGAAGCCGGGTTCCCGATCCGGATCGCGGTCGCGACGGTCTCGGGGTCGACGGGATGGCCCTTGACGATCGGCGCCGCACCCTCCGCCTGGAAGCCCCACATCGCCGGTGTGCGCGTGGCGACGGCCTGCGGGGCCGAGCCCGGGCCGTGCTCGCTGGTGACGATGCCCGCGTACTCGCGGTAGCCCTTCCAGTACGCCGTGATGTTGCCGGCGTTGCCCACGGGCAGCGCGTGGACGTCCGGGGCGTCGCCGAGCGCGTCGACCACCTCGAACGCACCCGTCTTCTGGCCCTCGATACGGTCCGGGTTCACGGAGTTCACCAGCTCGACCGGGTAGGCCTCGGCCAGCTTGCGCGCGACGACGAGGCAGTCGTCGAAGTTTCCGTCGACCTGGAGCAGCCGAGCACCGTGCGCGATCGCCTGGCTGAGCTTGCCCATCGCGATCTTGCCCTCGGGGACGAGCACGGCGCAGGTCATGCCCGCTCGGGTCGCGTACGCGGCCGCCGACGCCGAGGTGTTGCCCGTCGAGGCGCACACCACCACCTTCGCGCCGCGGCCGGCCGCCGCCGACATCGCCGTCGTCATGCCGCGGTCCTTGAAGGAGCCCGTCGGGTTCATGCCCTCGACCTTGACGTACACCTCGGCACCCGTGCGCTGCGAGAGCGCGGGGGCCTCGACGAGCGGGGTGCCGCCCTCCCCCAGGGTGACGATCTTCTCGGTGACGTGGGCCGGCAGGCGGTCGGCGTACTCGGTGATGACACCCCGCCACTGGTGTGCCGGCATTCTCAGACTCCCTCGACTCGCAGGACGGACGTGATCTGACGGACGGGATCGAGCCCGTCCAGGGCCGCGACCGTCGCGGCCAGCGACGCCTCGCGCGCCGCGTGGGTCGTGATGACCAGACGAGCGACCGGCTCGGTCTCCTCGGGCTCGACCTCCGCCGCCGGCTCCGAGGCGGGCTCCGCCTCGAAGGACGCGGTCAGCGCCTCACTCTGGCGGACGGTGTCGATGGAGACCCCGTGGTCGGCGAGGACCCCGGCCACCTGGGCGAGCACGCCCGTGCGGTCCGCCACCTCCAGGCGTACCTGGTACCTCGTCACGGCAGCGTCGGCCGCCAGGACCGGCAGCGAGGCGTACGCCGACTCACGAGGCCCCTTGCCGCCCACCAGCCGGTCCCGCGCCGCGGACACCAGGTCGCCGAGCACCGCCGACGACGTCGGCCTGCCACCGGCACCCTGCCCGTAGAACATCAGCGGACCGGCCGACTCGGCCTCCACGAAGACGGCGTTGAACGCGCCGCGCACGGCCGCCAAGGGGTGGTCCGTCGGCACGAGCGCCGGGTGGACACGGGCCGCCACGCCCTCCGACGTCCGCTCCGCGATGGCGAGCAGCTTGAGCACGTAGCCGGTCCGGCGGGCCCAGTCGACGTCGTCGCGGGTGATGCCTCGGATCCCCTCACGCGCGACCTGGTGGATCGAGACGCGCGTGTGGAACGCCAGGGAGGCGAGGATGGCGGCCTTCGCCGCGGCGTCGAACCCGTCGACGTCGGCGGTCGGGTCCGCCTCGGCGTACCCCAGCTCCTGTGCCCGCTTGACCACGTCCTCGAGATCGAGTCCCTGGGTGGTCATCTCGTCCAGGACGTAGTTCGTGGTGCCGTTGACGATGCCCAGGACGCGCTGGACCTGGTCGCCGGCGAGCGACTCGCGCACGGGCCGCACGATCGGGATGGCGCCGGCCACGGCCGCCTCGAAGGAGAGGTCGGCCCGGGCGGCGTCCGCCGCCTCGAACAGGACCGGTCCCTGCTCGGCGAGGAGCTGCTTGTTCGCGGTGACCACGCTGGCGCCCTGGGCGAGGGCACGCAGGATCAGGGTGCGCGCCGGCTCGATGCCGCCCATCAGCTCGACGACGACGTCGGCCTCGGCCACCAGCCCTTCGGCGTCCTCGGTGAGCAGCCCGGCGGGGATGCCCTCCCGCTGCCGCGAGGCGTCGCGGACCGCGATGCCGACGACCTCCAGCGGCGCACCGGCGCGCGCGGCGAGCTCGGTGGAGTTCTCCAGCAGCCCGCGCGCCACCTCGGTCCCCACCACGCCGCAGCCGAGCAGCGCGACCCGCAGGGGCCGCACCTCGGACCGCGAAGGGCCCGACGACGCGGGCACGGTGGGCAGGTCAGCTGCAGCAGGCACGAAACCACCTTGGTCGAGAACGGGAAGGACGTGGCTCAGGATAGCCACGCCCGGCGGACGGCGGCCCCACCGTCCCGCATGGTGGGGCCGCGCGCGCGGGGTCGTCGGCGGCGCCGTCAGCCGAGGTCGAGCCCGAGGAGATCCTCGAGGGTCTCCCGGCGGACCATGACGCGGGAGGCGCCGTCCGCCACGGCCACCACGGGCGGGCGCGTCAGGCCGTTGTAGTTCGAGGCCATCGACCGGCCGTAGGCGCCCGTGGCCGCCACCGCGAGCAGGTCGCCGGCCTGGACGTCACCCGGCAGCATCACCTCGTGGACGACGACGTCACCGCTCTCGCAGTGCTTGCCGACCACACGGGACAGCACCGGCGCGGCGGTCGACTCCCGGCCCACGATCTCCGCGTGGTAGTCGGCGCCGTAGAGGGCCGGGCGGATGTTGTCGCTCATGCCGCCGTCCACGGAGACGTACAGGCGGGTGAACGTGGCACCCTCCGGTGCGCCCTCGGCCGGGGCCGTGACCGCCACCGGCTTGACCGTCCCGACCGTGTACAGGGTCAGCCCCGCGGGCCCGACCACCGCCCGCCCCGGCTCGATCGAGAACCGCGGCAGGGACGTGCCCAGCTCCCGGGAGGCCGTGGCGACAGCACGAGCCACCGAGCGGGCCACCGGGGCCGGCTCCAGCGCCTCCTCGCCCGGCAGGTAGGCGATGCCGTACCCGCCGCCGAGGTCGACCTCGTCGACGAGCACCCCGGTCCGGCCCGCCAGGTCGGCGCGCAGCTGCAGCACCACCCGCGCCGCCGCCTCGAAGCCCGAGGCGTCGAGGATCTGCGAACCGATGTGCGAGTGGATGCCCAGCAGCTCCAGCTCGGGCCGGGCCACGACGGCCTCGAGGGCCGCGAGCGCCGGCGAGGTGCCGCCGTCGGACGCCGGGTTGACCGAGAGCCCGAACTTCTGGTCCTCGTGAGCCGTCGAGATGTACTCGTGGCCGCCCGCGTGCACGCCCGTGGTGACCCGCACCATGACCGGGGCGGTGACGCCGCGCGACGCCGCCAGCTCGGCCACGCGGTCGATCTCGACGAACGAGTCGACGATGAGCCGGCCCACCCCGGCGTCGAGCGCGGCGAGGATCTCGGCGTCGGACTTGTTGTTGCCGTGCAGCCCGATCGCGGAGCCCGGGACGCCGGCCCGCAGCGCCACCGCGAGCTCGCCGCCCGAGGCGGTGTCCACCCGCAGGCCCTCCTGCGTGGCCCAGCGCGCGACGGCGACGGTCAGCAGCGCCTTGCCGGCGTAGTAGACGTCGACGCCGGCACCGACCTCCCCGAAGGCGGCCTCGAACGCCGTCCGGTACGCCCGGGCACGGGCACGGAAGTCGGCCTCGTCCAGCACGTAGGCCGGGGTCCCGTGCTCGGACGCGAGCTCGCTCACCGGGACGCCGGCGACCTCGACCTCGCCGTCCTGGCGACGCCGCACGCCCGCGGACCACGGTTCGCCGGCGGCGCCCGGCCCGCCCGTCGGCAGCGCCTGCTGCCCGGTCGGCACGGCGCTCACATCCGCTCCGGCGCGGTCACGCCGAGCAGGGCGAGGCCGTTGGCCAGCACCTGGCGCACCGCGTCGTTCAGCCACAGACGGGTGCGGTGGACGTCCTGGACCGCCTCGTCCGGGTAGGGCAGGACGCGGCGGTCCTTCTGCTGGTACCACGTGTGGTAGTCACCGGCGAGCGCCTCGAGGTACCGCGCGACCCGGTGCGGCTCACGGAGCTCGGCCGCCTGCGCGACGATCCGCGGGAACTCGGTCAGGCGGCCGAGCAGCGCCGCCTCGGTCGCGTGGTCCAGGAGCGACGGGTCGAACCCGTCCTGCCGCGACACCGCGCGGTCGGCCGCGTTGCGGTCCACCGCGCAGGTCCGCGAGTGCGCGTACTGCACGTAGTAGACCGGGTTCTCGTTCGTGGCGCGGGTGAGCAGGTCCAGGTCGAGGTCGATGGTGGAGTCGACCGACGACCGCGCGAGCGAGTAGCGGGCCGCGTCGACCCCGACGGCGTCGACCAGGTCCTCCAGCGTGACCACGGTCCCGGCGCGCTTGGACATCCGGACGGGCTGGCCGTCCTTCACGAGGTTGACCATCTGGCCGATGAGGAGCTGCAGGTTGGTGCCCGGCGTGTCGCCGAACGCGGCGCACACCGCCATCATCCGGCCGACGTACCCGTGGTGGTCCGCGCCGAGCATGATGATGACCTCGTCGAACCCGCGCTCGCGCTTGTCGAGGTAGTAGGCGATGTCACCGGCGATGTAGGCGGCCTCGCCGTCCGACTTGAGGACCACCCGGTCCTTGTCGTCCCCGAACTCGGTGGTGCGCAGCCACGTGGCGCCGTCCTTCTCGAACATCCGGCCGGCGTCCCGCAGCCGGGCGACCGCGCGGTCGACGGCGCCGGACTCGTGGAGGGAGTCCTCGTGGAAGTACACGTCGAAGTCCACGCCGAAGTCGTGCAGCGACGCCTTGATCTCGGTGAACATGCGGTCGACGCCGCGGGCCCGGAAGACCTCCTGGGCCTCGACGTCGGGCAGCTCGCGCGGGTCCGGCTCGCCCGCGGCCAGCGCGTCGGCGATCACCGCGTCCGCGATCTCGGAGATGTACTGCCCGCCGTAGCCGTCCTCGGGCGCCGCCGCGCCACGCGCCCGGGCCAGCAGCGACCGCGCGAAGCGGTCGATCTGCGCGCCGTGGTCGTTGAAGTAGTACTCGCGCGCCACCTCGGCACCGCTGGCCTCGAGCACCCGGGCCAGCGAGTCGCCGACGGCGGCCCACCGCACGCCGCCGATGTGGATGGGCCCGGTCGGGTTCGCGGAGACGAACTCCAGGTTGACCCGCTTGCCGGCCTCGGAGTCGCCGCGCCCGTAAGCGGCGCCCGTCTCGACGATCGTGCGGGCGAGCTCGCCGGCCGCGGCCGCGTCGAGCGTGATGTTGAGGAACCCGGGACCGGCGACGTGGACGGCCTGGATGCCCGGCGTGGCACCGAGACGGCCCGCGAGCTCCTCCGCGAGGGCCCGCGGCGACGTTCCCGCCTTCTTCGCGAGCTGCAGCGCCACGTTCGTCGCCCAGTCCCCGTGCTCGCGCTGACGGGGTCGCTCGACGTGCACCGACGCCGGGACCGCGTCGGCAGGGAGCGCGAGGGCGCCGTCGGCCACGGCCGAGGCGAGGGCGGTGCTGAGTGCTTGCGAGAGCTCGTCGGGTGTCACCGGGGGATTCTATCGGCCCGGCGACGGCGACCGGCTCCCGTCCCACGGTCCTGTTTCCGACCTGCACATCCGCGGTGATAGTCTCGGTCACCGTGCCGAAGGGTCGCCTCGTGCGAACCGTCCGGTACCCGCGCCTGTAGCTCAGTGGATAGAGCGTCTGCCTCCGGAGCAGAAGGTCGGGGGTTCGAGTCCCTCCAGGCGCACCGTCTCGAGGCCCGTACCGTGCACCCACGGTGCGGGCCTTCCTCGTCCCCACCGGCGTCGTCACGACGTCTTTACGACGCGCCTGCCACGTCCGCTTGGACGCCGTCGCACCCACACGTTAGGTTCCAGGCAGCAGTCGACGACGACGACGACGCGTGGTTCCGCACGACCCGGCGGTCCGCGTGGCCACTGCTCCCCGCAACCCGGAGGACCCATGATCGACCACACCGTGCGCACCTACGGGTCGGACGAGCCCCTGGCCCGCACCGACCAGCTCGCCTGGAAGATCGCGGAGGTCGCCACCGAGCAGGCCGACCCGACCGACGCGGTGACCGACATGGTGATCAACCGCATCATCGACAACGCCGCCGTCGCGACGGCGTCGCTGGGCCGCGCACCGATCCTCGCGGCGCGGGCCCAGGCCGAGGCGCACCCCGTGTCACGCGGCGGCTCCGGTGCCACGATCGTCGGCAGCCGCGAGCTCACCAGCCCGGAGTGGGCGGCCTGGGCCAACGGCGTCGCCGTGCGCGAGCTCGACTACCACGACACCTTCCTCGCCGCGGACTACTCGCACCCGGGTGACAACATCCCCCCGATCCTCGCGGTCGCGCAGCACCTGGGCCGCGACGGCGCCGACCTGCTGCGCGGGATCGTCACCGGCTACGAGATCCAGGTCGACCTGGTCAAGGGCATCTGCCTGCACGAGCACAAGATCGACCACGTGGCCCACCTCGGCCCCAGTGCCGCGGCCGGCATCGGCACGCTCCTGGGCCTGTCGACCGAGACGGTCTACCAGGCGATCGGGCAGGCGTTGCACACCACCACCGCCACGCGGCAGTCGCGCAAGGGCGAGATCTCGACGTGGAAGGCCCACGCCCCCGCGTTCGCCGGGAAGATGGCGATCGAGGCGGTCGACCGGGCCATGCGCGGGCAAACTTCCCCCAGCCCGATCTACGAGGGCTCCGACGGGTTCATCGCCTGGCTGCTCTCCGGGCCCGAGGCGCGCTACACCGTGCCGCTGCCCGCCCGCGGCGAGCCGCGCACCGCGATCCTCGACACCTACACCAAGGAGCACTCCGCCGAGTACCAGGCGCAGGCGTGGATCGACCTCGCGCGTCGCCTGGGCCGCGAGCGCCCCGAGCTGCGGCAGCCGCAGGCCGTGCGCTCGATCGTGCTGCACACCTCGCACCACACGCACTTCGTCATCGGCTCCGGGTCCGGCGACCCGCAGAAGTACGACCCGACCGCCAGCCGCGAGACGCTCGACCACTCGATCCCGTACATCTTCACCGTGGCGCTGCAGGACGGCGCCTGGGACCACGTCGGCAGCTACGCGCCCGAGCGGGCCGGGCACCCCGACACGATCGAGCTGTGGCGCAAGGTCACCACGGCGGAGGACCCCGAGTGGACCCGCCGCTACCACTCGGCCGACCCGGACGAGAAGTCGTTCGGCGGGCGCGTCGAGATCGAGCTCGCCGACGGCACGCGTGTCGTCGAGGAGATCGCCGTCGCCGACGCCCACCCGCTCGGTGCGCGGCCGTTCGGCCGGGCGCAGTACGTGGAGAAGTTCCGCACGCTGGCCGACGGGGTCCTCACCGGCGACGAGATCGAGCGCTTCCTGGACCTCGCCCAGCGGCTGCCGGAGCTCGGCGCCGACGAGCTGGCCGGGCTGACCGTGACGCCGGCCGACGACCCGGCCGCCCGTGCCGCCGTCGTCCCCGGGATCTTCTGATGCTGTACTCGACGCAGACCCCCGCGGCGAAGCGCGCCGCGCTGCGCGAGCGCCTGCGCTCCGGCGAGCTGTTGCAGCTTCCCGGCGCGTTCAACCCGCTCTCCGCCCGACTGATCGAGGCCAAGGAGTTCGACGGCGTCTACGTCTCGGGTGCGGTCGTCGCGGCCGACCTCGGCCTGCCCGACGTGGGGCTCACCACGCTGAGCGAGGTCGCCGGCCGCGCCGGGCAGATCGCCCGGATGACCGACCTGCCGACCCTCGTGGACGCCGACACCGGGTTCGGCGAGGCGATGAACGTCGCCCGGACCGTCCAGACGATGGAGGACGCCGGCGTCGCCGGCCTGCACATCGAGGACCAGGTCAACCCCAAACGGTGCGGGCACCTCGACGGCAAGCAGGTGGTCGACGACGCCACGGCGCTCCAGCGCATCCGGGCCGCCGTCACCGCCCGACGCGACGAGAACCTGCTGATCATGGCCCGCACCGACATCCGCGCGGGCGCCGGGCTGGAGGTGGCGATCGAGCGCGCCCAGGCCCTCGTCGACGCCGGTGCCGACGCCGTCTTCCCCGAGGCCATGCAGGACCTCGACGAGTTCGCGGCCGTGGCCGCCGCGCTGGACGTCCCGGTGCTCGCGAACATGACCGAGTTCGGCAAGTCCGAGCTGTTCACCGCCGCCCGGCTGCGCGACGCCGGGGTCGCCCTGGTGATCTACCCCGTCTCCCTGCTGCGCCTGGCGATGGGCGCCGCGGACCGCGCGCTCGACGACCTGCGGACCGAGGGGTCCCTCGCGTCGCACGTGCCCAGCATGCAGACCCGCGCCGAGCTCTACGAGCTCCTCGACTACCCCGCGTACAGCACGTTCGACGCCGGGGTGTACGACTTCTCCCTGGAGACGCACCACAGCCACCACCGCCCCGTCTGAACCGGCGCGCCACCCGCGCCGGGCGTCGTTGAGAGCGAAGGAGCACCGATGACCGAGCCCCGAACCCCGTCCGACGTCCGCAAGGGCCTGGCCGGAGTCGTCGCGGACACCACCGCGATCTCGAAGGTCGACCCGGAGACCAACTCCCTGCTGTACCGCGGGTACCCGGTCCAGGACCTCGCCACGAGCCAGCCGTTCGAGGCGGTGGCCCACCTGCTCTGGCACGGCGAGCTGCCCACCGACGCGGAGCTGGCCGAGCTCCAGCGGCTCGAACGGTCGCTGCGCCCCATGGACGACCGCACCCGGCGCGCGATCGACGACGTGCCGGTCGAGGCGCACCCGATGGACGTGCTGCGCACCGCCGTCAGCCAGCTCGGTGGCCTGGACGACACGCTCGGCCGGGAGGACGGCATCCTGGACCCCGAGCTCAACCAGGGCCGCGCCGTCTACCTCTTCGCTCAGCTTCCCGGCATCGTCGCGTACAGCCAGCGCCGGCGGCACGGCCTCGAGCCCGTCGCCCCGCGCGACGACCTCGACTACGCGCGCAACTTCCTGTGGCAGACGTTCGGCGAGGTCCCGGACGACGCCGTCGTCGACGCGTTCCGCGTCTCCCTCGTGCTGTACGCCGAGCACTCGTTCAACGCCTCCACGTTCACCGCCAGGGTCATCGCCTCGACGCTGTCGGACGTGTACTCCGCCGTCACCGGCGCGATCGGTGCCCTCAAGGGGCCGCTGCACGGCGGGGCCAACGAGGCCGTGATGCACGCCTTCTCCGAGATCGGCACCGCTGACCGGGCCGAGGCCTGGCTCGACGAGGCCCTGGCCGCCAAGCGCAAGGTCATGGGGTTCGGCCACCGGGTCTACCGGCACGGCGACTCGCGGGTGCCCTCGATGAAGGCAGCGCTGGACGCTCTCGTGGCGCACTACGACCGCCCCGACCTGGCCGAGCTCTACACCGCGCTCGAGTCCGCCTTCGTGGACCGCAAGGGCATCTACCCGAACCTCGACTACCCGGCGGGCCCGGCCTACCACCTCATGGGCTTCGACACCCCGACGTTCACCCCGCTCTTCGTCGCCGCGCGGGTGACCGGCTGGACGGCGCACGTCGCCGAGCAGCAGGCGGCCAACTCCCTGATCCGCCCGCTCTCGCAGTACGTCGGCCCCGAGCGTCGCGAGGTGCCGTCGCCGTAGCAGCGCGCGGCAGTAGTGTCGGGGCCATGTCCACGAGCTACTCCGACTTCGAGTTCGAGCGCCGATTCCTCGTCCGGCGGCTGCCTGACGTGCTCCGCGACGCCCCGTCGCTCATCGTCCAGTCGTACTTCCTGTCGGACGGCGGCTACGCGCTGCGGGTCCGCATCCAGGCGGGCGGCATCGACGTCGGGGTCGACGGCGAGAGCGACCCCGCCGAGATCATCGCTGCGCACCGGGAGCAGTTCGACTTCGCCGCCGTCACGGTGAAGGGGCCGTCCGCCGGCGGCACCCGGTACGAGGCGGAGCGCCAGCTCGACCCGCTGGTCGGGGTCGAGCTGGTGCGCCGCGGTGGCGCGCGCGTCGTCAAGACCCGGTACGCGGTGTGGCTGGGTGCGGACGGGTGGTCCGTCGACGTCTTCGGCGGAGCCAACAGCCCGCTCGTCGTCGCGGAGTGCGAACGCTCGGGGCCCGTGACGGAGCTGCAGATCCCGGACTTCTGCGTCACCGAGATCACCGACGACCGCCGGTTCTCCAACGAGTCGCTCGCCGTCGGCCCGTACGGGCAGTGGGCCGCCGACCATGCGAAGGAGCTCGCACGGACCGGGCCTCGCTTCCGGGAGGACTTCGGGGAGAACCAGCGGCTCGAGTCACCGTAGCCGTCTGCCCTCGGCGGCCGCCGCACTACCTCGCGGCGGGCGGGGCTCAGTGCCAGGTGGAGACTTCCTCGACGCCGGCCCGGTACTCGAAGTGCCAGGGCTCGTACTTGCCGGAACCGCCGCGCTGCGCCCACGGCGGGTTCTCCCACCCGTAGGCCGGGGCGTTGTCCCACAGCCACTTGTAGACCTCGGCGCTGCCCGTCTCCTTGGAGCACAGGTCGATCGCCAGCCCCCAGCCGTGCATCGACGTGCCCGGGGTCGCGGCGAGGAAGCCACGGCTCGCCTTCACCGAGTACTGCGAGGAGAGCGAGCGATAGCTGTCCACGAGGCAGAGGTCCCGGCCGAACCGCGCCCGGAACGCCTCGTTGAGCGCGCTGAGCGAGACCGCCGCGTCCGGGCGCAGCTGCTCACCGCTCTGCCACAGGTCGCACAGGGAGTGGTCGGTGAGCTGGCCGTTGGAGCCCTCGACCTGGGTGCCGGCGTCGCAGTCCGGCAGCGGGTCACGCTCGGTGGTCCGGCTGGCGGCGGCCGCGACGCTCCGCTCGCGAGGCGCCGCCGCGATCGCGGCCGCCGTCCCGGGCGTCTTCGCACCCGACTGCAGCAACGACAGCGTCGAGGGCCCGGTGGGCGCCGTGTCCAGGTCGAAGGGCGAACGCTCGTCCGCATCCGCCGCGCCGGTCAGCGGTACGGCGATGGTGGCGGCCGCGAGGGATCCGAGGACCGTGGCGCGCGTGACCCACGTGTGCCCCGTCGGCGCGGCGTGCGCACCTCTGCCGCGGCTCTTCGGCGCGCTCGACGTCCGACGGCGAGGAGGGCGTCCGGAGCGCCCCTCGGCCGCCTCCCGGATCTCACGCCGGGAGCGCGGAACGGGGCCGTCGCCCTGAGACGTCGTGTCCACGCCACCTCCGTGCCTCTCGTGCCGCGCCCGTGCGACACCCTCTCGAGCTGTTGGTCTCACGTCCTCACGGACCGACGACGGCGAGCTCACGCCGACGCCGTGGTCGATCCGTCACGCACCTTAGCCGTGACGTGGCCCACCGCCAAGTCCTCCTTGTTCAAGACCTGTTCACCGCAGCCGCTGCATCGCGTCGCGGACCTCGCCGACAAGTTCCTCGAGGATGTCCTCGAGGAAGACGACGCCGACAGTGCGCGGCCCGTCCTCCACCCGGGCGAGGTGCGCACCTGATCGCTGCATGGCCCGCAGCGCGTCCTCGACCTCGTCGTCCGGGCCGACCTGCGCCGTGGCGCGGACCCGCCACGCGGGCACGGGCCGGTCCCGGTCGCCGTTGGTCGCGTAGAGCACGTCCTTGAGGTGGAGGTAGCCCACCAGGGCCCCCGGCACGCCCTCGTCCGGTGCGTCGACCACCGGGAAGCGGCTGAAGCCCGTACGTGAGACGAGGTGCTCGACGTCGTCCGGCGTCGCCCCCGGCGTCACCGTGACGAGCGAGTCGAGCGGCACCATGACGTCCCGCGCCGTGCGCGAGGAGAACTCGAACGCCCCCGAGAGCAGGCCCTGCTCGTCGGCGAGGACGCCCTCGGCACGCGAGTGCTCGACGATCGACTGGACCTCCTCGGCGGTGAACGCCGAGGCCACCTCGTCCTTGGGCTCGACCCCGAGGAGGCGTATCACGTGGTTGGCCACCCAGTTGAGCGCCACGATGATCGGCCGCAGCACCCGGGCGACCAGCACCAGGGGCGGCGCGAACCACAGCGCCGCCGTCTCCGGGCCGCTGACGGCGAGGTTCTTGGGCACCATCTCACCCAGCACCACGTGCAGGTACACCACGATGCTGAGCGCGATGACGAGCGCCACCGGGTGCACGAGCTGCTCCGGGATGCCGAGGGCCGCGAACGGCCCTTCCAGGAGGTGCGCCAGCGCGGGCTCGGCGATGATCCCGAGCCCCGTCGAGCACACGGTGATCCCGAGCTGGGCGCACGCGAGCATGAGCGAGACGTGCTCCATCGCCCACAGCACGATCTGCGCCCGCTTCTCCCCCGCCTCCGCCCGCGGCTCGATCGTGCTGCGCCGGACGGACAGGACGGCGAACTCCGCCCCGACGAAGAAGGCGTTGGCGACGAGCAGCAGCAGCCCGATCAGGAGTGCGGTCCCCGTGCTCATCGGGCCACCCCCCGGACGCGCAGGCGCTCGATGCGACGGCCGTCGACCAGCTCGACGCGAAGGCTCACGTCGTCGACCTCGATGCTGTCACCGACCTCCGGGAGTCGGCCGAGGTGGGACATGACGAGCCCGCCCAACGTCTCGTAGGCGGAGCCCTCCGGGACTCGCAGGCCCGTCGTCTCGACCAGCTCGTCCGGCCGGAGGACGCCCGGCACGATCCAGGAACCGTCCGCCGCGCGCGCCGTCCCGCCGCGGCGCCGGTCGTGCTCGTCCGCGACGTCGCCCACCAGCTCCTCGACGACGTCCTCCAGGGTCACCACGCCGGACGTCCCCCCGTACTCGTCCACCACGACCGCCATCTGCAGCCCGAGCCCGCGCAGCTCGACGAGCAGCGGGCCCAGGTTGACCGTGTCCGGCACCCGCGGGGCGTCGACCATCAGCGCGCCGGCGGGTACCTCGTCCCGCTTGGCGTACGGGACCCCGACGGCCCGGCGCAGGTGCACCAGGCCGACGATGTCGTCGCGGTCGTCACCGATGACGGGGAACCGGGAGTGCCCGGTCCGGTGGGCCAGGGCGACGACCTCGGCAGCGCTCGTCCCGCGCCGGACGACGGACATCCGGGTGCGGTCCGTCATCACGTCACGCGCGACGAGGCCCTCGAGCTCCAGCGAGTTGGCCAGCAGGGTGGCGGTGCCCTCCTCGAGGGTGCCCTCCTGCGCCGACCGCCGCACGAGCGACAGGAGCTCGGTCGCGGACCGTGCACCGGACAGCTCCTCGCGCGGCTCGATCCCGAGCCGGCGCAGGATGGCGTTCGCCGAGCCGTTCAGCACCGCGATGAGCGGGCCGAACACGATCGTGAAGACCCGTTGCAACGGGACGGCGGTCCGCGCGGTGGCGTGCGGCGCGGAGAGGGCGAAGTTCTTCGGGATCAGCTCGCCGAAGAGCATCGAGAACGCGTTGACGACCAGCAGCGCGAGGACAGCGGCCAGGACCCCGGACACGGCGGTCCCCAGTGGCGTCGCGGCGAGCCCGGCACCGAACAGGCTCAGCAGGGCCGGCTGCGCGGTGTAGCCGAGGAGGACCGTGGTGACGGTGATGCCCACCTGCGCGGAGCTGAGCTCCGTGGACAGGTGCTTGAGCCCGGCCCGGACGATGCGGTCCCGACGATCGGGGCCCTTCCGGCCGGGCGGCGGACTGTCGCCCTCCTCGTCGTCGCTGCCCACGACGGCGGGGTCCAGCGTCACGAGCGAGAACTCGCTCGCCACGAAGATCGCGGTCCCTGCGGTGAGCAGGACACCGACGGTGATCATGATCGTCTCGGTCAGCACGGCAGGCCTCGCAGGCCCGGATATCGACTGTCATCCATCGTGGCAACGATGCTAACCCGGAGTCGGCGCAGCGTCCCGTCCCGCCGCCACGCCAGCGCATCCCCAGCGAACACCCAGGTTCTGAGTGCAAGATGGGCCTATGACCACCAGTGCGACCAACCCGGGACAGGGCCAGCAGAATGCCACGGTCCTCGTCGTCGAGGACGAGCCGGCGATCGCGACGGCGATCGCCCAACGCCTCTCGGCAGAAGGGTGGCGGGTCGAGGTCGCTCGGGACGGGATCTCCGGCGTCGACGCCGCCGCACGGCTCCACCCCGACGCCGTGGTGCTCGACGTCATGCTCCCCGGCCTCGACGGCCTGGAGGTGTGCCGCCGCATCCAGGCGGACCACCCGACACCGATCCTCATGCTGACCGCTCGCGACGACGAGACCGACATGCTGATCGGTCTCGGTGTCGGCGCCGACGACTACATGACCAAGCCGTTCTCCATGCGCGAGCTGGTCGCCCGCGTCAAGGCGCTGCTGCGCCGGGTGGAGCGGGCCGCGCAGGCCGCCGCCGCCGCGCCCGCCGACCCGCCGCTCGTCGCCGGGGACGTCACGATCGACCGGGCCCAGCGCCGGGTGCACCGTGCGGGCGACGAGGTCCACCTGACCCCGACGGAGTTCGAGCTGCTCGTGATGCTCGCGAGCGCACCGAAGACCGTCCAGACCCGCGAGAAGCTCCTCGCCGAGGTCTGGGACTGGGCCGACGCGAGCGGGACGCGGACCGTCGACTCGCACATCAAGGCGCTGCGCCGCAAGCTCGGGCCCGACCTGATCCGTACCGTGCACGGGGTGGGCTACGCGTTCGAGCCCCCGGCGGGCTGACGTGGGCGTCGTGCGCGACGACGACCATGCGCGGTGGCGGGACCACCGGCTGCCGGACGTCCGACCGCTGGACCCCGTCCACTCCCTGAAGGTCAAGCTCGGGCTCCTCGTCGTCGCGAGCGTGACCGTCGCCGTGGTCATCACCTGGGTGGGTCTGCGCAACGAGCTCGGGCCCAGCCGCACGTTCCCGCTGGCGATCATCGTCTCGCTCGTGCTCACCCAGGTCCTCGCCCGCGGCATGACGTCGCCGCTGCGGCAGATGACGGCCGCCGCGCAGACGATGGCCGACGGCGACTACTCCATCCGCGTGCGCTCGACGAGCCAGGACGAGGTCGGTCAGCTGGCCGAGGCGTTCAACACCATGGCGCGGGACCTGGAGGCCTCCGACCGTATGCGCCGCGACCTCATCGCGAACGTGTCCCACGAGCTGCGCACGCCGGTCGCCGCGCTGCAGGCCCAGCTCGAGAACATGGTCGACGGCGTCACCGAGCCGACGCCGTCGTCCCTCGAGCTCTCCCTGGAGCAGACCGAGCGGCTCAGCCGGCTCGTGACCTACCTGCTGGACCTCTCCCGCGTGGAGGCCGGCGCGTCGGCGCTGATGCTCACCCGGTTCTCGGTGGGCGACTTCCTCGAGGAGTGCGCCGAGGCCATGTCGATGGTCGACGCCGCCAAGGGACTCACCTACGTCGTGGACGTCACGCCCGAGGACCTGCCCCTGGAGGCGGACGTCGAACGGCTGCGCCAGGTGGTCACCAACCTGCTCCAGAACGCGATCCGGCACTCCCCGCACGGGGCCACGGTGCGGCTGGACGCCTACCCGCAGGGCGACGACGTCGTCATCGAGGTGGGCGACGAGGGCCCCGGCATCCCCGCCGAGGACCGCAACCGGGTCTTCGAGCGGTTCGCGCGCGGCACGACGGACGCCCGGCCCCAGCCCAGCGCGAGCGGCGGCACCGGCATCGGCCTGGCGATCGTGCGATGGGCCGTCGACCTGCACGGGGGTCATGTCGCCGTGGCGGACACGGAGCCGGGCGCGACCATGCGCGTCACTCTTCCGGCCGTCGCCCGACCGGCTCCGGGAGTGACGACGGAATCCGCCGCCTGAACGCGTGAGATCCATCACACTGCATGGTCTTGTGCTGTTCTCCGTGAGCCTCGCATGACGCTGGCGACGCAACTGCTGCCATCACTTTCCTGCCCTATTACCCCGACACCACTCGGCGGTGAGAGACGGCCCACGAACCGCGTCGTGCCGCCGCCGCCACCGCTCCGAACAAGCGGGCGAGGGCATAGGCTGGAGGGGCCCGAGAACGGGTGCGCAGTCCGAGCAAGCAGTTCGAGCAAGCAGTTCGAGCACGTAGTTCGACCGAGCAGTGCAACCAAAGCATTCAACCAAGCAATACGGGAAAGTGGGCGATCCGGGCGTGGTGTCCCCAAAGGCTGGGTCAGAGTCGATCAACGCCGGTAGTGCGTCGTTCGGAGCGAACGAGTGGCTCGTGGACGAGCTCTACGAGCAGTACCTGAAGGACAAGAACGCGGTCGATCCCGCGTGGTGGGACTTCTTCGCGGACTACACGCCGGACGACTCGTCCGACGGTGCCGCGAGCACGGGCGAGAAGAAGGCCGCACCGGCCGAGCAGACCACCTCGGAGCCGGCCCGGAAGCGGCCGGCCGAGGGCGAGGCCACCGCGTCGACCCCCGCCTCGGGCACCGCGGCCGCCGAGGCGTCGCAGGCGTCCGAGCCCGCCCCCGTGCCGGCCGACCCGGAGGTCTCCGCCGCCGACGCGCCGGTCGCCGAGGCGCTGCCGTCGACCGCGCCGTACGCCGAGGTCGCCCGGTCCACGCCCAAGGACGAGGACGGCGAGGCCACGGACGACGTCCAGAAGCTCCGCGGACCGGCGGCCCGGGTCGTGACCAACATGGAGGCGTCCATCGCGGTCCCGACGGCGACGTCGGTGCGCGCGGTGCCCGCCAAGCTGATGGTCGACAACCGCATCGTCATCAACAACCACCTCAAGCGCGGTCGCGGCGGCAAGATCTCCTTCACCCACCTCATCGGCTTCGCGCTGGTCGAGGCGCTGGCCGACATGCCGGTCATGAACGCCCACTACGAGGAGACGGACGGCAAGCCGCACATCGTGCAGCCGGCGCACGTCGGCTTCGGCCTGGCGATCGACCTGGCCAAGCCCGACGGCACCCGCCAGCTCCTCGTGCCCAGCATCAAGAAGGCGGAGGAGATGGACTTCGCCGGCTTCTGGGCCGCCTACGAGGAGCTCGTGCGCAAGGCCCGCGGGGGCAAGCTCGGCATGGACGACTTCGCCGGCACGACCATCTCGCTGACCAACCCGGGCGGCATCGGCACGGTCCACTCCGTCCCCCGCCTCATGAAGGGCCAGGGAACCATCCTCGGCGTCGGGGCCATGGACTACCCCGCCGAGTTCGCGGGTGCCTCCGAGGAACGGCTCGCCCGACTCGGGGTGTCCAAGGTCATGACGATCACGTCGACCTACGACCACCGCATCATCCAGGGTGCGCAGTCCGGCGAGTTCCTCAAGATCCTCAGCGGCAAGCTGCTCGGCCTGGACGGGTTCTACGACCGCGTCTTCGCCGCGCTGCGCGTGCCGTACGAGCCCGTGCGCTGGGTGCGCGACAACACCGTCGACGCCGAGGTGGAGGCGGCGAAGCCGGCCAAGATCGCCGAGCTCATCCACTCCTACCGCTCGCGCGGTCATCTCATGGCGGACACGGACCCGCTCGCCTACCGCCAGCGCAAGCACCACGACCTGGACATCCAGAACCACGGGCTGACGCTGTGGGACCTCGACCGGGTCTTCCCCACCGGTGGGTTCGGCGGGACGCCCAAGGCCACGCTCCGCGACACCCTCGGGCTGCTGCGCGACTCGTACTGCCGCTCGATCGGCATCGAGTACATGCACATCGCCGACCCTGCCCAGCGCAAGTGGCTGCAGGACCGCCTCGAGCACGGCTACGCACGGACGCCGCGCGAGGACCAGCTGCGCATCCTGCGCCGACTCAACTCCGCCGAGGCGTTCGAGACGTTCCTGGCGACCAAGTACGTCGGGCAGAAGCGCTTCTCGCTGGAGGGCGGCGAGTCCGTCATCCCGCTGCTCGACGCGATCCTGTCGAAGTCGGCCGAGAACGGCCTCGACGAGGTCGGCATCGGCATGGCCCACCGCGGGCGCCTCAACGTCCTGGCGAACATCGCCGGCAAGAGCTACGGGCAGATCTTCAAGGAGTTCGAGGGGCAGATCGACCCGAAGTCCGTCCAGGGCTCCGGCGACGTCAAGTACCACCTCGGCACCGAGGGCACGTTCACCGCGGAGTCCGGTGCCACCACCAAGGTCTACCTCGCGGCCAACCCGTCCCACCTGGAGGCGGTGGACCCGGTGCTCGAGGGCATCGTGCGCGCCAAGCAGGACCGCATCGACCTCGGTGGCGACGGCTTCTCCGTGCTCCCGATCCTGGTGCACGGTGACGCGGCGTTCGCGGGCCAGGGTGTCGTGCCGGAGGTCCTGAACCTCGCCCAGCTGCGCGGCTACCGCACCGGCGGCACCATCCACGTGGTCATCAACAACCAGGTCGGGTTCACCACCGGGCCGACGTCGTCGCGCTCGACGACCTACTCCACGGACGTCGCCAAGGGCTACCAGGTCCCGGTGCTGCACGTGAACGGCGACGACCCGGAGGCCTGCGTCCGCGTGGCCGAGCTCGCCTTCGCCTACCGCGAGCAGTTCGACCGCGACGTCATCATCGACCTCGTGTGCTACCGCCGCCGCGGGCACAACGAGGGTGACGACCCGTCGATGACCCAGCCGCTGATGTACAACCTCATCGAGGCGAAGCAGTCGGTCCGCAAGCTCTACACGAAGAACCTCGTGGCCCGCGGTGACATCACGGTCGAGGAGGCGGAGCAGGCGCTCAAGGACTACCAGGCGCAGCTCGAGCGGGTCTTTACCGAGACCAAGGGCAGCGGGTACACGGCGCCCGACGGTGCCGAGGAGGTCGCCGGTCTGGAGCGGCCGGAGTCCCAGCGCGAGGACGCCGGGACGATGGTCGGCTGGAAGACGTCGGTCCCCCACTCGGTGCTGGAGCGCGTGGGCGACGTCCACGTCTCGCCGCCCGAGGGCTTCAGCATCCACCCCAAGCTGGCGAAGATGCTGGAGAAGCGTCAGCTCATGTCCAAGGAGGGTGGCATCGACTGGGGCTTCGGCGAGCTCCTCGCCTTCGGCTCGCTGCTCATCGAGGGCACGCCGGTCCGGCTGGCCGGGCAGGACTCGCGCCGTGGCACCTTCGTCCAGCGGCACGCCGTCCTGCACGACCGCAACACCGGGGCCGAGTGGACGCCGCTGCTGTACCTGTCGGGCGACCAGGCCAAGTTCTGGGTCTACGACTCCTCGCTCAGCGAGTACGCCGCGCTCGGCTTCGAGTACGGCTACTCCGTCGAGCGCCCTGACGCCCTGGTGCTCTGGGAGGCGCAGTTCGGCGACTTCGTCAACGGTGCCCAGACGGTGATCGACGAGTTCATCTCGTCCGCCGAGCAGAAGTGGGCGCAGAACTCGTCGGTCGTCATGCTGCTGCCCCACGGCTACGAGGGGCAGGGCCCGGACCACTCCTCGGCGCGGATCGAGCGGTTCCTGCAGCTCGCCGCGGAGAACAACATGACGATCGCCCAGCCGTCGACGCCGGCCTCGTACTTCCACCTGCTGCGCAAGCAGGCCTACGACCGGCCCCGCCGCCCGTTGGTGGTCCTGACGCCGAAGCAGCTGCTGCGGCTGAAGGCCGCGGCCTCGGACGTCGAGGACTTCACCACCGGCACGTTCGAGGCGGTGCTGGGCGACGTGGCCGTCGCCGCGGGCACGATCCGGCCGTCGGCCGTCGAGCGCGTGGTGCTCTGCACCGGGCGCGTCTACTACGACCTCGTCGCCGAGCGCGAGCGGCGGGGGGACGAGGCGACCGCCATCATCCGGCTCGAGCAGCTCTACCCGTTCCCGGAGGAGCAGCTGCGGGACGAGCTCGCGAAGTACCCGGGCGCCGAGGTCGTGTGGGTCCAGGACGAGCCCCGCAACCAGGGCGCGTGGTGGTACCTCCACCTGGCCCTCCCGGAGGACATGCCGCGCGTCGACGTGATCTCCCGCCCGGCGTCCGCCTCCACCGCCGCCGGCACGGCCAAGCGCCACAAGGAGGAGCAGACGGTGCTGCTCGACGAGGTCTTCACCCGCTGAGGCCCGCACGACGAGAGGCCCCGGTCACGCCGAGCGCGTGACCGGGGCCTCTCGTCGTCAGCGACGGTGGTCTACCACCGGTCGTGGACGTGCTCGCTGATCAGCTCGTCGTAGAGCTCCCGCACGCCGGAGACGAAGAGCGGTCCCAGCACGTCGGCGTCGCCCGCGGCCGCGTTGAGGCGTGCCTGCTCCGGGTTGCGCGCCCCGGGGATCACGGTCGAGACGCCCGCACGCTGCCACACCCACGCGAGCGCGGCCTGGGCGGGCGTCAGGTCCTGCTGCAGGGCCGACGCGACCAGGGCCGAGAACCGCTGCGCCGCCTCGACGCCCGCCTCGAACGGCACGCCGGAGAACGTCTCACCGACGTCGAAGGCCTCGCCGGACCGGTTGAACGTGCGGTGGTCGTTCTCCGCGAACGTCGTGTCCTTCGTGTAGCGCCCGGAGAGCAGTCCGGAGGCGAGCGGCACCCGGGCGATGATCCCGACGCCCGCCTCGGAGGCCGCCGGCAGGACGTCCTCGAGCGGCTTGTGCCGGAACGCGTTGAGGATGATCTGCACGGTCGCGACGCCGGGACGGGCGATGGCGGTCAGCGCCTCGTCGACCGTCTCCACGGAGACGCCGTAGGCCGCGATCGCCTGCTCCTCGACCAGGGTGTCGAGCGCGTCGTACACCTCGTCGTCGGAGTAGACGGCCGTCGGCGGGCAGTGCAGCTGCACCAGGTCCAGCCGGTCGACACCCAGGTTCCGCCGCGACCGGTCGGTCCACTCGCGAAAGTTCGGCAGCACGTAGTTCTCCGGCACCTGGTCCGCTCGACGGCCCATCTTGGTCGCCACGGTGATGCCCTCGCCAGGATGGTCCGCGAGGAACCGCCCCAGCGCCTGTTCGCTCCGGCCGTCGCCGTACACGTCGGCGGTGTCGTAGAAGCTGACCCCGGCCTCCAGCGACGCCTCGAGCACGGCCCGCGACTCGTCGTCGCCGACCTCGCCCCAGTCCGCGCCGAGCTGCCAGGTTCCCAGGCCGACCACCGACACCATCCGTCCGGTCCGGCCGAGTACCCGCTGATCCATGTGAATTCCCCTCTGAAGTGACCACCACACGGTACGCGGACGTGGGCCCATCGGCGCGGCGACTACGGTGTGACCGTGAACACGACCTCGAACCCCGCTGCGCCCGAGGCGCCGTCGGGCACCCAGTACCGCCTCACCGCCGGGACGCACGCCGCCACGATCACCGAGGTCGGCGCCATGGTCCGGGAGTACACGGTGGGCGGGCGCGACGTCTTCGTCCCGTTCGACGAGGCGGAACCGGCGCCCGTCTTCAACGCCGCCGTGCTGCTGCCCTGGCCCAACCGCCTCCGGGACGGCCGCTACCAGGCCGACGGCGCGACCCACCAGCTCGCGGTGAGCGAGCCGGACCGTGGCACGGCTCTGCACGGGCTCGGCTGCTGGTACCGCTGGACCCCCGTCGAGGTGTCCGAGGACTCGGTGACGCTCGAGCTCGCCCTGCCGGCCCAGAAGGGCTGGCCGTTCCAGCTCACGAGCCAGGTCCGGTACTCCCTCGACGCCGAGCACGGCCTGGAGGTGCGCGTGACGACCCGCAACGTCGGCAGCGGCACCGCGCCCTACGGCGTGGGCTTCCACCCGTGGCTGTCCCCCGGCGGCGCCGACCTCGACATGTGCACCGTCCGGTTGGATGCCACCGAGCACGTGCGGGTCGACGAGCGCCTGCTGCCCACCGGCGTCGAGCCCGTCACCGGGGACCACGACCTGCGCGAGACCCGTTCCCTCGCGGGCCTGGACCTCGACGACGCCTGGGTCGGCGCGACGCGCGACGCCGACGGCCTCTCGTGGTGCCTCCTCGGCTGCCCCGACGGCCGGACCCCCGCGGTCTGGATGGACGACTCGATGGACTGCTGGCAGGTGTGCTCCGCGGACCACATCGCCGGGCACCGCCGGCTGGGCCTCGCCGCCGAGCCGATGAGCTGCTACGCCGACGCCTTCAACACCGGTGACCGGCTGGTGCGCCTGTCCCCCGGCGATTCGCACACCGTGCGCTGGGGTGCGACGCTGCGCTGAGCGGTGCCCGGGGGGTATCAGCGTGGACGCAGGGCTCTCCCTCGTCCTGGCGGGCGCGACCCGGGTGGTCGAGCGGGCCGCCAGGACGCGCTACCGGACGGCGTGGGATCATGCGGTGCCGCGTCCGAGCACGGAACAATGGCGGCGCCAACGGGAACAGCAGGGTGGTGAAGGTTCGTGACGGAGCGCGAGGTGCGCATCTGTGTGGTGGGCGACGAGCTCGGCGTGGGCGTCGGGGACGCCCGTGCCCTGGGCTGGACGGGCCGGGTGCTCGCGCGGACCAGGTTCGACCGGCCGGCGATGTCGTTCGTCCTCGCCGTGCCCGGGGAGACGACGTCGGCCCTCGGCGCGCGCTGGGAGTCCGAGACGGAGTCCCGCTTCGGCCCCGAGTCGACCCACGACAACCGCCTCGTGGTCGCGCTGGGCCGGCACGACCTGGACGCCGACCTCTCCGTGGCGCGGTCGCGGCTGAACCTGGCGAACATCCTCGACGTGGCCGACAACCGCCGGCTGGCGACGTTCGTCGTCGGGCCCCCGCCCGGACGTCCCGAGGACGGCGACCGCATCGCCGAGCTCTCGGCGGCGTTCGCGGACGTCGCGAACCGGCGCCGCGTGCCCTACGTGGACACGTACACACCGCTCGCCCAGCACGAGCAGTGGCTGGCCGATCTCGCGACGACGGGGGCGACCTATCCCGGCCAGGCCGGCTACGGGCTCATGGCGTGGCTCGTGCTGCACACGGGGTGGCACGCCTGGCTGGGACTGCCGAACGACGCCGACGGCTCGTGACCGTCAGCCGCGCGAGACGATGACGCGCGCGGAGGTGACGTTCGCCGTCAGGTAGGCGACGTTCCCCTCGCCCGTCGCGGAGCGGTCGACGGCGAGGGTCCGCGCCGTCGAGGGCTGCACCTCGCCGTCGAGCACCACCTGCCCGGCCGCGCCACGTACCTTGAGGCTGACCTCGACGTCCGGGTCGAGCCGCAGCGCTACGTCGCCCGAGACGGTCTTGGCCGTCACCATCGGCGCGGTCCCGGTCGCGGTGACCGCCACCGCCCCGGAGACGGTGCTGGCCGAGACCCGGCCCAGGGCGCCGTCGACCGCGAGCGCCCCGGAGACGACCTGCGCCGAGACGTCGCCGGCGTGGGCCGATGCCGCGACGTCGCCGGAGACGGACCTGAGGTAGAGCGAGCCGCTCGTGTCGCTGGTCCGGATCGCGCCCGTGACGGACTTGACGACGGTCCCGGTGGTGCCGCGGACGTCGACGTCGGCCTCCGCGGTGCCGACGTCGACGCTGACGCCCGGCGGCACGACGAGCCGCACGACGGCGCGCTCGGAGTCTCCCAGGGACTTGACCCGCGCGACGAACGCCTCGACCCGCGACCGTTCGTAGGCCACCCGGAGCCGGTCGCCCTCGCGCACCACCTGCAAGGGCTTCTTGCCGACCTCGACGATCTCCAGGACGGTCCGTCCGGCGGCGGGGTCCACGACGACGTCGACCCGGCCACCCTGCATCCGCAGGGACGCCGCGGCGACCCTGCCCACGTCGAGGGTCTGCGGGGCGGCGACCGCCCAGGACTCGTTGCTCATGGTGCCTCCGTGGTGCCGGACCGCCAGGGCGCCGCGATGGCGACCGCCCGTGTGGGATCATGGAGCGACCCCCCGTCAACCTTCTCCCGAGGAGACAGCCATGAGCAAGCGCGGAAGCAAGCGGCGCGGCCGCAAGAGCAAGGCCGCCAACCACGGCAAGCGCCCCAACGCCTGAGCCGCCGGGCCTGAGCCGAACGGAAGGGCCGGACCCCACGGGGGTCCGGCCCTTCGTCGTCCCCTGCCGCGTCCGGCGGTCCGCCCCCCCCGGGGGGGCCGGCCCATGCGCCCCCCCGCCGGGCGAGCGGGGGCCCCCCGCCCGCGGCAGGGTCAGTCAGCCACTGCCATGACCGTGATCTGCTCATGGATGCGCACGCGCAGCTCCGCGGGGGCCCGCTCGGCGCACGACCGCTTGACCAGCTTCTTGACGAGCTCCTCGAGGCTGAGCTCGGCCAGGCACGGCGAGCAGTGCGCCACGTGGGCGCGCATGCGGTGCTCGTCGTCCGGCGTCATCTCGGAGTCGAGGTACTCGTACAGGTGCGTGAGGATGTGCTGACAGTCGCTCTCGCCCTCCGCGGCCTCGTGCGGAACCGGCGTGATGTCGGCGTTCATGACTTCCCTCCGCGTGCTGCTGCCAGGCCCCGGTCCGCGGCGTAGTCGGCGAGCAGCTCGCGCAGCTGGCGTCGTCCACGGTGCAGCCGGGACATCACCGTCCCGATCGGTGTTCCCATGATCTCCGCGATCTCCTTGTACGGGAAGCCCTCGACGTCGGCGTAGTAGACGACCATGCGACGGTCCTCGGGCAGCTCGGCGAGCGCCCGCTTCACGTCGGAGTCGGGAAGACGGTCGAGCGCCTCCACCTCTGCCGAGCGCAGCCCCTGCGAGGTGTGCGTCGCGGCTCGCGCGATCTGCCAGTCCTCGATGTCCTCCGTCTGCGACTGCTGGGGCTGTCGTTGCTTCTTGCGGTAGTTGTTGATGAAGGTGTTCGTGAGGATGCGGTACAGCCAGGCCTTGAGGTTCGTCCCGGGCTTGTACTGGTGGAACGCCGCGAAGGCCTTCGCGAACGTCTCCTGCACGAGGTCCTCGGCATCGGCAGGGTTGCGCGTCATGCGCAGGGCGGCCGAGTAGAGCTGGTCGAGGTACTGCAACGCGTCACGCTCGAAGCGCGCGGCGCGGTCCGCCGTCGTCTCCTCCGGAGCGCGTTCGGTGTCCTCGCCGATCTCGTCCGCGGTCGGGTGCGCACCTGTTGTGCGCTCGGTCTCGTCGGTCATCACCGTCGAGCCTAGTTCAGCCAGCGCGACGGCGGCCGGTCGTTCTGGTGCAAGCGTGGCCACGGTCGGTGCAACGACACGAGGTCCGGTCCCATTCCCTGCGCCGCGGGCGTCATGATGCGACCGCCGCGAAGCGCCGCCGGTAGGCGACGGGGCTGGTGCCCAACCGACGGGCGAAGTGGTGCCGCATGACGGGGGCGCTGCCGAATCCCACGAGGCGGGCGACCTCGTCCACCGACGCCTCGGTGGACTCGAGGAGCTCTTGCGCGCGGGCGACGCGCTGGCGCGTGAGCCAGGCGCCGGGCGTGGTGCCGGTCTCGTCGCGGAACCGCCGCGCGAACGTGCGCTCGGAGAGCACGGCACGGCGCGCCAGGGCGGCGACGGTGTGCGGCTCGGCCAGGTTCTCGCGCATCCAGGCGAGCAGGTCGGAGAGGGAGTCGGCCTCGCAGGGCAGCGGGTCGATGACGTACTGCGCCTGACCGCCGTCGCGCTGGGGCGGGACGACCATCCTGCGGGCGACGGACCGCGCCGCCTCCCCGCCCAGCTCGGTGCGCACGAGGTGCAGCGCGGCGTCGATGCCGGCGGCGGTCCCGGCGCTGGTGATGACGCGGCCGTCGTCGACGTAGAGCACGTCCGGGTCGACCTCGGCCCGGGGTGCGGCCGCGGCGAGCCGGTCCGAGAACATCCAGTGGGTGGTGCAGCGGCGGCCGTCGAGGAGCCCCGCCGCGGCGAGCACGAACGCGCCGGAGCACAGCGAGAGGATCCAGGCGCCGCGGGCGTGGGCGTCGCGGACGGCCTCGAGGTAGGCGGGTGGGACCTCGATCCGGCCGTCGTCGGAGATGACGTCGTAGGCGACCACGACGACGACGTCGGCGTCGGCGGTGGCGTCCAGCCCGGCCTCGACGCCGACGGGGAAGCCGCCCTTGGTCGGGATCATCCCGGGCTCCGGGGTGCAGAGCGTGAAGTCGAACGTCGGCCCGCCCGTGGAGCGGCGGTCGATCCCGAAGACCTCGTAGGCGATGCCGAGCTCGAACGGGGCGACCCCGGGGACCACGACGGCGGCGACCTTGTGGATCATGCCTGCCATGCTGCCACGAGGCTGGCTGAAAGTCGACGCTCATTGACATACCTGCCACTGGTGGCTGGAAGTACACGGGCGAAGACTTACTGCCATGGATATCCTGCTGCTGCTCCTCGCCGCCCTCCTCCTCGCCGCCTGGGTCGTCACGCTCGGCCGCACCGTCCGGCGCGACGGCCTCGGGACCCGACAGCCCCCGTGCTCCCACCCCGCCTGGTGGGACGAGCCCTCGTCGGGCTGAACGGCGGCGGTCCCGACACGCCACCGCCGTCGGCGCGCATGCATCCGCGGCCTCTGCCAGAGTGAACCCATGCTGCTGCGACGACTCGCCCGCCCCCTGCTGGCCGCCCCGTTCGTGTACGACGGGCTCTCTGCCGCGCTGCACCCCGCCGAGCACACGCCGGCCGCGCGCGAGGGCGCCGACCGCGTGACCCAGAGCCTCGGGGTCGACCGGCTCGACGACACCCAGGTGTCGCTGCTGGTGCGCGCCCACGGGGCCGTCACCGTGGCCGCCGGGCTGCTGCTCGCCGTCGGCCGCGCGCCACGGACCGCCGCCCTCACGCTGGCGGCGCTCAGCGCCCCCCTGGCCGTCGTCAACGAGCCCTTCACGTCCAAGGGTGAGCTGCGCAAGGAGAAGACGGCGAAGTTCGTGCGGAACCTCGGCGCCGTCGGTGCCGCCGTCATCGCCGGGATCGACCTCGAGGGCCGCCCGGGCGTCGGCTACCGGATCGGGCAGACGCGCGCCACGGCCTCCCGGTCGGCGAAGCACACCGTGGAGTCCGCGACCAAGGACGCCAAGGCCGCCGCCCAGCACGCCAAGGCGTCCGTGGCGAAGGCCCGGGCCAAGGTGTCCTGACGTCCGGACGCGGCGTCCTGCGTCGGGCCGGGTCAACTAGGCTCGAACCCATGACGACAGCGCCCGACAGGACCACATCGCTCTGGGACGCCCCGGTGGCGGACGCCCCCCTGGACGCGACGGTCGAGGTGCCGGGCAGCAAGTCGCTCACGAACCGCCTGCTCGTCCTCGCGGCCCTGGCCGACGGCGAGGGAACGCTGCGCGGCGCCCTGCGTTCGCGCGACGCCGACCTGATGATCGAGGCCCTGCGGTCCCTGGGCGCCACCATCACCGAGGGCGACCACGCCAGCACGCTGCACGTCGCGCCCGGCGCCCTGACCGGCGACGCCGACGTCGACTGCGGCCTCGCCGGGACCGTCATGCGGTTCCTGCCGCCCGTGGCCGCGCTGGCCGACGGCGACGTCCGGTTCGACGGCGACCCCGAGGCGCGGGTGCGCCCCATGCTGCCGGTGCTCGCGGGGCTGCGCAGCCTCGGCGTCCAGGTGACCGGCGCCGGGCCGGACTTCCCCACGCACCTGCCGTTCACCGTGCGCGGGCGGGGCCGGGTCGCCGGCGGGGCCGTCGACGTCGACGCCTCCGGCTCCTCGCAGTTCGTCTCCGCGCTGCTGCTCGCCGCGCCGCGGTTCGAGCGGCCCCTGGTGCTGCGCCACATCGGCGCCACCCTGCCGAGCCTGCCGCACATCGCCATGACGGTCGCGACCCTGCGCGACGTGGGCGTGGAGGTGGACGACTCCCGCGACGGCATCTGGCAGGTGACCCCCGGGCCGATCGCCGCGCGCGACGTCCGCGTCGAGCCCGACCTGTCCAACGCCGCCCCCTTCCTCGCCGCCGCCCTCGTCGCGGGCGGCACCGTGCGCGTGCCGGGATGGCCGGAGCAGACCACCCAGCCCGGCGCGATGGTCCCCGGCCTGCTGGAGCAGATGGGTGGCACCGCCACCGTGGACGGCGACGTCCTGACGATCACCGGCACCGGGGAGATCCACGGCGTCGACGTCGACCTGCACGCGGGTGGCGAGCTCGCCCCGACCTTCGCCGTCCTGGCCGCCCTCGCCGACTCCCCCAGCCGGCTGCGCGGCATCGCGCACCTGCGCGGGCACGAGACGGACCGCCTGGCCGCGCTCGCCACCGAGATCACGCGCGTCGGCGGTCGCTGCGAGGAGACCCGCGACGGGCTCGTCATCACCCCGCGCCCCCTGCACGGCGACGTGTTCCGCACCTACGCCGACCACCGCATGGCGACGTCGGCCGCGCTGCTCGGCCTGCGCGTGCCAGGGCTGCAGGTCCAGGACGTCGCCACCACCGCCAAGACGCTGCCCGGCTTCGACGCGATGTGGCTGCGCATGCTCGGCCGCCCGGCGGAGGACCAGGGCTGATGGCCCGCCGGGTCCGCGACGAGCACGCGCGGTACGCGCGCCCCTCCAAGCACGGTTCTCGGCCACGCACCAAGCAGCGACCCGAGCACGCCGACGCCGTGACCGGCCTGGTCGTCGGCGTCGACCGAGGTCGCTACACCCTCGTGCTCGACGACGGCGGACCCGACGAGCGCGAGATCCTCGCCATGAAGGCGCGCGAGCTCAGCCGTACCCGCGCCGTCGTCGGCGACCGGGTGGACGTCGTCGGCGACACCTCCGGGGACGAGGGGACCCTCGCCCGGATCGTCCGCATCACCGAGCGCACCTCGGTGCTGCGCCGGACCGCGGACGACACCGACCCCTACGAGCGGATCGTGGTCGCCAACGCCGACCAGCTCGTCGTCGTCACCGCGCTCGCCCAGCCCGAGCCGCGCACCGGCATGATCGACCGCTGCGTCGTCGCGGCGTACGACGCCGGCATGGACGTCCTGCTGTGCCTGACGAAGGCGGACCTCGCCTCCCCCGACGAGCTGCGCGACCTCTACACCCCGCTGGGCGTCGAGGTGGTCGTGACCCGGCGTGACGCGCCCGACGCGGTCGAGTCCGTCCGCGAGCGCCTGCTCGGCCGCACGTCCGTGCTGGTCGGGCACTCCGGCGTCGGGAAGTCGACCCTCATCAACGCCCTGGTCCCGGACGCCCACCGGGCGACCGGCGTGGTCAACGACGTGACCGGGCGCGGGCGCCACACCTCCACCTCCGCCGTCGCGCTCCGGCTGCCCGTGGCCGACGGGACCACCGGGCGCGTCCACGACGGCTGGGTCATCGACACCCCGGGCGTGCGCTCCTTCGGCCTCGCCCACGTCGAGGCGGGGCACCTGCTCGCCGCCTTCGAGGACCTCGACGAGGTCGCGGCCCGGTGCCCCCGAGGCTGCACCCACCTGGCGGACGCTCCCGACTGCGCGCTCGACGAGTGGGCCGCCGACGCCCCGGACGAGGCGACCCGCGCGACACGCACGGCACGCCTGACGTCGTTCCGGCGCCTCCTGGCCTCGCGGACCGCTACCGTGTGACTCGTGGCCACCTTCCAGCAGACCTCCAGCCAGCACGGGCACGGACGCACGTACGAGGACGACCTGCGCCTGGCCCACGTGATCGCCGACCAGGTCGACTCGATGACGATGTCGCGGTTCAAGGCGGTGGACCTGCACGTGGAGACCAAGCCGGACGACTCCCCCGTCTCGGACGCCGACCGGGGCGCCGAGGAGTTCATCCGCGCCCAGCTCGCGCGGGCCCGCACGCGGGACGCGATCGTGGGCGAGGAGTTCGGCGAGGCGGGCAGCGGGGCGCGGCGCTGGATCATCGACCCGATCGACGGGACCAAGAACTTCGTGCGCGGCGTGCCCGTGTGGGCCACGCTCATCGCGCTGGCCGACGGCGACGAGGTCGTCATGGGGCTCGTCTCGGCCCCGGCGCTGGGCCGGCGCTGGTGGGCGGCCAAGGGTTCGGGCGCCTGGACCGGCAAGTCCATCGCGGCCGCGAGCCGTATGCACGTGTCCGGCGTGCAGTCGTTGTCCGACGCCTCCTTCGCGTACTCCTCGCTGGCAGGCTGGGAGGAGCGGGACAAGCTCAACGGGTTCCTCGACCTGACCCGCGAGTGCTGGCGGACGCGGGGCTTCGGCGACTTCTGGTCGTACATGCTGGTGGCCGAGGGCGCCGCCGACGTCGCGGCCGAGCCCGAGCTCGAGCTGTACGACATGGCCGCGCTGGTGCCGATCGTCACCGAGGCCGGCGGGCGGTTCACCTCTCTGGACGGCACCGACGGCCCCTGGGGCGGCAACGCGCTGGCGACCAACGGCCACCTGCACGACAAGGCCCTCGTCTACCTCGGCTGACGCGAGACCCCCGACGCCCACAACCCCGGACCGAGGCGGGTGAGAGGGGCGGGCCTACGGACGCGGCACCTGGTGCGCCTCGGTCGGGTGGTACCAGAGCAGGTCCCGCTGGTCGACGCGCTCGGTCGCCGACTCCAGCGCCGCGTCGTCGTCCGCGTCGACCGCGGCCAGCACCGCTCGCACGTCGGCAGCGGCCTCCGGTTCGTCGACGTGGATCGCCTCGACCTTCGTGCCGGGCACCTCTCCCACGTCGACACCGGATGGCGGCACGTCGCCCGCCGAGTCGGAGACCGCGTGCTCCGGGACCTCCACGGTGACGACCACGCGCAGCGGCACGGCGTCGGCGCTCCCGGCGACGAGCATGAGCGAGGCGTCCGCCGCCGCGAGGAACGCGGCGTACTCCCGGGCCTCGTCGTCCTCGTCGGGCAGCGCGGACACCAGGGCGGCGGTGACGGCGTGCGCGCCCCGGGGCGGCACGTCCCACCACCCGACGCGCGTCGTCACCGTGACGGCGTCGAGATCGGCGAGGGTCGCGGGCACGTAGAGGCGCATGCCCCCAGTGTGCCCGGAGCCCGGCGTCAGGCCGCGGCGGGCGCGCCGACCCGCTCGCGCACCAGCGCCGCGAGCCCGGCGAAGGCCTGCCGGGCGGACGACGACGGAGCATGCTCGGCGAGCGTCCGCCCAGCGAGCAGCGCCGCGTCGAGAGCGGCGCCGTCGTCCGGCACCAGGTGCGCCTCGGCGACCCCGGCGTACCGCACGAGCGCGTCGCCGACCGCTCGCTCCGGGTCCGGCCCGACGGCGGAGGACCGCAGACGGTTCGCCACCACGACGCGCGTGGCGGAGACCGGCACGGGGGCCTCGGCGAGCTCCTCGAGCCCTCGCACCAGGCGCTGGATCCCCACCGGGTCCGCCGCCCCGACCGCCACCACGACGTCTGCGGCCTGGAGCGCGGCGAGCGTCGCACCGTTGCGCTGCGGGGCGTGCGTGTCGTACATGAGCAGCTCGTCGGCCTCGACCAGCGGTCCGCAGTCCACCACCGTCCAGTCAGCCAGCGACCGTGCGCGCTCGAGCACCACCTCGAGCGCGCTGGCGGGCAGCTCGGGCCACCGGGCCGCGCGGGTGATGCCGGTCAGCACGCGGAGCCGGCCCTCCACGACCGGCGCGTGGCGTGCCAGCGTGGGGACGTCGAGGGTGCCGTGACCCGCCGCCCGAGCGACCGCCGCGAGCCCTGGAGCGTCGTCGAGCAGACCGAGCCGGGAGGCGATGCACGAACCGTAGGTGTCCGCATCGACGAGGAGCGCAGACTCCTCGGGCGGGCGCGCTGCTTCCTGACGCCGTCGGCGACGCCCGGCGCGGTGCCCACCGAGACCGGCCAGCTCGGCGGCGAGCTCGACCGCCGTCGTCGTGCGCCCCGGCGCTCCCACGGGTCCCCAGACGGCGACGACGGCCCCAGGGCGCTCCGGCGCGCCCGGCGTGCGTCCGGACAGCGCCGAGAGGTCCATCTCGTGGGTGGCCAGGGGGTCGTCGACCCGGGCGGTGTCACGGACCGCGTCGAGGAGCCGCGGGTCGGCGGCACCATCGAGCACCGCTTCGAACCCGAGCGCCTGGAGGCGTTCCGCCGGTCCGTCGTCGGCGATCGCGACGACGCGGGTCCCCGTGCCGTGCAGCCGGCCGACGGCCTCGCGGTCGAGGCCCGGGAGGTCGGCCGAGACGACGGCCACCGTCCCGGCGCCGGCGGCGGCCGCCGCGAGCAGCTCGGCGAGGTCCCCGCAGCGCCGCGTGACGCTCGTCCCCGCGCCGGGGGCACCGAGCGCGAGCACCACGTCGGTCTCGTACGGCCCGCTCACCGCGCACAGGACCATGACCTCGGCGGGCATCACGCGCCCGCCACCGGCACGACGGTCACCGATCCCTCGGCGCTGAGCGCCGACAGCACCGCGGGAAGGTCGTCGGCGCCCACCAGGACGTGCAGCGTGCCGTGGTCGCTCACGACCAGCCCACCCTCGGAGGCGTCGACCTGCTCGACGACGACGCCGGTCACGATCGGCTCCGGCTCCCCCGCGTCGCCGTCGGCGCCCTGCTGTGCCGCCGGGACGAACCAGAGGTCGACGACGGCGCCCTCGTGGATGCGCTCGGAGAGCCCGGCACCGACCGGCACCGCGACGGATCGCACGGTGACGGTGGCGGCGTCACCCACGGCGGTGGCGGCGACCAGCTCGCCCTCGGAGACGACGCGCAGGGCCACCTGGCCCTCCGGGACGGCGGCGTCGGCTCGCATGTACCGGTCCGCCTCGGCCCCGAGGTTGACGTCGACCACGCGCAGCTGCGACTCGTCGACGGGCTCACCGGGCGTCAACGTGCCGGCGGCGGCGTAGACCGGTGCGGTGCGGTCGGCGTTCGAGACGACCCACGAACCCAGCGCGACCGCGACCGCCACCAGGACGACCCCGATCACGAGCCGGGGGTCCCGCCACGTCGGCCGGCGCAGGCGTGGTGCGGCCGGGGCGGGGTTTGCTTCGTTGCTCACGGTGGTCCTTCGGAGTCGGCCGGAAGCGCCTCTGCGTCCGGTACGGGCGGTCTGTCCGTCGGGCGGTTCGCACGCTAGCGATCCCCGACGGGTGCCGGTGGCGCGATCCATCATCCGGGACGAGACGCCGTCGCGACAGCATCTCGCATCACCTGTGGACAACCGGCACGAACAACGACCCCTGTGGGAGGATCGAGCCATGGCCAGCCGCTTCCTCTCCCTCGCCGAGGTGCAGGAGACGCTCAGCATCTCCGCCGCCCAGGCTTACTCGCTCGTCCGCAGCGGCGAGCTGCCCGCCATCCAGGTGGGCCCCAAGAAGGTCTGGCGGGTCGAGACCGCGAAGCTCGAGGAGTACATCGCGCAGCAGTACGACCGCACCCGACAGCGCATCGACGCGGGCGACCTCTGACCGGTCGCCCGGGACCGTTCAGGTCTCGCTGACCCGGACCAGCGCGGCGAACGGCACGACGCGCACGGCGGGACGCGCCGAGTCGAGCTCCTCGACGTCGAGGTGATCGGCGCCCACGCGCGCGATCCTGCCGAGCACGACGTGCGCCGTCGTGCGGACCTGCACGCGCGCACGGTCTCGTTGCAGCCCGCGCAGCGCCGTGCCCAGGCCCAGCCGGTCCGTGCGAGCGGCCGACGGCGCCGCGTGACGCCCCAGGCCCGCGATGCCCACGACCGCGGACAACGGCACGACGTGCTGCCACCGACCGCCGCGCGGGGACCGCGCGTCGACCTGGACCCACTCTTCCGCGACCCGCTCGAGCCGCCCCTCGAGCGACTCGCCGTCGCGCAGGTCGAGGCGCAGCGGCCTGCCCCGGGCCGCGCGCAGCCGGTCGACGAGCGGCACGGACGCCTGCTCCGCGCGCGTCAGCTCGGCGACGGCTCCCTCTCGCTCGGCGGCCTCCTCGGCCGCGAGCTGCGCCTCCAGGTCTGCGAAGAGCAGTGTCCAGCGCGAGGTGTCCGACGGCGTCACCCGCGTCTCCTTCCGGTTCCCGGCCCGGGTCGGGCCGCGGCCCAGGATGCCGTGCCCTGGACAGGAGAGCCACACTACGCTTCAATATCCACCATCAGACATCATCAACTGATACCAACACGCATCAACGAAGACCCGATGGAGGTCGCAGATGGGACGTGCGACGACGACGCCACGACCGGCACGCAGCATGGCGGGGCTCCTCGCCGTGCTCGTCGCGTCCGTGGGTGCCCTGCTCCTGCTGGCCCTGCGGCTCCGCGCAGTCGTGCCGACCGACGCCGACGCCGTGCGCTCCGCGCGCGTCGAGACGTGGGTCGAGCTGCTGGTCCTGACCGGCGGGACCGCCGGCGCCGCATGGATGCTCCTGAGCGTCCTCGCCGCGCTCGCGGGGGTCGCCGCCGTCCGGCGGGGTCGCTCCGACCGCACCGCCGAGACGATCGTGGGCCGGTGGGCGCCGGCGATCGTCCGCCGCCTCGCCCGGGGAGCCGTCGGGGCAGGGGTGGGTGCGGGTCTCGCGCTCGCGCCCAGCGCCGCGCTCGCCGACGAGCCGCCCGTGCCCGAGACCACGCCGGCCGTCGTGCTGCAGCTCGGCTGGGAGACGACCGGGAACACGACCGGAGCGGCCGACGAGACGCTGCCCGCACCTCCCCGGACCGCCGATCCCGAACCCGACGCCGAACCCGCCGAGCCTGCTGGACCTGCGGAGTCGGCGGAGCCCTCGCAGCCGGACCAACCGGTACAGCCGGACCAACCGGCGCAGCCCGCTGAGCCGGCCCAGACCACCGATGACGTGTCGCCCACCGTCACCAGCGCCCAGCGGACGTCGCACCAGGACGACGGCGCGCACGAGGTGGTCGTGAAGCGCGGCGACACGCTGTGGGACATCGCCGGCCGCGAGCTCCCGGACGACGCCTCCCCCGGCGACGTCCTGCGAGCCGTCACCTCGTGGCACCAGACCAACCGCGACGTGATCGGGGACGACCCCGACGTCATCCTCCCTGGTCAGGTGCTCCGCGCGCCCTGACGGACCGCCCACCGACGTCGACCTGCCCGGCCCTACCCGACACGGAGTGCCCCATGACCACGACCACCTCAGAGAACCCCGACCCGACGGCCGCCTCCCGCCGGCTGCGCGTCGCGAGCCCGCCACGGGGTCGTCGTCCGGCGGCTCCCCCGAGCGCGTCCCGCCGCCCGGAGTCCCCGCGGCGCCTGCGTGTCGGCGCCGTCCCGTCCGATCCCGTGCCGGTGCCCGGTCGTCCCCTGCCCTCCGCACCGGCCGCGCCGTCGCGGCTGCCGGACCCGACGGCGATGTGCGGGTCGGTCGTGCGCGCCGCGGTCGAGGTCCTGCGGGGCGAGCGTCCCGCGGCCCACATCGCGCGCTGGGTGACCCCGCAGGTGCTGGACCAGCTGGTCCACCGTGCACGGCTCGTCCAGGCACGGCGCCGCGGGCCGCACACGGCGGTCCCCGTGTCGGTCCGACGGATCCGCACGGTCCGCCTCGGCGACAGCACCGCCGAGGCGACCGTCGTCCTGGAGGACGACGGTCGCGTCCGGGCGGCCGCCGTCCGGCTCGAGGCACGGCGCGGCGTGTGGCGCGTCGCGGTCCTCGAGCTCGGCTGAGAAGCTCGCCCGAGACCGCTACGCCACCGGGCGGGTCACTCGTTGACGCCGTGGCACATCTTGTACTTCTTGCCCGACCCGCAGGGGCACTGCGCGTTGCGCGGGGTGCCGGGGAACGTCCGACCGTCGGCGCTGGCGGACGACGCCTCGCCGTGCAGAGCACGCCGCGCCGCGCGCGAGTCCCCGCCGGTGGTGGCCGACCCGTCCTCGCCCGGAGCGGAGTACTGCAGGTTCTGCGGCGGCTTCGGGGCGTCCAGACCCTTCGCGACCAGGACCGGCTCCTCCGCGCCGCCGAACGCCGCGGGAAGTCCCGCCGACTCGGGCTCGTCGTCCGAGGACTCCTCGGCGGCGTCGGCCCCGACGACGGTCGCTCCGCCGGCACCGATCGCCTGCGCGGCGGGCGTGCCCGCCGTCGCCGCGGCGGCGCTGACGGAGATCGTCGGCTCGTCGCCCGAGTCCGCCGACTCGTCACCGGCCTGCTTCACCTCGACGTCGAGGTTGAAGAGGTAGCCGACCGACTCCTCCTTGATCGCCTCGGTCATGGCCTGGAACAGCTGGTAGCCCTCACGCTGGTACTCGATGAGAGGATCGCGCTGGGCCATGGCGCGCAGACCGATGCCCTCCTTGAGGTAGTCCATCTCGTAGAGGTGCTCACGCCACTTGCGGTCGAGGACCGACAGCACGACGCGACGCTCGAGCTGCCGCATGGCCGGGGAACCCAGCGACTCCTCGCGGGCCGCGTAGGCCACCCGCGCGTCGGAGAGCAGCTCCTCGAGAAGCATCTCCCGCGTCAGGCGGTCGCGGCCCCCTGCCTCGGCCACGACGTCGTCCACCGTGATCGAGACCGGGAAGACGGAGCGCAGAGCGGTCCAGAGACCGTCGAGGTCCCAGCCCTCGGCGTTGCCGTCGTCGGCGGCGCCGTCCACGTACGCCGTGACGACGTCCGAGACGAAGTGCTGCACCTGCTCGTGCAGGTCCTCGCCCTCGAGGACCCGGTGGCGCTCGTCGTAGATGACGGTGCGCTGGCGAGACAGCACGTCGTCGTACTTCAGGACGTTCTTGCGGATCTCGAAGTTGCGTGACTCGACCTGCGACTGCGCGCTCTGGATGCCGCGGGTGACCATCTTCGACTCGAGCGGCATGTCGTCCGGGAAGCCGGCCCGGCCCATCATCGACTCCGCGAGCCCGGAGTTGAACAGGCGCATCAGGTCGTCCTGCATCGACAGGTAGAAGCGCGACTCCCCCGGGTCTCCCTGACGGCCGGAACGACCACGCAGCTGGTTGTCGATGCGCCGCGACTCGTGCCGCTCGGTGCCCAGCACGTAGAGCCCGCCGAGCTCGACGACCTCCTCGTGCTCGGTCGCGACCGACTCGGTCGCCTTGGCCAGGACCTCGGGCCAGGCCGCCTCGTACGCCTCCGGGTCCTCGGTGGAGTCGAAGCCGCGCGCCGCCATCTCGGCGACCGCGGTGAACTCGGCGTTGCCGCCGAGCATGATGTCGGTGCCACGGCCGGCCATGTTGGTCGCGACCGTGACGGCGCCCTTGCGGCCCGCCTGCGCGACGATCGAGGCCTCGCGCTCGTGCTCCTTGGCGTTGAGGACGTCGTGCGGGACGCCGGCCTTCTTCAGGAGCTTCGACAGCAGCTCGGACTTCTCGACGCTGGTGGTGCCCACGAGGACCGGCTGGCCCTTGGCGTGCCGCTCGACGATGTCGGCCACCACCGCGTTGAACTTGCCCTCCTCGTTCTTGTACACGAGGTCGGGCTGGTCCATGCGGATCATCGGCTTGTTCGTCGGGATCGGGACGACGCCGAGCTCGTAGGTGCCCTGGAACTCGGCAGCCTCGGTCTCGGCCGTACCGGTCATGCCGGCGATCTTGTCGTACCGGCGGAAGTAGTTCTGCAGGGTGATCGTGGCGAGAGTCTGGTTCTCCGCCTTGATCTGCACGCCCTCCTTGGCCTCGATGGCCTGGTGCATGCCCTCGTTGTAGCGACGCCCCGCAAGGATGCGGCCGGTGTGCTCGTCGACGATCATGACCTCGCCGTTCAGCACGACGTAGTCCTTGTCCCGCTTGAACAGCTCCTTGGCCTTGATGGCGTTGTTCAGGAACCCGATGAGCGGGGTGTTGAGCGACTCGTAGAGGTTGTCGATGCCGAGGTAGTCCTCGATCTTCTCGATGCCCGGCTCGAGGACCCCGACGGTGCGCTTCTTCTCGTCGACCTCGTAGTCCTTCTCGACCTGCAACCGCTTGACGACCTTGGCGAACTCGACGTACCAGCGGTTGGCGTCGCCGGCGGACGGCCCCGAGATGATGAGCGGCGTCCGCGCCTCGTCGATGAGGATCGAGTCGACCTCGTCGACGATCGCGAAATGGTGACCGCGCTGGACCAGGTCGTCCGGCGACCAGGCCATGTTGTCGCGCAGGTAGTCGAAGCCGAACTCGTTGTTCGTGCCGTAGGTGATGTCCGCCGCGTACTGCTCGCGGCGCTCGGTCGGGTTCTGACCCGAGACGATCACGCCCGTCGTCATCCCGAGGAACCGGAAGACGCGGCCCATCAGCTCGCCCTGGTACCGCGCGAGGAAGTCGTTCGTCGTGACGACGTGCACGCCCTTGCCGGTCAGCGCGTTGAGGTAGGCCGCCGTCGTGGCGACCAGCGTCTTGCCCTCACCGGTCTTCATCTCGGCGATGTTGCCGAGGTGCAGGGCGGCGCCGCCCATGAGCTGCACGTCGAAGTGTCGCTGGCCGAGCGTCCGCCGGGACGCCTCGCGGACCGTGGCGAACGCCTCGGGAAGCAGGTCGTCGAGCGTCGTGCCGTGCTCGAGCCGTTCCTTGAACCGCGCCGTCTCCTCCTGCAGCTCGGTGTCGCTGAGCTCGGTGAAGCTCGGCTCGAGCCGGTTCACCTGCTCGGCGAGTCCGGTCAGCTTCTTGAGGATCCGGCCCTCGCCCAGGCGGAGGATCTTCTCGAGGATCGCAGGCACGCAGTTCTCCCGTGTCGGTGGTGCCCGGGAAGCCTCCCGAGCCCGTTCGGTGGCGGCAACCGGGCCGGACGACGGCGCCGTCGTCCCGGTCGCACCGCATGCCATCCTATTCCCCCGGGCCGAGGCGTGGGGCCAGGTTCGCGGCCGACGAAAATCTAGGCCTCGGCCGCCGGTTGCCCGTGCGCCGCGGGCGGCGACGACGCCGACGACGCGCGGACGTCGCTCAGCTCCGCGGTGAGCCCGGCGGCGAGGTCGCCGGCGGGTGCCACGGCCACCTCGGGCAGTCCGAGCCAGGTGGCCAGGAGCCTGAGCTCGGCCGCCAGCGCGGCCGGCGTCGAGCCGTCGCCGTGCGGCGTCCTGTGCGCGGCGACCACCCGCAGGACGCCGGCGGACCGATCGGCCTTGAGGTCGACCATCGCGGTGATCTGCTCGCCCTGGAGGAACGGCAGGACGTAATAGCCGAGCCTGCGCTGCGGCGCGGGGACGTAGATCTCGATGCGGTAGAACACGTCGAAGAGCGCCTCGAGCCGACGGCGCTCCCACACGAGCGGGTCGAACGGGCTGAGCAGCGCAGCCCCCGCGGCACGTCGTGGCACCACGGCGTCCCGGTGCCGGTAGGTGGTTTCCGCCCAGCCGTCGACGGTCACGGGGACGAGGACACCGGCGTCGACCAGGTCCTCGAGCGCTCGCTGCGCGCGGGGGCCACGCAGCCTGAAGTAGTCACGGAAGCACCGGGCGGTGCCGACGCCGTGCGCACGGGCGCCCAGCTCGAGCAACCGACGCACCGCGTCGTCGTCGGAGACCTCAGGTGCGTGACGCAGGGCCGGGGGCAGCACCCGCTCGGACAGGTCGTAGCAGCGCTCGAACGCACCGTTGCGCCGGGCCGACATGACCTCGCCGGTGAAGAACAGGTACTCGAGACAGCGCTTCGCCGTCGTCCAGTTCCAACCCCACTCGAGCCGGGAGCGCGGGGCCGTCCGGCCGGCCTTCTCGAGCTCGTCGTGGATCCGGCTCGCGGTGACGCGGCCGAGCTCGCTGACGAGCGAACGCACCAGGTCGAGCTCGTGCGCGTGGGCCTGCGGCACGGCGGAGATGGCCCCCCACGCCTCCCGCTCGTACGCCCGCCGACGCCACTCGAGCAACGGGTACGTCGAGGTGGGGACGTAGGAGGCGACGTGCGCCCACGTCTCGACCAGGCGGCGCGGCGCTCGCCCGGCGGCCCGCTCCAGCAGCCCCGTGTCGTACGGACCCAGCCGGGAGAACACCGGGACCAGGTGGGCGCGCGCCAGCACGTTGACCGAGTCGATCTGCAGCAGGTTCAGCCGGTCCACGACGCCGGTGAGACGCCGCATCGTGACCGGCCCGTCGGGTCGTCCGCGGTCCAGACCTTGCGCCCGCAGCGCGACCCGACGGGCCTCGGTGATCGACATCGACTCCATGCCGGCATCCTGCAACCCGACACCGACACGGAGCCGGGTTCACGTCATCACGTCAGCGAGGACACCGGCGCCGCCCCGCTGCACGTCGCGTCGAGCTCGATGACGCCGTACGTCCAGCCGCGGCGTCGGTACACGGCGGCCGGGCGGGCCGACTCCTTGTCGATGAACAGGAAGAAGTCGTGACCGACGAGCTCCATGTGCTCGACGGCCTCGTCGGCGGTCATCGGTTCACCGCGGTGGAGCTTCTGTCGGATCACCACGGGCGAGTCGCCGAGCTGGTACTCGACGGAGTCCCCCGGCGTGGAGAGCGGGGCCGGCTCGGTGCGCGGCTCGGGCTGCGCGGCCAGGACCTCGTCGTAGGGGCGCACGTCCACCGGCGGCGAGACGCCCGGTCCGCGGCGACGGTGGTCCTTGCGCCGGTCACGGGAGCGGCGGAGCCGCTCGCTGAGCTTGTCGATCGCGAGGTCGAGAGCGGCGAAGCGGTCGTCCGCGGCCGCCTCCGCCCGAATCACGGGCCCCTTGTCCCGCACGGTCAGCTCCACCCGCTCGCTCTGGTCGGCGAGTCGTGGGTTCTTCTCGTGCGTGACCTCCACGTCCACGCGGCGCGCGTTCGGCGCGAGCTGCGTGACCTTGGCGAGCTTGTCCTCCACGTGGTCACGGAACCGGTCCGTGACGTCCGTGTGCCTGCCGACGACGGCGATCTCCATCGTGTTGCTCCACTTCGTCGTGGGCCGCTCCTGCTGCATCCTTCGGGCGGCCCTCGTGTGCTTCTGGGCACCGCGGTGGGTGCCGGTCCTGGCACCACCTCCCGGTCGCCGGATCACCTGCCCGGCCCGCTCGTGGGATGCGGCGATCGCTCCGCTCTCGCGGTCCGCTCGCCGTCGGGTTCCCAGGTTATCCCAACGCGTCGACGGGGTGAACCTCTGGCGACGTCGCGTCGTGGGGAGATTCGGTGACAGCCCCCGGCGGTGGTGTCGCGGCCAGCACGAGACCGGCCAGGACGACGGCGCCGACCGAGGTCAGCGCCCGCTCGGAGGCTGCGAGGGTGGCCCCGGTGGTCAGGACGTCGTCGACCAGGACGCAGAGCGATCCCTCGGTGCGTCGGCGCGCGGCGACCGAGGCGTCGAGGTTGCGTCCGCGGGCGCGCGCCCCCAGGCCGACCTGGTCGCGCGTCGAACGACGGCGTCGCAGCCCCGGTACGACGGCGGCGCCCACCCCGCCGGTGCGCAGCCCGGCCGCGACCGCGCCGGCCAGCACGCCGACCGGCTCCCGGCCCCGGCGCAGCCGCGCCCCCGGTGCCGACGGCGCCGGGACGACCAGCACGCCCGCGTCGCCGACGGCGGACCGCACGAGCGGTGCCAACTCTGCCGCGGCGTCGTGCAGCGCCGGGGCGAGCAGAGCGTCGAGGTCGGCGCGCTCCCGGTCCTTCCAGGCGACGACGACGTCACGCACCGGACCCGCGTAGTCGCACACGGCCCAGACCGGCAGTGGCGGGACGCCGTCCATGCGGTCGAGGCGTGGGGCGCCGTCCTCGACACGGCGCAGCGGCATGCCCACGACGGCCGCCGCGCACGAGGAGCAGCACCGCACGTCGTAGGACCCGCAGCCCGGGCACGACACGGGGACCACGAGGCGAGCCAGTCGGGTGAGCATGACGCCAGGGTGCGCGGCACCGCGCCGCACCGGGCGGCTCTGGCACCGGACGGTGGACGGCGGGCGACCGTGGACGGCTTCCGGCCCGGTCATCCCGGGTAGGCGACCGCCACGACGTCCTCGGAGACCACGGGCCAGAGGGCCGCGCTCTGCCGCACGAACAGCGTCCCGTCGGCGTCCAGCGCGAGCGTCGGGCTCGCCCCGACGCCGGCCGCGAGCGCCGTGGGCACGGCCGTCGTCGCCAACGGGCGCGTCAGCCCGTCGTTCGACCCGGCGAGACCGCCGACGCCCGCGGCGAACAGTCCCCGCGTGCCGTCCGGGTCCCGTGCCAGCAGCTGGAGGGTGGACTCCTCCGACCAGTCGACAGCCTCGGCGGAGGCCACCGGCCCGCCGACGCGCACGGGTGCCGACAACCCGGTGGGGACGTCCTCGGCGTCGCGCTCGATCGCCGCGACCCAGACCTCGGGCCCGTCGGGCCCGTCGGTGACGAGGGCGATGCGGGCGCCCTCGGGTGCCACGCGCAGAGAACGCACCGACAGGTCGGCCAACCACTCGGCCTCGACCGGCACCACGCCACCGGTGGGCAGGGCGACCCGCAGGTCGCCGCCCACAGCCGTCCAGACCGTCCCGAAGCGGTCGACCGACGGCGGGACCAGCTCGGGCCCGGCGAGCAGCTCGGACCGGCCCTCCTCGCCGAGCCGGACCAGCCGTACGGAACCGTCCCGCACCACGATGGACCCGCCGGTCCCCACGGCGACGGCGGTCACGTCGAGCCCCGCGACGTCCTGCGGCTCGGCCAGGTCCGTCAGCTCACGGCCGACGACCCGGCGCAGCGCCTGGCCCTCCTCGGTGTCCAGCACGGCGACCGCGTCCCCCACGGTGACGGGCCGCGACGGCTCGGCCGCCGACGTCGCCGCCAGCGGCGAGGTGCCGGACGAGAGCACCACCGTGCGGCCGTCTCCCTCCCGCAGGGTCGCCTCGAGCTGGGCCACGAGCAGCGCCCTGTCGTCCGGCGGGGCGGTGGTGATCGCCGAGGTGAGGCTCACGTCGATCGTGCCGTCGTCCGCGACCGTCACCGCGTCGATCGCCAGGGTGGCGCCGTCAGGGACCACCGAGATCGTCGACTGCGCGAGCCGTTCCGGCGGTCCGTCGAGGATCGCCTGGGTCGCGCCGGTTCGCCACGACTGCCCCGGGTACCAGCGCACGTCGGGGACCCACCACTCGCGGTCCGACGTCGGGTAGTACAGCGAGGTCCGGTGGAACGCGTTCCCGAGGAAGTCGGCCAGCACGAGCATCCCGTCCTCGAGCCCGCTGATGCGCCACTGTCCGTCGTCGCCCCGTGTCAGGTCGAACGCCACCTCGACGACGCTGGGTTCGGCCAGCTCCGAGTAGACGCCCGACTCGTCGAGGGACGCGACGACGGTGGCCTCGCCGCGCACCGACGTCTCGACGGTGGACTCGTCGAACTCCTCGACGGTCCACCGGGGGTACTCCGACAGCACCAGGACCTGCGTGTACTCGTCCCACGCGGACCAGGCCACCGGCGTCGTGTACTCCTTCGCGATGTCGAGCGTCGCGGCCGACGCCGGACCGAACTGGGCCGCGCTCACGAACCCCTGGACGATCTGCTCGGGGCTGGCGTCCATCGCCGGGCCCTGCACGTCGAAGCCCAGGTCGCTGGCGCTGTCGACCTCGGCGGAACCCTCCATGACGCCGCCCGTGGTGGGGATGCTCGCGCACGCCCCGACCGACGACACCAGCACGGCGGCGCAGAGGGCCCGCGCGAGGCGCCGGCGGATCCCGTGGTTCATCAGGACTCCTCCTCGGACGGCAGGTCGGGGATGGCGGTGGGCGTGGGACCGGTCGGCGGGTTCACGACGGGCACCTGGCCCGTGGGGACGTGCTGCCCGCCGGAGCGCGACGGCCCCTCGACCGGCAGCGGCGGGCGGTCGATCTCGATCCCCGCGCGCCGCGGCAGGGTCAGCCGGAAGCTCGCGCCGTGGCCGGGCCGCCCCCAGGCGTCCAGACGTCCGCCGTGCAGCCGGGCGTCCTCCTGCGAGATGGACAGGCCGAGACCCGTGCCGCCCGTCGTCCGGGCCCGTGCCGGGTCCGCCCGCCAGAACCGGTCGAAGACGCGGCTGAGCTGTTCCGTGGTCAGACCCACGCCGTGGTCGCGCACCACGACCGCGACGGCCCGGGCGTCCTGGCCGACCGTGATCTCCACCGGGTTGCCCTCCGCGTGCTCGATGGCGTTCACCACGAGGTTGCGCAGGATCCGCTCGACCCGGCGAGGGTCGATGTCCGCCGTCGTGCGCGTGTCGGGCATGTCCACCGAGAGGAAGACGGACTTGCGCTCGGCGAGCGGGGCGCACGTGTCGACGACGGCCGTGACCACGCTGCGCAGGTCCTGCTGCTCGACGTCGAGCACGGCCGCGCCGGCGTCGAACCTGCTGATCTCGAGCAGGTCGGTCAGGAGCTCCTCGAACCGGTCGAGCTGCGTCTGCAGCAGCTCCGCGGACCGTCGCGCGGACGGCTCGAGGTCGGCGCGCGCGGTGTGGATGATCTCGCCCGCCATGCGGATCGTCGTCAGCGGGGTCCGCAGCTCGTGCGAGACGTCGGAGACGAACCGTCGCTGCGCGGCGGACAGCTCCTCCATCCGGGCGATCTGCTCCTCGAGGTTGTCCGCCATCTCGTTGAACGTCCGCGCGAGCGTCGCCAGCTCGTCCTGGCCCCGCGACCCGGGGACACGGACGTCGAGGTGCCCCTCGCCCAGCCGGGCCGCCGCGGTGGCGGCCCGGCGCACGGGGGCGACCGTCTGCCGGGTGACCGTCCACGTCAGCAGGCCGATCATGGCCAGGATCACCACCGAGCCGAGCGCCAGGGTCCGCTGGACGAACCCCAACGTCTCCTGCTCCGAGGCCAGCGAGTAGAGCGCGTAGAGCTCGAAGGTGCCGGCCGACGGCAGGTCGACGGTGGCCCCGACCACGACGCCGGGCTCCTCGGCACCCGACCCCGTGAAGTCGGCGGGGATCGGCACCGACTGCAGCACCTGGTCCCCCGTGGCGAGCGTCGCGGCGCGCAGCTCCGGGGTGACGACCTCGCTGACCGCCAGTCCCTGGCGCGACGACGAGTCGACGAGGGGCAGCTGCTGCTCGGGCGCCTGGCGCAGGAAGTAGTCCTGCGCGCTCGAGCCCCCGGCGCTCAACGACAGGATGACGTCGCGCAGCAGGGCCTGCTGCTCGCCGGTCTGCGTCGCGGCCGTCGCGGCGAGCCGGGTGCGCACCTCCTGGATCACGGCGGCGTTCTCGCGCTCGACCTGGTCCAGGCGCTGGTCGAAGAGACCGTCCCGGATCGAGAACGACAGGTAGACGCCGAGGACGGCGACGGCCAGCACGCCGAGCGCGACCGCAGAGGTGACCACGCGCACCTGCATCGAGGAGCGCCAGCGGTGCACGAGCGACCGGGCACCTCGGACGAGGGCGTCGGTCGCACGGACGTCAGCGGGCGGCACCGGCCTTGTAGCCCACCCCGCGCACGGTCTGCACGACCTCGGGGTTCTCCGGGTCCTTCTCGATCTTGGAGCGCAGGCGCTGCACGTGGACGTTCACCAGGCGGGTGTCGGCGCTGTGCCGGTATCCCCAGACCTTCTCGAGGAGCACCTCGCGGGTGAAGACCTGCCAGGGCTTGCGCGCGAGCTCGACGAGCAGATCGAACTCGAGCGGGGTGAGGCTGATCCGCTCCCCGTCGCGGGTGACGGTGTGCCCTGTGACGTCGATCTCGATGTCGCCGATCTTGAGGCGCTCCGGACCGGGCTCGTCGGAACGGCGCAGCCGGGCCCGCACGCGGGCGACGAGCTCCTTGGGCTTGAACGGCTTGGTGACGTAGTCGTCGGCACCGGACTCGAGGCCGAGAACCACGTCGACGGTGTCCGTCTTCGCGGTGAGCATGATGATCGGGATGCCGGACTCGGCACGGATCTCCCGAGCGATCTCGATACCGTCCTTGCCCGGCAGCATGAGATCGAGCAGGACGAGGTCGGGCTGGGTCGACCGGAACATGCCGATGGCGGCATCGCCGTCCGAGCAGAAGCTCAGATCGAGCCCTTCGGACTCCAGGACGATGCCGATCATCTCGGCGAGGGCAGTGTCGTCGTCGACCACCAGGACGCGGGACTTCATGCGCACAGTCTGCCAGGGTCCACAGCGTTCCGGGCCGGGCCGCGCCCTGAGGGCCGTGAACGCTATAGGGTCGTGGCGGTCACGCACCCGTCCAGCCAGCCGTGCCCCAGGAGGCAGCAGCATGAGCACGCCCGACCAGCCGACGCCGCCCTCCGGGTGGGGCGAGGCTCCGAGGCCGCCCGCCTACGGGCAGTACGGGCCAGGGCAGTACGGGTCCGGACGGTACGGCCCGGGTCAGCCCGGGGCCGGCGGCGGCACCCCCCCGGGAGCGCCACGGCCCGGCCCGGTGGGGCCCGACCCCTACGGCCCGTCCGCGTCCAAACCCGGCATCGTCTCCCTGCGTCCGCTGTCGCTCGGGGAGATCTTCGACGGGGCGTTCAGCGCGGTCCGCCACAACCCTGCGGTCATGCTCGGCCTGGTGGCCGTGGTCGTCGCCACCGCCACCCTGCTCGCGGCGCTGCTGGCGCAGTTCGCGGTCCCGCCGTTGACCGACCTGCTCGCCGAGCCCTTCGGCACCGACGCCGAGCTCACCGGCTTCACCGCGGCCGACGCCGGCTGGTTCGCCCAGATCGTGGCGGTGTCGAGCGCGCTGTCCCTGACCCTCCTGATCGCCCAGCCCGTCACCGAAGGGTTCATCACCGTCTCGGTCAGCCAGTCCGTCATCGGCCGCAAGATGTCGGTGAGCGAGGTCTGGCAGAAGGTCCGTCCGCGGCTCGCCGTCCTCATCGGCTGGATGCTGCTGCGGACGATCGGCCTCGGCGTCGCCACGTTCGTCGTCTTCTTCGGGGCGATCCTGCTGGTCAGCGCCGTCGCCGTCGCGACCGACTCGGCGGTGCTGTCCGTGCTCGTCGCCCTGCTGTGCCTGGCTGCGATCGTCGCCCTGGCGGCCTGGCTGTGGGTCCGCCTCATGCTCGTCGCGCCGGCGCTCGTGCTCGAGGGCACCGGGCTGGGCCGCACGATCGCCCGTGCGTGGCGCCTCACCCGCAGCGCGTACTGGCGAGTCTTCGGGACCGTGCTGCTCGCCAGCATCATCGCGGGCGTCGCCGGCCAGGTCGTGTCCTACCCGCTCAGCATGCTCGGCTTGCTCGTCGACGGCGGCGACTTCGGCTGGGGGATGATCGTCAGCTCCGTCGTCGCGTCGGTGATCGCGAGCATGCTCTACCTGGTGTTCGTCTCCGGCGTCGTCGCACTGGTCTACACCGACGTGCGGATGCGCCGCGAAGGGCTCGACGTCCAGCTCGCCGCAGCCGCCGAGCGCGTGGCGAACCAGCCGCCCGACAGGCCTGCCGGCCCGGCCGGGATGCAGCCGCCGCCCGGAGGCACCCCGCAGTGGTGACGGCAGCGACGACGGTGGGGCTGCTGCACGGCGTCACCGGCGAGGTGCCCGTCGTGCCGGACCGTGAGACGGCCCGCGACTGGCTCGTCGAGGAGCTCGCCCGCCCCGAGTACTCCCAGGACCCGTCGGTCCTCATGCGGCTGCTCGACTGGCTCGCCAGGGTCTTCGGCGACATCGGCACCGTGGACATCAGCCCGTGGCGGCTCGCGGTCGTCCTGGCCGTGGTGCTGGTCGTCGTGGTGGCGGTCGCGTTGTTCGTCGCGGGCCCCGCCCGGCTGCGGCGCCACGCCGCCGGCAGCTCCGCCGTCGTGCACGACGACGACACCCGGACCGCCGCGCAGATGCGGGCCGCCGCCGACGACGCCGCCGGCCGGCAGGACTGGCCGCTCGCCGTGATCGAACGCTTCCGCGCCGTGGTGCGCGGGCTGGAGGAGCGCGTGGTGCTCGACGAACGTCCCGGCCGGACCGCTCGCGAGGCCGCCGAGGCCGCGAGCGCCCGGATGCCCGACCTCTCCGCCGATCTGCACACGGCCGCCGGCCGGTTCGACGGGGTCCGCTACGGCCACCTCCCGGCCGGGCCCGCGGACGACGCCGCGATGCGCGCGCTCGACGACCGGGTGTCGTCCACCCGGCCCAGCCCGCCGGCGTCGCGAACCCCGGAGGAGGCGCTGTGAGCGCGCCCGCCGCCCCCACGGCGACCTGGAGCTCGGCAGCGGTCACCGGCGACGGCACGACGCTCGGCTCCCGCAGCCGACGCCGCTGGCGGGCCGCTCGGTGGCTCGTCGGCGGTGTCGCCGCGATGCTCCTCGCGGTCGTGGCCCTCGCCCTGCTGCGCCCTGCGGGCTCGCTCGTCGCGTACGACCCCGAGAACACCCGACCGGACGGCTCGCAGGCCCTCGCCCACGTCCTCGAGCGCCAGGGCGTCGAGATCGAGCACGTGACGCACGTGGCGGACGCCGTCGAGGCCGCCGCTGCGGGCACCACGCTCCTGGTCGTCCCCGCGCCGTACATGCTGCCCGAGCAGGTCACCGCGCTCTCCGCCGTCGACGCCGACGTCGTGCTGGCGGGCGCCGACGACGGCCTGCTGCGGGCGGCGACCGGAGACCAGGTCCAGCGCTCTTCCTGGGCCTCCGCTCCGCCGTCCGCGACCGAGCCGGGGTGCGACCTCCCCGCCGCGGTCGCCGCGGGCCCCTCGATGCTCGAGGCAGGGCTGGAGGCCACCTCGCCCGCCGTGACGACGTGCTGGTCGAGCCCGGACGGCTCGGCAGTGCTCGCCGCGGTCGAGCAGGGCGGTCGCCAGGTGGTCGCCGTCGACGACCCGGCGTTCCTGCGCAACGACGACGTGCTCACCGAGGGCAACGCCGCACTGGCGCTGCACCTCCTCGGGCGTCAGGACCGGCTGGTCTGGCTCGTGCCCGACCCGGCCGACTCGACCGTCGCCGGGGACCAGACCGCCGAGCCGGAGCCCGAGGCCGTGCTGCCGGCCTGGTTCGGCGCCGCGCTGTGGTGGGCCGTCCTGGTCGCCCTCGTCGTCGCCGTCTGGCGGGGCCGACGCCTCGGCAGGCTCGTCACCGAACGGCTGCCTGTCGTCGTGCCCTCCGCCGAGTCGGCGCGCGGGCGCGCCCGGCTCTACCGCCGCGCACGCTCGCGCGGGCACGCGGCGGCCGGCCTGCGGGCCTCGACCGCCCAGGCCGTCGCCCACCGGCTCGGCCTGGCCCGGTCCGCCCACCCCGACGCCGTGGTCGACGCCGTCGTGCGCGCCTCCGGGCGCGACCCGCACGAGGTCGCCGACCTGATCTACGGCCCCCCACCCGCCGACGACGCCGCGCTCAGCGAGCTCGCCCGCCGGCTCGACACCCTGGAGAGCGAGGTTCACCGACCGTGACCCACCCTGACGAGAACCAGCCGGCACCCGCCGCACCCGGAGCTTCGGAGGCACGCACGGACGACTCGTCGCAGGCACCCGCTGCGCCGACGACCGAGAGCGCGCCGACGACCGGGGTCGCACACGCGGCGGCACCGGCCTCGGCGGCACCGGCCGGCGAGCCGGCTCCGCCCGAGCCGTCGCAGCCGTCGCTCGAGCTGCGCCGCGCGCTGGCGGCCGTACGCACCGAGGTCGGCAAGGCCGTCGTCGGGCAGGACTCCGCCGTGACCAGCCTGCTCATCGCGCTGCTGTGCTCCGGGCACGTGCTGCTCGAGGGCGTGCCGGGGGTGGCCAAGACGCTCCTCGTCCGCTCGCTCGCCGCCTCGCTGGACCTCGACTTCAAGCGCGTGCAGTTCACGCCGGACCTCATGCCCGGCGACGTCACCGGCTCGCTGGTCTACGACGCCCGCACGGCCGAGTTCTCGTTCCGTCAGGGCCCGGTGTTCACCAACCTGCTGCTCGCCGACGAGATCAACCGGACGCCCCCCAAGACGCAGGCCTCGCTGCTGGAGTCGATGGAGGAGCGCCAGGTGTCCGTGGACGGTCAGCCGCGCCCCCTGCCGGAGCCGTTCGTCGTCATCGCCACGCAGAACCCCGTCGAGCACGAGGGCACCTATCCCCTCCCGGAGGCGCAGCTCGACCGGTTCCTGCTCAAGGTGCTGCTGCCCCTGCCCGAACGCGACTCCGAGATCGAGGTGCTGGCCCGCCACGCAGGCGGGTTCGACCCGCGCGACCTCGGTGCGGCGGGCGTCCGCCCCGTCGCGGACCCGGGCGTGCTCGCCGCCGCCCGGGCCGAGGTGCGTCAGGTGGAGGTCGCTCCGGAGGTGCTCGGCTACGCCGTCGACGTGTGCCGGGCGACGCGCCAGTCGCCGTCGTTGCAGCTCGGCGTCTCCCCCCGCGGGGCGACCGCGCTGCTCGCGACGGCCCGGGCCTGGGCCTGGCTGTCGGGCCGCATGTACGTGACGCCCGACGACGTCAAGGCGCTCGCGCACCCGACGCTGCGGCACCGCGTCCAGCTCCGTCCGGAGGCGGAGCTCGAGGGCGTCACGGCCGAGTCGGTGCTCGGCACCGTCCTGGCCGCCGTCCCGGTCCCGCGCTGAGATGGCGCTGTCCTGGCGCGCCGTCGTGCTGGCGGCGCTCGGCCTGGTGCCGGTCGCGATCTGGCCGGTGCCCGGGACGGTGCTGCTCTGGGCCGCCGTCGTCGTGGTCCTCTGCGCGCTCGACGTCGCGCTGGCGGCCTCTCCCCGGCAGGTGACGGTGCAGCGGACGGTGCCGTCGTCAGTGCGCCTCGGTACCCCGACGACGTCGCAGGTGGTGCTGACGAACGCGAGCCGCCGCAGGCTGCGCGCCCTCGTGCGGGACGCCTGGCCCCCGTCGCTCGCCACCGCGCGGGGCGACGACGGCGGCCTGCGCCCGCACACGGACCCCGCGGAGCCCGCTCGGACCGCCCGGCACGCCGTGGACCTTCCCCCCGGGGAGTCGGCGCGGCTGCGCACGCCCCTGCTGCCCACCCGGCGTGGCGAACGCATCGCCGGCGCGGTCACCCTGCGCACCCTGGGGCCGCTGCGCCTGGCGGGGCGGCAGGCCTCGATCGACGTGGGCGGCCGGATCCGCGTGCTGCCCGAGTTCGCGTCGCGCCGGCACCTGCCGAGCCGCCTGGCGCGGCTGCGCGAGATGGACGGGCGCGCCGCGGTCCAGGTGCGCGGCGAGGGCACCGAGTTCGACTCGCTGCGCGAGTACGTGGTGGGCGACGACGTCCGCTCGATCGACTGGCGGGCGACGGCGCGCGGCGGTGACGTCGTCGTGCGGACGTGGCGCCCGGAACGCGACCGACGCGTCGTGGTCGTGCTCGACACCGGCCGGACGTCGGCGGCGCGGATCGGCACCTCGTCCGACGGGTCCCTGAACACGGGCGGCACCCGGCTGGAGGCGAGCGTCGAGGCGGCGCTGCTGCTCGGGGCGCTGGCCGACCGCGCGGGCGACCGCTTCCAGGTGCTGGCCTACGACCGGGTGCTGCGGGCCCGGGTCGCCGGTGCGTCCGGACCGCGGCTGCTGCCCGCGATGGCGGACTCGCTCGCCGCCGTCGAACCGGTGCTGCTGGAGACGGACTGGACCGGCCTCGTGGCCCAGGTGCGCACGCGCGTCTCGCAGCGTGCGCTGGTCGTGCTGCTGACGTCCCTCGATCCCGCGGTGGTGGAGACAGGGCTGCTGCCCGTCATCGACCAGCTCTCCGGGACGCACCAGGTGGTGGTCGCGGCGGTCGCCGACGCGGAGGTGGCGGCGATGCGCGCCGGCCGCGAGGACGTCGAGGAGGTCTACGGTGCGGCGGCAGCGGCTCGAGGCGACCTCGAGCGCTCGGCCGTCGCGGCGGTGCTGCGCCAGCACGGGGCGGAGGTGTTCGAGGCGTTGCCCGACCAGCTCGCGCCGCGGCTCGCCGACACCTACCTCGCCCTCAAGGCCGCCGGCCGTCTCTGACCCCGCCCCCGCTCCGAGCGTTGTGGGCGCGATTCGTGGCCCGATTCGCCCGGTCTGTACGGGTCTCGCGCCCAGAAATCGCGCCCACAACCGTTCAGGCGGGGTCGGGCGGGCGCGGCGGGGTCGGGCGGGTGCGGCGCGGTCAGCCGGCGGTGGGCAGCACGGCGCCCGCGCGGTCGACGTCCAGGTCGCCCGTCTCCCCTGCCCGCACGGCGCGCCGCCCGAGCACGAGGTAGTACGCGAGGAACACGCCGAGCGCGAGCGCCCCGATGACGATCTTGAGCCACCACGCCATCCCGGACCCCGTGACGAACCCCTCCACGACCCCCGACAGCGCGAGCGCCCCCACGAGCCCGACGGCGACGGTGAAGAGCGCGCGCCCCTCGGCCGCGAGCGCCGTCGCCCGAGGTCTCGCTCCGGGGTCCACCCAGGCCCAGAACAGCCGCAGACCGGCCGCCCCGGCGACGAAGATGCTGGTCAGCTCCAGCAGCCCGTGCGGCGTGATGAGCTGGAAGAAGAGGGGGAGCTCGCCGTAGGCGGCCATCATCCCGCCGGTCGCCCCGATGCTGACGGCGTTCTGGAGCAGCACCCACACGGGCCAGGCCCCCGTCACGCCGAAAGCGATCATCTGCGCGGCGATCCACGCGTTGTTCGTCCACACCATCGCGGCGAACGACGTCTGCGGGTCGTAGTACGAGGCGAACGCCTCGTCGACGTACTCCTCGCGCTGCGACGGCGTACCCATCGCGGCGAGCGCGTCGGGGTCGACGGCGACCCGCACGCCGGCGACCAGGGCCACCAGGAGGAAGGCGGCGGTCACCCAGAACGTCCACCACCGGATCCGGTACAGCGCGGCCGGCACGGTCACGGTGGCGTACCGGACGACGTCGGACCACGCCGGTTCGTGCGCTCCCGCGATCCGAGTGCGCGACCGGCTCAGGAGCTCGGAGAGCCGGGTGACGAGCACGGGGTCGGGCGCGGCGGAGCGCACCGTCGACAGGTGGGTGGCGACCGCCTGGTAGAGACGGACGAGCTCGTCGGCCTCGGCGCCGTCGAGCCGGCGCTGCTTCGCGAGACGGTCGAGGCGGTCCCACTCCGGGCGGTGCACGGCGGTGAAGGCATCCAGGTCCACGCCCGCTACCCTGCCACAGGAGGGGGCGTCGTGAGGACGCGCCCACAGAAGGAACCGACGAGACGGAGGCACGGTGCAGGACGGAATCCTCATCGGAGAGGGCGTGGTGCTGGACTCCCGCCCGGCGTCGTTCGCGTCGCGGGCGGTGGGCTCACTGCTGGACGCTCTGGCGACGCTGGCACTGGGCTTCGTCACCCTGGTCGTGGTGCTGGGCACCACGCTCGACCGCCTGAACCAGCAGTGGGGCAGCACCCTCGCCATCGTGCTGCTGGTGACGTTCCTCGTCGCGCTGCCCGTCGCGATCGAGACGCTCAGCCGCGGTCGCTCGCTCGGCAAGCTCGCCACGGGGTTGCGGGTGGTGCGCGACGACGGCGGCCCGGTGCGGTTCCGGCACGCGTTCGTCCGGGCGCTGGTCGGCGTCTTCGAGCTGTGGTTCACCTTCGGCGCTGTCGCCGTGATCACCTCGCTGGCCAACGCTCGCGGCAAGCGGCTCGGCGACCTGCTCGCGGGGACCTACTCGGTGCGGGTGCGCGGCGCCCGCGGCTGGGAGCGGCCGCTGGTCATGGCACCGGACCTGGCCGGCTGGGCGGGAACCGCCGACATCCGCCGCCTGCCTGACGGCCTGGCGCTGCGGGCTCGGCAGGTCCTCGACCGCGCCCCTCGCCTCGCCCCGTCCTCACGGGTGCGGCTCACGGACGAGCTCGCGGGTCAGGTGGAGGCCTACGTGGCCCCCGGGCCGCCGTCGGGCACCCCGCCCGAGGCGTTCCTGCACGCGGTGCTGCACGAGCGCCGGGACCGTGAGCTGGTGCGCGGGCGGGCCGAGCGAGAGCGCGCGACGCAGCAGGCCGAGGTGCTGCACCGCCTGCCGTACGCCGTCGCCGACCCGCGGGACTGAACGCCGCACCGTCTCGTTCCTGGAGACGGGCTGTGTCCCGGCTCGGAGCGGCCTCTAGGGTGACGGCATGCGAACCCACCTTTCCCGGACCACCGCTCTGGCCGCCGCCGGTGTGCTCACCCTCTCCCTGGCCGCGTGCGGAGGCTCGGACGAGTCGGCGCAGGCGTTCTGCGACTCCTTCACCTCGGTCGAGGACCTGTCCGCCGACCTGCAGAGCGTCGACCTCAGCGACCCGGACGCCGCGGCCGCCTCCCTCGAGGAGCTGACCACGGAGATCGAGTCGATCGAGGCCCCCGAGGAGATCGCGGACTCCTACGCCGTGGTCAGCTCCGCGTTCCGCAGCTTCAGCGACACGATCTCCGGCGCCCTGGACGACCCGGCGAACGCCGACCCCTCCGTGCTCACCGAGGCGACCAACTCGTTCACGAGCGAGGAGTTCTCGAACGCGACCGACGAGCTCGACGAGTACTCCACCGCGAACTGCTCCTGACCCACGGCGCACGAGCGCCTCACGACGCCATCCCGGCACGGGAGGACTCGGACCGGCCGAACAGGCGCACCAGACCGGCCAGGACCAGGAACGTCGCCCCGAACCACACGGGCCGGCTCGCCCACCAGTCCGTGCTCCACGGCTCCGGGAGGCTCTGCCCGAGCCCCAGGAGGACCGCGCCGACGACGGCGAACATCGCGGTCAGATGCCACAGGTAGACGGTCATGGACCGCTGCGACAACCACCGGACCGTGCTGCGGCCCGTGCTCTCGGACCACCGGGCCAGGGCGGGCCGGACCGCGAGCGCCAGGCACACCATCGCCACGGCGTGCAGCACCACGGGCGCGGTGGGCGGCGCGAGGTTGGAGATCTCGGCTCCCGGCATCCCGATCAGGCTCGCCGGGTAGGGGCCGACGGCGATCAGTGCCGCGGCACCGGTGAGCGCGGTCACCGCACCGGTGACCAGCAGCGCCCGGCCGTGCGGCACCGCCCGGCGTCCGTCGCGGCGGTCGGTCGCGTAGGCGACGCCCGCGCCGAACGGCACGGCCCACGCGAGGAGCACGTTGGCCCCTGCCGGTCCGTCGAGACCGGCCCCGAACCGCAGGGCGTCGACGGCGAGCGGCAGGGCCACGACGACGCCGGCCGCGCCCCACCGCCACCGGCGCCAGGCGCGCTGGAGCACAGGGGCGAGGGCCACGAGGACCACCCACACGCCGAGGAACCACAGCGGCTGGGGCACCATCCGCACCAGGCGCCACACGGCGGCGTCGGGCACGCCGACGGCGAGCATGGCCACGACCGCCACCGCCCACACACCCAGGAGCACGACGACGGGCCGCGCCGCGCCCAGCAGGCTCCCGCCCAGGGCGCGCCACCAGCGGCCCGGGAGCCCGACCGTGCGCGAGCTGCGGTAGGCGGCCGCGGCACCCGCGGCGAGGAACAGCAGCGGCAGGGTCTGCAGCCAGGTCACGGTCCAGCTCGCGCCGTGGCCGAGGGCGTTGCCGATCCGCAGGGTGCTGCCGTCCCAGGTCGCCTCGGCCATCAGCCAGTGCAGCATGACGACGGCGACGATGCCGAGCGCCCGGACGGCGTCGACGAACCCGTCCCGCCCGGGCCGGCGAGGTTCGGCCCGCTCGGTTACCGCTGCCGCACTCGGGGCTGGCGCTGCCGGCGCGGGCGGCGCCTTCGGCACGAGGGTCGTGGTCTGGGTCATGACAGGCTCCGCAGGTCGAGGTCGTGGTGACCCCTCCAGCCTGCTGACCTGCGGCGACGCGGACCATGGGTGGTTCCCCCGGTCTTCGCGCCGAGAACCCCCGAAAGATCTCGGGGGTTGTCCCTACTCGGGGCTCTGCGCAGAGATGCCGAGGTGCCGCAGCACGGCGAGCACCCGGCGGTGGTCGGCGGCGTCCTGCGGGAGGTCCAGCTTGGCGAAGATCGACGCGACGTTCTTCTCCACCGCGCCGTACGACAGGTAGAGCAGCTCCGCGATCGCACCGTTGGACCGCCCCTGGGCCATCAGGTCCAGGACCTCCCGCTCCCGACCGGTGAGCCGGGACAGCCCGTCGTCGCCGGACGACGCTCCCATGAGCTGGGAGACCACCTCGGGGTCGAGCACGGTCTGGCCGTCCGCGATGCGCACCAGGGCGTCCAGGAAGTCACCCACGTCCGCGACCCGGTCCTTGAGCAGGTAGCCCACGCCGCGCGAGCTCCCGGCGAGCAGGCGTCCCGCATAGCGGGTCTCGACGTACTGGCTGAAGAGCAGCACGCCGAGGCCCGGATGGTCGCCACGGAGGGCGAGCGCGGTGCGCAGCCCTTCGTCGGTGAAGGTGGGCGGCATGCGGATGTCGACGACGACGACGTCGGGCAGCTCGCCCGCGTCGTGCTGCAGCGCGACCTCCCGTTCGAGCGCGGCGCCGTCGGCCACCGCGGCGACGACCGTGTGGCCGCGTCGCTCGACGAGCGCCGCGAGGCCGTCCCGCAGGACGGCGGAGTCCTCCGCGATCGCGACGCGCAGGTGCGGAGCCGGGGGCGTCGGACGGCGCGAGCCCGGTCCGGCGCTCACGAGCGTGGCCGGGTGGGTGTCGCCGGGCGGGTGTGGGTGGGCAGCAGCACGCTGACCACCGTAGGCCCGCCGACAGGGCTGGACAGGTCGAGGGTGCCGTCGACGGCCCGGACGCGGTCGATCAGGCCGGCCAGCCCGGTGCGGTGCCCGCTGCCGTCCGGTGCGACGACGACGGCGCCGCCCCGGCCGTCGTCGCGCACGCGGACCCGCAGACCGTCGGCCGTGCGCTGGACCATCACGTAGGCGCCCGAGGCCTCGGCGTGCTTGACGACGTTGGTCACCAGCTCGGCGACCGTGTAGTAGGCGATGGACTCCACCGCGGGGGCGAGCCGGCCGCCTGCCTCCACGTCCGGGTCGACGTCGACCGTCACCGGCAGCGCCGCCCGCGCCCCCAGCGTCTCCAGCGCCACGGCGAGGCCGCTGTCCAGGGCGGGCGGGTGGATGCCGCGGGCGATCTCGCGGAGCTCGGCCAGCGCCTCCTTGGCGGAGTCGTGGGCGGTGCCGACCAGGTCCTCGGCCAGGGTGACGTCGTCGCCGCCGCCCGAGAGCAGGTCCCGTGCCTCGCCGAGCTGCATGGCCACCGCGACGAGGCGCGCCTGCGTGCCGTCGTGCAGGTCCCGCTCGATGCGACGCAGGCGGTCGTCGGCGTCCTCGACGACACCGGCCCGGGTGCGCTCGAGCTCGGTGACGCGCAGGCTCGCGCGCGTCGGGCCGAGCAGGGCACCGGCCAGGAGGCGGACGAGGGCGACGAACGGCGCCTGGACCAGCGGCCAGAGGAAGAACAGCACCACCCCGGCCACGACGAGGGGCACCTGCCGGGCCGGGGTGTCGGCGAACCAGTACCAGTCCCCCGCCATGATCGAGAAGCCGCGGTGCATCGTGCCGTCCGGCGCCTCCTGCAGCGGGAGCACCCACGACCAGGCCCAGTGGGTCATGCTGCCCAGCGCCGCGACCAGGAACACGGTGGAGACCACGAAGGACGCGAGGGACAGCGGGAACGTCGTCACCATGTACAGGATCGCGCGCCATCCCGTGGCGTCGCCGGCCGTGCTGCCGAGCCGACGCCAGAACCCTCGGCGCGGCTGCCGGGGTGCGGGATCGGCGATCTCCATGTCGAGGAAGCGGCGTGCCATCCGCCGGTACATCCCGCCCCAGCCGCGCGCCCCGAGCACGAGACCGCCCGCGACGAACAGCCCCACGACCGTCGCCGCGAGCCCGACCGTCAGCACGGTGGTGAGCACCGCGTAGGCGAGCGCGAACGGGGCGAGCGGCAGGGCGAGCCAGAGGAATCCGTAGGCGCGCCAGGTGCGCCGCGCGAACGGCGCCGTGCGGAACCGCGGGGCAGGCGTGAGGGTGGTCATGGTGCCATCCTCCCGACCGGCAGCGGCTGCTGCCCAGGGTGTGTGCCGCCGTCGTGCCCGGGGGCTACCCCCCGCAACCTCCCCCCGCAACCAGGTGGGGGTCAGTAGCGGTAGTGGTCCGGCTTGAACGGCCCCTCGACAGGCACGCCGAGGTAGTCGGCCTGGGCCTTGCTGAGCTCGGTCAGGCGCACGCCGAGCGCGTCGAGGTGCAGGCGCGCCACCTTCTCGTCCAGGACCTTGGGCAGTCGGTAGACCTGGCGCTCGTACTGCCGATCCTCGGCCGGGCGGGCCATGTCCGCGAACAGCTCGAGCTGGCCGATCACCTGGTTGGCGAACGAGTTGGACATGACGAACGACGGGTGACCGGTGGCGTTGCCGAGGTTGAGCAGGCGCCCCTCGGACAGCACGATGATCGACCGCTCGGCGCGCGGCCCGTCCGCGCCGGCCGGGCCGCTGCCGGCCGGCATCGTCCACTCGTGGACCTGCGGCTTGATCTCGGTCTTGACCACGCCGGGCACCTCGGCCAGGCCCGCCATGTCGATCTCGTTGTCGAAGTGGCCGATGTTGCCGACCACGGCCTTGTCCTTCATCGCGAGCATGTGCTCGGCGGTGATGACGCCGAAGTTGCCGGTGGTGGTGATGAAGAAGTCCGCGTGGTCGAGGACGTCCTCGAGCCGAGCGACCTGGAAGCCGTCCATCGCGGCCTGCAGCGCACAGATCGGGTCGACCTCGGAGACGACGACGCGCGCACCCTGGCCACGGAACGCCTCCGCGGCGCCCTTGCCGACGTCGCCGTAGCCCGCGACGAAGGCGACCTTGCCGCCGATGAGAATGTCGGTGGCGCGGTTGATGCCGTCCGGCAGCGAGTGACGGATGCCGTACTTGTTGTCGAACTTGGACTTGGTGACCGAGTCGTTGACGTTGATCGCCGGGAAGAGCAGCTCGCCCGCCTCCGCCAGGTGGTACAGGCGGTGCACGCCGGTGGTGGTCTCCTCGGTGACGCCGCCGATCTGCTCGGCGACGCCGGTCCAGCGCAGCGGGTCGGCCTCGAGCGCGCTGCGCAGCAGGTCGCGCACCACGTTCATCTCCTGGGTGTGGTCGGGCTCGCCCGGCAGCGTGTTCGGCGGCACGACGCCCGCGCGCTCGTACTGCAGGCCGAGGTGGACCAGCATCGTGGCGTCGCCGCCGTCGTCCAGGATGAGGTTGGGGCCTTCTCCGGCCGGCCAGACGAGGATCTGCTCGGTGCAGGTCCAGTACTCCTCGAGCGACTCGCCCTTCCAGGCGAACACGGGCACGCCCTGGGGGTCCTGGGGCGTCCCCTCGGGGCCGACGACGGGCCGGTCAGATGACCGAGGCGGGCGTGAGCCGGTGGAAGGTCCGGTCGCAGTAGACCAGCCGGTTCCCCTCGGAGCTCGCGAGTCGGCGCACCACCTCGGCCACGACCACCCTCGACGCGCCCACGGCCGAGACGGCGAGGGGCCTGCAGAGCAGGGCCGCCGCAGCCGTGGTGAGCCACGGCGGTCCGCCGTCCGCGTACTCCCACGGCTGGTCCGCCGTGAAACGGGCGCCTCCGGGCATCGCGAACTCGCGCGCAAGGGGCACGTCACGCGCAAGCAGCAGGTTCACGGTCAGCGAGGGTCCGGAGAGCACCCGGCCCGCGGCTCGGCTGTCGGTCACGGAGAACACGAGAGCAGGCGGGCGGAGCGACACCGAGGCGACGCTGGACACTGTCAGGCCGGCGGGCCCCGCCGCGTCACGACCGGTCACTATCGCCACGCCCGCGGGATGCCCACGGAACGCGCTCCGGAAGTCCTCGGACAGCACGTCCGCCTGCCCCTCCGGGGCCTCTCCCCTCATCAGCGGCACAGCTCCCGGCAGTCCCTCGCCCTGCCCGGCGTCGTCACGCCCCGTCCCACTGCACCTCGGCGCCGAGCCCGGCGATCAGGTCGTAGAACTTCGGGCAGGTCTTGTCGACGCAGCGGGGCTGGTCCAGCCCCACCCCGTCGCCGCCGAGCCCCACGAGGGCGAGCGACATGGCGACCCGGTGGTCGTCTTGGGTCGCCACCTCGGCGAAGCGAGGGCTACCGGGATGGATGCGCCAGCCGTCGGGCCGCTCGTCGACGGCGATCCCCAGCTCCCGCAGCGCGGTGGCCATGGCTGAGATCCGGTCGCTCTCGTGGCTCCGGATGTGCTCGACGCCGCGCACGGTCACCGGCGCGTCGGCGAACACGGCCATCGCGGCGACGGTGAGCGCCACGTCGGAGCAGTCGCGCAGGTTGAGGTCGTGGCCGCCGCGGAGCGCGGTCAGGTGCGGGGGCCGGGTCACGCGCACCCCCCGGTCGCCGAGCCACTCGACGTCGCACCCGAACTGCTCGACGATTTCGACGAACCGGGTGTCGGGCTGCCGGCTGTGGCGCACCAGGTTCTCGAGCGTGACCTGCCCGCCCACGACGGCGGGCAGCGCGGCGAAGTAGGACGCGGTCGACGCGTCCGCCTCGACGTCGATGTCCGCGGGCCGGTACCCGGTGGGTGCGACGTCGATCGCCGCGAGCTCCCCGGTGACGGTCACGTCTGCGCCGAAGTGGCGCATGCAGTCGATCGTCATGTCCACGTACGCGGACTGGACCGCGCTGCCCTCGGTGGTGAGGCGCAGCCCCTCGGGCAGCAGCGGCGCGCTGAGCAGGAGGCCGGAGAGGTACTGGCTCGAGATGCTGCCGTCCACGCGCACCTCCCGGCCCACCGTCTGCCCGCCGCGCACCTCGAGCGGGTAGTGTCCGGGCTCGCCCACCGGGACGACCGGCCCGCCCAGGTGCTCGAGGGCGTCGAGCAGACCGCTCATCGGCCGCGCCGTCATCTGCGGGCTGGCCTCGAGCCGCCACGTCCCCGGGTCGCCGAAGGCGAGCAGGCAGGGCAGGAAGCGCGCCACGGTCCCCGCGGAGCCGACGGAGAGCGTGGCCTGCGGGACCGGGCGCCGCCGGCCGAGGCCGCGGACCCGCACGGACCCGCCGTCCACGTCGACCTCGCAGCCGAGGTCCCGCGCGGCCGCCAGGCCGAACCGGGTGTCGTCGCTCTCCAGCGGGTCGGCGATCGTGCTCACCCCGTCGGCGGCCATCGCGAGGATGATCGCCCGGTTGGTGAAGCTCTTGCTCCCGGGAACCCGGACGGACCCGGCGGCCGGGGCCTTCATCGGCGGGATCGTGACGTGCTCGTTGTCGTTCATGGTGCTCCTTGGTGGGGACGGATCTTGTTGCGCCGGGATCAGGTGCGGACCGCGAGGAAGGCCCCCGTGAGGGCCGCCACCATGACGGCTCCCACGCCCCAGACAGCACCGCTGCCCACCCAGGCGACGAGCCCGGCACCGGCTCCGCCACCGAGCAGCTGCACGGCGCCGAACACGGACGACGCGACTCCCGAGCCGCTCCGCGCGTCTCCGATCGCGCGCGACGTGAGGGCAGGGAGCAGCGCACCCTGGGCGATGCAGTAGAGGGCGCAGCAGGCGAGCGCGGCCCCGAGCCACCGGCCGCCCGCGGCAACGGCGACCGCGCCACCGGCGGCGCAGGCGATCTGCCCAGCGATGGCCCAGCGCACCGGGCGCGCCTGGACTCTGCCCGGCCGGGACCGGGCAAGGACCGCTCCGAGGATGAACATCGGGGTCATCGCGCTGATGAGGGCTCCGATTCCGGCGGCGTCGAGCCCGGCCGCGCGCTCAACGAGGCGCGGCATGCCGACGGTCAGGGCACTGAGGGCGCCGAAGTGGAACGCCGCTGCCACGCTACCGAGGAGGAGCGCGCGGTCCGCCGTGAGGGTGCGCAGGGCGGGGAGCGGCTGCGCCGTCGGGGGCCCGTCCGCCGCCAGCAGAAGGAGGACGGCGACGAGGACGGCCCCTGCCAGCACCGCCGTGAGGACGAACGGCGCACGCCAGCCGTACCCGGCCGCGAGGAGGCCTCCCAGGACCGGCGTGACGGCCGGGATCACGGCGATCCACACGGTGGTCACCGCGAGGGCTCGCGGCAGGTGGTCGGGAGCCGACGCGTCGCGGACCACCGCGCGCGAGCCGACGAGGCAGCTCGAGAAGCCGACCGCCTGGAGCAGCCGCCCCGTGAGCAGGACGGCGACGGTGGCCGAGGTTGCGCACACCACGGTTCCGGCCAGACCGACGGCGATCCCCAGCGCCGCGGTCCGCCGCCTGCCGAGGCGGTCGCTCACGGGCCCCCAGACGAGCTGCATCACGGCGACGACCGTCAGGTACACCGCTACGAGCGACTCACCGTTGACCGCACCGCCACCGACAGAGACCAGCGGGATCGCCGGGACGATGACGTAGGCGGCCACCTGCGACAGCGATGCGAGCAGCACCGCCGCGACCAGGACGCGCCATCCGGGCACCGGCCTACCTCCGTCCCGTACCGAGGTAGGCCTCGACCACCCGGCTGAAGTACGGCACCCGCACGTAGCCCTTCCATCCGAGGTTGCCCACGACGGACGCGAGCACCGGGTGCCACAGCTTCAGCACCTCGAAGGATCGGCCGACCGCACCGCCGGCCGACCGTCGGCCCGAGACCGTCGCCGCGACCACCATGTCGACGGCCGCACCGACGGACAGCATGGGCACGTTCCGCAGCCGGATGTTCACGTTCGTCATGGGGGTCTTGACCAGCGGGAGCCGGACCGACACGAAGGAGACCCCCGAGCCGGTGAGCTCCGACGGCAGCACGGCGAACGCCTGGTCCAGCGCTGCCTTCGTGGCCGAGTACATGCTGAAGCCCGGCACGTCGAGCTGCGTCGCGATCGACGAGAGGGTGACGACACGGGCGTCGGGCCGGTCGGCCATGAGCGGCACGAGGGCTCGGACCAGGCGCATCGGCGCGACGAAGTTTACCTGCGTCATCCTGCTGAGCTCCTCCAGGTCCGCCGACATGTCACGCAGCGGACGGTCGATCGACAGCCCCGCGGAGAGGACCAGCAGGTCGACCTCCCGCCCGGCCTGGGCGAGCCGGTCGATCGCCGCGCCCACGGAGGCGTCGTCGAGCAGGTCGCAGTCGACGAGCTCGACGCGTTCGGCCCCTGGCTGGTACTCCAGCACATCGTCGAGGCGCTTGCGGTTCCGTCCCAGAACCACGACCGAGGCGACGCCGTGCTCCAGGAGCCTGCGCAGGATCCCCGCCCCCACCCCGGAGCTCCCCCCGGTCATGACGACATGCTTGCCGCGGAAGAACTCCAGTTCGCGCCGGCCGGGCGCGCGGGCCTCGTGCGCGAGCCAGCCGTGCCAGGTCCGGGACGCATACTGCTCGAATGCCGGGGAGCCGATGCCGAGCGCCGCGAGGCGGGCGGACGTGGCAGCGTTGCTGAACTGGGTGGGCTGGTTGAGCTCGCCGACCAGGTACCGCGGGACACCGACGTCGTGCAGGATGTCGATCGCGTCGTTCTTGAGCTGCGTCAGCACGCCGTCGTGCTCCGCGCGCTCGTTGAACCCCTGCACCAGGTGGCCGAGCCAGCTCACCTCCGCCGAGCGTGGCCGGCCCGCGGCCTCGAGCACCAGCCGCATGATGTCGCCCGCGCGGAGGACCTCGTCCTCGAAGACGTGGTGCACGGTGAGGCCGTCGTCGGGCGCGGCCGCGAGCGCGACGACGGCCCGGGCAGCGTGGTCCACAGGGCAGAGGGGGATCGCCCCCCACCCGATGGTCGGCAGCGGGACGCCCAGGGGGACCGCCTCGTGGATCTTCCGGATGGCACCGAAGAAGCTGTAGACGCCGTCGGGCTTGAAGTAGGTGCCGGTGAGCTCGTCGCCGACGAGGACGCCGAGCCGGAAGACGCTCCGTGACGGGAGGGTGCTCTCGTGGACGAGCACCTCGGCGCGGTGCTTGGAGCTCGCGTAGCTACTCCGCCACGCGTGCGTCTCGTGGAGGTGCTCCTCCGTCCAGACGCCGTGGTACGTCCCCGCCACCGCGACGGAACTCATCAGGGAGAAGCCTGCAGCACCGACCTCCTCCGCGAGGCGGAGCACGGTGCGCGTCCCGTCCACGTTGACCTGGGCGTCAAGCTCTGGGTCGGGCCTCTCGAGGTCGTACCGCGCCGCGCAGTGGTAGACGTACGTCTTCGTGGCGGCGAGCCGCGCCACGGTGCGGGCGTCGAGGCCGCACCGCTCCTGGGTCACGTCGCCGACGACGACCTCGAGCCTCTCTGTCCTGCCCCTCCGCTCGGTGAGCCACGCGCGGAGCTCGTCCTCCACGCCGCCACGCACCACCGCGAGGATCGTCGCGGCGGGATGCCGGTCGCCGAGCTCGAGGAGCAGCTGCCTGCCGAGGAAGCCCGCCGCGCCGGTGACAAGGCGGACCTCGGAAGCCTCAGTCGGCATAGGTGATCCTCGCGAACACCTGGTCGACGACGCGGCGCCGCACCGGGTCCTCGCGCAGCGCGGACCGGACGTACTCGAACGCCTCCGACGCCTCGTCGACCAGGGCCTGCTTCGCGTCGGACCCCACCACGGTCCTCGTCAGGAGCCGGGACCGCAGGGCCCGGAACCACTCGCCGTGCGGTGCGTCGGGCGCCGCGTCCGCGAGCCAGTTCATCACGAAGCGCCGGCTCTGCGACGTGAAGCCCTGGCCCGCCGCGAGCGCCAGGAGGCAGTGCTCGAGGATGTCCCGGCAGATGAACTCGACCAGGCCAGGCGTGGCATGGCTGGCGGAGCGGGCGTCCTCCAGCGACTCACGAGCCAGGACCAGGTACTTCACCGACAGGTAGAGCGGAAGCGCCTGCACGTGGAAGTCGACCCGGAACTCGTCGACGACGTCGTCCCCGAACAGCACGATGCCCGTCCGGAGCCGGTGGAGGAACCGGAGGCTGTAGTTGTCGATCATGGGCAGCTTGCTCATCTGGGCGCCGACAGCCATTGCGCCCGCGACGTGGTCGAGGCGATCGGCCAGCGAGTCGTAGTCGTCCCGGCAGATGACCTCGGTGTTCACCTCCACCCCGTCGGCGTACGTCAGGGTCTCGAAGGACCGGCCCGACTCGATGAGCAGGCTGGAGCTCGTCCTGAGGTCGTCGCGCTCGGCGTAGGTGAGGAAGAGGATGTCCACGTCGGAGGACGCCGTCTGGTACCCCTCCGCGACCGAGCCCACGAGCAGGGCCCCGACCGGTTCGCCGTCCCCGAACTGCGCGCGGGCCGCGGCCGCCACGTCGAATCCCGACGCCCTGAGGAACGCCAGCACCTCGTCCTTGCCGCGCAGCTCCGTCAGACGGGCCGACGACTGCTTTCCTGAGCTACTTCCCACCTTCTGCCTCCAGGTAACGGGTGCCGAAGTTGCGCTCGATGAGCTTCTCGGTGGCCGGGCCGAGCGCCGCGAAGACGACCTCGGCGCCGATGCGCGCCACGGGATGGTCCTGCATGAACGTGCGGGCGCCGATGAGCTTGCGCCCTTCCGCGGCGATGGTCTCGACGTTCTTGGCCACGGTGTACTTCGCGGTCGACACGCGGAGCAGCCCTCGCGCGACCCCGCCCGCGTCGAGGACGTCCGCCGTGGCGAGGTCCCGGAACGTCGGCGCCTGGGCCAGGATGAGGTCCAGCGAGTTCGTGTACGAGATGGCAACGCGTCCGACGTTCGCGGCGAAGGAGTCGGACCGGCTGAGGGGCTCGCCGGACGGCAGGGTCGTGGACCTCCCGTGCTGGGCCGTCTCCTCCAGGATGCGGTGCCCGCCGCCGAGGTACAGGGCGGCGACGCACAGGTTGTGGCACATGAGCTGCAGGCTGTAGAAGGCGTTGAGCGTAGGGTCGGGACCGAAGACCGACTCCGGCGGCACCTCGAGCCCGGCGAACGTGAGCCGTCGCGTGTCCGCCAGCACCAGGTGATCACCGAAGAGCAGGTCCCCCGCGACCTGGAGGGCGGGGTTGCCACGCAGGTCGGTCACGACGCCCACGGGGTTCCTGCCCGCGTCGTACGTGAGGAAGACGACCTTGTCAGCCTCGGTGGCCAGCGACATGTAGGTCGAGTGCCCGTCCACACGGAAGGCACCGCCCGCGTCGACGATGCGCGACCCGCTGGCGCCGATGGTGCTGCCGCCGCCCTGCGACGTCGTGTTGGCGATGAGAAGCCGGCGGTCGAACGTCTCGTCGAGCAGCCCCCGGACGACTTTGCCTGCCGCGTCGTCGCCGGAGAGCACCGACCGGCCGATCCCGAACGCCAGCATGCTGGACAGGTGCTGCGACACGCCGAGCGCCAACCCCGGCGAGCGTGCGCCGATCGTGTGCAGGGCCGTGACGGTGGCCAGCAGCAGGCCGTGCGGGTCGTCGCGGTAGTGCTTGAGGAGGTAGGGCAGCTCGCTCGCGCGCAGAGCCTGGTAGAAGGGGCCGGTGTCGCCTGAGGCCACCGCCTCGTCGGCCAGCGCGGCGACCTCGTCCAGGCCGTCCAGGCCCGGCCGGGGACCGCTCAGTTCCGTTGTCAGGAGCATGGGTTCTTCCTTCGTTGCTGCGGGTGGGGGTACGCGGTCAGACGAGGTTCGATGCCCGGAAGATGCCGAGCACGTCCGCGGCCGGCCAGGGTTCCTGCGCCGCGACGAACACCGGACGGCGCGACGACGGACGGAACTCCGCCTTGTGACGCTCGATGCCCTCGAGGTTGTAGACGCCGGTCCCGTACCTGCGCACGAGGTCCATCGCGAAGGTGGTGTAGAGGTTGCTCTTCCGCCCCGCCGGTGTCGCGCCGAGGTCGGGGCACAGGCCGAGGGAGAGGACAGGGACCCCTTCCTCCCGCAGCCGGTCCACGAGGGCGGCGTGGATGACGTAGTCGGCGTTCTTCGGCGCGTCCTCGAGGCCGCGGTTGATGTTGGAGTGGTATCCGACGACCTTCTCCTCGCGCCACATCGCGTCGATGGTGACGAGGTGGACGACGCGTCCGTCCGCGTGGCGGAGCGCAAAGACCCGCTGGTGACTGTTGCGGCGCATGAAGGGCCGGGTCACCAGCCGGTTCTCGGGCCGGCCGGCGCTGCGCCGGACCAGCCAGTCCTGGGAGACCCGGTGGAGCTGCGCCCACGCCGCGTCGTCGTCCTCGTCCACCTCCGTGACGGAGAAGCCGAGCGACGTCGCGCGGCGCACGGCATTGCGGATGTTCTGCTTCTTCGGCCCGGACAGGTCGTAGCCGCCGCCGAGATCGAGCAGCGCCTCCCACCCGAGCGGGTTCAGGTACATGCCCTCACGGGTGAGGAGCTTCCCGAGCTGCTCACCCACGTTGAGGAACACCACGCCCGAGGAGGCGCCCAGGAAGCGCCGCACGAGCCTCTCCCAGGCCTCCTCGGGGGCGAGCGGCTCGCCGAGGCAGACCCGGAGCGTGCGCGACCCGCTCCGTACCTCCATGAACGCGATGACGCCGTCGCCGTCGCCGAAGACCTTCATGCCGGGCTGGTCGACAGACGCTGCGAGCGAGAAGGACCCGTAGCGGCGGACGTGCTGGTCGAGGTCGGTCGGCATACTCAGCTCACCCCCGCGTGCACCACGGCACGCCATCGTCCGTGCGCCTCCACCACCGCCGACGCCGCCGACGTGAGCACCTCGAGCTGCTCCCACGACTGGCCGAGCAGCACCGGGTCGAACCCCCGGGCGACGAAGTCGGCGACCATCAGCGCGTGCGCGGTCCCCCGCGGTTTGGGATCCAGCGCGGTTCGAGTGACGCCCCCGTCCCGCGCCGTCTCGATGACGGGCTCCCGGACCAAGGCGTCCGACATCCCGAGGATCGTGGTCAGGCGGCTCCGGAAGCCCGGCCCCATCACCTCGATCGTGACGGTGTCCCCCGGCCCTTCCGAGCGCCACGCCGTCCGGAGATCGATCGCCGTGCCGCCCGATACCAGGCTGAGCCGGGAACCGGTGTCGACGTCGACCTCCGTCGGCCCGTCCGGACGGCCGTGCCACGACGCGACGTGGCCGGCGCCACCCGCGCCCGGCCCGAGGTGCTCGAAGCTCGCCGACAGCAGCTCGACCGGTCCGTAGCCGGTGAGCGCCAGGGCGCACTCGAGCAGGTGCCAGCCCAGGTCGACGGACGAGCCTGCGGCGGCGTGCTCCGCACGGGTGAGCCACGGCGAGCCGGGGACGCCGCTCTCGCGGACCCACGAGACCGACACGCGGTCGAGCCGGGCGGGGCCTTCGGACCGGACGTGCTCCAGGAACCGCGCCACGTGCGGGTCGTACCGGGTGCTCCAGCTGCGGAGCACGCGCGAACCGCCCCGTGCTGCGGCGTCGCGGAGGGTCTCCAGGCCTGCGAGGTCCACGCACACGGGCTTCTCGACCACCGTCGGGATCCCCCGCTCGAGCGGTATCCGTGCGACGTCCGCGTGCGTGACGTTCGGGGACGCCACGACGGCGACGTCGTACTGGCCGGGACGGAGCTCCTCGGGTGAGTGGTGGGCCCGCGTGGCCCCTGCTGTCTCAAGGTCGCGCGCCGGGACGTGCTCGTCGAGGACGCCGAACTCGGTGAAGCCCGCGGCCTCGAGGGCCGGCAGCCAGAGCCGGCGCGAGGCCCACCCGAAACCGCAGAAGAGGACGCTCCTCACCGCGTCACCACCCCCTCGGCCGCCCGGACGGCCGCCTCCACGAGGTCACCCAGCCGGTCGAGCTCGTCCGCAGGAGCCAGCAGGACACGGTGGTGGAAGCTCAGGCCGGTCTCGCCGATCAGCACCGAGTGCGGGCACCGCTCGTGGAGCTCGGCGAGCGACGTGCCCTTCTCCGGTGCGCCGGCATAGGCGGGCAGCGTGAACAGCGGCGGGTACGTGCGCGAGACAGGCACGCCGTCCGCGACCAGGTCGGACACGACCCGGTCCCGTGCCGCCGCCCCCGCACCCGGCAGCACGAGACGCGCCTGGACCAGGTAGTACGACTCCACGTCCGTGGCCGACGCCGCCCGCTGCAGCTCCAGGCCCTCGACCTCGGCGAGGCGTGCGCGCAGGCGGGCTGCGCCCTGGCGTCGTCGTGCGGCCAGGTCGCTGAACCGCTCCAGCTGGGCTGTCAGGAGGGCACCCGTCAGCTCGGGCATCCGGAAGTTGCTCGCGACCTCCTGGTGGTCGTAGCCGGCGGCACCGGGCACCCGCCCACAGTTCTGCAGGGCGAGCGCACGCCGGTAGGCGGTCTCGTCGCCGAAGCCGACGGCCCCGCCCTCCCCGCCCGGGAGCAGCTTGGAGTGCTGGAAGCTCCAGCCGACCGTCCCGCCACTGCCCATCAGGCTCGCGCCCTGGGGCCGGATACCCGGACCGTGGGCGGCGTCCTGGACCACTGCGAGGTCGCGGTCCGCCGCGAGCCGGGCGACGGCCCCCAGGTCGGCGGGCACACCGCCGTAATGGACCGGGACGACGCCCGCCAGGTCGTGGTCGAGCCCCGCGTCCCGGACCGCGGCGACGTCCAGCGTCCACGTCGACAGGTCGACGTCGGCGATCACCGGCGTCGCACCGTGCCGCTGGACGGCGGAGAGCGACGAGTAGAACGTCATGGCGGGCAGCAGGACCTTGTCGTCCGCGCCCACCCCGCTCGCCAGGAGCGCCAGCTCCAGGGCGTGCGTCCCGTTCGTCACGCCGATGACGTACGGGACCTCCTCGAGGGCTCCAAACGCCTCCTCGAACCCGGAGACCGCGCTCCCCTCGTTGCGCCACCAGCTCCCGCTGCGGACAGCGGCGAGAACCGTCTCCTCCTCGCGGTCCCCGAACTCTGGCCAGCACGGCGCCTCAAACCTCATGCGCAACTCTCCTCACGGCATCGGTGATCCTGGCGACGACCTCGTCGACAGGGTGCTGCGCGTCGACGACGACCTCGGCGGTCGCGTACTCCGCCTCGCGCTCGTCGAGCAGGGAGCGCAGCCTCTCGCGGAGGTCACCCTCCGCGAACATGACCCGGTGGCGCCCGCGATGACGGACCACGAGCGTGTCCAGCGGGACCCGCAGGTAGACGGTGCGCCAGCCGGCGAAGTCGGCGCGGGTCTCCGGTTCGTGCCAGCCGCCGCCGCCGATGGCCACGATGCCGCCCGGGCGTGCGGCGAGCTCCGTGAGGACGGTGCGCTCGCAGGCACGGAACGCGCGCCACTCGGCCGCACCCGGACGTCGTCCCAGGACGTCGCCGAACCTCTCGTCGACCAGCGCGTCCGAGTCGGCGAAGCCCAGCGACGTGCGCCGGCCGAGCTCCCGCCCGACCGTGGTCTTGCCGGCGCCAGGCATCCCGACGAGGGCGATCATCCACGAACCTCCGCACCGACCACCTCGGCCAGGTCGTCGGGCGATCTCCGCGCGTCCAGCACCGTGACGCGTGGTCCCGCCGCGAGAAGCCGCGGACGGTGCCGCTCCCGCATGCCGGCCAGGACGTCGAGCGTGCCCTCGTCACCCAGGGTCGCGGGCATCCAGTCCCCGCGGTCCCGGAGCCGGGCGAGGGCGTCGGCCGGCTCCAGGTCGAGGTAGTAGAGGTGTGCGGGGGTCGGGAAGCGGGAGAGCAGGTAGTCGAAGAACGGCCGGTCGGTCGTGATCGCGTCCTGGTAGATCGCGAAGAGCGGGAACCACCTGTCGAAGAGCCACGGCCCGGTGTCCTCGGCCAGGCAGCTGAGCCCGACCAGACCGTCGACGAGGTACGTCTGGTGGCGGAACTCGTCCTCGAACGCCGCGCGGATGCCGGACGACCCGTCCGGCGCCTCCGGGACGCTGCTCTTGAACAGCCTGAGGCTCGCGGAGGCCAGGCGAGCGACGGTCGTCCGGGCGCTCGCGGCGACCGCGTGGACGAGCGTCGACTTGCCGGCCCCGTCGACGCCCTCGACGGCGCACAGCGCCTCGGGCGAGGGGTGCCCGAAGGTGGTCCGCGTCGTGGGGTAGGCACCTGGCGGGCGGGACGACGGCCTTCGTGCCGGGAGCCGGCTGGTCACCTCCTCGACGACGAGCGCCGCGACGGCGTCCTGCGAGAGGTCGGCGACGTCGATCGTGATCACGGCCGGGTCTCCGGCGAACACCTCGTCGTACCGGTCCTGGAGCACCTGGAGGAAGTCGGCGACCCGGTCCTCGCCGGTCTGGAGGACGAGCCAGTCGTCCATGGCCACGAGACGGGCCGCGCAGGCCGCCACGTCGCCACGGAGGTACAGGACCAGGTCCACGTGGGGCAGCGCGTCCTTCAGGAAGCGGCACCTGTGGTCGAAGTCGGCCGGGTCTTCCGTGTAGGCGTGGAACGTCTGCCACCACCGGTCGTGCACGAGCACGTCGTAGGCCGCGTGCTCCTGCGCCAGGTACTCCGCCCTGGCGACGCCCTCCGTGAGGAAGACCTGCGTCTTGGTCCGGCGGGAGACCTCCGTCCAGTACTTCTGGGGGTCGCCGGCCATGTCGCGCCCGTACGCCTTGAACAGATCGAGGGTGATCGGAGCCATCGTCCCGGTCAGGACGCTGCGCCGCGTGGCGAGCGCGTCCCGGAGAGCGGAGATGAGGGTCGTCTTGCCGACCCCGTCGATCCCCTCCACGACGATCCGGTAGGGGGTGGGGTGCTGTGTCACGGTCGTCCTCCGAGGCAGGCTGCGTAGAAGAGTCCGCCGCGGAGCGGCGCGTGCGCCCCGGCGGTCGACAGGCGGAGGCGGGGTGTCCAGTCGTCGTCCGGCAGCCGTTCCCGGACCTGGGCGAGGAGCTCCTCGGCTCCGCGCCGGTTCGCGTCGACGTACCGTCCGCCGAGACTGACGACGCACGCCGGAAAAATCCGCGACACGGTCCGCAGGTGCCGGGCGAGCTCGGCGGCGAAGGCCGTGGCAGTCGTCGTGCCGTCACCGAACCCGGTCCAGGCCGCCTGGAGGCACCCCGTGGCCCCGCACGAGCAGGGCGGCCCGTCGAGCCGCGTGGCGATGTGCCCGAGCTCCGGGTTCACGGGGCCGAGGCGCAGCGGCCGGCCGCCACGGGCGATGCCGCCGGCCACACCGGTGCCGAGGTACAGCGAGACGTGGCAGACGTCTTCGCCGCCACCGGTGTCAGCGCCCGGGACCGCGTAAGCGTCCGCGATCGCCGCCGCGTCGCCGTCGGCGAGGAGCACGACGTCGGACCCGAGCGCCTCCGCGAACAGGTCCGCCAGCGGCAAGCCTGCCCAGTACGGACGGTTCGGCCACGACCCGACGACGCCGTCCCGCACCGCGGGCGCGACCACCACGACCGGCGTGCCCCGGAAGCCTGCCGACCCCGAGCGGAGGAGGCCGGAAAGAGCGGACAGCTCCCGCCGGGCGTCCCCCAGCCGGGGAAGGGGACGCTCGACGACGACGCCGTCCACCGGTCCGCGGCAGAGGGCGATCTTGGTCGCGCCCAGGTCGATGGCCAAGAGGTCGTCCGCCACCGGTAGGCCCTTGCGGAGGGGGGTCGCGGCGGGCGTCATCCCGGCGCCACCTCGTCGAGCCGTCGCGCCAGGTCGGAGAGCGCGGCCTCGTAGCCCGCCACCCCGAGTCCTGCGATGAACGCGTCCATCACGTCGGCCAGCACGGAGGTGTGGCGGAACGACTCCCGGGAGAACACCTGCGAGATGTGGACCTCGTACTTGAGCCCCGCGAAGTCCTCGAGGCAGTCCCGCAGGCTCCAGCCGGCCATCATGAGCGCGCCGGGGTTGAGCACCAGCCCGTCCGCCGACCGCCAGGTGTCGACGAACCGGATCAGCTCGGCCTCGGAGTCGGACTGGAAGCACTCGAGCCCGACGCCCAGCCGGGCCGCGCACTCGCGCAGCCGGTCCTCGAGCGCGGGGAGGGTCGTCGTGCCGTAGACGTCCGGGCGGCGGGCACCCAGCCGCCCCAGGTTGGGTCCGTTCATCAGCAGGACGGTGCGCACGGCGCCTCCAGGTGAAGTGCTCGGGCGAGGCCCGAGGCCTCGCGGACGATGTCGAGCCCGGCCGCCGGCGAGAGCTGGACGGGCTGCCCCGGCCACTCGACACCCAGGAAGTCGACCTCGACCGCCTGCGCACAGAGGTGGTCCACCGGCGAGTCCCCGACGTAGAGGGTGCGAGGTGGCTCGCTGCCGCCCACGGCCATCAGGTGCGCGAGACCGTCAGGGCTCGGTTTTCCGGGCAACGGGTCGTCGCCGCAGACGAGCCAGCGGAAGAGCTGGCTCAGCCCCAGCAGGTCGAGCAGCTCCTCGGTGCGCAGCCGGTCCTTCCCGGTAAGGAGGGCGAGCCGGGTCCCGCCGGCCGCCAGCCCGCGGAGCACCGCCTCGACCCCCGGGAAGAGGCGCACCTGGTGAGCCCGGGCACGGCTCTCCGCCGTGAACGCCTCGGCGAGCCCTGCCGGCCATCCCAGCTCGCGGCAGATGTCGGCGAACGGCCGGCCCTGCCGGGCCTCGAGCTCGTCGAACGGCGCGGGACCCGCCGACACCCGGGCGAACGCGGCCTCGAAGGCCGCCCTCATCGACGCGCTGCTGTCGACGAGCGTCCCGTCCAGGTCGAACACGACGACCTCGCGTCGCCCCGTCATCCGTGCGCCGCCACGGCGGCGGCAGGCCGCGCCGCACCGGCGATCTCGTACATGAGCAGAGGCATCGCCTCGCTGATGGGGTACTGGCGCGTCAGCCGCTCGTACCGCTCGAGCACGTCGCGTCCGTGCTCGAGCCCGAGCGCGGCGCTGAGGAAGGCAGCGAGCAGGCTCTCGAGCTCGGCCGCCCGGTCGAAGGGCAGGTTCCCGTCCGGCTCCTGCACGAACGAGACCACCTGCCGGAGGCTGGCGAGCATCGTCGCGGTGACGTCCCGGTCGGCGAAGAGCCCGTCCCGCGCCTCCGGCGCGAACGGGTTGTCCTGGACCGCCTCCAGGCCGAGGACCTCGCGGGCGACGGTGTCCGCGATCTCGGGCGCCATGAGCATCCCGTTGCGATAGGTCGCTGTCGCCACGAAGACGTCGGAGCCGCCGGCCCGGCCGAAGAGCGGATAGCCGTCGGAGGCGATCGGGCGGTATCCCGCCCGCGTCTCGACCACGCTCGCCGTGCGGAGCCACACGTTGACCTCGTTGGCGAGCGAGTGGCTGAGGGAGTGCAGCTCCCCGAGGCTGAGCTGCGGCCGGTCGAAGGAGCTGGTCTCCAAGCGGTTGGTGGCCCCGAGGTACGCCCGGCCCCCGGCCATGGGCACCACGTGCGTCCCGCAGGCGAAGTCCCGGTTGGGCGTCCTGATCACGCCACCGAACCGCACGTCGGTCTCGACGACGAGGCTCGCGCCGCGACCACCGAGCATCGCCGGCAGCGGGGTGCCCCCCAGCTCGAGGTCGCGCAGGAGACCGCAGGTGTCGGCACCCGCCGCGACGACGACGCGGTCGGCGGGGTGGTCCTCGCCCCGGCGGGTCCGCACCACGGGGCGCGGGCCGGAGAGGGACACCGACTCCACCGCGTCGTCGACGACGAGGACCGACGGATGCCGCTCGAGCGCGGCGTCCAGGGCCGCCAGGACGGTCCCGCTCTCGATGTAGCCCTCGTCCGGCAGGGCCAGCACCCTCAGCGGCCGGGAGAGCCGGTGGGGCTCGAGCCCCGGCACGTCCCGGGCGTCGATCCACTCGCTGCGCTGCCCGGATGCGTCGGCGCGGCTCTTGATGAACTCGATGTTGTCGACGTCGGCGAGCCCGTTGTTCGACGCCACGATGAACGTCCCCCGGCGGACCCGTCCCGCTGCGGGCGTCCCGTCGGCCAGCTCGTCGTACCACGACTGCCAGCGGAGGCCCGCGGCCTCACGCAGCACTCCTTCTGCACGGTCCGCGCGGGTGTCCTTGTCCTTCGTGTACTCCGCGAAGGCGCCGAGCATCGCACCGGACGCGCGGCTCGCGCTCCGTGCGGCGAGGCCTGTCGGCGCGAAGATCGCGACTCGCGCGCCGGACCGGGCGAGTGCCAGCGCCACGGACTTCGCGATGACTCCGGCGCCGACGACGGACACCTCAGACCCTGCACGCATCGATTCCCGTTCCCCTCTGTGCTGCACAGGGGACCGCTGGGCCGCGACAGGACCGGCGATGGATCCCACCTCAGGCTCGCAACCCCCGCGAAAATCCCCTGACGCCGGGTAGGCCTCTCCAGTCCACACCTTTTGCGTGGCCTTGCCACAGACGCTACTAACGGGACATATTCGGGGTTTTTTGCGCCCGTATGGTGAGACCCGACCAGGAGCAGTGGCTGGTCGCGCCCAGCGCTGCGGGTGCCGAGGATGAACCGGCCACCATCGAGGGCAACCCGGCCACGATCCGTGCGGGTCGCTCAACAGGACCTGCTTCAGCTGGGAGGGGTGAGCGCCCGGCCGCAGGCGATGCGGTCCGCTTCGAGAACGCCGTCAGGTACCGCCTCCGGTGCGGAAGCGGTACCTGACGGCGTTCTGAATGCGGAGCCCGGTGGAGAACCTCAGTAGCGGTAGTGGTCCGGCTTGAACGGCCCCTCGACAGGCACGCCGAGGTAGTCGGCCTGGGCCTTGCTGAGCTCGGTCAGGCGCACGCCGAGCGCGTCGAGGTGCAGGCGCGCCACCTTCTCGTCCAGGACCTTGGGCAGTCGGTAGACCTGGCGCTCGTACTGCCGATCCTCGGCCGGGCGGGCCATGTCCGCGAACAGCTCGAGCTGGCCGATCACCTGGTTGGCGAACGAGTTGGACATGACGAACGACGGGTGACCGGTGGCGTTGCCGAGGTTGAGCAGGCGCCCCTCGGACAGCACGATGATCGACCGCTCGGCGCGCGGCCCGTCCGCGCCGGCCGGGCCGCTGCCGGCCGGCATCGTCCACTCGTGGACCTGCGGCTTGATCTCGGTCTTGACCACGCCGGGCACCTCGGCCAGGCCCGCCATGTCGATCTCGTTGTCGAAGTGGCCGATGTTGCCGACCACGGCCTTGTCCTTCATCGCGAGCATGTGCTCGGCGGTGATGACGCCGAAGTTGCCGGTGGTGGTGATGAAGAAGTCCGCGTGGTCGAGGACGTCCTCGAGCCGAGCGACCTGGAAGCCGTCCATCGCGGCCTGCAGCGCACAGATCGGGTCGACCTCGGAGACGACGACGCGCGCACCCTGGCCACGGAACGCCTCCGCGGCGCCCTTGCCGACGTCGCCGTAGCCCGCGACGAAGGCGACCTTGCCGCCGATGAGAATGTCGGTGGCGCGGTTGATGCCGTCCGGCAGCGAGTGACGGATGCCGTACTTGTTGTCGAACTTGGACTTGGTGACCGAGTCGTTGACGTTGATCGCCGGGAAGAGCAGCTCGCCCGCCTCCGCCAGGTGGTACAGGCGGTGCACGCCGGTGGTGGTCTCCTCGGTGACGCCGCCGATCTGCTCGGCGACGCCGGTCCAGCGCAGCGGGTCGGCCTCGAGCGCGCTGCGCAGCAGGTCGCGCACCACGTTCATCTCCTGGGTGTGGTCGGGCTCGCCCGGCAGCGTGTTCGGCGGCACGACGCCCGCGCGCTCGTACTGCAGGCCGAGGTGGACCAGCATCGTGGCGTCGCCGCCGTCGTCCAGGATGAGGTTGGGGCCTTCTCCGGCCGGCCAGACGAGGATCTGCTCGGTGCAGGTCCAGTACTCCTCGAGCGACTCGCCCTTCCAGGCGAACACGGGCACGCCCTGGGGGTCCTGGGGCGTCCCCTCGGGGCCGACGACG